>NZ_PBYA01000009.1 GCF_002729955.1 Salinisphaera sp. | reverse complement strand
CGGAGCCGCGCAGGGAACCGATGCGCAGCATCGGCGCAAGACAGGGTGTCCTTTGCTTTGGTTACTTTCATTTGGACAAGCAAATGAAAGTGACTCGCACATCAGTGCGAAACCCCAAGCCGCAAGTACCCGCGTCGTTGATTTAGAAAACGAAAGGTTCGAGTTAAAGCCTACGCGCCATCTGCCATCCGCCAACCGCTACGAACCGGCCCCCTCGTCGGCAAACCGCAATTTCTCACCACAAACACGACAGACGTAATCGGTGCCCTTCTGGGCGCGCTTGTGACGGATGCTGGTAAGAAAAGCCGGCTCCTCGCAGCCGCATGCATAGCGAAAGCGTTTGAGCTGGCGTACGGGTTCGGCGGGCAGCGTATGACAGGGCGCCGGGTCGACACCGAAGGCGCGCATCAGTGCTTTCCATTCCTTGCCGTGCGGGCGGGCACGGCGGCCGTAGAGCCGGTAGATCACCACGTGGGCGACTTCGTGGGGCACGGTTTCGGCGATCATTTCCTGCGGATGCGAGGCCAGCAGTGCCGCGTTGATGCGAATCCGGCAGTCGCGACTGCGACGCGCGAAGATCGCCTGGCCGGCGGCCCGGCCGCGCAGATCGAAGGCGACCGCCGGCACCGGCAGGCGGCGCGCACTGGCGCCGGTGATTTCGCGGGCGCGTTCGATCCAGTACACCGTGTCCTGTACGACGCGTGTTTGCAGGTCTTCGCCGTCGAAGTCGAGGCGATGCTGTTGGGCCTGGGCCATGGCGCAACCAGTGGTGAGTGATTCCAGCAAGCGGCTCAGGATACCTGTTGGCGATCGCTGTGCGCAGGCTGGCGGCGCGGGGGCGCCACGAACGCCAGCACCTGCCGCAGGCTCAGACGCTGGCGTCGCACCCAGTCGGCATCGTCCAGCCGGTCGCGCAGATTGAAGGGAAAACTCTGGCTGAGTTCGGCCAGGCGCCGATCCGCTGCCGCCCGCGCGTTTGCCAGACGATCGTGCTCCTGGCGCAGTTCGACGAGGTCCTGCGGCAAGCGGGCCGTGGCCGCGGCGGGCTGGGCACGGGCAAGCAATTCACGCAGCCGCGCGGCATCACCGGCGCGATAAGCCATAACCGCGAGCGACCACAGCCCGGCGGTATCGGCCGCGGCGGCCCGCGGGGCAACCTGGGGATGCAAGGCGGCCAGCAGGGCCCGAAAAATGGCCCGGGCCTGGTCGGATTCCACCGGCGCCAGCGGCGACCAGCCACTGCGAGGCGCCAGCGCGGCGCCCAGGCGCAGTTCCGGCGCGCTGTCCACGTCGCGACGCAGATCGCCGAAGGCCGCCCAGTAGCGCGCCGCCCATTCGGGGCCGTCGTGGAAACGCCAGTCGGCTTCGATGGCCAGTGCCCGTACGAGCGCACGGCGCTCGGCGCGTGCAGCCTGCACCAGCTGGGCATGGGCCGGATGAATCAGTCGTTGGGCCATTGTTTCGCTCATGGGTCGCTCCCGCTTGTCCACGTGATGTCGTCAACGTGGGAGAGCTTGCCGGTGGCGGTGGGTCAAACAGCGACCCTGGGCTGTATGAATTTACATTAAATATATTCGGCGTAGTGCGCTGCCGCCGCACGCAGGCGCTCGGCAGCGGCCCGGCGCAGAGATTCCGGGGCGATGATTTCGGCCTCCGGTCCGTAGGCGAGCACGTCGGCCAGCAGTTCGGCGCTGGCCGAATACGGCACCCGCAGTTCGTAGCCGCCGTCGTCGAGCGCCCGGCCCTGCTGGTCGGGGTGCCATTGCTCGTCGGCCACCCAGCGTGCGGCCTGGGGCGAAAAGCGGATGACCGCCGTGTTCTCGGGCGTGCCCGAAAAGATGCCGTAGCCGCCACCCAGCTCGGCCTCGAGGGCGTCGCTGTCCATATCGATGGCTTCGTCATCGAGCGTTTCGGCCGCGCGGATCCGGTCGAGCGAAAAACTGCGCAGGCCGTCGGCATCATGACACCAGCCGTCCAGATACCAGTTGTCGCGGTAATAGACCAACCGCTGCGGGGAGATGGTGCGCTGGCTTTCGGTATCGCGTGCACGCCCGTGATAGCGAATCCGCAGCCGTCGACGCATGGCCATGGCGCCGGCGACCTCGGCAAAGGCCGGCCCCGGCCTACGCGCGCTGGCGCGCAAAATCCGGGTGCGCCGGGCAAGCTCGCCGGTGCCCATGGCCCGGCTTTCGAGAATGCGTTCCAGACGCTTGCGTACCGGCGCGAGGTCTACCGCCAGCAGACCGGGCTGGACTGTTTCCAGTAGCTGGTCCATGGCCAGCAGCGAGATCAGCTCCGAGGCGTTGAACCAGAGTCCGGGCAATTCGAACTGGGCGTCGGGCGTGCTGCCATCGGCGCTGGCGTAGTAGTAGCCGTTGTATTCGCGGTCGTATTCGATGGGCGCATCGAGATAGAGCCGCATATCGCGAATGATGCGCTTGACCGTCGCGGGCGAGCATTCCAATCGTGCTTCCAGCGTGGCCTTGGGCGTGGGCCGGCGCGCGCCAGCCAGCTGCTTGTGCAGGGCGTAGATACGGTCGAAGACGTTCATGCGACGAGTTTAGGAAGCTCCGCACAACCTGTCACGGTCGCGCCGGGTCCTTTGCGCGCGATTCACAGACAAGTGACAGCGTAGCCTGCCCAAGCCAATAACAAGTTGCACGGTCGCGAATACTGACGCCGATCAAGCGCGCGCAAAGCCCCGGGCGCCAAGCGGTTCGGCATCACAGACGCCGCGGCCCCGTTGCCGGGCTTGACCTGCCAAAAAGGCAGGCGCTGCGCTTGGACGCCTTGCCGCACCGTCTGTGAGGACTCGAACGCGAGCCGCGACAGGTTATGCAGATATCCCCTGGCGCCTCGTTTCAAACCCGCCCACGAAAAAGGCCGCGCTGAACCCCAGCGCGGCCCCCTTTCCTGCATGTTGCGATCAGTGAATCAACGCGCGGCGCGGCGTGCCTCGAGATTGACGATACGCGTGTCCTGCGCGGCCGGTGTTTCGGCGATATCGAATGCCGTGCCCCCGTTATCGGGGTTGTAGCGCGATTGCAGATATTCGGCAAAGGCATCCTGCTCGGTGCCGGTGGCTGCGAACATCGCCAGGCCCGGATCGTAGTCGGTGCCGATCTGCGAAGCATCGATCACGCCGTCGGTGGTCGGGTCGATATCGACACGCTGCGGATCGGCCAGATTCTTCAACGGATAGGCATCGCCGCAATCATTGTTGCCGGCATCGTAGTTGTCGCCCGGCACACAGGCGGCGGTGAAGGCGAGCAGTACCATACGAATCTCGCGACTGGCGTCACCCTGGAGGACGCCGTTGGTCACCAGCGTATCGGTGGTATCGCCGTTGGCATCGATGAGCTCGAGGCTGCGGATACGGTTACCGGTGGTGGCCGTACCCAGATTCATCTGCCCGCCGGTACGCGCGGTTTCGTCCACGTCGAAGGCGATACGCATGCCGCCAATCTGCGGGAACTGGCCGGGCGTGGCCCCATCGGTGGTGGCGGCCACGGCATGTTCCATGATGTCGCGCAGCTCGGCCGCGGTCACGCTGATGATCGTCAGGCTGTTGTTGAAACGCAGCGCGCCGGCGATATCGAACTGCGACACGCCCCCTTCCGGCTTGCCGATGGATTCATTGGCCTGCGGCGGGCGCAGTTCGGCCTCACCGGTACCGCCCGGCGGGACAACCGACTGGCCGATGGCGTCGCGGATACCGCCGCCATTCTTGAGCGACACCTGCACGCCCGGCTCGACGAGGCGCGCGTAGTACAAATTGGCATCGGCGGTGAGGTCGCCAAGGTTCGTCTCCTCGGTACGCACCTGGGTGCGGCGCCCGTCGAGATAGACATCGGTAATGCCCTGGACATTGCCGTCCTGCTCGGCGAGTACGTTCTGCAGCGCGGACTGTACGGCCAGTACATCCGAGTCGGCCTCGGTATTCAGGCCCCGGGTGGCCAGTTGCTCGACGATGGCATCGGTGCTGGCCCAGGCGCCGTTGGAGACCGGGTCCAGCGAATCGGTCAACAGCACGCCATTGGCATCGAAATCGACCACGAGACGGCCGAGATATTTGTAATCGCCGTCGACGTTGACCACCAGCGTGGGCGTCTCATCCGGGCCCTCGAAGGCCAGCGGATAGGTGTCGGCCGCGCTGTCGCCGTCGCGCAAGACGTCGTTGCTGTCGGCCAGCAGCGTGTTCGAGCCGCCGGCGATGATGATATCGACATCGTTCAAACGCGTGGCCAGGGCTTTTTCGATGGCGATCTGCTGCATGTGTGCAACGACCACGATCTTGTTGATGCCCTGGGCGACGAGCGCGTCCACGCCGGGCTGGATGGCTGCCGCGAGCGCGTCGTAGCCGGCATCGTCCATGGCAAACCCGTCCGGCGACATATCGATTCCGCCGGTCGAGGTGATGCTCGCCAGAAGCGGCGTGGTCGCACCGACCACGCCGATGGTTTCGCCGCCGACCTTCACCGTGGTCGAGCCTGCCACACGCCCGGCCACCTGCGCCGAGGGCTGGCCATTCTCGGCGACCAGGGCTGACAGATTGCTGTCGCCCGAAAAATCGGCATTGAAGGACAGATACGGGAAGGCGGCGCCGGCATAGCCATCGCTGTCGCCGTCACCCGCGATCAAACCGGCAAAGGCCGACGTGCCGGCGTCCAGATCATGATTGCCCAGTGCCGAGGCGGACGTGCCGAAACGATTCACGAACACGATATCCGCGCGGCCGTTGCCGGCGGCGCCGAGCGCTTCGGGCACATCGTCGTCGGCCAGCGCGCCGGCGGCGAAAAACCGCGGTCCGGGAATGAAATTGTCGCCCGAGGAGAGCACGAGCGTATTGTTCGACAGCGTATCGACGCTGGCGAACGCGTTGACCAGGCTGGAAAAGTTGGAGACGTAATCCAGCGCCGCGGTGGAGCCGTCCATATCCGCGAAATGCAGTAGCTGAAGACGATAGGCGGCCGTTTGCTGCCCATCGCCGTTATTGTTGTCGTCGTTGTCGTTGGAATCGCTGTCGGAACAGCCGGCAATCGCCGCGGTCAGACAGAGTGTCAGCAGCAGTCGTCGCCAGACGGATCGCGTCTTGTTCATGGGTCCCCCGGGAAGTGTCGGTTAAAGTCGACGCGCAGGCTAGCGGGGGCATAAGGCGGCACGATGACAATTCACTGACAGACCCGTGACGGTTGCAACGCCTCAACCGCCACGGCCAGACTGGCGTATAACTCGACTTTGGTCGCAGCTTAAGGATTCCATGATCCGACTCCACGAAACCGTCCGTGTCGCGCGCAGCCCCGCCGACTGCTATCGCTATCTGGCTGATTTCTCCACCTGCGAGCAATGGGACCCGGGTGTCTATCGCGCCCGCAAGCGCACCCCGGGGGCACCCGCCGTGGGTAGCGAATTCGACGTGACCGTGCAGATGTTTGGCCGGCGTACCACGCTGACCTATCGAATCACCGGACTCGCCCCCGACCAACATATCGCGCTGGAAATGCGGGGCCCGGGTCTTACATCGGTCGAAACCATTCGTTTCGAAGAGAGCCCCGCCGGCGATACGACGATCGACTATCGCGCGGATTTTTCGCTCTCGGGCGTCCTGCGGGCCAGCGAACTCGCGCTCAAGCCCGTATTCAAGCGCATGGGGCGCAAGGCAGTGGCCGGGCTTGCCAGTGCGCTGACGATTGATACCGAAGCCCCGCGCCAGGGTTGGGTGAGCTATGCGGCCGATCGCAGCCTGTTGCTGGCCGCTCCGGCGTTTACCGAACGCGGCTATCTCGCGCTCGACGACAAGGCCCATAGCGAATTCATGGACGAACGCGTGGCCGTGGTCACCGGTGCGACCAGCGGCATTGGCGAAGCGATCGCTGCCGAATATGCGCGCCTGGGCGCGACCGTGGTGCTGGTGGGCCGGGATACCGGCAAGCTCGCGGCATCGCGCAAGCATGTACACGACTTCGCCGGCCAGGCGATAGAACGTATTCATACCGAACAGGCCGACCTGCTCGATGTCGCGGCCACGCGCGCGCTCGGCGAGCGGCTGACCGCGCGTTTTCCGAAAATCGATGTGCTGGTCAATAACGCCGGCGCCCTATTCCACGAACATGCACTGACCGGCGACGGCTTCGAGCGCAGCCTGGCGATCAATCTGGTCGCGCCGTTCGTGCTCACCGAAACGCTGTTGCCAGCGCTCGCTGCGGCCAAGGCGCGGGTGATCAATATGTCCAGCGGTGGCATGTATCTGCAGCCGCTCGTGCTCGACGACCTGAATTTCGAGAACGAAACCTTCAGCGGCAACAAGGCCTATGCCCGTGCCAAACGCGGCCTCGTCGCCTTGACCCGCCACTGGGCACGCCGCTACGGCGATGCAGGCTTGCACTTCAATGCGATGCACCCGGGCTGGGTGGCTACGCCCGGGGTGACCGAATCGCTGCCGGGCTTCGACAAGGTCATGGGGCGCGTGCTGCGCGATGCGCGCATGGGCGCCGATACCGCCGTGTGGCTGGGTTCGGCCCGCGCGGCGCGTAATTGCCAGGGCCAGTTCTTTCTCGATCGAACCCCCCATCCCACCGCCGTATTGCCGAATACGGCGGTACGCCCGAGCGAAGCGCAAACGCTTTATGGCTGGCTGCGCAACGAAACGGGCATCGAGGTTCACGGTGTCGGATAAGCGCGAACAACGTACCCGGCGTCGGCGCATTCTCGGCGCCGGCATGCGCAGCCTCGGTCGCGGCGTGCTCCAGACCATGCCCGGCTACGATCGCGCCAAGAGCTGGCAGAAAACCGGCCAGGACTGGTTCGACACCCTCGGCGGGCTCAAGGGCGCGGCCATGAAGCTGGGCCAGATCGCGTCCCAGTATCGCGATTTTCTGCCGGAACCGCTGGTCGAACAGCTCTCGCGCCTGCAACGCAACGCCGAACCCTGGGCATTCGAACGGCTCGAACCCGTGCTCGATGAAGCCTGGAACGACGAACAACGCGCGCTGATCGCCGAGATCGATGAACAAGCCATGGCCGCGGCCTCCATCGGCCAGGTGCATCGTGCACGACTGGTGGACGGGCGCGACGTGGTGGTCAAGATTCGCTACCCCGGCGTGGCGGATGCGGTGGACGCGGATATCGACAACCTTGGCCGCCTGCTCAAGCTGTCGCGTTTTCTGCCGATCCGCGGCAGCGATATCGATGCGGTGCTCGATGAACTGCGTGAGCGCTTCATCGAGGAAACCAACTACGTACAGGAGCTGGCCCACCTGCAGACGTTACGGGCAATCGAGCTGCCCGGCTTCGTACTGCCCGAGCCGGTGCCCGAGTTGTGTACCGATGCAGTCCTGGTGACGACCTATGTGGAATCGCGGCCCGTCGACGAGGCCGCGCCCGAACGCGGTCATGCCATCGTTCAGGCGATCAACCTGCAGGTATTCACCCACGGCATTCTGCATGCCGATCCGCACCCCGGTAATTTCGGGGTGACCGAGGACGGCTCGATTGCCCTGTTCGATTTTGGCTGTACAAAAACGCTCGATATCGAAACCCGTCACGGGTTGCGGGATGTGGTGGCCGCCGCCCTCGACGGCCGCTGGCAGGATCTGCATCACGCGCTGGAACGCCTGGGCGTGGTGCCGCCCGACAGCTGGGCACAGCACGGCGAAACCTATGCCCAGATCTATGCCAGCCACGCCACGGCTTCGCTGGAACCCATTCGCCATCAATCGCCCTATGTGTTTACCGACGACGGGCTGATCGAATCCATACGCGGCGAAGTGCGCGCATCGCTGCGCCACTGGAAGCTGTTCAATGCCGCCCCGCAGCTGGTGTTCTTGATGCGCACGCTCAGCGGGCTGTACTGGATATTGCGTAATATCGGCGCAGAAGCCGATCTGCATGCCGAGTTGCAAAAGATCGCGGCGGGCGACTACGATCCGCCGCCTGTCAACGAGCCGCCGGCCTGAGCGATTCAGGCGGTTCGATCACGCCACGGGTTCCCTCACCCCGTCACGAAAAAGGAAAAGCAGGCATGTCGTTATCGTTATCAGCGGCGCAGCGGCGCCGGATCGTGATCGTACTCGCGGGGCTGCATGTGCTGGTCATCGCCGCGAGCAACTATCTGGTGCAGTTGCCGTTCACCCTGCTGGGCTGGCATACGACCTGGGGCGCGTTCAGCTTTCCGTTCATCTTCCTGGCCAGCGATCTGACCGTACGTTTGCTCGGCGCGGCCACCGCGCGGCGCGTGGTGGCCGCGGCCATGGGCCCGGCACTGGTCGTGTCGTATCTGTTGTCCGTGCTCTATGTCGACGGGCGATTTGCCGGTGTCGATGCGCTCGGCGAATTCAATACGCTGGTCGCGCGCATCGCACTGGCGAGCTTTTGTGCCTATCTGTTCGGCCAGTTGCTGGATATCGGCGTGTTTCAGCGCCTGCGGGCGCTACGCCAGTGGTGGGTCGCACCCGCGGCCTCGACCGTATTCGGCAACGCGCTGGATACGCTGCTGTTTTTTTCGATTGCCTTTGCTGGTTCGTCGAATGCGTTCATGGCCGAGCACTGGCTGGAGATCGCCTGTGTGGATTATGCGTTCAAGCTGCTGATCAGCCTGTGTCTGTTTCTGCCGCTCTACGGCGCATTACTGGCCGTGCTGTCACGTTATCTGCTCACGGCAACGGCCGACGCCACGCCGGGGCGTATCGATTCTCGCGCTGACAGACCCGGTTATAGCCGGTAATGCCGCGCTGCGTGCCCGGCACGCGGCGTGCTATAACTCGAGCTGATGCCAATAAGCCCGGCAGCGGGCACACAACAACACGATTTAGCGAGGGAGATACGCCATGGTCAATCGCAACTTGGCGCTCTGGCTGTATATGTTTGCGGGGGCACTATTGCTGGCTGGTGTTGCCGTCGCCGCCCATGCCCAGTCGGCGATCGTGAACACGCACAAACCGTTCACGCTGAAGGTCCGCTACGGCAATAACGCCGATCCGGCCGCCACCGCCGCGGCTGGAGCGAAGCCACGACGTATCGAGACCACCGTGGCCGAACTCGATAGCGAGCATATCGAAACCCGCGACGCCGTACTCGAATACTGGTTCGACGCGACCGGCGATTCGGGTGATATGGCCCTGTCGGTCGACTTCACCTATGCCATCGCCCAGGGCCAGCTTCATGCCCAGACACGACTGCTCATGCGCGCGGGCGAGTGGAAGCGCGTCGCCGTGAATACCGACTCGGCGACCGGCACCGACGCCGTATTCGTACGCGTGGATCGCAATTAATCGAACCGGTCAGGGCCTGCGCGTTCAGAGACTTAGTGCCCCGCCTGCGAAAATGAAAATAATTTAATACCGTCCTGACGGAAACTTCAGGAAAGTGCTACGGTCTTAGTCAGGCCGAGGGCGGATGCTTCGAGGGTCGAAGCGTTCGTATGGGACCCTTAGCTAGGGTTCAACAATGGATAAAGCGGATCGCGTCGGTTTTGCGGCGTTTTTCGTGGCCTGTCTCTTTCTCGCCTTTCTCGGCGGTACGCTGGTCGTGCTCGCCAAGGTGTTTCCATACGAATGGCTCAATGACGCCTACAAGGCCGGTCATGCGCTCATCGTTCAGGACTCGATCCACGACCGGTACACACAGACCGACCAGTGGCGTAGCGCACGCACCGACAAGCGCGGCGTCACCATCAACGACCCCGCGCGTGCCTATAACGGTTATACGCTGTATACCTCGGGCGGCGCGCCCTATGCGTCGCTGGTGGATATGGACGGCAACGAAGTCCATCGCTGGCAGCTGGACTACAGCAAGCTCTGGGACACCGCGCCGGACGGGCGCGGCGCGCGCGACGACGCGCTCATGTACTGGCGCAAGGCCATCATGTACCCCAATGGCGATCTGCTGGCGATCTATATCGCTGCCGGCGATACGCCCTGGGGCTATGGCCTGGTCAAGCTCGATGCCGATTCCAATGTCCTGTGGAAATACCACGGCGCCACCCATCACGATATCGATATCGCCCCGGACGGGCGTGTGCTCGTGCTCACCCACGCCTTCAGCGAAAAGCGCTTCGAGAATTTCCCGGCGCTGGCGAAACCGTTTCTCGACGATTACGTGGTGGTGCTCGACGGCAATACGGGCGAAGAACAGGCCAAGATCCCGCTGTTCGAGGCCTTTTACGAGTCGCGCTATCAGCCGCTGCTGACCAATATCGCCCATTTCGCCCTCGAAGACCCGCTGCATACCAATAGCGTGCAGTTCATCGATGACGAACTGGCGAAGAACTTCGCCCCGGCCAAGGGCCGTGGCAATCAAGTGCTGGTGTCGTTTCGACACCCCGGCACGCCGGCGCTCATCGACCTGAATACCGGCCAGATGACCTGGGCGATGGCCGGCTCCTGGCTGGGTCAGCATTTCGCCCGCGCACTGCCCAACGGCCACTTCACCCTGTTCGACAACTACGGTCATTTCCAGGCCGACAACATGACCCGCGCGCTCGAAGTCGATCCGGAAAACGAACAGATCGTATGGCGCTACGAGGGCAGCGCGGAGCATCCCTTCGCCAGCCGCCTGCGCGGCGCGATGACGACCCTGCCCAACGGCAATCGTCTGATCACCGAGTCCGACGGCGGCCGACTGTTCGAAGTCGCGCCCAACGGCGACATCGTGTGGGAGTTCATCAATCCGGTACGCGGGGGCGACCAGAACCAGTACATCCCGGTCGTCTCCTCCGGTCAGCGGCTGCGCGCCGAAGATCTGGAGCCGGCTTTTCGCGAAAGCATCCAAACGCCCTAGGAGGTCTGTCATGGATAAGCACGAAACCCGTACCCCAACCGCACCGCTGCTGCGCTCGAGCCTGGCGATCGCGCTCATGCTCGCCCCGTTCGCCGCCGCCCAGGCCTATGTCGGGCCCGGCGCGGGCCTGAGTCTACTGGGCGCGCTCTGGGGCGTGGTGGCCGCCATCGGTGCGGCGTTGCTGTTCGTCGTGTTGTGGCCAATACGGCGCATGCGCCGTCGCAAGAAAGCCGAGGCCGCGGCCCGCAGCGAACAACCCACCGCGTCGACGCACGGCAACGAAGCCGGCAACGGCCCGAGCCGCTCTTAGCCATCGCGATGGCCCGGCCGCGCGAAGGCGGTCGGGCCACGACGAAAAGGACAGCACAGGATGGGGCTATTCGATCTACCGGCACCGTTGTTCAACGGCCTGGATGCCGCCATGGCGAGCTTTATGCCCGCCGCCCTGCGTCTGGCGGTCTGGGCCGTTCTGGGCTCGGTGCTGACCATGTTTTTATACAAGCTGTGTTCGCCGCAGGCACGTATCGGCCAGGCCAAGCGCGATGCCAAGGCCGCACGCCAGCGCCTGAACGCATTCGATGGTGATTTCGCCGATGCCGGGCCGTTGATCAAGAAGCAGTTCACGACCGCGTTCCGCCATGTCGGGCTCGTCGTGCCGGGCACGCTACTGGCGATTCTGCCGTTACTGGCCCTGTTGCTCTGGGCCGAAACCCATTACGGCCATACGCTGCCCGCGCCTGGCCAGGCACCGGCGATCACGACCGTTCCCGAAGGCGTGGCCACGCACTGGGACGATCGGACCCAGCCGGCAAAAATCAGCGTCGGCGACGCGGGCGCGC
This sequence comes from Salinisphaera sp., assembly GCF_002729955.1. GTDB lineage: Bacteria > Pseudomonadota > Gammaproteobacteria > Nevskiales > Salinisphaeraceae > Salinisphaera. The sequence continues at coordinate 38,477 of NZ_PBYA01000009.1, read as the reverse complement.
CGATCGCGCAATTCGATATGACCGCGCCGGTGGGCATCGTCACCAAACAGCCCTGGTGGCACTGGCTGGCCGAGAACCCGCTTGGCTATCTGCCCGAGGACGCGCCGGTCGAACAGATTCGTATCGATCTGCCCGTATTGGAGGTCATCCCCTTCGGCCCGGCCTGGATGCATTCCTGGCTGTTCGTATTCATTCCGGTGATGTTCATCGTCTCACTCGCGATCTACAAATGGGCGAAAATCGAATGAGCACGATCCCACAGACAAACGACACGGCGCGCACCGCGCGCTCGCAGCCCAGCGAAGCCGCCATTGCCGGCTTTGCCGTGCCCACCTGGATGCACCGCGTGGGCGGCTGGCAGCATCGGCATCCGCGTGCTGCCATCAAGCTGGGCAATTTCGATACCCGCATGGCCGCCGAGGCGATCGAGGACATCTCGATCGTGGCCCCGATCTATGTCGCCGGGCTCGCGCGTTCGGGTACGACCATCCTGCTCGAACTGCTGGCCGAGCACCCGCAGGTGGCGACCCACCGCTATCGGGATTTTCCGCCGGTTTTCACGCCCTGGCTGTGGGATCGCTGGCTGGCGCGGGTACCGCAGAACGCCGAAACCGCCACCGAACGCGCGCATGGCGACGGCATCGCGGTGACCTCACAAAGCCCGGAAGCCTTCGAGGAAGTGCTTTGGATGGCGTTTTTCGAGCATATCCACGATAGCGCGCATAGCAGCGTGCTCGATGCCGATACCCGCAATCCCGAGTTCGAACAGTTCTATCGCGACCATATTCGCAAGCTGCTGGCGATTCGCGGGCGTGCGCGTTATGCCGCCAAGGGCAATTACAACCTGATGCGGCTGCAATATCTGCAATCGATTTTTGCCGATGCACGGTTTGTGCTGCCGGTACGCGATCCGGTCTGGCATATCGCCTCGCTGATGAAACAGCAGACCCTGTTCGAAGCCGGCGAGACCGCGCATCCGCGTGCGCTGGAACATATGCGCCGTGTCGGCCATTTCGAGTTCGGCCTCGACCGACGCCCGATCCATACCGGCGACGACGACACGATCGACCATATCCGTCAGCTCTGGGCCGACGGTGAGGAAGTCGAGGGCTGGGCGCGCTACTGGGCGATGATCTATGCCGATGTCGATGCACGCCTTGCCCGCGATCCACAACTCGCAGACGCGGCGCTGATCATTCGCTATGAAGATTTATGTGGCGATTCGCGCGCCGTGCTCGAACGCTTCTATGCGCATTGCGGGCTGAATATCGACGCCCACGCCCTCGAACGCGCGGCCGAGCGCCTGCGCCTGCCGGGCTATTACAAACCGGCCTTCAGCGATGCCGAATTACGCCTGATCCACGATATAACCGGGCCGGTGGCGGCACGGTATGGCTATCGCTGACCCGCGCGGGCACCAACCGCGGGCATAAAAAAGGCGCGGGCCGCAGCCCACGCCTTGTATCGTAGCGCGTCCCGCGTGATCAGCCGGTGACCGAGGCCACACCCGCCTTGGCGGTCTGTGCGTCCTGATCGGGCTTGACGCCGGATACGCCGACCGCGCCAGCAAGCTGGCCGTCGACCATGACCGGCACGCCGCCCGTCATCGTCGCCTTGAGTTCCGGCACCGATAGAAACGCCGCACGGCCGCCGTTGATCATGTCTTCGAATGCCTGGGTTTCCTTGCCACCCAGTGCCGCGCTGCGCGCTTTTTCGGTCGCCACATAGCTGCCCATCGGCGCACAGCCATCAAGGCGGCGCAGTGCCACAAGATGGCCGCCGTCGTCGACGACCGCGATCGCCACGTTCCAGCCCTGGCTCTCGGCTTCCTTCTGAGCCGCATCGAGAATGGCGTGGGCATCGTCGAGGGTGATAACGGATTTCTGTTTCATGGGCATATCCCGATAATTAAATGGATGTTGTTACGGCCACTACTATAAACGCTGTATTCAAGCGCTCGGCGAACGGCGTGACAAACGAAAACGGCCCGCCGGAGCGGGCCGTTCTCTCTCGCCGGTCGACGATCTAGTTCATCAAGCCGTCGACCACGCCGATGCCATAGAACGCGATCAGACCGATCACGCCACTGAGCAGGCAGTAGTAGAGCGTGGGCAACAGCGTCTTGCGCAGGGTCGTGCCTTCACGCCCGAGCAGCCCGACCGTAGCCGAAGCCGCGACCACGTTGTGGATCGCGATCATGTTGCCGGCAGCCGCACCGACGGCCTGCAGCGCCACCATCATCGCGGTCGACAGTCCCAGCGTGGCGGCCACGTTGAACTGGAAGTCGCTAAGCATGAGGTTCGACACCGTATTCGAACCGGCGATGAAGGCACCCAGGGCACCCACGGCCGGCGCGAACAACGGATAGATATGACCCACGCCGTCGGCCACCAGTTGGGCCATGGCCACCGGCATCGACACCAGATCCGAACCGTTCACGCCCGAGTTGATGAGAATACGCACCATCGGAATCGTGAAGATGAGCACGAAACCAGCGCCGAGAATCGTGTTGGTGGATTCCTTGAACGCCGCGCCCATGGCGCCACCACGCATGCGGTGCAGGAAGAATGTGATCAGCACGGCCATACAGATGATGCCACCGGGCAGATACAACGGCTGAATCGAACCCGAAATACCCGCCTGACCGAGGATATCGCTCCAGCTGATCGCCACGGCCTTGAGCGCGTTGGTGATCGGCTCCACGGTGCGCGAAATCACCAGCAGAATCGCCAGCAATACATACGGCGCCCAGCCCATCGTGGGCGTGAGCGGCGTGCGCCCGGCCACGTGATCGGCCTTGATCTCCATGTTGCCGACCCATTCGGCCGGCCACTGGCTCTCATTCGGAAAATCCCAGGGCTGGGACGGAATCAGAAAACCGCGGCGGGCCGCCGGTACCACGATCGCCAGGCCCACCATGGCACCGATCATGGACGGAAACTCAGGTCCCAGAAAGATGCCGGCCAGCGCATAGGGCACGACGAAGCTCACCCCGGCGAATAGCGCGAACGGCGCGACTTCCAGACCGTCGCTCCAGGACTTGCGCTCACCGAAGAAACGGGCCATGACCGTCACCATGATCAACGGCATGAGAATGCCGCAGATCGCATGGGTGATGGACACTTCGGAGGTAATCAGCTGGAAATAGCTGGCCCAGTCCGAGCCGTTGGCCGTCAGCTGCTCGGAAATCTGATCCTTGTGCAGCCCGCCAGCCACGCCGACGATGATCGGCGTGCCCACCGCGCCAAAGGAGACCGGCGTGGACTGAATCATCATGCCCACAACCACCGCCGCCAGCGCCGGGAAACCCAACGCCACCATCAGCGGCGCGGCGACCGCGGCCGGGGTACCAAAACCCGAAGCGCCTTCGATAAAGCAGCCGAACAGCCAGGCGACGATGATCGCCTGAATACGCCGATCCGGACTGATGCCGGAAAAGCCATTACGAATCGCCGCGATACCGCCGGAATGCTTGAGCGTATTGAGCAGCAGGATCGCGCCGAAGATGATCCACAGAATTGAGATCGTGAGCATCAGCCCCTGCAGGCTGGAGGCCACCACCCGGGTGACACTCATATCCCAGGCCAGCAAGGCGATGAGCACGGTCACGATGAACACCACCGGCATCGCGGTGCGCGCCTGAAACCTGAAACCAATCAACAACACGCCGGCCAGCACCAGCGGGACGAACGCGAGCAGCGACATCGTCAAAGAAACCATGCACCTATCCCCTGCAAAAGTAATACGAGATGCACGCGCCGGCCGACTGTTCACCCCCGGCGCGAGACAGCTGCCAAGCTAATCATGTTGTTCGTGAAACGACAATTCATTATCGCCGAGCACCGCCATCGCATAGCCCGCCCCGCGAGCGGCTTGGGATCGTCATGCCCGCCGGGCCGCTTTCCGGCTGGGCTTTTGGCGTGTTCGGCCGCAACACGCAGACCGCACAATCGTTCGGCACATAAGACCAATTGACGATTCAGCCTCGCCCTGTCGCGAGCCAAACCTGCGCAGACCAGCCGGATACCCGGCCAAGCTGCCGGGTCACCGGCGCAAAGTGCTTTCACCACGGCAAGATAGGCCGATACAGCGTCGCAAGAAGGCTTGCGAGCGCCTAGAATGGCGTGATCGCCGATCGAGGTTTCGTCCCTGCATGCTGCGTTATGCCAAAAAGATACCGGTCACGGAGCTGGAACCCGGCATGTACGTGGAGGCACTGGATCGTCCCTGGCTGGAAACGGACTATCCGCTCGAAGGTGTGCATATCAAATCGCGCGCCGATATCGAACGCCTGAGCCGTCAGGTCGAATATGTCTATATCTCGGCGCCACCGAAGCCCAATCGCATCCCGCTGCCGGCACGCCCTGAGCCGGCCGGCTTCTCCCGGCGCGGGCTCGCGCCGGCCGCGGTCTACAGCCGGTCGCCCCAGAGTTTCAGCGCCGAGCTCGCCCAGGCACGACTCATTCGCGAACAGGCCCGGGATTTCGTGCGCTCGATCCAGGCCGATGCCCGCGCCGGTCATGCCGTGGACGAAGGCGATGCACGCGAACTCGTGGTGCAGATGATGGCCAGCGTATCGCGCAATCCGGATGCATTGGTGTGGTTCACCAATCTCAAGAATCGCGACGAGTACACGGCGCTGCACAGCATGAACGTGTGCATGCTCTCGGTTGCGCTGGCCACGACCATGGGCGAGCCCGAAACCGAGGTCGAGGAAATGGGCGTGGGCGCTCTCTTGCACGATATCGGCAAGATGAAGGTGCCGATGGACATCCTCCATAAGCCCGCGCGTCTGTCGACCGCGGAATTCGAGGTGATCAAGCAGCACCCGCAATATGGTGTGCAACTGCTCGAACAGGGCTCACAGCTGTCGCGCGATAGCCTGCGCATCGTACTCGAGCACCACGAGCGCATGAACGGTCGTGGCTATCCCGGCGGTCTGAAAGGCGACGAGATTTCGTACTACGCCCAGATCGTGGCGATCGCCGATGTGTACGACGCCATGACCAGCGACCGTGTCTATCAGCAAAGCCGTTCGCCCGGCGAAGTGATGAAGCTCATGAGCCGCAGCCAGGGTGACTTCAACCCGGCGCTGCTGGACCGATTCGTACACACGCTCGGCGCCTATCCGGTCGGCAGCCTGATCGAACTCAACACCGGCGAAGTCGGCTTTGTCGTGCCCGGCGATCCCGGCCAGAAACGGCCGCTGATGCTGGTGGTGCTCGACCACCGAAAGCGCCGTTATTTCCCACAGCGCGTGCGCGATCTCAATCGCTTCCCCAATTTCCGTATCGTGCGCACGCTGGCCAATGGCGCGTACGGTGTGGATATCGACGACTACGCCTCGGCCTGGAGCGGATAAGCCCCGACCCGTACCTGCGCCAAATAATTGACACAATAGGCCATGTTCGCGATGCGAACAGGTGTTTTCGTTGCTACACTCGGATCATCTATTCCCGAGCGACCGACCTGACACGTGCCAGCCGATTCCAGTGACGACAACCCGACCGGGCTCGCCCCCGACCACCGCGACTTCGTAACCGCGCTGGCCACCGGCCTGGAGGTGATTCGCGCATTCGATACCGATCACCCGCGCATGACGCTCAGCGAAGTCGCCACGCGCACCGGCATGAACCGCGCCAAAGCACGCCGCTTTCTGCTCACCTTGCATGGGCTTGGCTATGTCCGACGCCAGGCGCGTTATTTCGAGCTGGCGCCGAAAACGCTCGAACTCGGCTATGCGTTTCTTTCGGCCAATAATTACCAGCACGTGATCCGCCAGCACCTGGAACACGTCACGCAAGAAACGGGCGAATCCTCGTCGATGGGCGTGCTCCAGGGCGCGAACGTGATCTATGTTGCCCGTTCGGCGGCCCCGCATCGGTTGATGACGATCGCCCTTGCGGTAGGCACCCAGCTCCCGGCCGCCGCAACCTCCATGGGGCGCATGCTGCTGGCGACACTCGATCGCCCGCAACTGGAGGCCGTGCTCGCCGATCTCGAACTCACCGCCTATACGCCGTGTACGATCACCGATATCGACGCGCTACGCGTCGAAGTCGACACGGCACGGGAACAGGGGTTCTGTATCGTCGATCAAGAGCTCGAATCCGGGCTGCGTTCGCTGGCCGTGCCGGTCTACAACATGCACGGCCTGTTACTGGGCGCGATCAATATCAGCACCAATGCAGCGCGCGTGGAACGCAAGACGCTCGAGGAACGCTTTCTGCCGTTACTCCAGCACACCTGCGAGCAAATCGCCCGCCAGGTCAGCTAGCCCACCGAAAACGGCGCAATCAGCGCCGCGGCGTTCGAAGCCGCGGCGCTCGCGATAGGTTCGATCGGGCGCGGCACTGCCGCTGACACCGGCAAGCGGGCTGTCCCTTTCCTCACCCAGGCGCGCCAACGACCGCCGCGCCTTATCAGACATCCATGTTGGCACGCCCGCGCTTGCCGCCGACAAGGCGCGTCACAGCCAAGCATGCTCGGGGCGAACACTTACGCCCCTCAGCCGGACGCGATGTGAACATAGGGCGCGTGCCGCCTGAACGGGCGGCGAAGCTCTCCCGCGTTGACGCCGGCACAGCACAACGATTAGGTTATTCGCAATGCAAACGCACGTTCGCAAAGCGAACCACAGGTCTGATTGAGCCTGCGGTCGCGCGAGCGCCCTCGTGCGCGTGGCACGTCGACAGCCTGCCGTTGCGCCTGGATGCGGCGCGGGCCGGCGTACCACTGCCCGCGCGGTGCTTGCGCGCGTACGTCTTTATTCGAATAGATCACAACGAGAATCGAACATGTCCAACGCCGTCTATCTCTGTCATCCCGCGCGTACCGCCGTCGGCCGCTTTGGCGGCACCCTGGCCAGCGTACGTCCGGACGATATGCTCGCGCATATCATCAAGGCCGTGATCGCCCAGACGCCGAGTCTCGACCCGGCCGCGATCGACGATGTTCTCATCGGCTGCGCCAACCAGGCCGGCGAAGACAACCGCAATGTCGCGCGCATGAGCAGCCTGCTGGCCGGGCTACCCACCAGCGTGCCCGGTTCGACCATCAATCGTCTGTGTGGCTCGAGCATGGATGCGATCGGCACCGCGGCCCGCGCCATCCGTGCCGGCGAAACGAAACTGATGCTCGCCGGCGGCGTGGAATCCATGTCGCGCGCGCCGTACGTGCTGGCCAAGGCCGAATCCGCCTACAGCCGTCAGCAGATTCTCGAAGACACCACCATCGGCTGGCGCTTCGTCAATCCGCTCATGAAGCAGTGGTACGGCATCGACTCGATGCCCGAAACCGGCGAGAACGTCTCCGAGCAGTACAAGGTCTCCCGCGAGGATCAGGACGCCTTTGCCCTGCGTTCACAGCAAAAAGCCGAAGCCGCGCGCCAGGCGGGGCGTCTGGCCGAGGAAATCACGCCGATCGAGATCCCGCAGCGCAAGGCCGACCCGATCGTGTTCGATACCGACGAACACCCGCGTGCCAGCACCACCCTGGAAAAACTGGCCAAGCTGCCGACCCCGTTTCGTAACAACGGCACCGTAACCGCAGGCAACGCTTCGGGCGTGAACGACGGCGCCGGCGCACTGCTGGTGGCCGGCGAGGATGCGATCAAGCAGTTCGACCTGCAGCCCAAGGCCCGTATTCTGGGCATGGCCACGGCCGGGGTTGAGCCACGCATCATGGGCATGGGCCCCGTCCATGCCTCGCGCAAGCTTCTCGATCGTCTCGGTCTGTCGATCGACCAAATGGACATCATCGAGCTCAACGAAGCCTTTGCCAGCCAATCGCTGGCCTGCCTGCGCGAACTGGGCGTACCCGACGATGCCCCGCATGTGAACCCCAACGGCGGCGCGATCGCCATCGGCCATCCGCTGGGCATGTCCGGCGTACGTATCGTCAGTGCCGCGCTGCATGAAATGGCGCGTACCGATGCCCGCTATGCGTTGTGCACGATGTGTATCGGTGTCGGTCAGGGCATCGCCACCGTCATCGAACGGGTATAACCATAGCGAGGCCCGACATGGCATTTGTCGAATGCAACGGCCGCACCATCGGCTACGACGATAGCGGCGAAGCCGACCTGCCGGCGATGCTGTTTGCCCACCCGCTGGGCATGTCGCGTCAGGTCTGGACCGAGGTGACGACACGGCTACGCGGTCGCTGGCGCTGTATCGCCTGGGATCTGCCCGGTCACGGCAATAGCGCGCCCGTTGCCCACGCGCTCAGCGCGCATGATCTGGCCGCCGATGCACAGGCCGTGCTGGCGCATCTGCACATCGAGCGCTGTACCTTCGTGGGCACTTCGATTGGCGGGGTGATCGGCCAAGCCCTGCTGCTCGATGCCCCGACGCTATTGTCTTGCATGGTGCTTACCAACACCGGTGCGATCATCGGCCAGCCCGAGGCCTGGCATACACGCGCTGCGCGCGTTCGCGACGAAGGGCTCGCACAGATCGCGCCCGAACTCTCGCAGCGCTGGTTCGCCGACACCTACAAGCAGGCCCGACCCGCCGGTCTGGCGGGCTGGACCATCCAGCTCGCACGTACCGACAATGAAAGCTATGCACGGCTATGCGAACTACTCGCGGAAACCGATTTTCGCGGCCAACTCGCGGGCGTCGAGGCCCCGGTACAACTCATCGCCGGCGCCGAAGACCCCGCCACCCCGGTTACCACCCTGCGGGCACTGGCCGAAGAACTGGACGGCGCGCCCCTGATCACACTCGATCACGTCGCCCATGTGCCGTCGATCGAAGATGGCGCGGCGTTTACCGAGGCTCTGTACAGCGCCTGTCAGGGCGAGGCATTCCCTACGCCGCCGCGATCCAAGCGGGCCCGCGAAACCGGCTCGGGCGTGGCCGACCCGCGCTAAGCGTATCGTGTATCGATAACCGCCGATCGAGGGCAAGCCATCATGATTCATTCACCGATCAAGCTGCGTCACCTGGTAACGTTTCAGCAGGTCGCACGGCTTGGACGAATCAAGGCCGCAGCCGAAGCCCTGTCGATCACCCAACCCGGCATCTCGAAAACGATACGCGAGCTCGAAGACAGCCTGGGCGTCAAGCTGTTCGAACGACTGCCACGCGGCGTTCGCCTGACCCCGGCCGGTCGTACCCTGCTGCGCCATGCCGCACCCGCGCTGCGCTCGCTGGAAGAAGGCATCGATGCCATCCGCGAGGACAATGCCGAGAGCGTGATACGCCTGGGCGCGCTGTCCAATGTCGAAGGCGGCCTGCTCCCCGAGGTCCTGCAGGCACTGCACCAGCGCCACCCGCATCTGTGCGTGCAAGTGGATACCGGCACCGGTGCCGGACTGCTGGCGCGACTGCGGCTGGGCGAGCTGGATCTGGTGCTGGGCCGGCTCAGCGAAGCCGAAGAAATTCGCGACCTGGCGTTCGAGCACCTCTATCACGAACCGATGATCGCGGTGGTGCGTCGCGATCATCCCTTGCTCCAGTCGAGCGCCGACCCGCCGCGCGCCGGCAACGCCATCATGGACTATCCCTGGGTGGTCCCGCCGCGTGGCACGACCCTGCGCGAACAGCTCGAACGTTACTGGGTCGAGCGCGCGGCCACCCCGGCCCGTCTGGTCATCGAAACCCTGTCCCTGGCCTTGTGCAGCCGCTATGTACTGCGCTCGGACGCCGTCTGGATCACGCCACTGGATACCGTGCGCGAACCGCTTGCCGCCGGCACCATGGTGCGGCTTGCCGAGGCGATCGAAGCACGCGGCGGCTCGGTTGGCTATGCGGTGAACACCAGCCAGCCCATGCCGCGCGCAATCCAGTGTTTTCGGGCCTGTCTGCGCGAGATCGCCGCCGGCTACGGTATCCCCGCTCCGACGTAACAGGCGACGACTTGTTGCGGGTCGTGAGCGTCACCGTCACGCCAGATGACCGACCGTCAGGCCAGCGCCCGCAATTCCTGCACCAACGCCGCGTTCAGGGTGACATAGCCGTTGGCGTAGCTGCGTTCGCGTGCCGCGCGACGACGCTGTGACGGTAGCCGCGCGCCCTGTTCGATAAACCCTGCGAACAGGCGCTCGGCACCCTCGGCATCGATGGCGCCGCCAAACACCCGGGCATCCAGGGCGAGCACGAGTTCGCCGTGATACGGCGGCGCGCCGCGGCCCGCGTCCCAGGCCTGCGACTGGGCGCTGGTGAGATCACCGATCAACGGCCCGGCCAACAGTTCGATCATCGTCGCCAGCGCCGAGCCCTTGTGGCCGCCGAAGGTCTGCATCGCGCCGGCGAGCGCGGCCTCGGCATCGCGCGTCGGCTGGCCTTGGCCGTCCAGCGCCCAGCCCGGCTCCAGCGGCTCGTGGCTGCGATGACGCAGTTCGATTTCGCCGCGCGCGACGGCACTGGTGGCGAAATCGAAGACATAGGCCGGTGCATTGGCACGCGGCCAGGCAAACGCCAGCGGGTTGGTGCCCAGCAGGCCACGAATGCCGCCATGCGGCGCCACCCAGCTGTGGCTGGGCGTCATCGCCAGACCGACCAGCCCCTGTTCGGCGATACGTTCGACCTCCGGCCAGAGCGCAGTGAAGTGAAAGCAGTGATTGATCGCCATCGCGGCCAGGCCGTTCTGGCGCGCTTTCGCAACCAGGCTCGGCAGCCCCCGTTCGAAGGCCAATGGCGAAAAACCGCCGTGGGCATCCACCTTGACGATCGCCGGCGCCTGATCGTGAACCGTGGGCAGGGTATCGCCGGCCACCACGCCCTGTTCGCGCGCCGCGACCATGCCCAGCAGCCGATACAAGCCGTGCGACTGACATTCGTCGTACTGGGCACGTACAAGCAGATCGGCTATCGCCGCGACATGCGCGGGCGCAAAGCCATTGCCCTCGAGCACCTGCCGGGCCAGGGTGTCGACCTCGTCAAGGCCCAGTTCGACCGTATCGGACATCGTGTTTTCGTACAGGGATTCGGGACGCGGAGTCTAGCGCGTCAGGCGCGCCGCGGCGACGCGTGCCGAGGCCCGAACCGGCGATCGCCGGCTGCGGGGCCTTTGGCCGGAGATCATCGAAACGCGCTACGCCATCAGGGGGCAGCGGGCAGCGCGCGTTTGTGCGCCGTGGCCTCGTAGGCTTCGACGATGGTACGAAACGCCTGCTCGCTGACGTCGCCGCCCTCGAGAAAGGTGTCGATCTCATCGTAACTCACGCCAAAGACCTCTTCATCCGGGCGCTGTGGCTGGAGCGACTCGAGGTCCGCGGTCGGCTGTTTGTGTACCAACGCATTGGGCGCATCCAGGATTTCGCCCAATGCGCGCACCTGGCGCTTATTCAGACCAAACAACGGCGTGACATCGGCCGCGCCGTCGCCGAATTTGGTGAAAAAGCCCATCACAGCTTCGGCGGCCTGATCGGTGCCCACCACCAGGCCCTGATGTCGGCTGGCGATCGCGTACTGAACGACCATGCGCTGACGTGCCTTGACGTTACCCAGCACGAAGTCCTCCTGATGCGCGTCGTCGAAGTTCAGTTCGCTATTTTCGAGCGCTTGGCGCATACCGCGCGTGGGCGCTTCGATATTGACGTCGAGCACTTCGTCGGGCCGGATGAAATCGATCGCCGTCTGCGCGTCGTCGGCATCGTCCTGCTCACCGTGCGGCAGGCGCACTGCATAAAAACGCGCATCGGCACCCGCTGCCCGGGCGCGTTCGACGGCCAACTGGCTCAGACGCCCACCGATGGTGGAATCGACCCCGCCACTGATGCCAAGCACGAGGGCCTTCAACCCGTTATCGCGCAGATAGCTGGCAAGAAAATCGATACGGCGTTCGACTTCCTGTTCGCCGTCGATGCGAGGGGAGACATCCAGCGCCTCGATGATGTCGCGTTGGGTCGTTCGCGTGTGCGTATCCATGGGCTACTCCTTGGTTGTCCGGCTATGCCGCCGAGGGGTTGTGTCCGGAAAAGACTTCGTCGAAATAAAACACCAGCCGCTGCAACCCGTAGTGCGCTGCGCCGCGCCGTACATCGTTGCGTTCGCCTTCGAAATAGCGGGTCTCGGTAAAGCGGTGAATGGTATCGCCGCGACGAATCGCCCAGGCCATGCAGACAGTGCCCGGCGGCAGCCCGTTCGGCCCGGGGGCCGGCCCGGCAATACCCGTATTGGCGACGGCCGCATTCGCGTCATTGTTATCGATCGCGCCCGCGACCATGGCATCGGCCACCGCTTCGCTGGTGAGTCCGTGTTCGTCGATCAATTCATAATCGACGTCCAGATACCGATTTTTGGCCTGCGGCGAATAGACCGCCAGGCCACAGTCGATCGCCTGGCCGCTGCCGGGCACGCGGGCGAGTTCCGACACGATCAGCCCGGCGGTACAGGATTCGGCGCTCGCGAGCTTGATCTCGTTGCGCAGCAAAAAGTTGGCAATGTCCTCGATACGGTCCATGGCGAGACTCCGAGTCGGGCCGCTTTCAAATAGAGCGATACACGCTATACGCCGGCCGGGCCTGTCGTCCGTCCGTGCTTTTGACTAGATACGGAGTCCATGACGATGAGCCCTGGCCTGATGACGCACCGCCCGACCGAGGACCCGACCACGCGATCTTGGCTCGGGCCCAGGTCTGTTAAGGGCTGTTACGGGTGAAATTACGGATAGTTCTACCCCGGTTATGACTCCTAGGGTCGCGCTCCTTGTCCAGTTTTCACAGCGACGGTGATCGTTGGCGCGCCCTCGAAATCGTGCGCTCGAGCACCGCGCTGTCCTCAGATTCGACTACTCGGAGACCTGCCGAACCATGGACGACGAACAAAACATCGCAGTCATCGGTCTGGATGACTTCAACCTCGACATGCTGCGCACGGTGCGCGACGCCGAGCGCTACAACTTTTCCGGCCTGATCGACTACGACCAGATCGTGAATCCGGAAAAATATCCGGTCGAGGATTTCATTCATGACGCGCAGAACGGCATGGACGAGGTTCCTGGCGGCTTGCAGGCCATCGTCGGCCACTGGGATTTCCCCACCACCAGCCTGCTGCCGATCCTGCGCGACCGCGCCGGGCATGCCACGCCCTCGCTCAAGGCGGCGCTGATGTGCGAGAACAAATACGGCACGCGCCTGGCCACATCGGAAGTCGCGCCCGAGCTCACGCCGCCCTTCGCCCTGGTCGATCCCGAGGACGATGCGCTGCTCGACGATCCGCCACTGCCGTATCCGTTCTGGCTCAAGCCGGTGGTCGCGTTTTCGAGCACGCTGGGCTTTCGTATCGATAGCCGCGAAGATCTGCGCCACGCGCTGCGCGAAATCCGCCAGGGCATCGGCAAGTTCGCCGAGCCCTTCGAGGCCTTCAGCCAGCGCGCCACACTGGGCGATCAGCGTGCACTGTTGCGCGGGCGCTATTGCGTAGCCGAAGGCATCATCGCCGGGCGTGGCTGCACCGTCGAAGGCTATGTGCAGAACGGCGAGGCCCATGTCTACGGCGTGATCGATTCGTTGCGTGCCCCGGGCGGTTCGAGCTTCACGGGCTATGTGTATCCGTCGAACCTGCCGGATGACGTGCTCGATCACATGCGCCAGAAGTCCTGCGAGCTGGCCGCCCATATCGGCCTGGACAATACGCCGTTCAATATCGAGTTCCTGTGGGACGAAGAGCGCGACGATCTCAAGCTGCTCGAGGTCAACGCACGGATCTCGAAGTCGCACTCGCCGCTGTTCTATCTGGTCGAGGGCGCATCGCACCACGAAGTGGCTATCGACGTGGCCATGGGCAAGCAGCCCAACTTCCCGAACGGCGGCGGCCCGTACAACTATTCGGCCAAGTTCATGCCGCGTGTCTACGACAGCGCACGTGTTACCCGTGTCCCCAGCCAGAAGGATATCGAGCGTCTGCGCGAGCGCTTTCCGCATGCGATGTTCAAAAGCCATGTCAGCGAAGGCATGCAGCTCGAGGATCTGCCCAACCAGGACAGTTACAGCTTCGAGTTGGGCGACCTGTTCCTGGGCGCGGACAAGTACGACGACTTGAACACGTATTTCCACGAGGCCATGCATATCCTCGGATATCGGTTCTCGCGTAAGGTCGAGACCAACTACGACTGACATTCACGACGTCGAACAAGCGAACTACATGAGCGATCTAGCGGCACACGAGGCCCATCACCGCGTCATCGAGCACACCACTATTCCGATGAGCGACGGCACCCATCTGGCAGCCCGTATCTGGCTGCCCGACGACGCCGAAAGCCAACCGGTGCCGGCGATCCTCGAGTACATCCCGTATCGCAAGCGTGACTTCACCCGTTCGCGCGATGAAACCATGCACCCGGTATTTGCCGACAACGGCTATGCCGGCGTGCGCGTGGACCTGCGCGGCAGCGGCGACTCGGAAGGCGTGCTCGAAGACGAATATCTCGAGCTCGAACTCCAGGACGGCGTGGAGGTCATCGAATGGCTGGCCAAACAGCCGTGGTGTGACGGCAGCGTCGCGATGATCGGGATCTCCTGGGGCGGCTTCAACGGGCTGCAGGTCGCGGCCCGCCAGCCCGAGGCGTTGAAGGCCGTCATCAGCGTGTGCTCGACCGACGATCGCTATGCCGACGACGTCCATTACATGGGCGGCTGTCTGCTCGGCGACAACCTGTCCTGGGCGTCGGTGATGTTCGCTTTCAACTCTCTGCCGCCGGACCCGCAGCTGGTCGGCGAGCAGTGGCGCGACCTGTGGTTCAAGCGCCTGGAAGGCAGTGGCCTGTGGCTGGAGAAGTGGCTGGCCCACCAGACGCGTGACGACTATTGGCGCCACGGCTCGATCTGCGAGGATTTTTCCTCGGTCCAGTGCCCGGTGCTGGCGGTAAGCGGCTGGGCGGACGGCTACACCAATTCCGTATTCCGCCTGCTCGACAATCTGGATGTACCCACCCAGGGGCTGGTCGGCCCCTGGAGTCACAAGTATCCGCACCAGGGCGTGCCCGGGCCGGCCATCGATTTTCAGGGCGAAGTGCTGCGCTGGTGCGATCGCTGGATAAAGCATATCGACAACGGCGTGGAAAACCAGCCGGCCCTGCGGGCCTGGATGCAGGAGAGCATTCCGCCCTCGGGGAGCTACAGCTTCCGCCCCGGCTATTGGGCTGGCGAAAGCCAGTGGCCGCCGCAGCGCGATGAACGCGTATACCAGCTCGAACCCGATCTGCTGACCGAGAACTTCGACAATCCCGAAGTCGGCCACCACGATGTCGAGTCGCCGCTGAGCGTGGGCCTGTTCGCCGGCAAATGGTGCTCCTATGCCGCCGGCCCCGACCTGCCCCACGATCAGCGCGAGGAAGACGGCGGCGCCCTGGTGTTCGATACCGAGCTGTTCGAGCAGGATTTCGAAATGCTTGGCGCGCCGGTGGTGGAACTGGAGCTGTCCTGCAACCAGCCGACCGGCATGGTCGCGGTGCGTCTGTCCGACGTTGCCCCGGACGGCAGCGCCACGCGTTGTACCTACGGGCTGCTCAACCTCACCCATCGCAACGGCCATGACCGGGTCGAGGAACTCGAGCCGGGCAAGCGCTATCGCGTATCGGTGCAATGCAACGAGCTGGGCCAGATCATCGCGGCCGGCCACTGCCTGCGCCTGAGCGTGTCCTGCTCCTACTACCCGCTGGCCTGGCCGCCGGCGCAGTCCACCCGGCTGACGATTCATACCGAGAACTCGCGGCTGCGCCTGCCCGAACGCGAGCGCCAGGCGAGCGACGCCGATATCGCCTTCGACGCGCCGCGCGACGTACCCAAGCTGGACGTCGAACAACTCACCCAGGGTCAGCAGCGCTGGCTGGTGCATCGCGATCTCGACAGCAACGAGTCGACGCTGGAGGTCATCAAGGACGGCGGGCGCTATCACATTGCCGACGCCGATCTGACCGTCGCCGACGATACGCGCGAGTACTACAGCTTTCGTACCGGCGATTTCGGCTCGCCCAGCGCGGAAGTCATGGCGCATCGCACGCTCGAACGCGAAGGCTGGTCGATCTACACGCGTACCCGCACCGTGCTCACCGCGGACAGCAAGGACTTTCACGTGCACGCCGAGCTCGACGCCTACGAAGACGGGCGTCGCGTCTACTCGAACAACTGGAATCGAACGATCGCGCGCAACGGCGTTTGATGCGAGCACGCGCTACGCAGATTTGGACGACCCAAAAACAGCTATGCAAATCAATGACTACATCCGCCTGACTGCGACCGATATGCTGGCGCGCCTGGCCCGTCGCGAGGTCAGTGCGACAACGCTGGCCGACTGCGCGCTGCGGCGTATCGAACAGGTCGATGACCGGCTCAACGCCTTCTGTCATATCGATGAACGCGCCACCCGCGATGCCGCGGCAGCCGCCGACGAGCGCTACCGCAGCGGCCAGCCCATGGGCCGAATCGACGGTCTGCCCGTGGCTGTGAAAGACGCCTTCGACATGATCGGCTGGCCGACCCGCGACGGCTCCAAACTCACCGACAGCCAGGCCAAGACCTTCGATGCACCCACGGTCGCGGCCTGTCGACGCCACGGCTTCGTGCCCGCCGGCAAGACCACCACGCCGGAGTTCGGCTGGAAGGCGGTGACCGATTCGCCGCTGACCGGCGTCACCCGCAACCCCTGGAACACGGACATGACCTGCGGTGGTTCCAGCGGCGGCAGTGCCGCGGCGGTAGCCGCAGGCGTCACCCCGGTCGCGCTCGGCGCGGATACCGGCGGCTCGATACGTATCCCGGCCAGCTTTTGTGGCGCAGTGGGCTTCAAGCCATCACATGGCCATGCGCCCACCCTGCCCGGCAGCCACCACGACAAGCTCACCGAACGCGGGCCGATCACCCGTACGGTTCAGGACGCCGCTACGCTGATCGACGTCATTACCGAAAGTGATCCGAGCACGCCCCAGCACGGCGGCGACGAAAGCCGCTCCGACCGTGCCATGGCCGGCGACATCCGCGGTCTGCGTATCGCCTACAGCCCGGCGCTGGGTTTCGATGTCGACGTGGACCCGCAGATCGCGGCCGCGCTCGAGCATTGCGCGGACCTGCTGGCCAGCCACGGTGCGCGCGTGGTGCGGACCGATCCGCCCATCCATCCGGATACGGGCTCGCTGCGCGACAGCTACCACCAGCTGTTCTTCACCGAGACGGCGGTCATGGCCCGGAACTGGAGCGCCGCCCAGATCGAAACGCTGGATGCGCCTCTGCAGCCGATGGTCGAACGCTATCTACAGGCCAGCGCGGCCGATTATCTGGCCGCCGACAGCGAACGGGTCGCACTCATGCAGCGCATGAGCGATTTTCATCGCGACTACGATCTCGTGCTCTGTCCGACCGCGCCCATACTGCCCTTCGAGGCCGGACGCGAGGTACCGGCCGATTGGCCACACGAGCGCTGGACCAGCTGGGCAGTGTTCGCCTGGCCCTGGAACATGAGCGGCCAGCCGGCAATCACCGTGCCCTGCGGCTTCGGTGATGGCGAGCGCCCGATCGGCGCCCAGTTCGTCGGCGCCCGCCATGCCGATCATCTCGTGATGCGCGCCGGGCGCGTACTACAGCAGACCCATCCGCTCACCGACCGGGCACCACGTCTGGGCTAAGCGCCGTCGCTTGCCTGGCCGCGGCCCGGGGTCGATAGCGGCGTGACCGTGAACAGTTCTTCCGGATAGACGTTGTCAGGGCCGAAGTGGGTAGCTTCCAGGTAATCCGGGGTCACGTGGCACTGCGCGCCCTCGGCCTGGGCCAGACGTCGGAACAGCCCCTGCGAGGCGCTGTTGCTCGCCGTCACCGTGGCTTCGAGGGTCGTGACATGGGCACAGGCCGGTCGCGCCAGCACGGCCTGAATCATGCGCAGCGGCAGGCCTACACCCCGCCCCGCGGCATGCACGCCCACCTGCCATAAAAAATAGGTGTTCGCCTTCTTCGGATGCAGATACCCGCTCACGAAGCCGATGATCTGCCCGCCGCGTTCGGCGACCACGGTGGTTTCCGAGAAATGGGTGCACTGCAGGATATTGCAGTAGACCGAGTTCTCGGCCAGCGGATGCAGCGCCCGCACGAAACCGTGCAGCCGCGCGCCGTCGTTTACATCGGGTTCGCGAAGAACCAGCGTTTCGTCGCTCATTGCGTTATCGCCGTTTGGAATCTGGCGCCATGCTAAAACCCAGACTGCGTTTCCTCCTTGAGTAGAAGTACGTAACCGTAGCCACCGGAGGCGTCGGGCATCGATTACGGTATCGATGGCCAACGCAGCACGCCGCAACCGGATGCGGAAATTGCGGATTGTTCGTGGCGGCGTGCCGGCCTAGCCTCGGGCCGTCATTTTTCGTTCAAGGCCGCGCGATGTCCGCTTTTGAACAGCCCCGCGTCAATACCCGTGCCACGCTCCAATCCGGCCTGCTGATCGGCATCGGGCTGATGGCAGCGATCGACGAGATCGTGTTCCACCAGCTGCTGGCCTGGCACCACTTCGTCGACGCGCGCTCGGGGGCCTTCGCGCTGTTCTCCGACGGTCTGCTGCATGCCGGCGAGCTGCTGTTCCTGGTGGCCGGGGCGTTTATCGCCCGCTCGCTGTTGCAGGCGCAGCAGTTCGCACCCCGGCATTTCAAAGCCGCCCTTTTGCTCGGTGCGGGTGGGTTCCAGATCTTCGACGGGGTGGTCGACCACAAGATCCTCGGCCTGCATCAGGTGCGCTATGTCGACCCCGTGTGGCCCTACGACGTGGCATGGATCGGCGCCGGCCTGCTCATACTCGTGGCGGGCATGCTCGCCCTGCGCAACGCGCGGCGACACAGCGCCGACCAGTGATCGGGCATGCGTTGCTCGTCGTGGCCGTCTGCGCGGCGACTCTGGCCTATGGTCGGGCCTGGTACGCCTGTCGAAACGAATGGCCCCTGCGACGGGGGCTGAGCTGGCTGGCAGGCGCCGCGCTGGCCCTGATCGCACTCAGCCCGGCCATGATGCATTTTGGCCATGCCCGTATCGAAGGCCATATGATCCAGCACCTCATGCTCGGCATGTATGCCCCGGTTGGGCTGGTGCTGGCCGCGCCCGTCACCCTGGCGCTACGCGTGCTGCCGCAGCGCGCCGGCCGTACCCTGGTGCGTCTGCTCGCCAGCTTACCGGTGCGCACGCTTGCCCATCCGGTCAGCGCCGCGCTGCTGGATATCGGCGCCATGTTCGTGCTCTATCTCACCCCGCTCTACGGCTTCATGCACGACACGCCGTGGGCGGGCACGCTGCTGCACCTGCACTTTCTGCTCGCCGGCTGTCTGTTCGTATGGTCGATCGCAGGGCCGGACCCGGCCCCGCACCGGCCCGGACCCCGGCTGCGCTTGCTCGTGTTCTTCCTGGCGATGGCGCTGCACGGCGCCCTGTCGAAGTACATCTACCTGCACGGCTATCCGCTCGACTCGGCGAGCACGCTCGAGCAACGGCGGCTAGCGGCAGAGCTGATGTACTACGGCGGCGATCTGGCCGCAATCGCCATGGCGATTGCCTTCTTTGCCGCCTTGTTCAAACCCTGTGGCACCGCCCGTCATGCCGGGCCAAACCGAAAGACTAATCAGGCGCCCAACCATAGCTGATGCGTCGAACGGCACGCAGCGTCAGGCACGCACCGACCCGTCCTTACGGGCGTATCGAGTCTGGCAGCAACGGCAGGTCCACGCTGCCCGAAAGCGTCACCACGCGCGGCAGCCGGTTGAAGCTGAGGTAGTACTGGTTATGAAAGCCGTAGACCATCAGATACACCTCGTCGCCGGGATCGAGCCGCGTCGATACGCCGACGAGGGGCTGCTGATAAACCCCGTCGGCGTGCCCGCTCAACGGGGTGATCTGTGTATTGATCAGATCAATCCGCGTTTCGCCCTGACGTTTGAGCCCCAGCCCGACGAACACGATGGGAGCATCCGCCGCACTCTCGACCGTCAAGTCGGCCATGGGGATACCCGCCAGCGTCATAGGCCGTTCCGCGGTGAACAGAAACAGTTCCCGCGACGGCGCGGTGAGCTCGTTGAGCAGTTCCGGCGGTAGCAGCTGCAGCACCTCGTTGGTCAGCACGCTGTCGAGTTCGCTCGGGTTGGTCACCAATGCTTCGAGCGTATCCAGCAGGTTGGTCACCGTCATGCCCAGCGATTCGAGCACGGTCGGCAGCAGCGGGCTGCCGTTGATCTGCAGCCCCTGGAGTACATTGACCACGGTTTCCACCACCGGGCCGGTGGATAGCGTGGTCGATGGGATGGTGTAGCGCTGCCCGCCGATCGGGATATCGTCGGTCACGACGCCGTGCGTGTCGTCCTGAACGAAACAGTTGGCGTCGATCGGCGGCTTCGCTTCGATACCGCGCAGCTTCTCATTCAGGAAGCTGAGCATGCGTTCCGAGGTGGCATAGGTGGCATTGCCGCAGACGACACGCGGGTCCAAATCGAAGCCGAAGGCGCCCTGCACGGCCTGGAAAAGCGGCAGGATATGGCCGGTACGCTGGATGAGCAGGCGTACGTCGTTGCCGGCTGCGCGCAGGCACTGGGCGTTGCGCACGGCCTCGTTCATGTTGAACAGCGTATCGTTCACGCCCTGTACAAAGAACGCATCAACACGCGGTACGCCTTCGCTTGGGCGTAGCCCGTCGCAGAAGGCATTCAGCCCGTTCCCTTCGACCTCGGCAAGAATATCGTCGGAAATCTCGCCGAACTGTGCTTGCAGAAATCCCTCGTAGAGAAACGGATCGAGCGCGCCTTCGGCCCCGGTCACGCCGAGCAGGACCAGTAGATCGAGCCAGACGGTCTTGGGCGCGTCGTTCGGCGCCAGACTGTAGGTCAGATCATGCCAGGTGGCCGCCGGCACGATGGCGTCGATGCGCGGGTCCACACCGGCACCCACCAGCTGATAACCACCGCCATAGGACAGGCCGAGCGCGCCCAGCACGGGGTCACCGCGACGATAGGCCAAATGGCCACCGATTCGTTCGATCGCATAGTCGATAACCGCAGTCGTGTCGCGGCCTTCGAAGTCGGGATTTTCGACCATCACGCGGCCGCCCGTTTCGCCGAATCCACGCTGGTCGAAACTCACCACGAAATAGCCCGATTCCCACGCCTGGCGAGTGGCCAGGTCAGAGGCGTTGGCGTCGTCCGCCACGTCGTCGAGATCGGTAATACGGCTGCCGCCAAAACCGTGGCTGTGAACAATCAGCGGCGCGCACTCGCCTTTGTCGAGCGCCGGCGTGTACAACGTCATAGCGACATCGATCGTCGTGCCATCGATATCGGTCGATTGCGTGACCGCATCGACGCGCCCGGCCTCAAGCGCTGGGGCGTTCTCGTCGCAGAACAGCGCGGCGGGTGTGGCGGGCTCACCACCGCCGTCGTCGACGGCCTCGCCAGAGCTCGCTACGTCGACAGAACCGTCACTGCCATCGCCGCATCCGGCCATGGCGAAACACAGAACAAGCGCCCACCCGGCCATGAATGCCTTCTTACCCATTACGCCCCCTCCCCGCCGCGGCAGGCCAATGTCCTCGATCTGCGCTAGACGTTATCCCTTTGTCACCGGCAAGTAATGGGTATAAACACCGACATTACGACTTTAAGACAATGAGAGGCCTGTGGCAGGCCGCTTGCGGCTACCTGAGTCCCGCTGCGAGTTACCGCCGTGTCGGTTATGACTACGACACACTCGCAGGACGGCGCGTTTTGGGCATGGCGGGCCCGGGAAGATGATTCGCCGCTGCGCGGCTCACCCCTTCGGGGCCGGTGCGGCTGACGCCGCCCCGTTCAACCGCGCTGCGCGCGGTTGTCGACCTCTATTATTGTCTGTCGGGAGTTCGAATGAGTCGTGAGCACAAAAAAAGGCTCTCCATCTCTGGAGAGCCTCTCTTGCATGGCGGGCCCGGGAAGATTACTCGCGGCTGCGCCGCTCGCCCTTCGGGCTCGTGCAGCTAACGCTGCACGATTCGGCTGCTGCGCAGCCGTCGAACGACTTGTTATTTGTCGGGAGTTCGAATGAGTCGTTGCAAATAAAAAAGGCTCCCCATTTCTGGGAAGCCTTCTTTGCATGGCGGGCCCGGGAAGATTCGAACTCCCGACCTTGCGGTTCGTAGCCATATTTAACGGCATGCTTTCCATTGCCGTTACTTTTCCTCTATCGCGCCCACGTGGCGTTAATTGCCTATAGTTACAGCTCTTTCGGCCGATACTTTTGCGTAGCGGCGTTCACAGGCCGTCAATTAGAACCGCTTGCGGTTGAAGGTTCAACTACGCAAATGGCTCCATGATGGGCTCAGCCAAACCAGCCTTCCATGACCGTATAGCCGCTTTCGCTCTCGAAGCGCGGATCGACATCGTTTCGAGCGCGACCGCCGTTCGGATTAGCCGCCTTTCGCGTCCCTCGCTCGGAGTTCTGGACTCTGGCGGCATACCGCTAGGCGCAGTCGCTTCCAAAGCGATTAGTGAATGCTTGAACGAGCTACGCCCTTTCTACAGCGCACACGAGCGCAAACGTGTTGAACAGTTAGCACAAGTCGCGCACGCCTTCAGCGTCGACTTCCAACGTGACCCGAGTTCCGCGAAAGGTTCATTCCACCCGTTGGCCGGTGTCCTCGGCCGATCCTATTACTACGGTGCATTCATACCGCGCCGCGGCGAACCCAAGGCGCTAGGCATTCTTCGGTCGTTGCTGTTACGCGTAATCACGCGTCGCACGCTGAGCCAAGACGAAACCGAAGCGGCCAAGACAATACGCGACGTTCTGACCGTCCAACCCACGTATGCGTTCGACGGCACGGTGTCTTCAATCCTCACCGAGCGGTGGCATCTGGCCATCGAATCCGCCGCCCTCACGGCTCTGCTAAGGCCGTATTTTGAGGACGACGCGAAGCTCGCAACCGCATTTGCCCTCCAAGCGCTTGCTACAAAATATAGCTCTACAGATCCGCCGTCCGCATCGCCAGAGCCGCCGAGCACCGACGATCCCGGTAAGCCTCGATCTCCCCCAAGCCCGGGGAGGCCATTACCACGAGTAACTCCCGGGGGTCTCACGAGCATTCCGACCTTCGTTCCACCCTCTCCGGAGCTCGAGGCGCCGCCAACGAATGAAATTCCCGCTGAAGACCTGGAAGGTTTTCAGCTCGCCTTCGCGCTAGATATTTTTCAGGAGGAGGACGAGCCTCTCGAACTGCCGACCAAACGCGAGGTGAAACTAGCAATATTCGAGTTCGACCAACTGACTCGTCACCATCTTGAGGGAGCTCTATTGCCGGACTCGGACCGCGTACTCAGTAGCGGTGAGAGCGCACGGGTCTGGGGATGGCTCTTGGCCCGATTTTCGTCGAGCTCATCGTGCCCACCGATGGAAATGGCTGCTCATATCTGCTTGGCGCTCATGCTCGTGACTGGCCGGCGTCGCGACGAATGCATTTACGCTATTCGGAATTATCTAGGCGACAGCATGGCCACCGTTGAGGGAAGCCTTCGAGTCACTGACACTGGCTGGACTGGGACCATTCCACAGTTGCCTGAATTACGCGGCTTGCCTGAAAGCTGGTTCGACAGGCCAGTTCGCGAACTCGACCTCCCCTTTGCCAAACCCCTTGCCGGAGCCTTAAGCAGGCTGGCCGGCATGAAAAGCCTGGCAATACTCGATCAGATCGGCGCAACCGAATCCTGGGCACATACCTGGACGGAAGTCCGCGACAAGCTACGTAGCGAGGTACCCCGCTTCACCGAGACGCGTCTCATGCACACGCTGCCGGTTGCGGTTTTCCTGGTGACCGGTCATCTACGCGAACCACAATGGCTAGCCGGTTCGTCCCTCGAGCATTCGCTCGCTTCGAGTCACTACTACGCAACGCCGGCAACGCGCCTTCGCACGATCTATTCCGACGCCCTGACTTCGTTCGGGATCGAACTCAGCGGGGACGTGGGTTCAGCACATATCCTGGTTGGCGCGCCCCGGGCAGCAGTTCGATTTGAGCGCGCTCAAATCGCTTTCTCTGCGATGGTCTCAAGCACGTCTGGGCGCGTTCGATTGAGCAAAGCGCCTCTGCCGGTAATGGTCGACGGTGTTGCAGCGCTCGGTCTTTATCTGGCCATACTGTTCGGCGCGACCACGGCGAACCGCTTCACGGCGCCGATAGCGCAGATGACTCGACGACATTTCCTATCGCCAAGGAAAAGTGGCCCACGATGGACGTGGGCAATGGTCGCGGACAAGACGACCGAACCGGAACTCGACGCACGCATCTGCGTTCTCCCTGAACTCTTCACGCGTCAGCTCGAAGGCTATGTCCGCCAGCTGGAACGCCTGCAACGCCAGCTCGAAAAAAACGAACATGAAAACGTTGCACTACTAGCATCGGTACGAGGCGCGCTGAGTGGCGACGGGGCATTCTGGTTTGCCGTAACGGGGGAGGAATGCAGCTACGCGACTCAACCACTTACGCCGCACGCGATCGCATCCGCGTGGCCAGAATGGGCTGTCCCGCTACCTCTTCTACGACACCTTTTCGCCAGCAACGCAGTTAAATTTAATCTGGCCGGATCGGACATAGCCTTACAGATGGGCCATAGCATCGGCGGCACGCCATTCAACGAATGTGATCCCGACTCGCCTTTCGAGTTTGCTGAGCGTCTTGCGGATGGTCTACAGCTTTATCTTCATGCGCTCGGGTGCGAGCTCATCGGCACCGTCACCCGTTACGATCCGCCAGCGGACCTAGCCGCTCCACCGGCCGACTCGATCATTTCAGCCTACCGGCGGTTAGCGAAAGCCAGACGCGACCGGAGCGCGCAATCGCGTATCCGGCCCGACGAGGCAGAACGATTACGTGGCATCGAACTCGCACGCGCCTGCGTCGAGCAAGCGACCAAGGATAAGGACTGGCTAGTGCCGCCCGAGGCAATCCAGACACTGCTTGAAGAAATAAATGAGGAGCCCCTTCCGATACAGCAGGCCACACGAGAGGCCTTGAATACCCATATCGCGAAGGCAGCAGTTGGACATGGCGGCGCCCGGCAACTCCGGCGTCCATACGTTCCACCACTGCATATCCCGGATCGCGCACATAGCGCCCTAGCGCTCGTAAACCTCGACGCGACGAGATGGTCGCTTGAATTGGAAAAGATTTGTCTGACGTCTCTCGATCGCGGGCTCGGTAAAAACGACGTGGATGCGACGTTGGCCGCGACCGTTCTGTTGTTAGCGCTCTACGGCGCCGGCACCACCCAGGATCGAATATTACGATTGCTGGACCCGACGATCCCGCTCCATACGTTCGACGGCTTCGAACGTGGCGTAATTGCGGAGGTTCCGCTTAGTTCACAGCCAGGCTCTGACGACGTTCCAGAATGTCAGCTGCTCACCGGCGACGTGGTCCCCCTCATCGCGTTCCAAAGGCGCTGCCGGACTCGACCGCCTACTATTCCGCAACTCGATACGGCACTGCGGGCACAGCCTGAACTCCGGCCGTTTTTGTCGACGGCCAAAGGTTCCGTCCTGGCCGATGCCCTCCTTCTAGTCGGTCTTGCTCGCCAGGCATTCCTACCGGGTACGCGTAGCGCCTGGGAGCGCGGCGCGCTACAAACAGTAGGCCTCGCCTTGGAGCGCGCATGCCCACTGTTTGGTGCTCAGGCGCCGGCAGAGTTCACGCCCGCGCACGTCTATTCGAACCAGAACAACCAATTCCCGGCGCGTGCGTCCGGTCTTAACGAATACCGTAGTCTTCGCCGATTGGTTCACGATCTGAATGACGCCAGCAAGCGGCGAGTTGCCGTCACGCAGCTTGCCCATAGGCATCAGCAGCTCACTGATCGTTTCGGCGCAACCAGCCTGATTGCACTGCTAGCCGCCCTTGTCGTCTACCTACGCGACGAACGTCAACTCGCAGACAGTACGGCGTACGATTATCTGGTGGCGATCGGCAGGCGGCTGATTACGCACGTGGGCGCCGGGAACATATTCGATATCGAAAGCGACGATTTCGAAGCGGCACTTCGCCAGATCGCTATCGAGGAACGTTCCGGCGGGACGCGCCGCGGCATCGGTGTTGTCGCCCCCGCGATTGCGCATTTCGCCCGGGTACTAGCACGAGTCGGGTTCGACCTCGATCTGGCACGCGTATTCGACGGTCTCGACGTGCAAACGCCACGCCAACCCGGTTACGTGGCCGTGCAATGGGAAATCGATGCCATCGTCGGCGATCTCGCTGTTGCAACGGATACCGCACTCGACACTCTGGCCCTCGATACGTCGGCCGACACCGCCGCACTTGCCGAGGCAGCTATTCGAATACAGATGTCGGCCGGATTGCGTCTTCGCGAAACGGCCGGGCTCATGCGACGCGACCTCCATCTTCAATCAGCGCTGACCGTACATGTACACCCGACCAGACGGCGCGGCCTCAAAACGCTGAGCAGTCGCCGCCTGGTGTCGGTACCGATCGACGTCGAGAACACGAGCCGCATACAGGCGCTGCTACCACGTTTGGCCCGATCTTCGAACCTCGATAGCGATCTCCTGCTGGCGGCACCCGGCATGGGCATTCCCGCAGTTGCTCGGGCGATTTCGACCGCGTTTAGGCGACACGCCTCCATGCGTATTATGGACCGGCACGCTCGCAGCCATGTCGCGCGCCACAACCATGCGACCGCCGCGATCCTAGCAACGCATCCGACGCATACGATCTCTCCGCTCCAGACACTAAAGCCAGTAGCCGGACTTAACGCGGCCCCAGCGAGGCTCCACCCCGTTCGACATGTGCCACGCTGCCTACAGCTACGGTATCTATCCCGGCAAATGGGTCACGCGACGCCGCGCACCACGCTGATCTGGTATGCGCATAGCATTACCTTGCTCCATTCTCAGGTTCCACCATGGGCCGGTTTGCCGCGGGGCACTGAAGCTGCGCTATTGGGCTACCCTGCGACACACATTGATCGCTGGCGTACGCATCGCGGTGCTACAGATACGACGCCGCACCTTAGCCGATGGAATTCGGCGTGGTTGCCTGCCGCCCTGCATAAACGGCAACCGCCAAAGCACGAAACGCCAGCAGCTACTATACCAACGTCGAACATAGCATTGACTGCAGAACTGGCCGGTCGAGTCGCTCTGTACGTTAGAGAGGGCATAGCTACTCTGACCGGCGCTTACCACTGCGGCGTATCACTCGAGCGATACCGTGTGGTCGTAGACTTGCTCGGTGAGCATGATCGCGGGCTCCGATTGAACTATCTGACAGGCCGCCGTCGTAGAGCTCGCTCGCGTTTACGTATTCCTCGGGCGCACGATCAGGGGCCAGCACTAAGAGAAATCGACGTGGCTCTTACAGAGTGCCGTATTAAACGCGACGACCTCAGACGTTGGTTGCTGAAGCAGCTCTCGCAACCTACAGATAACGACCTTCTATTCGATAGAGAATCCGAGGAACTTTTCAATCTCCTCAGCCGGCATAAGCGAATGCAGAGAAGAACGGGAT
Organism: Salinisphaera sp.; assembly: GCF_002729955.1. GTDB lineage: Bacteria > Pseudomonadota > Gammaproteobacteria > Nevskiales > Salinisphaeraceae > Salinisphaera. Next base: position 11,037 of record NZ_PBYA01000009.1, on the reverse strand, counting down.
ACGGTATGGACCTCGTTCTAGAGAAAGCTGACCGCCGCCACCTTCTGCTCGCGCTGGCCGTAATTTGCATGCGCACGAGTGCGTAATACAGGCGCCCGGACATCGATATTATATAATTAATATGGTTTTTCGTTTATATAATAAACAACAAAACGTTTTCTTACTATCTAGCTCATTTTAAACGGTCGACCAGGCTCGCGTTTTCGGTTATTAATTATTAATGACCCGTTTACAGACCGCGAGTTAAAACATGAATGATCCAACAGGTGAGTACAGCGTCGACTATAGCTTTAAACCCCGTCCTTATCGTCATTTCGCCCAGATTCTGGACGATATTAAAGGCGCATTCGTGCGTCGCGCGATAGAGTTTAACTTCCGCGTCTCGCAGATATGCCCTGTCTACGGGTCAGGCGAGTTGGTCGATCATATTATCGGCGTTCGCGTTGTAGGCCATCCCTTCGAGTCAACCTCGAATCCAAATGTAACGAACCACCCGCTCCTACCGCCCGAAGAGCTGGTGGCAGCACTGCTCACACGATCACTCCAGGATCTCGTCAATCGCGAGCCGACCCGCGAGGACCGAATGCGCAAAATCGAGGAATTCGCAAATAGCGATCCAGGGGAGAGCGCGGGACCTCAAACAGCGTTGACGCCAGATCATCCCGATATTCGAGACAAAACAATTCGGGTAACTGAACCGACCGGGCTCACTAGCCTGATCGATGTTTCGCGAGGGCGACTATCAATCGACAATGTCTGGGTTTCCCTGGATGACCAACTCGCAGAAATCCTTGCGCGTCATCTAAAACGGTTTAGATTTGCACCGGTCCCAGGCAAGAATTCATCTCGCAAACGATTGAATTTGCAGGAAACGGAAGAATTTCTAGATACGCTGTCGATTGCAGTAGCGGCAGCGCAACACCATCTCGAAGATCCGCTCGCAGTCGAACCATAGCGAGCTCAGACTCGACTATTCGAATTCCGCCCCCGCCTTCGCGCGACACCCATCGTATCGTCAATCGCCGCATCATCCGCGCCGCGCCCTCTTATCTGGCACGGCACGGCACGGCGCGGCACGCCGAACATGCCGGAAAATCTCACGGGCCACAATTGCCTGATGCTATCCACGCTCGACCAGTTCAATGACCGGGCGTTCGAAGATAGCGATTCAGGGCGGCGCGTACTCCGCGTACATGGAAGCTTTCGTAGTAATACGGCCGATGGTCTGCATGAGGCCGTACGCTCAGGCGTGGGGCTGGCGCGGCTTTCAAACTGGCTGGTGGCGCCGGATCTAGCTGTAGGCAGGCTAGTCGCCGTGTTACCGCAATACCCGCATGACTACTCTGCCTTCTACGTGCTCTATCCGCATCGGCGGCATTTGTCGCGCAAGGTACGCGCGTTTGTCGATTTCCTGATCGAGAAGTTCACCCCGGTGCCACACTGGGAACTAGATGGCTGACTGTCAGCACATCAGACATGACTTCTCAGTAGATTGTTCATCCAAGCCGCAGGGGTGATACCGACCTCAGGCGTCGTCGGCATCCTCTGATCGCGCAACGACCATCTCGAAGAACCGTTCGCCATCTGAACTCAAGGCGGCCCTGTTTACATTAGCGGGTTACCGCCCCTCCTTATATTAATCGAAAAGCCGCGCGCGCAGCTTTTCGATTCCATCGCCTGTTCTACTACTCAACAGAACCAGTTCGCGCTTTCGTATACCAAGCGTCGTCGCAATATCCGCAGCAACGTCGTCACGGGCGGCCTTAGTCAAAGCGTCCGATTTGGACCGCACCACAGTAATTTGAGCCGCATCGCCCCGGCTCTTCAATACAGTGAAAACGGCCTCGTCAGCATCACGAATTTTGCCGCTTAGCACGAACACATACCTGGAGAACGACCGCCAAGGGAACTTGTCCAGATAGCTCTTTACCGGATGCGAAAGCGTATCGAACCCTGGTGCGTCGACGAATACTTCATTGTCAAAGATGCTCAACAGATTACAGTTGCGATCCAAAGACCAGTTCGTAGCGTCTGTTTCAATTCCAATGACCGGTCTTGGTCTAATCTGATCCTCTGTAATATTTTTCAGTAAAGAAGATTTTCCGGAACCGGGCTGACCTATCACTAACGTGTGGCGACGCCGATCCACCGCTAGTTCCCGGGCGAGCCGAACAAGATTGTCTTCCAGTAACGAGGGCTTCGATGTAGTCGGCGTCGCGGCCGAGGGCAGCAGCGATCCGAAAAACAATTTCCCAACACGCCGCGATACTGTCGGTTCAAGCCACCACATGTACTAAACCTTCAGCACGGGGTCAGTTGCGATTCTAATGCGCTCTCGGCGAGCTGATGGCAATCGTTCAGATAACTGAAGCCAGCGCTCGAAGTGATCGCGTAACCGATGCCGCTAGCGATAAGTTGGCCGACAAACGGAACATAGCGTGTGACGTTGCGCGCCACCTCACGACCCGCATATCGCTTCAGTAATAGGAGTGAACCTTCTTTCGTCGCGTAGCTCAAGACATTATTTGCAACCTGGCCAATAGCAGGGATTGCCGAATCTTTCATCGCGAGCAAATGGTCGTTATCTAACCCGTAACAGCTCCTGATCTCACGAAATAGTTTCGTCAGGACAGCTAAATCAACGGCGACGTTCGCTCCCGGTACTGGATTCAGACCGTTCGCCGCGGCCGCTACGGCAGCGTAAGCCACATACTTCTCACACGCGGCTTTTTTCCGACTCAGAAACTCTTCGCTGTATGCCTTGGCGCCACGCTCCCAACGCTCTCTCTTCGCCCCATCCAAGTGTTTATGAATTTCCGTAACCAAAGTGTCCAGCCCCGCGCCATCCCGGCAGCTGGTGAACACTACATGCGCGTCTGATTGCGCATGATTTCGAATATCCTGCGTCCTACGCTGTTCCAGTTCTTCAATCGGGATGCCCTCTTCCCACATCTGGTCACGCATATTCGATACGAATATACATACCTTGCCTTTTGATTGGAGATCCCGGAAAAACTCGGAGTCCGCTTCGTGTAGCTTTCCGGAGACGACGCACAGGAATAAATCCATGCTCATGATCGAGAAGCGTTCTGCGTAGCCGCTCTTGGGGAAACTGTCTGGTGCCATATCCGGGCAGGTCGATTAGATCGATGCCGTTGTGGTGATATCGTGCCGCATCGGTTGTTTTATCAGTTTCCACGCCGACCTCCGCGACCTGTCTTCCAACGATCTTATTGATCAGCGACGATTTTCCGGCCCCCGGCTGTCCGAAAAGCGCGATTGAAACGGTCGATGCTCTTTGCTTGTTCAGCTTCTCGCGAATGTTTTGTACTTCGTCATTTAGTTCCATTGCCGAAAAGCCCTCTCGTGTACGGTGAAATTTAGAGAAGCAAGGGTTCTTGAACGCCCACTTATATTCTTATATCGCGAGCAGGCGGGTCGGCATTGCACGTCCAGCTCCCCAAGAGACGCTTAAGAACGACCGTCGAAGGTATCGACATTCTCTTTGATATCTTGAGTACTAAAATTCGTCCCCAGCAGGCTTGCATCAGACGCGATGGCATCGTAACGATCGAAAACGTAAAGATCCCCCGTGCAGTCGTGCGCTCCGCGCGTCAGGAAGCCAAGCGCCCAGCGCTCGTTAGAAGAACAGCTCGAGCACTGGATGCGGGTTGGTGGCGCGATCGAATAGATACGGAGTGTCGGCACTAACGAAGTCGCTGCGCTGCGCGGCTAATCAACCCTGACGAGCTCAGCGCATACGAACATGCCATCTACGACGCGGAACACGAAGCGCTGATGACCCGTGCCAGTGATGAGTAAAGAGCGTTCCCCACGCTACTCAAGGCACATCACACTAGGCAGGAGATCGACTCCGATGGAGGGCTCGAAGTAATCCGCGACAAGCTCCGAGCGCATGTATAGCCCAAGCTGCTGAGCACCAATAATTCATCGCGGTGCTGAGGGCGTAGAGATATCGACCGTCTTGCCCGGATCGAATCCGGTACTTTCGCCGGGGCAGCCGCGCTGGTTAGAGACCACGCGCGTTCCGGAAACCACACGATCGCAGCTGTGGTGGTTATGGCCATACACCCACAGCGCCACGCCGGGACCGATCAGTTCGTCCAGGTCGTTCTGGAAATACGACGTCAGCGCATCACCCGCGAAGCTCGGGTTCTGCATCGAAACGGTTGGCGCAAAATGACTGACCACGACGGCTGGTGCTTGGTCGTTAATCGCGTCCTTGAGGAAGCGGATCGAGCCAGCGTGCCAGCGGCTTATGTGTTCGGGCGTGATTGACGCGTCGGCTGCTCGAATACAGCGGAAGTCGTTGAGCCGTGCGTTCCAGAGTTTCGCGGTGTCTGCCCGCTGAACCGGTTCACGGGGCAGCCCGGGCCACAACGGCGTGCCGAGAAAGCGCTGACCTTGGATCGTTACTTCCTCGTTATCGAGCAGGTGGATGCCGAGCCGGTTAGCGGTCTCACGCATCAACGGCGCTAGTTCAACGATATCGTGGTGATAGTACTCATGGTTGCCCGGCACATAGATGACCGGTCGATCGAATTCTTCTCGCGCCCAATACAGCCCGTTCGTGCCGCTGTCGATATCACCGGCCAGCACGACAACATCGCAGTCCACGTCGTCACGGATCGCGGCCGGCCCGACTTCGAGGTGCAGGTCGGACAGGATTCGAATACGCATGGTGGCGCGCCTTTCGTCGTCTAATATTAGCGCCACGCCTGGGTGGCCTAAGCAGCGTAACCGCTCGGAACCGCTTATTCTCAGCTTAAAATAGCGGAAACATCCCGTCGGCATTCAACGTCTTCGATCGCAACGAACAGCGTTCGATCGACCCACCGAGCAGGACATTCAAGAACGAGTCGGCTGGACGTCTGCGGGCTTCGACAAAAGGGACAACAGCGGCTCGAGACTGGCAATGGCATTGGCTGCCTTGCCGCTACGATCCACCTGGATCGATGCCATCCCCAACGCATGCGCCCCCTCAATGTCATCGGTGACGGAATCGCCGACGACCAGGATCTGATCTGCTGACATATCGAGGTGACGGGTGGCCGCCTCGAACATCCGGCGATCCGGCTTGAGGGCGCCAACCTCGTAGGACAGTGCGAATCCATCCATCCACGCCCCAAGTTCGTGTTCCAACGCGCGGCCGAAGGGCACGACGAGATTGCTGGCTGTAACGAGGCGATAGCCCCTTCGACTCAATGCTTTGATCACAGGCGGAACATCGGGATAGGCATGGACTTCGTCTAACCCGGCCTCGAGTGCCCGTCCCAACACATCGCGTGGCGGGGCCTGGCGACGATCGCCGCAGTCGATCAGTTCCGCGGGGCCGATCTCGCCGGCCATCCACCGATCGAGAAGCCGTTGTCGCGCCGCACTCGGTAGGGATTCGTGCCACGGCACAAATTTGGAGAGCGGCTCACCGCGACAGGTCGTTCCGAACGCATCGAACACGATGCCGCGAATACGCGATAAATCTATGCGAGGTAAGGTCAATGTGTATTCCAGACCCGCTACCGTATCGGGCAGACCTAGCCATTGCCGGCAATGTCGGCCACACGGCCGGCACTCAGGCCGGAAACGCGTGTGAGGCCCCCGATGCGCTGCCACGGTCGTCCGGCCACAATATCGCGGGCACGGCTCGGCCCGACATGGGCGAGGTGATCCAGCGCATCTAGCGAAGCCTGGTTCAGATCGATACAAGACGTTGGAGTCGTCTCGATTCGCCTTCTTGAGGCTTGATCGGTTCGCACGATGTCCTCGCCCAGCACTATATACACCGGCGCATGATCCGAGACCCGATCACGTGCCGTGGCGTGATCGAGACCGACCCATGTCGGGAAGCGAGCGATGCCTCGCATGGAAATCGGCAACGTGCCATCGGTCCAGATATTGTCGTACAGGTTGGCGTAGCCGGTTTGGCCAAGTGTGCTCGCGCCTTGTGTGAGCGCCGGTTGCGTCATGCCGTCGAAGGCCTGCTAGCTGGGATCCTCCGGCGGCATGTTGAAGTCACCGAGCAGAATGCGCTCGCCGTCGAATGTCTCACCAAGCCATTGCCAGTACTCGTCGAGCTGGCGTATTTCGGCGGCCCGATCGCGCTTGCTGTCGCCATAGAGGATATAGATGGTCGCCGCGGTCAGCTGAACCGGCTTGCCATCAACCGTGACCGTGAACTGACTGGACAAAGGCTCGCGCGCGAAATGGTTACCCGGATCGAGATAGACGGTTGTGCCACCGTCGTTGGTCACCGCGGATTTACGCCAGAGGAAGGCATAGCTTTCCTTGTAGTGGTTGTCTCCCAAGGTATGCGAGACCACCACACCCCAGGGCTCGCCGGATCGCTGCGACACCCGTGTCGCCAGCGCCTTCGCGGCGGCAGGCTTCATGACCTCCTGCAATGCGACGAAATCGAAGCGTTGGATGACCTGTGCAACGGCCTCGAGATCCTTGTCGTGGTTCCAGCCGAGATGCTTGAGGTTCCAGGAGGCGATGCGCACGGCGGCGTGCGCCGGTGCCGTGCTAACCCAAAGCAGCACCACCATCAGAACCATAGCCAGGCCCGATCGACAGGCTGCACGCATTGAACTCCCCCGGTCAGACAACTGCGGCGCATGATGCCGGAAGTTCACGGACGCGCGCATCGCGATACGGGCGAAAACGCTCCAAGGCTCCGGTTGGCGGGGTACGGAACGCGCTGGCGGCGCGCTCACCGTCAGCGCCAACGACCTACAGGGATTTCACAACAGCAAAGTATAGGAATTGCCCAGCCGGCATCGCACGCCACAGCAAATCTTTTATGCCCACCGAAGGGTACACTAAAGACCTCAACCGTCTTTAGTGGCGCTCATAATGGACGTTATCGATCTTCTGGAATGCGGGGATACGGCAGCGTTGGAAGCACTGGGTGCGCGCTTTGCGCGGCGCCGCCTCAACCGCAACCTGACCCAACAGGCACTGGCGAACGAGGCGGGCGTATCCCGCAAGACCGTCTCCCATCTGGAGAATGGATCGCCGGTAACCACGGTGAACCTGGTCCGCGTGCTTCGCGCACTGGGCGAGTACCGTACCCTCGATAATGTGCTGCCGCATGTGCCCATCAGTCCGTTGGATCTGGTAAAGCTTCAAGGCAAGGAGCGGCAACGGGCACGGGGACGTTCGGACGAAGCGTCTTCGCAAGAGCCATGGAACTGGCGCGAGTAATATTTTTGGCGCCGATGGTTGCCGCCCTTTCGATCGTGCTGACTTGGTCCACCAGCAAAAGCCACGAAGGGTCATGCGGTGACTACCTATATGCAATCGACTATAAACCGGCTCTATAGTCGATCGGCAATATAGCCAGCACCTTTGTCGAAACGCCGACGCTAAGTCCCGAAGCCGATACGTTACATACCCACATCAAGGCTCCCCACCAACATGAAGGCGGACAGATCATTTCACCGCCTCGAGTGAGCGCAATTGGCTCTCCCCTTCAACAGAACCCGTGCCTCGCTCCGCACGACTTCTTACCCCATAGCGTCAACGACCAACGGCTAGTCCGAGCGATTTGAGTCGAGCAACCACCGACTGCGAACGCGTAGTTGCTGGAGAACTGGATCGGATTTTGCGGCTGCTAACGACCCAAAGCGGACTTTCCAAACTTCTTGCCTGAACCTTCGCCGCCGTTCTCAACCCACGCTGCTCAACGGCGCACTAAGACATCGTCGTTGCTACTTTCGCAGTGATCCGGACCAGGATTTGCGACGATCAGATGGCTTTCGTTTCCGTCGTTCAGTGAACGATTGCTCTTGGCATACGATTGAATGCAGGCCTGCGTGGGCTCGGGGCGAGTGTCGGCCCCAGCGGCACACGGATCCGTGCAGGTATTCCAGGCACCGATCTGTTAGAGCGAGGGTGTCAATGGCAAACCGGATCTACACCGCGGCACGCCACGGCCCCGCTGATATACCCGGGGACACGGTGCGAATCGAAATCGGCCTAGATAACGAATGCGGCAAGCTGGTTTTCTTCGACGAATACGATCAGAGCGGAGCGAACGTCAGGCGCGCCGAGAAGGCAAACACGATATTGAGATCTCTCTACGTCGTGGTGCCGACGAAATCAACGGCGAACTGGCTGCGCTTGAATCAATACACCACCAAACCCCAACGATCATAAAGCGCACCGTCTGAGACCCCGAGCCATTCGCTCCCGCGGCTGCGGAACCACCGACACCTCTCGCTTCGACGTTTTGACTGTACACACATCGAAAACGACTAAATAAAAGGCCCTCTACGAATTAAGGTCGGGCCGTTCCGAAATAGATGCCGCGTTATTCCCCGATCGTCTAAAAAATAACGGCCCCGTACCACACTCCGGGTATTGTTTACGGCATATTTGTGGCCTATATTGAAAACATGAAGTCTAAAGTGCTCCACGCGCTGATCTTGGTGCTGGTATTCACCAGCGTGCTGGCCAGTCCAGCGGTCATGGCGTGGACCATGCCGGCCGAGAACGCGTCAAGCGATTGCTCGTTATGTCAGGCCGACACCACGAAGCCGCAGCACTCAACCGCGGCGACTTCGACTTGCGCAGTGGCCATCTGCGGCATAATGGCTGATGTTGCGCATAACACTGCCGGGGTTACGCCCCTGCCACCTGCGGTGCCCACGTTTCACATCGAAACGCATTTGGGCCGCCAACTCGAAGGGCCCGACCCTTTTCCCCCGCGAGCTATCCACGCTTGATCTGACTGACGCCTGAGCGCGTCACAAACTCCGGCTGAGCTTACACAGACCGCGCCTCTGCGGTCAGTGCTGGTCTGTCATGCGACATCAACCATTACGTCGCATGTGCACGCCTAACGGCTTTCCGGAACTCCCTAGATCACGTGGAGTTCTTCCGATGACCCAACTACGTAATGCGACCGTGGCGCGCCTGACGCTCATGCTCGTTCTGTTTATCTCGACCGGCGCGGCCATCGCGGCACCGGTACAGGCTCGCCTTTACCACAACCCGGGCTGCATGTGCTGTGAGCAGTACGCCGACTACCTCAACGCCAAGGGGTATGAGGTGGACGTGCTCGACACGGACGATATGGCGGCTCTCAACGAAAAGCACGGCGTCGAACCGGCGTTGTCGTCTTGTCACACCACTCTCATCGGCGACTACGTCGTCGTCGGGCATGTACCTGAGCCGGTCGTTGCCAAGCTGCTGCGCGAGGAACCCGATATCCGAGGTATCGCTTTACCCGGCATGCCGAGCGGCTCGCCGGGCATGCCCGGCAAAAAGAGCGAACCGTTCGTCATCAAAACGCTGAATGGCGACGTTTACACGACGTATTGAGCCTTTATTCAGGCAATTACCGAGGTAACAAACGATGAAAAGCTGTGATTCCGGAAAATCGACGTCACCCGACTCCGTGCCTCCAGCCCGGCGCTGGCTCGAACCCCGCAGCTTATTAGTCGGCGGCGTTGCCGCCGCGGCGGTCGGGCTTGTATTCAACTGGGACTGGGTCGTGACCATCGGAGCCGTCCCGCTGCTGTTCACCCTGCCCTGCATGATCATGATGGGCTGGATGATGTGGAGTATGCGGCCGACCGCTACCGATGGTGCAACGTCCCGGCAGGAACCAGATACTCAAACCCGTTATTCAAATCAGATCGCGTCATCGAGCGCACCTTCCGACCAACCCAAAGAGGACTAGAAACATGCGTACAACAGTAAAAACGATCATCGCCGCTGCCCTGATCGCGGGCGTGCCCGCCGTATTCGCCGCAACGCAAGGCGAGGACGCGAAGCCGGCATCCGAGGGCAACATGGGCCACATGATGCAAGGCCAGGAGGGCAAGGGCCACGGCATGGGCATGATGGGCGATGGCAACATGCCCATGATGAAAATGATGGGTCAGATGAACGACATGATGGAAACCTGCAACAAGATGATGCAGAGCAAGATGGAGAATATGGACGGCACTGACGGTTCAACCGACCAGGGCTAGATACGAGCGCGCCGGCGGCCACCGGAATTGAGGCCGTCGGCCTTTTCTTCATCGAACAGGAGTATAGAAATGAGCCTACGTCTAGGCGATACCGCACCGAATTTCACGGCCGACACCACCGAAGGCCGCATCGATTTCCACGAATGGCTCGGCGACGGCTGGGGCATGTTGATGTCGCATCCGGCCGATTTCACACCGGTCTGCACTACGGAGTTGGGCGCGGTCGGCGGACTCAAGGAGAAGTTCGCCCAACGCGCCGTAAAAGCCATCGTGGTCTCGGTGGATTCGGTCGATGATCACAAACGCTGGTCGGCCGATATCGAGGAAACCCAAGGCCAGTCCGTGAATTTCCCGATCATCGGCGATTCCGACCGCACGGTCGCGGAACTCTACGACATGATCCACCCAAACGCCGGCGACACATCGACGGTGCGCAGCGTGTTCATCATCGATTCCAACAAGAAGATCCGGATGACGCTCACCTATCCGAAGAGTGCCGGGCGCAATTTCGACGAGATCCTGCGGGTGATCGATTCACTGCAGCTGACGGACAACTACAAGGTCACCACCCCGGCCAACTGGCAGGACGGCGACGACGTGATCGTGTCGCCGGCGCTGTCCAATGAAGAAGCCGAGAAGCTGTTCCCGGCCGGCTGGAACGAGCTCAAGCCCTATCTTCGCATGACCAAGCAGCCGAACAAATAACGGCTGAGAGTGTGCTGCCCCGGGCACAGACATGTTGCTGTGTCCGGGTTCTTAGACAAAACATGCCCCGCGCCATCCGTGTTTGGCATAGCCCCAACGATATATAACGCCGGCCATTTATTCGCAGGGTTGTGCTCCGATATGCAAACCGAAGCTCCGAACAAAAACGTGGCCGAGGGATACGCCCGGATTGCGGGTCGCTATGACCGGAGGCGGCCAGCTCATGCTCACGGACTGGTGTGGCGATTATCTGATGTGCCGGCTGTTCGAGCGCTATCAACGGCTGCGCGCGCATGCGCACGCACGGACCTATCGAACGCATGAGTGCGCT
>NZ_PBYA01000008.1 GCF_002729955.1 Salinisphaera sp. | reverse complement strand
TACGTGAACCGGCTCTGGCCGGCCGATGCGAGCAGCGCCTTCGTGACCGAGCGCGTGGCCCAGCAGAACGAATATCTGGCCGAAATACGGCAACGCTTCGCCGGCCATGAACTCATCGAGGTCGCTCAGAGCGCACGCGATATCGTCGGCCGCGATCAGCTCGATGCGCTGGCCGAGCGCCTGGCGGCGCCTGCGAGCCATCGGTGATTCGCTTGGCTGGCCATTGTTGCGGCGGGCTCAGTCCAGCAGGCGAATCGTAAGCCGACGCACCAGTTCCTTGGCCTGGGCCGGGCGCAGATGATGGGCGAGTGCGACCGAGCGATCGCGCATGCGCATCATGACGCTGGCGCGCGGGGTGCGTAACAGGCCGCCGGGCTGAGGCGTGGGCGAGCCGCTGGAGGTGACCGGCAGGGTCAGCGTCTGGGCATCCGGCGCGGCGTTGTAGTAGTCGCGGACCCCGTCTTCGGCCTGTTGCGGCACGTAGAGTCCGCCGATATGGCCGCGCGCATAGCGGCCTCGTTCGCCGCCAGTGATCACGCGCAACGAATCGTAGTCGATCACGATACGTGCGTAGGGCGCGCGACCAAGCGCGCAGCGAACCAACCAAAGGGCGGCCAGCGCGATCGCGATCAACACCGCGGCAGTGACGGGCAGGGTGAAACGCTGCGCGAGTTCGAACAGGTGGTAACGCGTCCACAGCACGGCGGCCGCATAGACAATGGCGACGTTGGCCACCATATAAAGCAGGCGTCCCAGCGGGCGCCAGCGCTGGCGGCTGACGTCGATCGCGACCGTGCCATCCTGGCGGCGCCGCTCGCTGATGCCGAGTCGCTCTTCAAGCCGGGGGCGCAGTAGCGGTAGCAGCACATTCAAGCCCAGTATGAGCACGGCGCCCGCGACCACCGCCAGGCCGGCATGGGTCAGGGGCAGGGTCGCAAGGCTGGGCGTTTGCGGCCACCGCGACAGCCACAGGCCAAAGGCGATGAGGCTGAAGATGCTCGCGGCCAGCGCCAGTGCGCAGAGGCTGATCTTGCCGCGGGCGCTCTGAATGGCGCCGACCGCGCCGATCAGCGGTATCGACCAGCCAAGCACGGGGGCTGCGTATTCGCCGATACCGTAGCGGTCGATCGGCCGCAAAAGCGCGGGCAATTCGATCCACAGGCCGAGGCCGGAAGATTCGACGCCGTGGCCCAGCGCCAGCCACGGCGTGAAATAGAGCAGCAGCAGCGCCGTGGTCAGCGCCGCGAGGGTCCAGCGACCGTCGGTTTGCACAGCAGCGTACCGGGTTCGAGACGAGCCTGGATTATAGGTCAGTGGGCGTACCACTCAATTGAACGCGACCGGTTTTTTGGTCAGGAGGCGGCCGCCTGCGATTGCACCGTTCGCGGGCGGACCCACTGCGAGGTCGACAGAATACGGCTTTCATCGCAGCGGTGGGCGTAGTGCTGGGCGATATCGATGATTTCGCTCAGCAGGCTGTCACGCAGGGTGGTCGGGTCGAGGCCCAGATCCAGCAGACAGGCGTTGTCCACGCACAGATCGTTTTCCGAGGCCTCGCGGCGCGGGTTGGGCAGGTTGACGATGTTGGCGCCGGTCATGCGGGCCACCAGTTTGGCCAGTTCGCCTACGCGCCAGGTTTCGGTCATCTGGTTGTATATGCGTACGCGTTCGCCGGCGGCCGGGGCGTTGCCGATCGCCATTTCGATACAGCGCACGGTGTCCTGGATATGGATGAAGGCCCGGGTCTGGCCGCCGCTGCCGTGCACGGTCAGGTCGTGGCCAACCGCGGCCTGCATAAGAAAGCGATTGAGCACGGTGCCGTAATCGCCGTCGTAGTCGAAGCGATTGATCAGGCGCTCGTCCAGCCGCGTTTCGCGGGTCTGGGTGCCCCAGACCACGCCCTGATGCAGATCCGTGATCCGCAGGCCGTCGTTCTTGTTGTAAAAATAGAACAGCAGCTGATCCTGGGTCTTGGTCATGTGGTAGATGCTGCCCGGGTCCGGCGGGAACAGGATCTCGCGCTGGGTGCGCTCGCCGGTGCTGTCGTCGACCTCGACGGTGAGATAGCCCTCCGGAATCCGCAGCCCGCCGCCGTAGCCATAGACGCCCATCGTGCCCAGATGCACCAGATGCGCGTCGACGCCGGTTTCGACCAGCGCACAGAGCACGTTCTGGGTCGCGGCGAGGTTGTTTTCGACGGTATAGCGCTTGGCCCGGGCATGCTTCATGGAATAGGGCGCCGAGCGCTGTTCGGCGAAATGCACGATGGCATCCGGGGCGAGCCGGTCGATGGTCGCTTCCAAACGGTCGTATTCGCGGGCGACGTCCATATGCAGCGCGGCGATGGTACGCCCGGTCAGCTCCTTCCAGGCCGCCAGTCGGATATCGATCGGCGAAATGGGGGTGAGAGAACTCACGCCCAGTTCATTGTCGATATGCCGTCGGGAAAGGTTGTCGATGAGGGTCACATCGTGGCCCTGGCCGGACAGGTGCAAGGCGGTCGGCCAGCCACAGAAACCGTCGCCGCCAAGTATGAGGACTTTCATCGTGCGTTCTCCAATGCCGGGGGCGCAAAGCGCAGGTTGGGTCGACGTGCAGGGGCCAGCTGGCTGGCGAATTGCTCAGCCGAGGCCGCCCAGCTGTTGGCGCGGGCATAGGTGATGCCGGCCTCGCCGTCGAGTTCGAGCGCGGCAAGCGCCGCGGCCCGCAGGTCTTCGTCGAGCACGCCGGTCACGCCGGGCTGTACCACCTGCAGCGGGCCGGTGACCGGATAGGCGGCCACCGGCACGCCACAGGCCATGGCTTCCATGAGCACCAGCCCGAGCGTGTCGGTACGGCTGGGAAAGACCATGCAATCGGCCGCACAGATATGGCGGACCAGGTCTTCGCCCAGCTGCATGCCCACGAACCGGGCCTCGGGATAGCGACGTTGCAGGTCGGCACGGGCCGGGCCGTCGCCGACCACGAGTTTGCTGCCGGGCAGGTCGAGTTCGAGAAACGCTTCCACGTTCTTTTCCGGCGCCACGCGGCCGAAGTACATGAATACCGGTCCGGGTAGATCGAGCTCGATCGGCTTTACGGGCCGGAACAGGCTCGTGTCCACGCCGCGGCTCCATAGCGCCAGGCGCGAGAAGCCGCGATCGGACAGATAATTCGCCAGCGGGCGGGTACTCACCATCGTGCGCACGCTGCGACCGTGAAAGATATTGAGCACCCGATAGCCCAGGCCCACCGGCACCATTGGCCAGCGTGCATTGATGTACTCGGGAAAACGGGTATGAAACGACGTCGTGAACCGCCAGCCGCGCAGGCGACAGTAAAGCCAGCCGGCCAGGCCCACGCTGCCCTCGGTGGCGATATGCACCGCGTCGGGCACGAAGCGCTGCAGGCGCCGTGCCACGCCGGGCAGCGGCGCGGCCGCGAGGCGGATTTCGGCGTAGGTGGGGCAGGGCACGGTCACGAACAGGCCCGGATGGATGACCAGCACGTCGTGGCCGGCGGCTTCCAGTTCTCGAACCAGGGCTGTCAGGGCGGTGACCACCCCGTTGACCTGTGGCTTCCACGCGTCGGTGAGCAGTGCGATACGCATGCGGCTCCTCCTTGCGGGGCTGTCATGGATATGACAGCCGGCTTGCAATGGAGCGCAGTGTGGGTCGTACAGATAACGCCGGGATGACGCGGCGATGTCGTTTACATGACAACATCGCCGCGTGGGCGTGTGGGCCAAACCCCGGTCATGCCGGCCCGGGCGTATCGGTCGGGCCGGCCGATCGAGCTATTCCTGGGGTTTGATGACCAGCTTGCCGGCCGCCTTGCGCGAGGCCAGTACGCTGATCGCCTCGCCGCCGCGCTCGAGCGGATAGGTGCCCGATACGTGCGGGCGCAGCTTGCCTTCGGCCAGCCAGCTGAATATCTGCTTGAGCTGCTTCTGGTTTTCTTCGGGTTCACGCTGGGTGAACGAGCCCCAGAACACGCCCACGATGGAGCAACCCTTGAGCAGGGCGAGATTCAGCGGCGGCTTGGGAATCTCGCCGGCTGCGAAGCCGATGACCAACAGGCGCCCGCGCCAGGCCGTGCCACGCAGGGCTTTTTCCGTCATGTCACCGCCGACCGGGTCATAGACCACGTCTACGCCGCGGCCGTCCGTGCGCGTCTTGATGGCGTCCTTGAGGTCTTCTTCGACGTAGTTGATGGTGTCATCGGCGCCGTGCTCGCGACACACCGCGAGCTTGTCCTCGCTGGAGGCCGCCGCAATCACATGCGCGCCCAGTGCCTTGCCCAGCTCGATCGCGGCCAGGCCCACGCCGCCGGCCGCACCCAGCACGAGCAGCGTTTCGCCGGACTTGAGCGCAGCCCGGTCGGCCAGCGCGTGATAGGTGGTGCCATAGGTCATCACGAAGGCACTGGCGGTGACGTGGTCCACGCCGTCGGGCATTGGGATCACCCGGTTGGCGTCGGTGGCGATCTGTTCGGCCATGGCGCCATAGCCGGTAAAGGCGATCACGTTGTCGCCGGGTTTGAGGTGCTTGACCTCGTCGCCGACCGTATTCACCACGCCGGCGAGTTCGCCACCCGGTGAAAAGGGCAGCTCCGGCTTGAGCTGGTACTTGTCTTCGATGATAAGGCTGTCGGGGAAGTTCACCGCCGCCGCCTGAACATCGATCAGCACCTGCTTGGGCCCGACTTCGGGCGTGGGCTGTTCCT
Source organism: Salinisphaera sp. (assembly GCF_002729955.1). Taxonomy (GTDB): domain Bacteria; phylum Pseudomonadota; class Gammaproteobacteria; order Nevskiales; family Salinisphaeraceae; genus Salinisphaera. Next base: position 126,286 of record NZ_PBYA01000008.1, on the reverse strand, counting down.
CGACGACCAGCGTTTCCGGCGGGCCGAACTGTTTGCAGAGCAATGCTCGCATCTGGGGTCTCCTCTTTATGGGCGCTCGTGTTCAAGCGCCGCTATACGTCAAACCATGAACGGACGTTCGTTCTGGCATTCTGCCTGAATCGCCGTCGATCGTCGCTTGTTCGGCGTGTTGCTACAAATCCAGCCTTGTTTGCTTGCGCCGAGATTTGCCCGCGTGGCGGTTGTTGACGGCGACGGCGGCGGATAATCTCTGACGCCGCATTCGTTTACCGGAAAACCGTCTTGTCTGACCTGCGCCGTTTTGCTGCAGTGGCCATTCTGGGTTTGAGCATGGCCCTCGGGCTGGCCGGCTGTGCCGGCGCGCCGGGGTATCGGTTCGTCGACCCGGCGCATCAGGCGCAGCGCTACGACGGTTTTCTTGCCTATGGCGCCTTTGCCGATCTGGCCATCGAAGCCGCCTTCGAACAGGCGCTCTGCGACCGGCTGTTTGCGGCCGGGCATGCCTGTACGCCCATGCTCGCTGCGGCGCCGCCCACCCGCGAACAGAACGCCGCGAGCCGTCATGCGGCCAGCCGTACCAGTGGCGCTCAGGCCACGATCGTGATCGAACTGGCGGATATGGATACTGTGTCGCGCCGCGTGATCGGACAGGGGCGGGCCGCCTACAACGTGCGCGTGATCGACAACGCCGCCCAGCAGGTCAGCGCACGGTTCGTCTTCGACAGCCCGGATGGCGCACGACGATCGGTTGCGAAACAGGCGGATGCGCTTGCACGACGCATCGTGGCCGCGCTGGAGGCAGAGTCGCTGCTTTACCAGCGCTAGCGCGCGCGGATGCAGCGACCGGGGCAAGAATGGAGCGGCGGACGAGATTCGAACTCGCGACCTCGACCGTGGGAGGGTCGCGCTCTACCAACTGAGCTACCGCCGCCACGCCCCGCACAGCTAACGCGATCTGAAAGTTTTTTGCAATAGGCAATCAAAAACCATTCGGCGCGAGGCAGTAGATCGGCGTATTGTGGACTGGAGTTTCAGCGGGGCTAGCGCTGTCCTCGCCGGCGCTTTAGTCTGCAAGTTCGCATTCTGGATTGTCTTTTACTCGCGGAGCGTGTGATGAACAAGGCGTTGTTGACCGGTGGCACCGGCTTTATCGGCCGCCATCTTTGTGAGTCGCTATTGGCCGATGGCTGGGCCGTGCAGGTCGTCACCCGCGATACCGCTGCCGCGGCGAAGGTATTGCCTTCCGGGGTCGTACCCGTGGGCGATATCAAGGCAGCGGCTCCGGCCGATGCGGTCATCAATCTGGCCGGTGAGAATCTGGCGGACGGTCGCTGGACCGAGGCGCGCAAACGCGAAATGCGCGAAAGCCGCCTGCGGATCACACGCCAGCTCACCGAAACGATCGGCGAGTGGGAGACACCGCCCCAGGTGCTGGTCAGCGGTTCGGCGGTGGGTTATTACGGCGCGCGCGGCGATGACGTACTGGACGAAAACGAATCGCCCGGCGACGAATTCCAGTCCGAGCTATGCGTGGCCTGGGAACAGGCGGCACGCCGCGCCGAGGCCACCGGCATCCGGGTCTGTCGTATTCGTACCGGTATTGTGCTGGGGGCCAATGACGGCGCCCTGGCGCAGATGATTACGCCGTTCAAGTTCGGTCTGGGCGGGCATTTCGGCACCGGCAATCAGTACATGCCCTGGATTCATATCCTTGACGAGGTGGCCGCGATCCGGTTTCTCATCGACAACCCGGACTGCAGCGGGGCCTTCAACCTGACTGCGCCGGAGCCCGCCACCAATCGCGAGTTCACGGCCACGCTCGCGCGCGTGCTGCACCGGCCCAAGTTCGCCTGGGTGCCCGGCCCGGTGTTGAAGCTGATGGTTGGCGAGATGGCGCATTTGCTGCTGACCGGCCAGCGTGCGATCCCCAGGGCGCTGGAAAAGGCCGGTTTCAAATTCGAATTCCGCCAGCTCCAGCCCGCGTTGGAAGACCTGATCGGAGATCGCTGAATGCGCGATGCGCTGCTGGCTAAACTGACCGAAATCGTCGGCGCAGCGGACGTGCTCCAGGCAGACGCCGCCGCGCCCTATCTGGTGGAATGGCGGGGCGCGTTTAGCCCGACCGCGCTGGCGGTGGTGCGACCCGCCGATACCGCCCAGGTCGCAGCCGTGGTCACCGCCTGTGCCGAGGCCGAGTGTGCGGTGATCGCCCAGTCCGGCAACACCGGGCTGGTAGGCGGGGCGGCAGCCCAAGACGATGAGCGACATGTCATCGTCAACCTCGAGCGCATGAACCGCGTGCGCGAAGTCGACGCCGACAACGCGACCATCACCGTCGAGGCCGGCTGTATTCTGGCCGACGTGCAGCAGGCCGCAGACGATGCCGGCCTGTTCTTTCCCCTGACGCTGGCCTCGCGCGATCGCTGTCGTATTGGTGGCAATCTGGCGACCAATGCGGGCGGGCTGAACGTAGTGCGCTATGGCAACACCCGTGATCTGGCGCTGGGGCTGGAAGTGGTGCTCGCCGACGGGCGTATCTGGAACAATCTCACCGGCTTGCGCAAGGACAACAGCGGCTTCGACCTGGACGATCTGTTCATCGGCAGCGAAGGTGCGCTGGGCATCATCACCGCCGCGGTGATGAAACTCTACGAGCCGGTGGTCCAGCAGGTGAGTGCGCTGTTCGCGCTGGAGTCCCCGGCCCAGGCGGTGAAGTTGCAGCGCCGGCTGACCGCGGCTTCGGGGCATAATCTGACCGGCTGCGAGCTGATGTCGCGCCAGGCGGTGTCCTTGGCCTGTACCCATATCGAGGGCTGCGAAGAGCCCTTCGATATCGACCACGACTGGTATCTGCTGGTCGAACTGGCCAGCTCCGCCCAGGGTCACTGGTTGCTCGATGCCATGGCCCACGTGGTCGAGCACGCCCGCCACGCGCACGAACTGGTGGATGTCATCATCGCCCACGACGTGGAAACCAGTCGTCGGCTATGGCATCTGCGCGAGTCCCTGCCGCCGGCCCAGGTCGCCGAAGGCGCCTCGATCAAGCACGATATTTCGCTGCCGGTATCGAAGCTGCCCGTTTTCCTGGACCGTGCGATGACGGCCATTCGCGAGGCGCTGCCCGGCGTGCGCCCCTGTCCGTTCGGGCACGTGGGCGACGGCAACCTGCATTTCAACCTGTCCCAGCCCGTCGACGCCGACGGGCCGGCGTTTCTCGATCAGGCCGAGGCCGCCCATGCGGTGGTGCACGACATCGTCGCCGAGATGGGCGGCTCGATCGCGGCCGAACACGGCATCGGCCGGCTCAAGGTCGCGGCCCTGGATCGCTACAAGTCCGAGGTGGAGCGCGACATGCTGGCCGCCGTCAAGACAGCGCTGGACCCGCACAATCGGCTCAATCCGGGCGTGATCGTCAAAGCCTAGGCATGGAGGTCGAGCCCGCGCGCGCCGACGATGTCGATCGAATCGCCGCGCTGAATGTGGCCGCCTGGCGCGCGGCCTACCGTGGCTTGTTGCCTCAGGGCTATCTGGACGAACTCAGCACGGCGGCCAGAAAGGCGCAGTGGATACAGGCGCTCGCCGATCCCGCGATCGAGGTTCTCGTGGCTCGGGATGGGCCGGCGCTCCTCGGGTTTGCAGCCTATGGCCCCAGTCGGGACGATGATGCCGAGGCGGCAACGCTCGAGGTGTACGCGATCTATGTCGCGCCGTGCGCGTACCGCCAGGGTATCGGTCGCCGCCTCTGGCAGACGATTTGCCAGAGCGAGCTCGCGAGAAACGCCGCAGCGATCAGCCTGTGGGTGTTGAAGGGTAATCACGCCGCACAGCGGTTCTACCAGGCGCTGGGTTTGACCGCCGACGGTCACCACAGAACGCTGACCATGGGCGGCATGAGCGTGCGTGAATGCCGCTACGTCGGGCCCGCGACGCGAGTAGGCTGATTCGGCGACCCGTTAGCGCAGAAAATAACCAGCGGTTTTCAGCTCGTCGTCCCCCCGGGCCAGGGTAAGCGTTTCCTGGATCGGGGGTCGGTCGTCGAACTGGCTGGCATAGACGAGTACCACGTAGTCGTTCTCGGGCACGCCGGGCAGCTGTCGGGTGTGGGCGATGGAAACGAGTTCGCGCTGGTTTGGCGTCGCGGTGCCGGCGCGGGCGTTTCGAACCGCTTCGACCCAGGCATCTTGATCGATACCGTTCTGAAACATTGCCGATGCCTGCTGCCAGCTGCGCTCATATTCGCCGCGGTCGACGACGGCGAGCCACTGGCGGGCGGCCCGGTCGGCGCGGGCGTCGTCCTGTGACAGCGGCGCCTGCGTTGCGCAGCTGGCCGTGGCCAGTATCAGGCCCGCAAGCAATAGGCCTGAAACAGCGGCGCGATACCGGCCCGCCAACATCAGCCGCCGGCCATGCCCGCAGCACACACCAGCGAGATCAACGGCTGCGGATAGATGCCGAAGAAGATCACCGCGAGTGCCAGCAGTAGCACCATGATGCCGCCCGACTGCTGGCCCCAGCCCGAGACCGCGTCGCGACGGCTTTCACCGGGCTCATCCAGGAACAGGATGACCATCATGCGCAGGTAGTAGTACAGCCCGATGGCGCTGCCGAGCACGATACCGCCGACCAGCCACCACAGACCGGACTGCACGGCGATGGCGATCACATAGAACTTGCCGAGAAAGCCCGCGGTCATCGGAATGCCGGCCAGCGACAGCATCATGATGGTGAATACCGTGGCCAGATACGGCCGACGCCAGAACAGGCCGCGATAGTGGTGCAGCGCGCCTGCATCCGTGCCGGAGTAGGGGCTGGATACGAGCGTGACCACGCCGAAGGCACCGAGGGTGGTGGCCACATAGGTGGCCAGATAGATGCCGACGGTTTCGATGCCGAAGCTGCCGCCGGCCACGATCGCGGTCATCAGATAGCCCAGATGCGCGATCGAGGAATAGCCGAGCAGGCGCTTGACGTTGCGCTGGCGCAGCGCAAGCAGGTTGCCGACGAGCATGGAGGCCATGGCGATCACGCCCATGAGCGTGAGCAGCCAGCCGTTGGCGGCCGGCGGGGCCAGGGTGAAAAAGCGCAGCAGCAGGGCGAACACCGCCACCTTGCTGACCGTGGCCAGAAAGGCCGAGACCGGGCCGGGCGCGCCTTCATAGACGTCCGGCGTCCAGATATGAAAAGGCACCAGCGACAGCTTGAAGGCGAGTGCCACGACCATCATGCCCACGCCCACCAGCAGCCAGGGCGAAGCGGCGTCGCCGGCCAGCGTATCCACCAGGCCGGCATACTCCAGACTGCCGGAAGCCGCATAGAGCAGCGCCATGCCGAACAGCAGAAAGGCCGAGGCCGCGCCCGAGAGCACCATGTACTTGAGGCCGGCTTCCAGCGAAATACGGTCGCGATAGGCGTAGGCGACCATGCCGTAGAGCGGCACCGACAACAGCTCCAGGCCGATGAACAGCGAGGCGAAATGCCGGCTGGCGATCAACGCGAGCGCGCCGCCAGCCGAGCACAGCAGCAGAATATAGAACTCTTCGCGCCGGTCCGGCAGCGTGTCCAGATAGGCATGCGCCAGAGTGGTACAGGCCAGCGAGGCCACCAGCACGATCGCGCCGAACAGCAGCGAATAATCGTCGATGATGAAGAGCGGCGTGACCTGGATCGGCGTGACCTGGAGCACGCCGAGCAGCGACAGGAGTGCGGCGTTCAGGCCGACCACGGTCATCGTGGCCGCCGTGAAGTGATGACGGTGTACCGCGATCGACAGCATCACGCCGACGACGGTCGCGCACAGAATCAGCAAGGGCGCGAGGGCGAGCATCTGAGTGGAAAAGTCGGTCATGACGCCTTTCGCTTAACGGGACGGCAAGGGAGCAACGGCGAACCAGTCGGTGACTTCGGTCATCGCCGTATGCGAGATATCGAGCACGGTGTTCGGGAACAGGCCCAGCCAGAGCGTGAGCACGAGCAATAGCAGCATCATGCTGTATTCGCGCGGGTCCAGCCCGCCGAGCGAGGCCTCCGACTTCGGGGTGCCCCAGTAAACGCGGTGCATGAGCACCAGCGAATAGATGGCGGCCATCACCAGCCCACCGCTGGCGGCGACCACGACCCAGGGCACCGTATCGAAGGCGCCGAACAGAATCAGGAACTCGCCGATGAAGTTGCCGGTGCCGGGCATGCCCAGCGAGGCCATGACGAACACCAGCGCAAAGCCGGGCAGCGCGCCCATGCGGCCGAACAGGCCGCCCATCTGGCGCATGTCGCGGGTATGGATGCGCTCGTAGATCTGGCCCGAGATGATGAACAGACCCGCCGCCGAGAAGGCATGGGCCACCATCTGCACGATCACGCCCTGCAGCGCGAGCAGAGTGCCGGAATAGATGCCGATGAGCACGAAGCCCATATGGGAAATACTGGAGCAGGCGATCAGGCGCTTGACGTCGGTCTGCGAAAAGGCCAGCAGCGCGCCGTAGTAGATACCGATCAGACCCAGCGCCATGGCCACCGGGGCGAACTGTGCCGAGGCTTCGGGGAACAGCGGAATGGCAAAGCGCAGCATGCCGTAGGCCGCGGTCTTGAGCAGGATGCCGGCCAGATCGACCGAGCCGGCGGTCGGCGCCTGGGCGTGGGCATCGGGCAGCCAGCCGTGCAGCGGCACCACCGGCAGCTTCACCGCGAAGGCAATGAAAAAGCCCAGCATCAGCACATAGGCGATGGTGCCGGTGAGCGGGGTTTCACGCAGCACCATGTAGTCGAAGGTGAAGGTGCCGGTCTGGCTGTAGTGGGCGAACACCAGCCCGAGGATCGACACCAGCATGAGCAGGCCGCTGGCCTGGGTATAGATGAAGAACTTGATGGCCGCGCCGATGCGGGTATTGCCCTTGGAACCGCTGTGTCCCCACAGCGCGATCAGGAAATACATCGGCACCAGCATCATTTCCCAGAAGAAGAAGAACAGGAAAAGATCCACGGCCAGGAACACGCCGACCACGCCGCCGATGATCCAGAGCAGGTTCAGGTGGAAAAAGCCGATGCGGTTGGTGATTTCCCGCCAGGAACACACCACGGCGAGCACGCCGAGAAAGCCCGTCAGCATGATCATGATCAGCGACAGGCCGTCGAGCGCCAGGTGAAAGGAAATGCCGAAGCGATCGATCCAGGGCAGGCGGATCTGATGCGCCCAGTTCGGGGCATCGCCCACCGCACCACCGGCCAGCGAGTAATCGCCCGTCAGCCACAGCCACAGGGCCAGGCCGACCACGAGCAGCATCGTCAGCAGCGCGATCCAGCGCGGCGCCTGTGCAGGGGCATGGCGGCTTTCCAGCTGCCAGCACAGCAGGCCGCCGATGAAGGGGACGAATAGAAGCCAGCACAGGATCATTGAAAACGTTCCTTGGGACCTGTGAATGAGCGCGCAGTCGCCACGCCGTTATCGTGTGTATTCATGCGCATCACCCGAACAGCAGCGCGATCAGCAGAAGCGCGGCACCGGCGAACAGCGACAGGGCATACCAGCGCAGTCGCCCGCTCTGGGTGGTGACCAGCGCGCTGTTGAGCATGAGCGCAAGCTGCGGTGCGACGTTGACGGTCGAGTTGATCCAGTCGCGACGATGCAGGCGGGTCAGCAGCAGATAGGGGCGCACGAACACGCGATCGTAAAGCGTGTCGAAGCCCCAGGCGTTGTGCCACAGCTGCCAAAGACCGCGCCCGAGCGGGCCCGAGGCGAGCTTGTCGGCCATCTGTCGACGGCCCAGGAACAACGCCGCAGCCAGGCCGAGGCCGACGATGGCGACGGCCGCGGAAAGCACTTCCACGACCAGCTTCGTGGTGCCGTGATCGCCGCCTTCGTGAACCGGCAGTACGTCGGCCAGCGGCGGATGAATCCAGGCGCCCAGGAAGGTGGAAAGCACCGCCAGCACGATCAGCGGCAGGTGATGGGCGATGCCACGGCCGGCATGGGCCTTGATCTGCGCTTCGCCGTGGAAGGCGATGAAGATCATGCGGAAGGTATAGAGCGCGGTCAGGAATGCGCCGACGAGGCCGGCGAACCACAGCACATGGTGGCCGTTGGCAAACGACAGCCACAGGATCTCGTCCTTGGAATAGAAGCCGGCCGTGACCAGGGGCAGGGCGGCCAGCGCCGCGCCGCCGATGATGAATACCGCGTAATCCAGCGGCAGGCTCTTGCGCAGCCCGCCCATCTTTAAGATGTTCTGTTCGTGATGGCAGGCGATGATCACCGAGCCCGAGGCCAGGAACAGCAGGGCCTTGAAGAAGGCATGGATCATCAGGTGAAAGATTGCCGCGTCCCAGGCACCCACGCCCAGCGCAAGGAACATATAGCCGATCTGGCTCATGGTGGAATAGGCCAGCACGCGCTTGATATCGGTCTGGCACAGGGCAGCGAAGCCTGCCAGCAGCAGCGTGACCGCGCCGACGACGCCCACCAGGGCCAGCACGGCCGGGGCGAGCTCGAACACGACATGCATGCGCGCGATCAAGTAGACGCCCGCCGTAACCATGGTGGCCGCGTGGATCAGCGCCGAGACGGGCGTGGGGCCGGCCATGGCGTCAGGCAGCCAGGTCTGCAGCGGCAGCTGGGCGGATTTGCCCACCGCGCCGCCCAGCAGCAGCAGCGCCGCAACGCTGGCCATCGGGTCGCCCTCGGCCCAGGCCTGGGGCGCCTGTTCCAGCAGGGTCTGAATATCCAGGGTGCCGAAGGTGGCGAACATCAGGAACAGGCCGATGGCCAGGAACACATCGCCGATACGGGTGATCAGAAACGCCTTGAAGGCGGCCCAGGCGTTGGCTTCGTCACGGTAGTAGTAGCCGATCAGCAAATAGCTGCACAGGCCCACGCCTTCCCAGCCGAGAAACAGCAGGAACAGGTTGTCGCCCAGCACGAGCAGCAGCATGGCGACGATGAACAGGTTCATGTAGGCGAAGAAACGCCCCATGCCCGGCCCGCCGTCGAGGTCGTGCTTCATGTACCAGCTGGCGAACATGTGGATGAGAAACCCCACGCCGGTGATTACGCCGAGCATGGTCGCCGCCAGGCCGTCGAAATACAGCGCGAACGCCGGGGTGAAATCACCCACCGACACCCAGGTCCAGAGGGTTTGCGTATACGCCGCACCGTCGCCGGTGACGAAGGTATAGATCAGCCACGCCGATACCAGCGCGGACAGCCCAACCGAGCCGGCGCCGATGGTCGCCGCGGCACGGTCGGCCATGCGCGGGAAGAACGACAGCGCGAGGCTGCCGGCGAGCGGAAAGACGATGGTCAGGGCTAGCAAATTCATCCGTGCATCTCGCTGGCGGCGTCGATGTCGATGGTCTTGAAGCGGCGATGCAGCTGCAGCAGCAGACCCAGGCCAATGCTCGCTTCGGCAGCGGCCAGGGTGATCACGAGGATGAACATCACCTGCCCGTCGGGCGCGCCATGGGCCGCACCGGCCACGATGAAGGCCAGACCGGCCGAATTGAGCATGATTTCCAGGCACATGAGGACGAACAGCGTATTACGCCGTACCATCAGCCCGACCAGCCCGAGGGTGAACAGCAGGGCGGCCAGTATCAGGCCGTGTTCCATGGGAATGCCGTTCATTGTTCGCCTCCCGGGTGGCGACGCCCGCGGGCGGCGGCGACGCGTTTCTCTTCGGCCACATCACGATCGTCGCGGCCCAGATGGGCGGCGACCACGAGGGCCCCCAGCAGCACGAAGGCGGCCAGTTCCACGATGAGCACATAGGGGCCGAACATGGTCATGCCGATACGCTCGGCCATGAGCGGCGTGCTGTCGACGTTGCCCATGGAGCCACCGCTGGCAAGCGCCACGGCCAGAACGCCGATCAAAACGACGCCCAGCACGCCGGGGCCGATCCATACCCGCGGGGCCAGCCAGCTGCGCTCGCGGGCCACGGTTTCCTGATTGAGGTTGAGCATCATGATCACGAATACGAACAGCACCATGATCGCGCCGGCATAGACGATCACCTCGAGCGCGGCCGCGAAAGGCGCGCCCAGGGTATAGAACACGATCGCCACCGACAGCAGCGACACGATCAGGTACAGCAGCGCATGCACGGCATTGGCACAGCTGATTACCCGCGCGGTGGCGGCAACGGCGACGATGGCAGCGAGATAGAAAGCGATTTCCATGATCGGCCAGACCTCAGGGCAGCAGCGTCTTGACGTCGATGGGCGCGGCCTCGTTCTCGGCCTCGCCCTTGTCCTTGCCGCCCACGGCCATGCCGGCGACGCGATAGAAGTTGTAGCCGGGCCGCTTGCCGACGCCGGAAATGGTCAGGTCCGACTTCTCGTAGACCATGTTCTGACGATCGAACTCGCCCATTTCGAAGTCCGGGGTGAGCTGGATCGCGTAGGTCGGGCAGGCTTCCTCGCAATAGCCGCAGTAGATGCAGCGCGAGAAGTTGATCCGGAAGGTTTCCGGATACCAGCGCCCGCTCTCGTCCTCGGCCTTGACCACGCTGATGCAGTCCACCGGGCAGGCCACGCTGCACAGGTTGCAGGCCACGCAGCGCTCGGCGCCGTCCGGATCGCGGGTGAGTACGATACGCCCGCGATAACGCGGCGGCAGATAAGGCTTTTCTTCCGGATACAGCACCGTATCGCGCTTGCGAAAGGTGTGCATCAGGGTCATCCAGATGGTGCGCAGAACACTCAGCATAGGTGACTCGCGTAACCGGTGAAATCGAAAAAAGAGGGCGACATGCTCATGCCATGGCCACCACGACAGCACCCGTGATCGCGACGTTGACCAGCGCGATGGGCAGCAGGATCTTCCAGCCGAAGGCCATGAGTTGGTCGTAGCGTGGGCGCACGGTGGCCGCGCGCAGCAGCACGAAAAAGCAGATGAAGAATCCGGCCTTGAGCGCAAACCACACGAAGCCCGGCAGGATCGGACCCAGCCAGCCGCCGAAGAACAGCACCGTGGTCAGACAGGAAATAAGCACGATGCCCAGATATTCGCCCACGAAGAACATGCCGAACTTCATGCCCGAATATTCGGTGTGATAGCCGGCCGTGAGTTCCTGTTCGGCTTCCGGTAGATCGAACGGCGCACGGTGAATTTCGGCAATACCGGCAATGAAGAAGATCACGAACGCCGGGAACTGCGGGATCACGTTCCACATGCCGGCTTGCGATTCCACGATCGCACGCAGATCGAAGCTGCCAGCCAGCAGCACCACGCCCAGCAGGCTCAGGCCCATGAAGACCTCGTAGGAAATCATCTGGGCGGCGGTACGCATGCCGCCGAGCAGGGCGTATTTATTGTCCGAGGACCAGCCGGCCAGGATCACCGAGTACACGCCCAGCGAACTCATCGCCAGCACGAACAGAATGCCGATGTTGAGATCGACCACGCCGATGGTTTCGGTGAACGGCACCACCGCGAACGCCATGAGCGTGGTGAACATGATGATGGCCGGCGCGATCACGAACACGGCCTTGTCGGCGAACGGCGGGATCCAGTCTTCCTTGAAGAAGATCTTGATCATGTCCGCGGCCACCTGAAGGATGCCGAACGGCCCGACCCGGTTGGGCCCGTAGCGGTCCTGCCAGACGCCCAGCAGGCGGCGTTCGACCCAGATCAGCAGCGCGGCCGCGATCACGACCGCCAGCAGAATGGCGATCGTTTCGAACGCGGTGAACGCGAAATCGATCAATGTATCTGTGCTGAAGCCGAACATCAGGGGGACACCGCTGCAGGCAGACGCACGCCCATCAGGCCATGGGCGCCCACCGGCACGCCAATGGTCCGGTCGGGCAGGCTGGGGTCGATGGTGATGGGCAGGGCATGGATCTCGCCGTCGATGGTCAGACGCAGGGTATCCGCCGCGGCCAGGCCCAGCGCCTTCGCGCCGGCCTCGTTGAGGGTGAACCAGGCACGCGGCATGCGTTCCTGAATCGCCGGGGCCTTGGCCGACTGCGATTCGCTGCCGAAGATGTGATAGCGCGGGATCGCCTGCCAGCCTTCGACCAGCTTGGGCTCGGCCGGCGCATAGTCGGGCACGTTGGCATCGACCTTGAGCAGACGTGTACCGGGGTCGCCGCCCTTGAGGTGGCCGCCGACTTCATCCTGAAAACGGGTGATGGCGGCCTGGTTGGAATCCCAGCCCGGTGCCCAGGCATAGGCCATGAGCGCCGGCGGCTGATCGCTGCCGTGGTAGCCCTCCATCGAATAGGCAAGCGCCGAGTCCACGTCCACTTCCGGACGACGCTCGCGCACGTCGACGTTGGCATACAGCGCGGTACGCCCGGAATACCGGTGCGGACTGCGCGGAAAGCGCATGCCGGCCTTGCGGAAACTCGTGCTCGGCGCGGCCGTCTTGATGCCCGTGAACTGCGGACACTCGGCCTCGATGGCGTCGATGAGATCGTCCATGCCGTACCAGTCCACCGGCTTGCCGATCGCCCGGTTGAGATCGGCACACCAGCGCCAGCCTTCCTGCAGCGGCGCCTCCGGAATGAAGACCTGGAAGAAGCGCTGGGCACGGCCTTCGTTGTTGACCAGGGTGCCGTCGGCCTCGGCAAAGCTGCCCGCCGGCAGGACGTAGTCGGCCTTGGCGATGGTGGCGGTCATGCTGTGATCGAGCACGATCAGGTTCTTGGCGGCCTTGATGGCGGCATCGACCTTGCCGTGCTGGGCGCGCTCGTAGAGATCGTTCTGCATGACGATGAGCGTATCCGCACGACGGCTGTTGATGGCCTCGAAGGCGTGATCCACATCGCGATCGCTCATCATGGCCATGCCGAGGCTGTTCGCCTCGTTGAGCGTAACGAACAGGCCCGCATCGTCGTGCACCGACTCCAGCGCGCGCATGACGTTGCCGGCGGCGGTGAGCACGGCTTCGCTGCCCAGGCTCGTGCCGGCCACCACCAGCGGTTTCTTCGCCGTCTTAAGGGCGTTGGCGATGGTTTCGGCGTGGGCGCGGGTTTCCTCGTCGATATTGGCCGGCATGGGTGCGGCCTCGTCGAGAATGGCGGCCACCGCGAAGCCCAGTTCCGCGATCCGCGCCGGGCGCAGATGGAACAGCTCAGTGGCCACGTCGTCCAGACGCGTGGCCGCCGGCACCGCCATGAACAGCGGGCTGTAGAAATGCTGGCCCTCGTCGCGCACCGCGCGGGCATGCCATTTCGGGATATTGGCGGCCTCGGCAAGCACGTGATGCTCGTTGCGTACCGCCTGTCGCAGCGACAGCGCCAGGCGCGGGGCGAACTGGGTGACGTCTTCGCCGAGCACGAACACCGCATCGCAGGATTCCACATCGCGCAACGTCGGCAGCCGGCCGGCGTGTTCCTGCAGCAGCGCGAGGGCGGCCAGGCTGGCATGGCTTTCGGGTGCGCTCATGCCGTTGTGGAAGTTGTCGGCGCCGACCAGATGCCGCAGCGCGAAGTTGTCTTCCAGCGAGGCCCGCGGCGAACCGATACCGACCAGACCCTTGGCCTCGGCCAGCACGCTCTTGAGCGAGGCGAGCATGACGTCCATGTCCTCGGGCTCGAGCACGCCGTTGTCGGCACGTACCAGCGGCTGACGCGGACGGTCTTCGCGGTTGACGAAGCCGGCGCCGAAACGGCCGCGATCGCAGAGGAAATAGTGGTTGATCTCGCCGTGAAAACGGTTCTGGATGCGCTTGAGCACGCCCTGACGCGAACCGGGGCTGGTGTTGCAGCCCAGCGAGCAATGGGTGCAGATGCCGGGGGCATTCTGCATGTCCCATTTACGGTTGTAGTGGGCGCCCAGCGTCTTGTCGGTGAACACGCCGGTGGGGCAGACCTCCACCAGGTTGCCCGAGAACTCGCTGTTGAAGGCGCCGTCGGCTTCGCGGCCGAAATAGACGTTCGAATGCGAGCCGAGCACGCGCAGATCGTCGCCGTCGGCATAGTCGCGGTAGTAGCGCACGCAGCGATAGCAGGCGATACAGCGGTTCATCTCGTGATTGATGAACGGGCCAAGGTCCTGATTACGATGGGTACGCTTGGGCCCGCGATAGCGGCGGCGCGTATGCCCGGTCATCAGGGTCATGTCCTGCAGATGGCATTCGCCGCCTTCTTCGCATACCGGGCAGTCATGCGGATGGTTGATCATCAGCCATTCGATGACCTGGGCACGGAAATCGCTGGCTTCCTTGTCTGCGATCGAGAAGCAGCCGCCGTCCGCGGCCGGCGTCATGCAGGCCATGACGATCTGGCCCTGGGTATCGTCTTCGTTCTTGTACTGCTTGACCGCGCACTGGCGACAGGCGCCCACGGAATGCAGCTCCGGGTGCCAGCAGAAATAGGGCAGGTCGAAGCCCTTGGAAAGCGCGACCTTGAGCAGGTTGTCGGTGGGGTCCACCTCGAACTGCTTGCCGTCGATCTTGATCGTTGCCATCGCTAAACCGTGCGCTAGTTGTTCGAGGCGGCGTTGGCCGGCTGGGTGAGATCCAGCGTATCCGCCTCGGGCGGAATCAGGGCCGCCAGTTCATCGCGGAAATACTTGAGACCGGATTCGAGCGGGCCCATCGCGCCGGGGGCATGGGCACAGAAGGTCTTGCCGGGACCGAGCAGTTTGACGTGCAGGTCCAACAGCTCGATATCCCCCGGCTTGCCGTGCCCGGCTTCCAGATTGGTGAGAATACGCTCGACCCAGGGCAGGCCGTCGCGACAGGGCGTGCACCAGCCGCAGGATTCCTGGGCATAGAAATGCTCGAGGTTCTTGAGCACGCCCACGATCGGGGTCTGGTCGTCCATGACCACCATCGTGCCCGTGCCCAGACGGCTGCCGACCGCGCCCACGCCTTCGTAGTCCATTGGCGTATTCAGGTGCTCGTCGGTCAAAAGCGGCGTGGAGCCACCGCCCGGCAGCAGGGCCTTGAGCTTGCGCCCGCCGCGAATACCGCCGAAATGATCGAGCAGGTCGGACAGTTTCGTGCCCAGCGGCAGCTCCACCAGGCCGGGGCGGGCAACATGGCCCGAGGCGCCGAAGATCTTGGTGCCGCCATCCTTGTGCAGGCCCAGGCCCTTGTACCACTCGGCACCGTTTTTCACGATATGCGGTACGTTGCAGATCGTTTCCACGTTGTTGACCGTGGTGGGCTGACCGAACAGGCCGGAGGCGGCCGGGAACGGCGGCTTGTGCCGCGGTACCGCGCGTCGGCCTTCCAGGGCCGACAACAGCGCCGATTCCTCGCCGCAGATATAGCGGCCGGCGCTCATATGCAGATACATCTTGAGGTTGAAGCCGGTGCCGAGGATATCCTCGCCCAGATAGCCGGCTTCCATGGCCTCGTCGATGGCGCGCTGGAGCTTGCGCTGGCATTCGGTGTATTCGCCGCGAATGAATACGTAGGCGATATCCGCGCCGATCGCATAGCTGGCGATCGCCATGGCTTCGATCAGCTGGTGCGGGTCGCCTTCCATGAGCAGGCGATCCTTGAAGGTACCGGGCTCCATTTCGTCGGCGTTGACCACGAGATAGACGTGGGCCGGGCGCTTTTCGGGATTTTCCTCGAAGCGCGGCATGAATGACCACTTCACGCCGGTGGGAAAGCCTGCACCGCCACGACCGCGCAGGCCGGCCTGTTTGACCAGATCGGCGACCTCGGTCGGCTTCATCTCATGGAGGGCCTTCTTGTAGGCCTCCCAGCCGCCGGCCTGCTCGTATTCGGCCCGGGTCATCGGCTCGCGGTTGTCGCGGATGTTTTTGGTAAGAACCTTTTCCATGACTGTTCGTCCTTGCGCCGCGCCTAGGGGTATTCCGCCAGAATGGCGTCGACCTTATCGGGCGTGAGCCGGCCGTGATAGTCGGTGTTGATACGCATGGCCGGGCCGTTGTCGCAGTTGCCCAGACAGCAGATCGGCAGCAGTGTGAAGCGGTTGTCCGGCGTGGTCTGGCCGAACTCGATGCCCAGCGTCTTCTTCAGATAGGCCAGAATTTCCTCGTAGCCGGTCAGATAGCAGGAGATCGAGTCGCAGATCATGATCACGTGCCGGCCCACGGGCTGGCGAAAGATCAGGTTGTAGAACGTGGCCACCGCTTCCATCTGGGTCGGGGTCACGCCCACCACGGCCGCGGCCGCTTCCAGCGACTCGTCCGATACCCAGCCGCGATGCTCCTGCACGATCTTGAGCGCTTCGATGGTCGCAGCGCCCGGGTCCTCGTACAGGGTCATCTCGTGCTGGATGGCCTCAATTTCGGTTTTCGATAACTTCATCGGTCCACGTCTGCCATAACAAAGTCGATCGCGCCGATAATCGCCACCAGATCGGCCACCAGGCCGCCCTGCGAGATCAGCGGTATCTGCTGCAGATGGGCGAAACTGGGCGTACGGATACGCGTGCGATAGCTCATCGCATGCTTGTCGGAAATACTGTAATAGCCGTTCAGGCCTTTGGTGCCTTCGACCATGCAGGCCGATTCCATCGCCGGCACCACCGGCCCCCAGCTCACGGTCAGAAAGTGCGCGATCAGGGTTTCGATGTCCTGCATCGTGCGCTCCTTGACCGGCGGCGTGGTCAAGGGATGATCGGCCTTGTAGTCACCGGCGGGCATGTTCTTCATGCACTGCTCGATGATGCGACAGCTCTGGAACATCTCTTCGATGCGGACATCGAGACGGTCCTGACAGTCGCCGTTGGTGCCGGTGGGAATCTCGAAGTCGAAGTTCTCGTAACCGGAGTAGGGCCGGGCCTTGCGCAGGTCGAAGTCGACGCCGGTCGAACGCAGGCCGGGGCCGGTGATGCCCCAGTCGATCGCCTCGTCCTGGGAATAGGCGCCGATATGCTTGGAACGTTTGACCAGCACGCTGTTGCGCGCCATGGCTTTTTTGTATTCGGTCAGGCGCGAGGGGAACCAGTCGAGGAATTCCTTGACCTTGCGATCCCAGCCGTTCGGCAGGTCCATGGTCAGCCCGCCGATACGGAAGAACGCCGGATGCATGCGAAAGCCGGTGATCGCCTCGATCACGTCGTAGGCCTTCTGGCGATCCGAAAACATCCAGAAGATCGGGCTCATCGCGCCGATGTCCTGCACATAGGTGCCGAAGAACATCAGGTGGCTGGTGATACGGAAGAACTCGCACAGCATTACGCGCACGACCTTGACCCGTTCCGGCACCTGAATGCCAAGCACGTGCTCGAGGTTCATGACGTAGGGCAGTTCGTTCATCACCCCGCCGAGATAGTCCACCCGGTCGGTATAGGGGATGTAGGTATGCCAGGACTGGCGCTCGGCCATCTTCTCGGCGCCGCGATGGTGATAGCCGATATCCGGCACCGCGCCGATGATTTCCTCGCCGTCGAGCTGCAGCACGATACGGAATACGCCATGCACCGAAGGATGGTTCGGGCCCATGTTAAGGAACATGAACTCGGTATCGCCGGACTCGCGCTTCATGCCCCAGTCTTCGGGCTTGAACTGCAGGGCGTTCTCTTCCTCGTCCTGGCGCTTCGGGTCCAGGTGCAGCGGTTCGAACTCGGTCGCGCGGGCGGCGTGATCCTTGCGCAGCGGGTGGCCCTTCCAGGTCGGCGGCATGAGAATGCGGCGCAGGTTCGGGTGCCCGTCGAAGGTGATCCCGAACATGTCCCATACTTCGCGCTCGTACCAGTTGGCGTTGGGCCATACGCCGGTGGCGGTGGGCGTGCTCAGATCGTCGTCGAACAGCGCGACCTTGAGGCGGATCTCGGCAACCGGCGACAGGCTGAGCAGGTGATAGACCACGGTGAAATCCGCGGCCGGCTGGTTGAGCCGGTGCTCACGTACGCGCTCGTCGATCGCGGTCAGGTCGAACAGCATCCGGTAGGCGGGGGTGCTGTCCTGGCGCAGGAACTTGAGCACGTCGCAGATCCTGTCGCGGCCGACCCACAGGGTGGGCATGCCATCGGCGGTGATCTGCTCGGTGAACGTACGCTCGTCAAAGCGTTCGAACAGCTGCTGTTTGATATCGACGCGATCGAGCATCAGACCGAATCCGGCGTACGAAGAGTGGTAACCGACAGGCGCTCGCTGCGTTTACGGTCGCGCATCGACAGCTTCGGCCGCTGGGTGACGCCCTGCGGGCCGATCATCCACGACAGCGGGCGTTTTTCCGCGCCGATGTTTTCCTGAAGCAGCAGCAGGCCTTCGAGAAAGGCTTCCGGGCGGGGTGGACAGCCTGATACGTAGACGTCGACGGGCAGGAACTTGTCCACGCCCTGAACCACGGAATAGATGTCGTACATGCCGCCCGAGTTGGCGCAGGAGCCCATGGAGATCACCCAGCGCGGCTCCATCATCTGGTCGTAGAGACGCTGGATGACCGGCGCCATCTTCAGAAAGCAGGTGCCGGCAATGATCATCACGTCCGACTGGCGCGGCGTAGCTCGAATGACCTCCGAGCCGAAGCGGGCCATGTCGTGGGGCGCGGTCAGGGCGGTGGCCATTTCCACATAGCAGCACGAAAGGCCGAAGTTGAACGGCCACATCGAGTGCTTGCGGCCCCAGGCGATCATGTCGTCGAGTTTGGCGGTGACGACGTTACGCGCCAGCGCATCCTCGATCGTGTTCGAGCTGCCGTCGTCCGAACCGGCCGAGCCGGGTTTCGGATTCTTGTCGGTGCTAGTCAGTGACCATCCCATTAATGATCGTCCTGTCGAGTGTTCAGTCGAAGCGGGTCTGCCAGGCGCGAGATTTTCATCGTGGCGCGTCGGCCTGGTTGCGGCGGCGATTGCTTTCGATCGCCTCCAGGCGGTACTGGCGCGGCGCCTTGGGTGCCCAATCGAGCGCGCCGATGCGCCACTCGTAGATCAGGCCCAGGGTCAGCACCCCGAGAAAGAACAGAAATGCAAAGTAACCGGGCCAGCCCAACGCAGGCGCTGCGATGGCCCAGGAGAAGATGAAGACCACTTCGAGATCGAAGAGCACGAAAATGATCGCCACCAGATAGAACTTGGCCGAGAAGCGCATTCTTGCGCTGCCCGTGGGCTTGATGCCGGATTCGTAGGGCTGGTTGCCCAACCGCGACTCATGGCGCCCGCCCAGCACGGCAGAAACGCCGAGCATGAACACGATGAGCCCCAGCGCCCCGGCGGCGAATAGCAGCAGCGGCCAGATCACGACGGCTTGTTCGGTAGCAGCGTTCATTGCGTGTTCCTATTCTACGCGAAGCACTCGTGTATGGATCACAGTCGCGTGCAAGGCGTAGACGTAATCCGTGTAGTTTACACAAGTTGCCGGTGCCGGCGTTTCTTCGTGGCGAGTCGATGCCTGCTGCATCGCTGTACTAACGGTAGCCGATTTGCCCCCTCACATGCGAACTAAAAATGCCGATAAATAGTAATAATTCTCATTTACGGCATATTTTTTGCTTTGATATGCCGTCGACACTTTCTGAACGGGTTGGCGCAGGCTATGGTGAGGGCATCTAACACGCTGGAGGGATCCATGGCCCAGAACGTTGCCCAGAAACTCATCGCGTCGCATCTGATCGACGGCGAGATGACGCCAGGCGAAGAGATCGCGCTGCGAATCGACCAGACGCTGACCCA
Organism: Salinisphaera sp.; assembly: GCF_002729955.1. Classification (GTDB taxonomy): domain Bacteria; phylum Pseudomonadota; class Gammaproteobacteria; order Nevskiales; family Salinisphaeraceae; genus Salinisphaera. Next base: position 106,750 of record NZ_PBYA01000008.1, on the reverse strand, counting down.
AGACGCGACCGGCACCCTGGTCATGCTCGAACTCGAGGCGATGGAGCTCGACCGGGTCAAGACCGAGATCTCGGCCCAGTACGTCGACCATAACCTCATCCAGGAAGACAACAAGAACCCCGACGATCACCTGTTCCTGCAGTCCGCCTGCGAACGCTTCGGGGCCTACTACTCGCGCCCGGGCAACGGCATATCTCATGCCGTGCACATGGAACGCTTCGGGCGTCCGGGCAAGACCCTGCTGGGCTCCGACAGCCATACGCCGGCCGGCGGTTCGATGGGCATGCTGGCGATCGGCGCGGGCGGTCTGGAAGTTGCCATGGCCATGGCCGGCGAGCCGCTCTATACCAAGATGCCGAAGGTCTTCGGTGTCAAGCTCACCGGTGAATTGCCGGACTGGGTGTCGGCCAAGGATGTGATTCTGGAAATGCTGCGCCGACACGGCGTATCCGGGGGCGTGGGCAAGATCATCGAATACTACGGGCCGGGTCTGGACAATCTGGAGGCCATGGATCGACACGTGATCGCCAACATGGGCGCCGAGCTGGGTGCGACCACCACGGTTTTCCCGGCCGATGCCGAGATCAAGCGCTTTCTCAAGTCCCAGGGCCGCGAAGACGAGTACGAGGAACTGGTGGCCGACGAGGGCTGCGAATACGACGAGCACGACGAAATCGACCTGTCGACGCTGGTGCCCTTGATCGCCAAGCCGACTTCGCCCGGCAACGTCGTGCCGGTGGAAGAAGTCGCCGGCGACGAGCTGTATCAGTCCTATATCGGCTCCTCCGCCAACCCGGGCTACCGGGATTTCGCCATCACTGCGGAAATGGTGCGTGGACGGGAAGTGAGCAAGCATGTGTCTTTCGACGTGAACCCGTCGTCGCGTGCCATGCTGCAGACGCTGGCCCGCGACAACCTGCTGGGCCCGTTGATCGCCTCGGGCGCGCGTCTGCATCAGGCCGGCTGCAACGGCTGTATCGGCATGGGCCAGGCGCCGGCCTACAAGCGCAACAGCCTGCGTACCACCCCGCGCAACTTCCCGGGGCGCTCCGGCACCAAGGAAGACTCGGTATTCCTGTGTTCGCCGGAAACGGCGACCGCCTCGGCGCTGATGGGCAAGATCACCGACCCGCGTACGCTGGACTTCGAATATCCGAAGGTGAGCAATCCGGACGACCCGGTGGTCAACGACAAGATGCTCGAATCGCCGCTCCCGATCGAGGAGGCGCGCAAGGTCGAGCTGGTCAAGGGGCCGAACATCAAGTCCCTTCCGGATTTCGACGGTATTCCGGATGAATTCGAGCTGCCGGTGCTGCTCAAGGTCGGCGACGATATCTCCACCGACGAAATCATGCGCGCGGGTGCCGAGGTGCTGCCGTTTCGCTCCAACATCCCGGCCATCGCCGAGTTCGTTTACGACGTCGTGGACGAGGATTACCCCGATCGCGCCAAGGAGACGGGCGATCATGCGATCATCGGCGGCTCCAACTATGGTCAGGGCAGTTCGCGCGAACATGCCGCGATTGCGCCGCGCTATCTCGGGCTACGCGTCGTCGTTGCCAAGGACTATGCCCGTATCCACTGGCAGAACCTGGTCAACTTCGGTGTGCTGCCGCTGACCTTCGCCAACGGCGAGGATCTGGATAAGCTCAAGCAGGGCACCAAACTCAAGATCAGCGGTCTACACGATGCACTGGCGGCCGGGGATAGCCTCGAAGTCGAGACCGAAGACGGTGGCACGATCACCTGCAAGCATGCGCTGTCGGATCGCCAGATCGACATCCTGCGTGCCGGCGGGTTGATCAACTGGAAGCGCGACCAGGGCTGATTATGCCCGGGTCGGCGGCTTCGTCGGCCCGACATTTCGCTGTCACGTGGCGCCGGTTACCATGCCGGCGCTTTTTTGAGCGCGGCGGATTCCTGCGGGGCGCTGTGCTGTGTAGTGTTCCATTCGGGGCAAGGCCCCTTTTGCGCGACGGCAAAGACCATGACCCAGCTCTACCGCGACGTCGACCACGCCTATCAACTCAAGCTCTGTGATACCGAGCGCGCCTGTATCGGCGCGCGTCTGGCCGGCGTGGGCGTGCATTACGACCATGTCGAATTACCCAGCCTGGTCTTTGACGAAGAGTCGCGCCCGGACGAGGTGATCGGCAGTTATATCGAGCCGCTCGACCGGCTCATGGCGAGCATGCCGAAAGTGGCCCTGGACGTTGCCAGCGTGGCGGTTTCGCATCCGCGCCGCGATACCATCGAGCGCGAACTCATGATCGAGCATGCCCACGATGCGGTGGAGTCGCAGTTGCTGGTCCACGGCGCAGGCATTCTGTTCATGCGCGCTTCGAACGCGGTGTTCGCGCTGGCCTGTGAGCCGGGCGACTACGTGCGCGTGCCCGCCGGCCTGCGGCACTGGTTTCACATGGATTCCGCCCGCTCTTTTCGCACCATCCGTTTCTTCGAGCATGAAACACGTCCGCGGCTGTGTCATCGCGGTGACGATATGCGCGGACTGTTCGAACTCGTCGGCCAACAGGTACAGGAAAGCTCGCGCGGCGTGCTCTAGCCAATCCCTGGCCAAACTCGCGGCCAGCGATTTTTGTGTCGGCGACGACACAGGCGTATTCTTCGCTCGCCTAAGTGGTCGCACGACTAATCTACGGGAACCTATTCATGGATGAAAAATCCGTTGTAACCGCGTATCGCCGTCTGTCACGACAATACGATCGTTTCTTCGGCCCGGTGTTCGAGCAGGGACGCGAAGTCGCGGTGCGCAAGATGGACTGCAACGCCGGTGATCGCGTACTCGAGGTGGGCGTGGGTACCGGGCTGTCGCTCGATCACTACGCCGACGATGTCGAGGTGGTGGGCATCGACGTATCGCCGGAGATGCTGGAATACGCCAAGGCGCGCGTAAACGGCAACGCGGACCGTATCTCGCTGGCGCTGATGGATGCACAGGCGCTGGAATACGCGGACAACAGCTTCGACAAGGTCGTGGCGATGTATGTCGTTTCCGTTGCCCCGGACCCGAAGAAGGTCGTCGAGGAAATGAAGCGCGTCTGCAAGCCCGGCGGCGATCTGTTTATCGTGAACCACTTCAGCCAGGGCAGGGGCGCGATGGCCTCGCTCGAGCGCATGGTGTCGCCGCTGTCGAAGCTGGTCGGTTTCCGCCCGTCGTTCCCGCTGGACGATTTCCTGGAAATGGCCGATCTCGACGTGGTCGAGACGCGGCCGGTCAATGCCTTCGGCTACTGGACCTTCATCCACGCCCGTAACAAGGCCAGCTGAGCCGGCAGGTACGCAAGGGCGCGGCCCGCCAATCGTTCGACGATTGCGCCGGGCGCGCCGCTAGCCGCCTTCGCCGAATAGTTCCTGGCCGAGCGCGACGCGTGCGGCCGCGGAGCTGGGAATCTTTTCGATTGCGCGCACCTTTTCCAGCCGGTGGCGCAGGCCCATCTGATTGGCCAGCTGAATATTCAGGCCCGGCCGGGCGTTGTACTCGAGCACCAGCGGCCCGTGCTCGGCATCCAGCACCACATCGACGCCCAGATAACCCAGCTGGGTGAGGTCGTAGGAGCGTGCGGCGAGTTCCAGCAGCAGCTGCCAGTCGGGCACCTGAATGCCGCGCACGGCATTGCCGGAATCCGGGTGTGAATCCAGCACGCTGTTGAACCATACCCCGTCCACCGTGCGCCCGGTGGCCAGGTCGATGCCGGCACCGATCGCGCCCTGATGGAGATTGGCCTTGCCGTCGGACTGGCGGGTCGGCAGGCGCACCATGCTGGCGATCGGAATACCGCGAAAGACGATGGTGCGGATATCGGGCACGCCCTGAAAGCTCACCGCATCGAATACCGCATGCGGCTTCACGCGATACTCGATAATGGCCTTGTCGGGCAGGCCGCCCAGGCTGTACATGCCCGACAGCACGTTCGAGATGAAGTGCTCGAGCTCGCTGCGGGACACGCTCACGCCCGACGAGCGCAGGAACTGATTGCCGCGCCGGCCGCCGATGACCATGATCCCGCTGCCGCCCGATCCCTGGGCCGGCTTGATCACGAAGTCCTGATGATCGCCCAGAATCGTGTCGAGATCGCGCACCTGGTGTTCGATCTCGATCACGCCATACAGCTGCGGTGTGGCGATGCCCGCTTCCAGCGCCAGCTGCTTGGTCTTGAGCTTGTCGTCGACCAGCGGATAGTACTTACGCTTGTTGTAGATGCTGATGTAGTCGCCGTTGCGCTCGTTCATGCCGAGGATGCCCAGCTCTCTGAGCGTCGACGGCATGCGCAGCGGCGGGTTGCGCCGCAGCAGCCGCAACCGGCTGCGCCAACCGCGTCCGATACTGCTCATTGCTTGTTCGTGATCGCCCGGGCCGAGGCGCGGAATCGCCACAGCTCGGAGACACGGTAGCCGGTATAGCGGCCGGCGAGCAGGGTGAACGCCAGGACCAGCAACAACAGTTCGGGGAATACGAAGGCCAGATACTCGGCCAGCGGATGGGTCATCACCACGAAGCCGACGGCCGCGACGGCCAGACTGCCAAAGCCCGACAACAGCGCGTCCTTCGGCCCGTTTTCATCCCATACGATCGACATGCGTTCGATGGTCATGGCCAGAATCACCATCGGGAACAGGGCAATCGATAGCCCGTGTTCCATGCCCAGCTTGTGACTGATGATGGACACGCCCGCCATGAGCAGGATCACGATCGTGAGCATCGAGGCCAGCCTGGGCACCAGCAACAGCTTCAATCGCTCCAGGTAGAAGCGAATGATCAGCCCCAGCGCGACGAGCACCGTGAACAGGATGCAGCCCCAGAGCAGTTCGGTTTCGCGAAACGCCAGCGCGATCAGCACCGGCATGAACGTGCCGAAGGTGCGCAGGCCGATGAAGTTGCGCAACAGCACCACCACCAGCGCGCCCAGCGGCACGGTCAACAGGATCTTGTAGGTGTTCTGGGTGGCGATGGGCAGCGACAGCAGCGAATATTCGAGCACATCGGAATTGATCAGCCGCGCGCGCTGCTGGGCCAGACCCATGACATCGCGCGAGGTGCGCAGCGCCGAGAACTGCACGCTGGCGTTGTCGGCGCCCTCGATATCCACCAGCGGCATGTCGCCGGCATACCAGACCAGGGCATCGGCGGGAAAACCGGCGGCGCCGGTGCGCGGATTGAAGGCCAGCCAGCGTTCGCCGTTGTAGACCTCGAGCCAGGGCGTGAGGCTGCCGTGACGCAGGCTGCCGGCCAGGGGCAACACGTGCGCGATCCGTGAGGGGATACGCGCGCCGGCAAGGATATGCTGGATCTGCTTGACCTGGGCGGTCGCATCCGCGGACTCGTCACGCAGAACCTTTACCTCGGCTTCCGGGGTCGGATCGTTGAAGCGACGCAGCAGTTCATGGGCGAAGGAGGCGGTATCCGCCGAGCGTGCACGCACGCTGTCGAGCAGGGTGAAGACTGCCGCCCGCTCCGGGTCCGAATACTCGGGGATATCCGGATAGGACGGGGTCGGCTCGGTGCGATCGCGATGCGCGTCGCTGTCCTCGGTGAGCACGACGCGGTAGTAGAGCGTCTGCTGGCCGCTGAGGTTGCGGGCCGCCCACTGGACCACCCGGTTGGCGCCGACATCGTTGGTGGCCAGGCCATAGCCGGCCGAGATGAAGTTCTCGTCGAGGACAGAGAAGCCCGGCGGGGCCTTGGGCACCGCCAGGTTGATCTTGGCGGATCGATCCTGACCATCGAAGCGGACCGTGGCCTCAGCGGTCCACACCTGGGCGCTGGACTGCGGCGTCAGCGGCACGCCGAGACGTTCCGTCTTGTAGTAGCACAGTGCGATGGCAATGACGCTGAGAAACAGCGCCAGCGTCTTGAGATGAAAGTCTTTCACTTAAATGCCGGGCCGTTCAGTCGTCGGAGTCGGAGTCTTTCTTGTGTTCGACGACCTTGGAGTCGTGGTCGCACTCGGGCTCGTTGAGAAAGCTCTTGCTCACGTCGATCAGCCCGAGGTGGCGGATGGTGCGCCGACCCAGCAGCAGCGGGTAGATCATGTCGCCGCGATCGCGCAGAGAAAACTGTTCTTCGTAGATCGTGTTGTTCATGCAGACATCGAGCAGCACCACGGGGCGCTCGTCGCTGCCGCCCGCGCCGGTGACCTCGAGTTCACGATAGAGCGGCCGCTCGAACTTCTTTTCCACCATTTCGTTGGTGCGCTGGTCTTCCACGCGCGTGGTGAAGCGCACCCAGGTGTCGTCGTCCTTTTCGAACTTCTCGATATTGGTGGCGTGCAGCGACGAGGTGAGCGCGCCCGTATCGAGCTTGGCCTTGAGGGTCACGCCCCAGGGCACGAGCTGTGCCTTCTCCACCCAGCCGTAGACCGTCTTTTCGGTGGCGGCCTGACTGGCCGAAGCCGTGACGAGCAGAACACACAACAGGCACATACGGCTCACGAAACGAGTCGATTTCATCACTGGATTCCTTGGGACAGTCCGATCGCGAAAAGGGGGGATTATTCTTGATTATCGTTCATTAAGCGTAGCTGACGTCTCGCGCGATATCGCTCGATGCCCGATATCGCGGCGATACATCGCCTTGCGCCAGCTTATTTTTTCCACACCAGCATAGGCGCGCGCCTGGGCCTGGGCAACGTCGTCGCCGAGCGCGCAGACACATAATACGCGCCCGCCGTCGGTGAGTACCTTATCGTTATCGGCCAGTCGCGTGCCGGCATGAAATACCTGTGCGCCGGTCGCCTCGGCGGCGTCGAGGCCAGTGATTTCGTCGCCTTTTTCATAGCTGCCGGGGTAACCGCCGGCCGCCATCACCACGCCCAGCGCGGCGCGCGTATCCCATTCGGCCTCGACCTGGTCGAGGCGGGCGTTCAGCGCCGCTTCGATCAGATCCACCAGATCGCTTTGCAGGCGCATGAGAATCGGTTGGGTTTCGGGGTCGCCCAGGCGCACGTTGAATTCGAGCACGCGGGCATCGCCGGCCTCGTCGATCATCAGGCCGGCGTAGAGAAAACCGGTAAAGGCGTTGCCGTCGGCCGCCATGCCGGCCACCGTCGGCTCGATGACGTCGGCCATCACGCGTTCGAAAACGGCATCGGTCATGACCGGGGCCGGAGAGTAGGCCCCCATGCCGCCGGTGTTGGGGCCGGTATCGCCGTCATGGGCGGCCTTGTGATCCTGGGAGCTGGCCAGCGGCAGGATGTTCTTGCCGTCGACCAGAGCAATGAAGCTGGCTTCTTCGCCGGTGAGGAATCGCTCGACGACGATCCGCGCGCCCGAGTCACCAAAGGCATTGTCTTCGAGCATGTCGCGGGCCGCGGCGAGCGCGGCCTGTTCGCTATCCGCGAGAAAAACGCCCTTGCCGGCGGCCAGCCCGTCGGCCTTGACCACGATCGGCGCGCCCACGTCGCGAATATAGGCCGCGGCCTGGTCGTATTCGCTGAATACCGCATAGTCGGCGGTGGGGATCGCGTGGCGCGCAAGAAAATCCTTCGAGAATGCCTTGCTGGCTTCCAGGCGCGCGGCGTCGCGGCCGGGGCCGAAACAGGCCAGCCCGGCCTGCTCGAAGCAGTCCACGATGCCGGCCGCCAGCGGCGCCTCGGGGCCAACGACGGTGAGGGATACGGCGTTGTCGCGGGCGAAATCGCGCAGCGCATCGATATCGGTGGCGGCAAGCGCAATGTTCTCGACGCCCGGCATCCGGGCGGTGCCGGCATTGCCCGGCGCGACATACACCTGGTCGACCCGTGGCGAGGCCGCGATCTTGACCGCCAGCGCATGCTCGCGCCCGCCGTTACCCACGATAAGAACCCGGTGTCGTTTGGCTGTCATCTGTTGTCTTGTCGTCTGAAAAGAAGTGCCGCCGCGGCGCGGCCCGACGGGCGCCTGCGGCGAAGCTTAGCAAAAGCGTTTCGTAAAAAGTTCATTCAAGGCTGTCATGAAAACGCCATTAAAGCGTCACCGAACCGTGATTTGTGCGTTCTAGGCTGCAACCGAATCCGTTACCGGAACAGGCCATGTCAAAAGACAACAAGCAACGCCAACCGCTACGTTATCGCAGCGTGTTCATATCCGATGCGCATCTGGGCACGGCCGGCAGCCAGGCCGAGGCGCTGTCTTCGTTTCTCAAGCACTGCGAGTGCGAGAACCTGTACCTGGTCGGCGATATCATCGATGGCTGGCGGCTGCGCTCGACGTTCTTCTGGCCGCAGGAACATACCAACGTCATTCGCCGTATTCTTACCAAGTCGCGGCGCGGTACGCAGGTTTATTACGTGACCGGCAACCACGACGATTTCCTGCGCAAGTTCGTCGATTACGAGCTGCGCATGGGCAATATCCAGATCGTCAACGATGCGGTTCATGTCACCGCCGACAATCGCAAGCTGTTCATCATCCATGGCGATCTGTTCGACGTGGTGACCCGCTACCATCGCTGGGTGGCCCGTATCGGCGACGTCGCCTACGTCACGCTGCTGCGCGTCAACCGCTACTTCAACAACGCGCGGGCCCGGCTGGGCTATCCCTATTTTTCGCTGTCGGCCTATGCCAAGCACAAGGTGAAGTCGGCCGTGAACTTCATCAGCGAGTTCGAGAAGGCCGTGGCCCACGAATGCCGACGCCGCGGCTTCGACGGCGTCGTCTGCGGGCATATTCACCATGCCGAGATGAAGACCATCGAAGGGGTGAGCTACTACAACTCGGGCGACTGGGTGGAGTCGGCCACGGCGCTGGTCGAGCATTTCGACGGGCGCATGGAAATCGTGCACTGGAACGATATCAAGGACACGATCAAGCCCAGCAACGTGCACCCGCTGCGCGTGGCCTGAGGGGAAGCGCGCACGCGGCACGAACGCAGGGCCGGCGCTGCGGTTAGACTTGGCGGTGTTGTTCACAAGCCCTGACACCGATATGTCTGCCGATCGCACCCTTCATGAAGGTGAATTCCTGCGTTTGAAACGCCGCGACCACTGGGAGTATGTGGAACGCGTCAACGCGCGCGGTGTGGTCGTGATCGTGGCCGTGACCGATAACAACGAACTGCTGCTCGTCGAGCAGCCCCGCCTGCCCCTGCAGGCCAACGTGATCGAACTGCCCGCGGGGCTGGTCGGCGACATTGCCGGGGCAGAAGACGAGGCCATGGAGTTGGCCGCGCTACGCGAGCTGGAGGAAGAAACCGGCTATCGCGCGGCCCGCATGACGTTCCTCGCCGAAGGCCCGCCAAGCGCGGGGCTGACCAGCGAAACGCTGAGTTTCTATCGTGCGGGCCCGGTCACGCGCGTCGGTGCCGGCGGCGGCGATGACAGCGAAGACATCATTCCGTACGCGATACCGCTGGCCGAGGTCGAGACCTGGCTGGTCGAACGTGAGGCCGAGGGCAGGCTCATTGATCCGAAGATCTATGCGGGCCTGTATTTTCTCGGCCGGGAAGACTGAGCTCACGTAGATCGACCGGCCCGATCGGGCGATCGCTGGCCAGACAGGCCGCATAGCCGGCATCGAGATCGAGCGCGCGCAGGTGCCAGTCCCGTTCGTCGAGCCTGGCGGTGTCGCCGGCCAGGCTCAGGGCCCGGATGCGCTTGAGCCCGACCCGGCCACTGGCCTTGACCGTGGCCTCGCGGGCGCACCAGTAGTCGAAGAATGCGAGCGGTTGACGCTCAACGTGGGCGCGTTCGGCCGGGTCGAGCAGGCGTGCCATGCGCGCCATGTCGCGCAGGCGTCGGTGTTCCACATCCAGGCCAATGCTTGCTTCGTCGCATAGCGCGCAGGCGACCAGCTGCTCGCTGTGCGAAATGCTGAATGCAGGCGCGTCATGAATCTGCGGCTGACCGCTGGCGCTGAAGCCGATGCGCTCAAGCGTATCGTCGGCATAGTCGGCAGCGGCCAGCAATTTTTTCAGCAACCAGAGCCCGGCCCGGGTCCGGCTTCGGGCCCCGTCATCCTTCATGCGATCGATGCGTTCGCGATACGCCGGCGGGTCGAACGCCTGCTGTCGGGCGAGCAGCACTTGATCGTGTACACCCAGGAAGGTGTAAAATACACGTAACATAAAAATAATCGATTTGATTCCAAGCCGCGCAGCCGTTTGCCCAGGAGCCAGGGGCCGCGTATCGATCGGGTCGTTCCCAGATGTCCAGCAGCCTATCCGATATTGTCTCCGCCGCCGACAAAGTCGGCCCGTCCGCGCCATTCGATGTCGCACCCGATGATGCAACGCGGCGCATGCTCGTGCGTTGGCACCATGTATATGGTCCGGTGTATCGCGTCCCCGCGCCGCAGGGCGGTGCGCGTCGCTGGGTCGTGCATGACCCGGCCTTCGTCCAGCAGATCATGGTTCGGCGCTCGGCGCGCTATGCCAAGGGCCTGGGCCTGGATCGCGTTCGTCTGTTGCTGGGCGAAGGCATCATGGTGAGCGAGGGTGAGTTCTGGGCGCGCCAGCGCCGCCTCATCCAGCCCGCGTTCAAGCCGCGCCGGTTGGCGGACTTCAACACCATGATCGCGCACGAAAACCTCGCTCTGGCCGAGCGCTGGCGCCAAGCGGCAGGCGACGAGATGTGGGTCGACGTGGCTGCGCATATCAGCGAGCTGACGCTGGTGATCGTGCTCAAGTCCATCTTCGGCGCCGACTACGCGCGGCTGGTCGAGGGCGAGAGCAACCCGTTTTCCCTGCTCAGCGAGGAGGCGACCCGGGATCTGCGTTTCGCTGCACGCTTTCATCGGCTGGGTGGGGTCGTGGAGTCGATTATCGACAGCCGACAGGATAGCGACGAGCAGTCCTTCGATTTTCTCGGGCATTTGCTGGCCGCCCGCGACCGCGATGGCGAGGCCATGAGTCGGCGCACGCTGGTCGACGAGGTCATGACCCTGATCGTGGCCGGCCATGAAACCACCGCCAGCGCGCTCGCCTGGGCCTGGTACGAAATCGCGTGCCACCCCGAGGTCTGTGCACGGGCTCAGGCAGAGGTGGACGCGATCGACGAGCGCGAAATTCCGGCCCTGGTCGATCACGCCAGCGACCGGCTGCGTTTCATCGATGCGATAATCCATGAGACGCTACGGCTGTATCCGCCGGGCTGGCTGTTGTCCCGCCGCGCCCTCGAAGCCGATACATTCGGCGATTACGAAATCGCCGCAGGCGATCAGCTGCTGATCAGCCCCTATGTTTTGCACCGCGATCCGGCCTACTGGGCCATGCCGGATTGCTTTTCGCCGGCGCGTTTTCTAAAACAGGGTGTGCCTTCGCAACGCTTTGCCTATATGCCGTTCGCCGCCGGTCCGCGTCACTGCGTGGGCGAACATATGGCCATGACCGAAATGCGCCAGCATCTGGTAACGATGCTGCGTCTTTTCACGCCGGTGTATGCCGGTGAACATCCACCGATGCTGGAATCGCGGATCAATCTGCGGCCCGGCGACGGCGTGCCGATTCGCTGGCGCGCTCGACAGAACTTGTCCTAGAGGTTTCTCATGCCTGCTTTCAATACGCTTGCCGACGCGCTGGATGCGCATAAAGACTCGCCGCACGGCATCGTCTTCATCGACGGTGCCGACGAGGAACGGGGTCTCAACTATCGCATGCTGGCCAAGTCGGCCGAAGACCGACTGGCCGTGCTGCAGCAGCAGGGCATGACGACCGGCGAACCGCTGATTCTGTTCGTCGAAGACAACCTGCGTTTTCTGCAGTTCTTCTGGGGTGCGATCTATGGCGGCATCGTGCCGGTGCCGATCGCGGCGGGTGCGACCGCTGCCCAGATGGACAAGCTGCTGCGGGTCTGGCGCCATCTCGACGAGCCGCGCGTGGTGGCCGCGCCCAAACATATCGAGCGCCTGCGCGAACTGCTCGAACAGCGCGGCGAGCAGGCCGCCAGCGAGCGTCTGGGCGAGCGTGCGCTGTCCGACGAGCCGCCGGCCGTGGACCATGCGGCCGAGCGCGCCAGGCTGACGCCTGAACATACGGCGTTCATCCAGTTTTCGTCCGGCTCCACGGGTGATCCGAAAGGCGTCGTGCTCACCCATGCCAACGTGCTCGCCAATATCGAAGCGATCAGCAGCGGTTCGCAGTTCGGCGCTGATGAGGTGGCTTTGTCGTGGATGCCGCTCACCCACGATATGGGCCTGATCGGTTTCCATCTGACCCTGGTCCACAACGGCTTTGCCCATTATCTGATGACGCCGGATCTGTTCGCGCGCCGGCCGTTGCTATGGCTCGAAAAAGCCGCCGAAACGCGCGCCACGCTGCTGTGCTCGCCCAACTTCGGGTATCGGCACACGCTGCGTGCGATTTCGGCCAAGGGCCGGCCCGAACTGGATCTATCCAGCGTGCGCCTGATCTACAACGGCGCCGAGCCCATCGCCCCGGCGCTGGTACGCGAATTTCTCGACACGCTGGCGCCCACCGGCCTGAATGCGACGACCATGTTCGCCGTCTACGGCCTGGCCGAGGCCAGCCTGGCGGCTACATTCCCGAACCCCGGGCGCGGGCTGCGCAGTATCTCCGTGGCCCGCGGCGAACTGGGCGTAGGCGATACGGTGCGCTTCGACGAGGGCGCGCATGCGCTGGAACTGGTGTGCCTGGGCACGCCGGTCAAGTCGACCGAACTTGCGCTGGTCGATGCCCAGGGCCAGGCCGTTGCCGACGGCGTGGTCGGCCGGGTGCTCATTCGCGGCGCCAACGTCACCGGCGGCTATCACGACAATCCGCGGGCGAACGCCGACGCGCTGGTGGGCGAGGGCTGGCTGGACACCGGCGATCTGGGCTTTCGCCACGACGGCGAACTCGTGATCACCGGTCGCGCGAAGGAAATCATCTTCGTCAACGGCCAGAACCATTACCCGCAGGATATCGAAGCGCTGCTACAGGATCTGCCCGGCGCAGAGCTCAACAAGCTCGCCGCGGCGGGCGTACAGGCGCCGAGCACCACCGAGCAGGCGCTGGTGCTGTTCGTGGTGTTTCGCGGTCATCTTGAAGATTTCGCCGGCATCGCCCGGGAACTGCGCGGTGCGCTCAACCAGCGCGCGGGGCTTGTGGCATCGCAGGTGCTGCCGATTGCACGCATGCCCAAGACCACCAGCGGCAAGCTGCAGCGTTCGCTGCTGGCACGCCAGTATGCCGAAGGCGAATTCGACGAGATCGCCGCCCGGCTCGATGCCTTGCTCGGCCCTCGGGAGTCCGAGTCCGAAGCGGCCGAGAACACCGACCTCGCCGCCGAACTCAAGGCGATCTGCGATGAGGTCGTGCCCGGCCGGGATATCGGCGTCGACGACGATCTGTTCGAGATCGGCCTGTCCTCGCTGGAACTCGCCCAGATCCATGAAGGCATCGAAACGCGCTGGCCGAACCGGGTGGAAATGACCGACCTGTTCGATTATTCGACCATCAACGCGCTGGCAGCCTACCTGCAGGCCGAGACCGCCACGGCCTAATCGTCGCCGCTGGTTTCGGCACCGGCGCTGGGAGCGCGCGGCTTGCCGAGCTTCTTCGGCGGCCGCGGCGTCGTTCCGGCCAGACGATCCGCCTCGCGTGTGAGCGCGTCCAGCTGCGAGCCCAGGGATTCGGCGGCGGCCTCGACGCTTTCGCCGCGGGCGACGGTGACCGGTTCGCCGATGGTGATCGTCACCCGGGCGAAGGGCTTGGGGATGATCACCCGGTCCCAGGAATCGAGCTGCCAGTAACGGTCGGCCGAGAATGAAAGCGGCAGCAGGGTGGCCTGCGTCATCTGGGCAAGCATCAGGGTGCCCGGCTTGGCCACGAAGCCCGGCCCGTGCGGGCCGTCCGGATGGATGATCGGCGCCACGCCGGTTTTCATCACGCCGTAGAGATCGCGCATGGCGCGGGCGCCGGTGCGCGTGGCGGACCCGCGAATGATATGCGCCCCCATGCCTTCGACCACGCGGGCGGTAATCTCGCCGTCGCGGGAGGGCGAAACCAGAAACCCGGGTTTCAAACCGCGGGACTGGGCCTTGAGCAGATACCCCACGCTCGCGCTCAACCGCTGATGCCAGCAGCAGGGCATCAGGGCCCGGCCGCTGTCGATGGCTTGCCAAAGGTACGCTTCGCCGCTCACCTGCTGGATACGCCAGCTGGCGAGCAGGGCACGGGCGGTCGGTTTGAGCACCGATACGCCGATACCCAGGCCCAGCCGGCTGAATGCGCTCGGCGGGCGCTTACTGTCCTGACTCATAAACAACGGATCCTAGGGGGATGCATGCCGGGCGACGTCGCATAGCGCGTCGAGACGCCGGCCCAGTTCTTCTGCGATGGTTTCGGCCTCGCGCCTGTCGTGCAACGGGCCGATCGGCCAAGGTTCGCCCAGCGCAATTCTAAACCGGCAGAACGGCATGGGCACCTGGAAGCGATCCCACGATTTTACCTGCCAGAAGCGGCTGCTCGCCGCACCCACGAGCAACAGCGGGGCGCCGCTCTGACTGGCCAGGATGACCGCCCCCGTCTTGAAAACACGGGCCGGGCCGCGCGGGCCGTCGCCGTACATCATGGGGGAGATGCCCTCGGCCACGGCAGCGGTCAACGCCTGCATGGCCTCTCGGCCGGTGCGGCTGGAGGAACCGCGAATCGGGATGACGCGATGGTTGTGGGCAACCCGAGACATGAAATCGCCTTCTCGCGACGGGCTGATCAAGAAGCCGACATTCATGCCTTGATCCACCAGCGAGCGCAGAAACAGGCCGCTGGGCACCAGGCGCTGATGCCAGGCGCACGGCACCACCGGTTGGCCCGAGGCAAGCGCGCTTTCCAGGTGCTCGCCGCCGGCCACGATTTCGATACGACAGCTCAGGCGCAGCAACCAGATATAGCTGGCCATCCCCCGCTGCGACACCATCCGAACCAGGCGCTGGCCTCGCGTGGGCGCGCGGCGGCGCGCCTTGCGCCGCTTTGATCGCGCTTGATCGCCCGTGGCGGTGGTGGCTTTGTCCCTGTCCATCGCAGCGAGCTTGCGGCTCGATCGTACCCCCGTGCAAGTTCGGGGGCGGGGCAGCGAGTTGAAAGTCGCGAGCAACGTTCGCATTCTACTCAGACCATCCCTGCCTGTTTCGTCTATGTCCTTGCTGGGGCAACTCTATGGTCGTGCGCCTGCGCTACTGACCGATCTCTATCAGCTGACCATGGCCTATGCCCATTGGCACAACGGCTCGAGCGAGCGCGAGGCGGTGTTTCATCTGTTCTTTCGCGATGCGCCCTTCGATAACGGGTTCGCGATCGCATGCGGGCTGGAAACGGCGGTGGAATACGCCACCCAGATGTCGTTCACCGAGGCCGATATCCATTATCTGGCCACGTTGAAAGACAACGCGGGCGGCGCGCTTTTCGAACCGGGCTTTCTGGATTATCTGCGCGAGCTGCGCTTTACCGGCGATATCGATGCCGTGCCCGAAGGCACGGCGGTATTCGCGCATCAACCGATGCTGCGCGTGCGGGCGCCGATCCTGCAGGCACAGCTGCTGGAAAGCGCGCTGTTGAACATGATGAACTTCCCGACCCTGGTCGCGACCAAGGCCGCCCGTATCGCCCATGCCGCCGGCGACGATCCGGTGCTGGATTTCGGGCTGCGCAAGGCGCAGGGCATCGACGGCGGCGTATCGGCCGCGCGGGCGGCCTATATCGGCGGCTGTGCCGGTACTTCCAACGTGCTGGCCGGCCAGCTGTTCGGAATTCCGGTATCGGGCACCCATGCCCACGGCTGGGTCATGGCCTTCGACGACGAAATCGATGCCTTCGATGCCTATGCAGCGGCCCTGCCCGAAAACTGCGTGTTTCTGGTGGATACCTACAACACCATCGACGGTATCCAAAACGCTATTCGTGCCGGCATGAAACTGCGCGAAAGCGGCCATGAGATGGCCGGCATCCGTCTGGATTCGGGCGATCTGGCCGAGCTGTCGAAAACCGCGCGCCGCATGCTCGATGCCGCCGGTTTCGAGAAGGTACGGATTGCGGCCAGTTCGAGCCTGGACGAAAACGTCATCGCCGAACTCAAGCGCGAAGGGGCGCCGATCGTGCTCTGGGGCGTGGGTACGCGCCTGACCACCGCGCAGCCGGATGCCGCGCTCGACGGCGTCTACAAGCTCGCTGCGATCCGCAGCGATCGCGGCACCTGGTCCTATCGAATGAAGCTTTCTGATACGCCGGGCAAGCTCACCCGGCCCGGCGTGCATCAGGTACGTCGCTTCACCGACGACGGCGCGCCGTTCGCCGATCTGCTGTTCGACGAGGCCGCGCCGAAAACAGCCTGGGCCGGCACCTCGGGCGAGAGCTGCCACCAGTTCGACCCCCAGGCTCCGCATATCGACCTGCTCACCGGCGTGGTTCGAGCCGGCGAGCGCACCGGCAGTGCCCCGGATCTGGTCGACGTGCGTGCCTATGCCGCGGAACAGTTCGCCTACTTCGCCGCGCGCCGCGATTACCCGGCACTGATCGATCGTTATCTTGAAGAATCCACCGACGCGCTGCGCGACTGGCTGGCGCGGCGCGATATGCCGGCCTCGTCGCGCTCGGGCAAGCTGGCGGAGTGAACCCGATATGAAACAGGCCCTGCTGCTCGTCGATATTCAGAACGATTTCCTGCCCGGCGGTGCGCTCGCGGTGGGCGACGGCGATGCGGTGGTACCGGTGGCCAACGCCCTGATGCCGCTGTTCGATCACGTGGTGGCAAGCCAGGACTGGCACCCGCCGCACCATCTGTCGTTCGCCGCCGAACACGCCGGCCACGCGCCGTTCGAGGTTACGCAGCTGGACGGCCATGACCAGATCCTGTGGCCGGTGCACTGTGTGCAGGGCACCCCCGGGGCCGGCTTTGCATCGGCGCTGGACGTGGCCGGTATCGATTACGTGGTGCGCAAGGGCACGGACCCGCGAATCGACAGCTACTCCGCCTTCTACGACAACCATCATCGCCAGGCCACCGGGCTGACGGCCCATCTGCGCGAGGCCCGGATCGATCATGTAGTGGTGCTCGGCCTGGCGGCCGATGTCTGCGTGAAGTTCACCGTGCTGGATGCGCTCGCCGAAGGGTTTGGCGTAACGCTGGTGCGCGACGGCGTACGCGGCGTGGATATGCAGCCCGGCGATACCGCCGCCGCGCTCGAAGCCATGCAGGCCGCGGGGGCAATGATCGTGGACAGCGCGAGCCTGTCGGCCGCCGGCTGATGACTTCGAAACCGCGCACGCACGCCCGTGCGCGGCTTTTATTGCACATGGCAGGTTGGTAGATTGAAAGCCTATTCCCCCGACGGCAAATCGATATGAGCGCTGTTCCCAAAGATCTGGCGGTGTCCGCGCGTCTGGCCGACGAAATGCGCGAGCCGTTCCCCAATTCCCGCAAGATTCACGAAACCGGCTCGCGGCAGGATATTCGCGTGCCCATGCGCGAGGTCAGCCAGTCGAATACGCCGGCCACGTTCGGCGTGGAAAAGAACCCGCCGATCACGATTTACGACTGCTCCGGCCCGTATACCGACCCGGACGCCACGATCGATCTGACCCGTGGCCTGCCCGCACTGCGTGCAGGCTGGATCGAGGAGCGCGGCGATACCGAGCTGCTCGAGGGCCTGTCGTCGCAGTTCGGGCGTGCCCGGGCCGAGGACGCCGCGACCGGCCATCTGCGTTTTCCCGACGTGCGGGTGCCGCGCAAGGCCAGGGCCGGCGCCAACGTGTCGCAGATGCACTATGCCCGTCAGGGTATCGTCACGCCGGAAATGGAGTTCGTGGCGATTCGCGAGAACGCCAAGATCGATGCGATCAAGGATTCGCGACTGCTGCGGCGCCACCCGGGCGAAGGCTATGGCGCGAATATCCCCGACTACGTCACGCCCGAATTCGTGCGCGACGAAATCGCGGCCGGGCGCGCGATCATTCCCAATAACATCAATCACCCCGAATCCGAGCCGATGATCATCGGCCGCAATTTCCGGGTGAAGATCAACGCCAACATGGGCACCTCGGCGGTGACCAGTTCGATCGCCGAGGAAGTCGAGAAGATGGTCTGGGCCGCGCGCTGGGGCGGCGACACGATCATGGATCTGTCCACCGGCAAGCATATCCACGAAACCCGCGAGTGGATCATCCGCAACGCGCCGGTGCCGGTGGGTACGGTGCCCATCTATCAGGCACTGGAAAAAGTCGACGGCAAGGCCGAAGACCTGACCTGGGAAATGTATCGCGACACGCTCATCGAACAGGCCGAGCAGGGCGTGGACTATTTCACCATCCATGCCGGCGTGCGCCTGCCGTTCGTGCCGATGACGGCCAATCGGGTCACCGGCATCGTCTCCAGAGGCGGCTCGATCATGGCCAAGTGGTGCCTGGCGCATCACACCGAGTCCTTCCTGTACACGCATTTCGAAGAGATCTGCGAAATCATGAAGGCCTACGACGTGGCGTTTTCGCTCGGCGACGGCCTGCGCCCCGGCGCGATTGCCGATGCCAACGACGAAGCCCAGATGGCCGAGCTGCGTACCCTCGGCGAGCTGACCCAGATCGCCTGGAAGCACGACGTGCAGGTGATGATCGAAGGCCCCGGTCATGTGCCCATGCAGCGTATCAAGGAGAACATGGACGCCGAGCTGGCCGATTGCCACGAGGCGCCGTTCTATACGCTGGGGCCCCTGACCACCGATATCGGCCCCGGCTACGACCACATCACCTCGGCGATCGGCGCGGCCCAGATCGGCTGGTATGGCACCGCGATGCTTTGCTATGTGACCCCCAAGGAACATCTCGGCCTGCCCGACAAGGACGATGTGCGCGAAGGCATCATCACCTACAAGATCGCGGCCCACGCGGCCGATCTGGCCAAGGGCCATCCGGGGGCCCAGATTCGCGACAACGCCCTGTCCAAGGCGCGCTTCGAATTCCGCTGGGAAGACCAGTTCAACCTCGGCCTCGATCCGATGAAGGCGCGTGAGTTCCACGACGAAACCCTGCCCAAGGACAGCGCCAAGGTCGCGCATTTCTGTTCCATGTGCGGGCCGAAGTTCTGTTCCATGCGTATTTCACAGGAAGTTCGCGAATTCGCGGCCGAGCGCGGTATCGAAACCCCGCAGGATGCGATCGATGCCGGTCTGGCCGAAAAGGCCGAAGAATTTCGCGACGGCGGCAACGCGCTGTACAAGTGAGTGGGCGCTGGCCAATTCAGTAATAGTTCATGCGCAGGTGCCTAGCCTCACCTGCGTAATCGCCAGAACCTCATGGGAGTAACGAATGCATAAACAAACCAGCACCTGGAAGCGTGGTCTTGCCCTTTGCGGCGTGGCCGCAGTCGGTCTCGGCCTTGCTACCAGCAGCTCGGCCCGTGATCGCGATGACCTGATCACCACCGCCAGCACCGCGGGTACCACGGCCTATATCGTGGGCAAGAACATCGACGACGATTTCGCCCAGGCTCAGGACTTCGCCGATACGCAGTCGGTCGCACTGCGCCGCGAAGCAGCCACGGGCGAAGGCGAGAACCTGGACGCGCTCGCCGCTCTGCTGCACGAAGACAACCCGGACGCCTTCGGTCAGTGGATGCAGAGCAACTACAGCACCCTGTACGGGCCCGAGGTATCGGCCGACAGCAACGTGGTCGATCGTATCGTGGCCATGCGCTAGTGCGTGAGGCGAACCCTCTGTGCCCGCCGCCACGATGCGAGCGCGGGTGGGTCGATGATCGAAAAACGCCGCCACGTGCGGCGTTTTTTAATGGGCGCGTGCAGGCCGGCCCGGCCCATGCCGACTTTTGGCTGACTTGCATTGCGCGGTCCGGTGTTGTTCGATGCGCAGCATATGTCGACGCCGCTCCGGGGTCGCGCTACCTGTCGGTACTCGGATGATTCCTCTATGACCACTGCCTATTTCAGCCATTCGAGTTGCCCATTGCACGATATGGGACGTGGCCACCCGGAGGCGCCCGCCCGTCTCGTGGCGGTCGAAAAAGGCATGAGCGTGGTCGGCGTGGATCGACGCGTTGCCCGGCGCGATGCACCCCAGGCACCGCTGGATGCGATCAAGCGGGTACACAGCCCGGCCTATGTCGACGAACTGGTGACCTTCGCGCCCAGCCGTGGGCGGGTCCGCCTGGACGATGACACCTACATGAACGGCCACAGCCTGACCGCTGCGCTGCATTCCGCTGGCGCACTCGTTGCCGCGACCGATGCCGTGCTGGCAGGCGAGGCCGCCAACGCCTTCTGTGCCGTGCGCCCGCCAGGCCACCATGCCGAGCGCGACCGGGCGATGGGCTTTTGTTTCTTCGACAATGTGGCGGTGGGCGCGGCCCATGCACTGTATGCGCACGGGTTGCGTCGGGTGGCGATTCTCGACTTCGACGTGCATCACGGTAACGGCACCGAAGACGTGCTGCGCAACGAACCGCGCGCACTGTTCTGTTCGAGCTATCAGAGCCCGCTGTTTCCTTTTACCTCCGACGACAATGGCCACGACACCCTCGTCAAGACGCCGCTCAAGGCCGGTACGCCGGGCAGCGTGTTCCGCCAGGCGGTCGAGCGTGACTGGTTGCCGGCCCTGGACGCGTTCGCCCCGGACATGATCTTCGTTTCGGCCGGCTTCGATGCCCACCGCTCGGACCCGCTCGCCGACCTCATGCTCGAGGCCGAAGATTACCAGTGGGTGACCGAGCGTATTGTCGAAGCCGCTGATCGCCTGTGCGACGGGCGGGTGGTGTCCACACTGGAAGGCGGCTACGCCCTCGACGCCCTCGCGGCCAGCTCGGCGGTACATATCCAGGCTCTGTGCGAGGCCGGCGAACGCTGATCGCTACGCTGCGGCATGCCGCAGCGACCGACTCGGCGTGTTGATGTGGCTCACCACAAGCCCCGAGCCTCCTCCGGTTTGCTCGCGCCCCAGCGGGCAGAACGCGCCCGTGCCGGATCCGGCAAGAAGCGCGCTACGGCATACGCGCGGTGGCGTACGTTTCTGAGCCGGCGATCCGGGTCGTGCCATTCGATGATTGATGGGCCAGAGCGGCGCAACGCGCATGAATTGTGTGACCAAGGCGTAGAGAATTCACGTTCGAAACGAGCGTTGCAACGCCGACCACTGGGCTACGGCGCGCTCGCTGGTATGCCGCGACGCGGGCAGCTCGTTGATGGGGCGTTTGCGCCTGCCGGCGCCGGGCGGCATGGATCGCCAGCGGAGTCGGTAACAAGTTATGTGGTTGGAACGCTGTTTCTATATTTAATTGAAAATAGCGCTAAATAATTGATTGTTCGATTGATGAAACGCTCTTTTACGTGTCATAAAAGTTCAATTTGAACATTCAATAACGCCCCGCTAGGTTGAAGCTTCATTTAAAAATTGGGGTTTTTAAAATGAAGAATCTGTTACTGATGCTGGTTGCCGTTTCGGCCCTGACGATGAGCGCCCTCGCAATGGCGGCCGTCAACGTCAATACCGCCGATGCCGAGGCGCTGGCTGAGTTGCCTTACATCGGGGAAGCCAAATCGGCTGCGATCATCGAAGAACGTGAAGCCCACGGTGACTTCGAATCGGTGGACGACCTGACCCGCGTCAGCGGTATTGGCAGCACGACCGTCGACCGTATTCGCGATCAGGTCACGGTCGACAGCAGCTCGGCCTCGACCGACGGCGGCAGCTGATACAGCACGCTCAGGGAATCGACAGGGCCCGCCTGCGTGCGGGCCTTGTCGCATCAGGCATAGGCGTAGGGGCCGCCGACTTCGAGCGCACGCTGGTAAGCCGGGCGCTCGTGAATGCGTTTGAGAAAGGCGATGATATTCGGGCAGCGCGCCTGCAGGTCCATACGCGCGCAGGCGGCTTCCAGGGGAAAGCTCATCATGACGTCTGCCGCGGTGAAGTGGTGGTCCACGAACCATTCCTTCTGACGCAGCGTATGCTCGATGTAGTCCATATGCAGGTTGAGCTGCGGCCAGATGAACTGTTTCTTCACATTGGTCGAAATCGCTTTGGCGATGGGCTTGATGAGAAACGGTGCCCGCTTCTCGACGGTATCGAATACAAGATGCAGCAATAGCGGCGGCATGGCCGACCCCTCGGCATAGTGCAGCCAATAGTCATAGTGCATGCGTTGTTCGCTGCCGCGCGGTGGGGCCAGCCGCCCGTCGCTATGGTTTTCAACGATGTAGTCGATGATCAGCCCCGTCTCCGCCACGGTGCGATCGTCGTCGGTGATCAGCGGGGATTTGCCCAGCGGATGTACCTTCCTGAGTTCGGCCGGTGCGAGCATGGTCCTGGGATCGCGCTTGTAGTGGCGAACCTCGTAGGGCAGCGCAAGCTCTTCGAGCAGCCAGAGCACGCGCTGCGAGCGCGAATCCTCGAGATGATGAACCGTGATCATGCGCTAGTTCCTGGGCAAAGACACCGGGCGTAAACATACGTCATTCGTCGGGGGCGTGTCAGACCTTGGTCTTACCCGCGAAACGCGGTTCAGCCGCTGGCGCGACGACCTCCGCCGGGGCCCGGTGTCGTCGGCGGCGACCAGACGTTGCGTATGGCCTGGCGTCCGGCGTTCGGGAAATTGCTTGAAAAGCGCAGGCGTGCCTTGCGTCCGGCCCCCTTGCATTCGATTTCCCCGCGGTCGATGCCGTGCAGACGTGCGACATCGCGCACCGCGGCCAGAAAGCGCGGCGGCACGCGCCCGGCAACCACCTCGACCCCTTCGGGCGTGGCACGAAGCCGGTAGATCAGACGAAATCGGTCGAACACGCGATGGTTTGCCCGCCGTGAATTTGATGTCACAGTCTGCGCATGACGCAATCCGCGCACAACAACCCCGTCCGGGTCGACAAATGGCTCTGGGCGGCCCGGTTCTTCAAGACCCGTTCCATGGCGGCCAAGGCCGTCAAGGGTGGCAAGGTGCACGTGAACGGCAACCGGGCCAAGGCGAGCACTGGGGTCAAGATCGATGATCGCCTCGAGATCACCAAGGGCGAAACGGCGTTCGAGGTCGATGTGCGCGGGCTGTCCGAGCAGCGCGGCCCGGCGGCCCAAGCCGTGCAGCTGTACGAGGAAACCCCGGCCAGTCGTGAGCATCGCGAGGTCCAGGCCAGCGAACGGCGTGCCGCGCGCATGACCATGCCGCGACCGTCGCTCAGGCCGGACAAGAAACAGCGCCGCGAGCTTCGGCGCTTCAAACAGGGCGAATGAAGCGCCCGCGGGCGCCGGCTAGCGACAGCTGGCCGGCAGATAGCGGTCGGGCACGCCGCCGCTGGCGGGGGCCACGCAGTTCCAGCTGATCGAGCCGTTGTTGAAATCCGCTTCCAGATAGAGCAGGTCGTCGTCGATCGGCAGGCCGCTGTAACGGATACGGATCGACGGATCATCGGCGCTGTTATGCCACCAGATTCGTTTGACGTTGTTGCCCGACGCCGCGCCCGTATCGGAGCTGTTGGGCAGGTTCAGCGCGGCGAGCACTTCGGTCCAGTTGTTGTTGGCCACCGTCGGCAATTCGCCGTTGACGCTGTAATACTCGCCCACGGCGGTTTTCACCGGCGACGCCAGCGTAAGCCCTTCACTGACCCGGGCCCGCGCAACGTAATCGATATAGACGGGGATCGCGATCGCGGCCAGAACGCCGATGATCGCGACCACGATCATCAGCTCGCTGAGCGTGAAACCTCCCTCCGTTCGCCAGGCCGGTGGTGGGCGGGTGAACGTGTCGGTGCACGGTGTTACCGCCAGATGGAATGCTGCCATGATCTTGGGTAGGTCGACGCGCGGGCCGGTCTCTACTGCATCGGCCGCGGGCGGCAATCCTGAGTAGGGGCTACAATTATTTTATTGTGAAAACCGTGGCCGCTTGCCTGGCCCGAATCAGCCCACCCCACCCAGGAGAATATGCCATGGCCGATTTCAGAAATGCCCGCCGTGCCGGTATCGCCGCCGCGATGGCCGTCACGCTCGTTGGCACCACCGCCTGCGGGGTGATCCTCTACCCTGAGCGCAAGGGACAGGTCGACGGCCGTATCGACCCGGCCGTGGCCGTGCTCGATGGCATCGGACTGCTGTTCTTCATCGTGCCGGGCGTGATCGCCTTCGCGGTGGATTTCGCGACCGGCGCGATCTACCTGCCGGGCAGCGCCAGCAACACCACGCTGGACCTGGACGAGGCGGAACTGGTCAAGCTCAAAAACGGTGAGCTGGATGCCGCGACCATCGAACGCATGATCGAGGAAAAGACGGGCGAGAAGGTGTCGCTGGCCGATCCGGCGCTGCGTACCCGCCGGCCGGATAGTCAGGCCTGGCTGCCGCTGCAGGCGGTGCTCGACGATACCCAGGTCGCCGCGCTTACCGGCGGGCATCTGCAGGCCGCGCGCTAACGCGGCTGTGGCGCAATGGCGCTGCGCGCCCCTGTGGTTATTAACCCGGCACAAAAATACATGAATCTTCGGGTTAATAACGCGCGTATGCGTGAGCATGCTCACCGCGGCCAGCGGCCGCGAAGCCATTGAAAATAAAAGACGGACATGTGCCGGCCTTTATTTCGAATGGCGTTGGAAACGGCTGACACTGTCAGCTGTTCTGGTGCCGGATTAATAAAAACCAGGGCCGGGCGCGGTAGCATGCGAGTACGTTCCATTAGCGAGTAACGCAGGCCATGTCCGAACATATCGAATACAAGCGCCCGGATGGCGGCAGCGCCAGCGGCTTCTATGCCGAGCCCAAGAACGCGAACGCGCCCGGCATCGTCGTCATCCAGGAATGGTGGGGGCTCAACGACCAGATCAAGCGAGTCGGCCAGCAATGGACCGACGCCGGCTATCGCGTGCTGGTGCCCGACCTCTACCACGGCGACAAGGCCCTGGATGAAAAAGAAGCCGAGCACAAGATGAACGAGCTCGACTTCGGCGATGCCGCCACCCAGGATATCCGAGGTGCGCTGCAGTACCTCAAGGCCGACAGCGACAAGGTCGGCGTGATCGGCTTCTGCATGGGCGGCGTGCTGGCCGTGCTCTCGGCCATGCACAACGACGAAACCGATGCCGCCGTCTCCTGGTATGGCATCCCGCCGGACGAAGCCGGCGATCCGGCGTCGATCACTATCCCGTTGCAGTGTCATTTCGCCGAGCAGGACACCTTTTTTCCGATCGATCAGGCCGATGCCTTCGAAGCCAAGCTCAAGGCGGCAAACGTGCCCTACGAGGCCTACCGCTACGATGCGCCGCATGCCTTCGGCAACGAGGACTGGGACTACTACGACCCCGAGGCGAGCAAAAAAGCCTGGGAGCGCAGCATGGCTTTTTTTGAAAAGCATCTGAAAGGCTGAACGGCCGGACTCGGATATCGACCAGGGCGGCCTCTTTCGGGGCCGCCTTTTTCATGGTGCCGCCAGCGCGGCATGCACGGCGCATGCCCAGGCGGGTGGCAGGGCTGAAGCGCGCTGGTCGATTCCGCCAAAACCCTGCAAAGTGTGTGCTTTTATGCCGGGAGAATGCGCATGAGCGAAGCCGACGAAACCGTTCTCGTCGAACACGAGGGCAAGCTGGCACGGGTCTGTCTGAATCGTCCGCGCAAGCACAACGGCATGAACATGGCCATGCTCGACGCGGTCAACGACACCGCCGGCACACTGGCCAAGGATCGCGACCTGCGCGCGATCGTCATCCAGGGCAACGGGCCGTCCTTCTGCGCCGGCCTGGATTTCGGCTCGGTAATGAACGGGCCGTTGGCGGTGGCGCCCTTGATGGCCCAGCTGTGGCTGCCCTATGCCAATCGTTTTCAGCGCTGGAGCCTGGCATGGCGGGATATCGGCGTGCCCGTGGTGGCCGCCATTCACGGCAACTGCTTTGGTGCGGGCATACAGCTGGCGCTGGGTGCCGATGTGCGCGTGGCCGCGCCCGATGCGCGTCTGTCGGTCATGGAAACCAAATGGGGGCTGGTGCCGGATATGGGCGGCGTGGCCCTGCTGCGCGAACTGGTACGTATCGATGTGGCCAAGCAGCTGGTCATGAGCGCCAAGATCATCAGTGCCCGCGAGGCCCATGAAATCGGCCTGGTGACCCATCTCGACGACAACCCGGCCGAGGCCGCGCGCGATATTGCCCTGGAAATGAGCGCCTATTCGCCCGACGCGGTCGCGGCGAGCAAGTTTCTGCTGCAGGAATCCTGGGATGCCAGCGAGTCGTCGGTGACCGCCGCCGAACGGCGCTGGCAACGCCGGCTCATCGGCCGCGCCAACCAACGCATCAGCGTGATGCGCAATGGCAAGGACAGCGACAAACCCTTCAAACGACGTAGCGTAAGTAAATGAACTGGCTATCGACGCTTGGCCTTGAAGCCAGCCTGGGCATATTCGCCCTGATCGCGGCGGTGATCGCCGTGGTCGGCACCCGGTTGACCCATATCGCCGACGATCTGGCCGACCGCACGGGCCTGGGCGAAGCGATCGCCGGCGCGGTCCTGCTGGGCGCGGCGACGTCGTTGTCCGGCATCGTGGTGTCGGTGACCGCCGCGCTGAAGGGCGAGCCGGAACTGGCCATGAGCAATGCGCTCGGCGGTATCGCGGTACAGACCGTGTTTCTGGCCATCGCCGATGCGGTCTACCAGCGCGCCAACCTCGAACATGCGGCCGCCTCGACCGCTAATCTGGCCCAGAGCGCGCTGCTGATCTGTCTGCTGGCCCTGCTGCTGGTCGCGCCCTACACACCGGCCTATACCGTCGCCGGTATCCACCCGGCCACGCTGGTGCTCTTCGCCGGCTATGGCTTTGGCCTGCGCGTGGTCAACGATGCCCAGCAGCTGCGTATGTGGGCACCGCGCGAGACCGGTGAAACCCGGGATGACGAACCCGACGACGAAGCGCTAGCCCGCCCGCTCGCCGCGCTCTGGCTGAGCTTTGTGGGGCTCGCGGCGCTGCTCGGGGTGAGCGGTTTCGTGCTGGAGATCGTGGCCAGCCGTATCGGTACACAGACCGGGCTGGGGGCGACCGCGGTCGGGGTGATACTTACCGCCATCTGCACCTCGCTGCCGGAACTGGTGACCTCGGTCGCCGCGGTACGCCGCGGCGCGCTGCAGCTGGCCGTGGGCGGCATCATCGGTGGCAATGCCTTCGACTGCCTGTTTGCCGGCGCCGCCGATCTGGCCTATCGCGATGGCTCGATCTACCACGCGATTCCCGAGCAGACCCTGCTCTGGATGGGGCTGTCGATTCTTATGACCGGCGTGCTGCTGCTGGGCTTGATCCGGCGCGAGAAGAGCGGCGTGGGCAATATCGGTTTCGAAAGTGCGGCGCTGATCGTGCTTTACGGTTTCGGCATCGCGACCGCGGTATTCGCCTAGCCGGCGGCTGCGTCGGTGAATACCGGCAAATGCCCCAGCGAAATGATGTGGTGCCAGTTTTCGCGCTCGCCTTCGGTGAGGATCGCGGTTTCGGCCGCCACATGCGCGCCTGCGCGATCCATGATCGCGCGCATGGCCTGCAGCGTGGAGCCCGAGCTGATGACGTCGTCGAGCAGCACGATATTGGCACTGTCGACCAGCGCACGATCCTTGGCGTCGAGGAACAGCGTCTGTGGCTGACCGGTGGTGATCGACAACGTCTCGGCCTTGAGCGCGTCGCCCATATACGGCTTGTAGTTCTTGCGCAGCACGATATAGGGCTTGCCCGTGGCGACCGACAGCGCATGTACCAGCGGGATCGACTTCGCCTCCGCGGTGACCAGCACGCTGTAGTCCACGGCTTCGAGCTTGGTCGCCAGCGCCCGGCTTGCGGTTTCCACCAGCTCGGTATCGCCAAGTACGTTGAGCACCGCGATGCGGGTACCCG
The DNA here is from genome assembly GCF_002729955.1 of Salinisphaera sp. Classification (GTDB taxonomy): domain Bacteria; phylum Pseudomonadota; class Gammaproteobacteria; order Nevskiales; family Salinisphaeraceae; genus Salinisphaera. The sequence continues at coordinate 78,983 of NZ_PBYA01000008.1, read as the reverse complement.
CGGCCACTTCGAACAGGGGCAGTTCGCGGTGCAGGCCGGCGATATCGATAGGGTAGGTCTCGGTGCTGGGGGTCATGTCAAAGCCTTTGCGAACGATCCAGCGCACGACGCACGGACCGTCGGGTAAACGTATAAAGGCCGTATTTTTGCACGACTGACCGGGCCCTCGAAGCCTCGCGGGTAAGATTCATACTCCCGAAACATCGTTTCGAATGATAGATTCGAGCGCAGGCCGCTTATATTGCCGGCATTTTTCAAGACCAGGAGTTCTTATGCAGACCCGAGCCGCCGTATTGCGCGAAATGTCCGCGCAACGCCCCTACAGTGATTCCCAGCCGCTCAAGATCGAGACCTTCGAGCTCGATGCGCCGCAGGCGGGCGAGGTGCTCATCAAGGTACATGCGGCCGGGCTGTGTCATTCGGATCTGTCCACCATCGACGGCAACCGGCCCCGGCCTACGCCCATGGTGCTGGGCCACGAAGCGGCCGGCGAGATCATCGAGGTCGGGCCGAACGTCAAGGGCTTCGAGGTTGGCGACCATATCGTGTGTTCCTTTGTACCCAGCTGCGGCCACTGCGACTACTGTGCCGATGGCCGGGCTGCGCTGTGCACGCCGGGTGCACAGGCGAACAACGCCGGTACGCTCCTCGATGAGGGCATCCGTATCAAGGAGCAGGCCGGCGACGTCTATCACCACCTGGGCGTGTCCGGCTTTGCCGAATACGCGGTGGTACGCACCGAATCTCTGGTCAAGATCGATAAGAACCTGGATTTCGAGATTGCGGCCATCTTCGGCTGTGCCGTGCTCACCGGCGTGGGCGCGATGGTGCATACCGCCAATCTGCGTCTGGGCCAGACCGTACTCGTGGTCGGTCTCGGCGGCGTGGGCCTGTCGGCCGTACTGGGTGCGATTGCCGGCGGCGCCTCACAGGTGATCGCCGCCGATATCGACGACGAGAAGCTCGAGCGCGCGCGCGAGCTGGGCGCCACCGCCACAGTGAATACCAAGGACGAGGACGCACTCGACAAGATCAAGGAATGGACCGGCGGCGGCGTGGACGTGGCCGCGGAATTCGCGGGCGTACAGCCGGCCCTGGAGTTCGCCTTTGCGGCCACCGGCAAGGGCGGCAAGACGGTCACCGCCGGCCTGCCCCATCCGGACGTGCGCCTGCCGGTATCGCCCACCCAGCTGGTAGCCCAGGAGCGCACCCTCATGGGCTCGTATCTGGGTGGCCATGTGCCCAAGCTCGATATCCCCGAATACATCGCGCTTTATCAGGCCGGCCGTCTGCCGGTGGACCGGCTGCTCACCCATCGGCTGTCGCTCGACGAGATCAATACCGGCTTCGAGCGGCTCGCCGCCGGTGAGGCCATCCGACAGGTCATCGTCTTTTAAGCCGTCGCCCATGTTCGATGCGTCAGCCGGGGTTCAGCCGTGCCGGCTAGACTTTTCAGCGATCGGGTTCGCGAGCGTCTGGCCCGTGGCCCGGGCACATCGTCTTTGCCACAGCTTGCGTATCGCTCGTATTGCTTTCATTGTGCATATACAAAATCGACGGAGATAATTCACATGTTGAAGAAGACAATTCTGTTCGCGCTGTTTGCTGCGCTGTCCACGCTGGCGGTCGCCGCCCAGGCGAAGACGGTCGAAATCGAGGGCACCAACAGCCTGCGCTTTAGCCAGGAATCGATCACGGTCAAGCCGGGCGAAGAAGTCACGGTGAAGCTGGTCAACAACAGCAAGTTGCCGGCCGCGGCCATGGCGCATAACTGGATTCTGCTCAAGGCGGATGCCGATGCGGCCAAGATCGACGAAGCCGCGATGAGCGCCAAGGCCAACGACTACGTGCCGGAAGAATTGAGCGACCAGATCGTCGCCCATACCGGGCTGGTTGGCGGCGGCGAATCCGATTCGGTGACCTTCACCGCACCGGAAGAGCCGGGCGACTACACCTATATCTGCACCTTCCCGGGCCATTTCCAGGCCGGCATGAAGGGCACGTTGACGGTCAAGGCCGAATAAGCGCAGCCAGGCGAGTTCAGGCCCTGTCGCACTGCGGCAGGGCCTTTTTTGTGCCCGGTTTTGTGTCTGGCGCAAGAATGCGTTGTGCGCAATCGACTTGATTTGCCCGTCGCGGCCACCAACTCCTTGGGCATCACACGATCTTTCGTCCAAGGAACCAAAATGGCCGTCGACAAGCTTCTTTCCCCCATCGATTTTGGCGCCGTACAGCTGCCCAACCGCGTCATCATGGCGCCGCTCACACGTGCGCGCTGTCGCGATCAGGTGCCGGGCGAAATGCAGCGTACCTATTACTCGCAGCGTGCCGGCGCCGGCATGATCATCTCCGAGGCTACCAACATCTCGGAATCCGCCCGCGGTTATGTGTTCACCCCGAGCATTTTCACCGACGAGCAGGAAGCCGGCTGGAAAGGCGTGGTGGACGCCGTGCATGACGCCGGCGGTCGCATGTGCCTGCAGCTGTGGCACGTCGGCCGGGTCGGCCATGAAATGGTGCACCCGGACGGCCGCAAGCCGGTCGCGCCCAGTGCCATTCGCGGCGAAGGCGCCCAGTCCTATGTCCAGTTCGAGGATGGCAGCGAAGGCCTGCAGGATTCCTCCACGCCGCGTGCGCTGGAAACCAAGGAAATCCCCGAGGTGGTCGAGGAATATCGTCAGGCCGCCATCCGCGCCAAGCGGGCCGGCTTCGACATGGTGGAAGTCCATGCCGCCAACGCCTATCTGCTCCAGCAGTTCATGGCCACCGGTTCCAACAAGCGGACCGACGCCTATGGCGGCTCGATCGAGAACCGCGCGCGTCTGCCGCTGGAAGTCGTCGATGCCGTGGTTGAAGTGATGGGCGCCGATCGCGTGGGCATTCGCATGTCGCCGTTCATCGAGATCTTCGGCCTGAGCGACGACGAACCCAAGGCCATGGCCTTCTACATGGCCGAACAGCTCAACAAGCGTGGTCTGGCCTATCTGCATATCGCGGAACCCGACTGGGCCGGCGGCAATATCAAGCTCACCGACGAGTTCCGTCAGTCCCTGCGGGAGCGCTTTGCCAACGGCAAGCTTATTTTCTGCGGCCACTACACGGCGGAGAAGACCGAAGACCTGATCGAAAAGGATCTCGGCGACGGTGCGGCCTTCGGTCGTCCCTATATCGCCAACCCGGATCTTGTGGAGCGCTTCCGTGTCGGTGCCGAACTCAACAAGCCCGACGAAGCCACCTACTACGGCGGCGACGAAAAGGGCTATACCGACTATCCCTTCCTGAGCGAACAGAGTTGATCGGATAGCGCATCCTGCGTTGCGCCAAGCCGGCCGGTCTTATGATCGGCCGGCTTTTTTGTGCGAACCGCCGAACATCTGGGGCGTTGTCCAGTTGAAGGTAAGTGGTCGCTGCGCGCGTTCCCCCATGGCGTACCCAGGTGGGCTGAGACGGCTTGTTATTGTGCCGCGCCGGTTTGAACTCGATAGTTGTCTGCTTGAGTTGTGTGCTTGGTGACCGGGCGTATTGCGTATGCGGTGATTACGCTATTCTCTAGCCATGATCGATGCGAACTTAATATCGAAGGTCAAGGAACTCTCACTTGCTGAGCGATTGGAGTTCATCCAGGCGGTCTGGGAAACGATTGGCACGGAAGAGGTGCCGGTGACAGCCGCCGAGCAATCGTTACTGGACGCGCGTATCGCGGATGCTGAAGCGAATCCGGCTGACGAAAGCCCGTGGTCCGACGTTCGCGAGCGAATCAAAAGCCAGCTGCCTTGATCTACAACGTCTATTTTCGTCGCACCGCAGAACGTGATGTGGTGGAAGCTCAGTAGTGGTACGAACAGCAACAGGTCGGTTTGGCAGCCGAGTTCAACGCTGAATTCAACGCCCTGGTGGCGCGGATCGCCGAAGAGCCGTTTCTTTACCCGCAAAAATACCGCGGCATACGGCGAGCAGTGCTGCGCCGATTTCCGTTTCTGGTTTGGTATCAGATACCAGAAAGCCGAATTACGATACTCGCTCGTACGCATGGCAAGGCGAATCCGAGCAAATTACCCTCGCGGCTTCGCTGACGTCTTTTCTCGCATGGGACGTAGCTGGGCAAGCGATCTCGATGCAGGCGCTATAGAACGCAATAAAGCGCGAGCGGTATGACCGCGAGCGCGATTACATGTCCGACGGCCACGATCGCGGCGACCTGCTGCGGGGCGATCTCGAACTGTTCGGCGAGCATGTAGTTGAGTACGGCCGGCGGCAGGGCGCCGAACACGATCAGCAGTGCGGCCAGCGGCGGATCGGGTTGGGTGATCAAAACCCAGGGCACGGCCACGATCAGGCCGGTGAGCGGGCAGGCCAGTCCGCCCCAGAAGCCGGCGGACCATTGGCCCGGCGCACCGTCGGCCAGGCGTACGCCGAGTGCGACCAGCATGAGCGGAATGGAGATTTCGCCTAGCATGCGTATGCCGGGCTCGATCATGGCCGGGGCATGCCAGTCCATGACCATGCCGATCACGCCGGCGAAGGTGGCCACCAGGACCGGATTGGTGGCCAGGCGTTTGATATGAATCGAATCGCCCAGCAGCCACAGCCCGACGGTGAATTGCAGCAGGTTTTCGGTGACCAGCAGCACCACGGCCAGCGGCAGGGCGTCTTCGCCGAAGGCGAGAATCGCCAGCGGCAGGCCCAGATTGCCACAGTTGTTGAACATGGCCGGGCCGACGTAGACGGCCGGGTCGCGTTTGGTGAACCGTACCCAGGACCAGGCGAGCAGGCCGGAACCGAGCACGATCACCGTGGCGCCGACGGCGGCCATAATGAAATCGTCCCCGCCCTGGGAGCGCTCGGTGAGCGCATGAAAAATCAGCGCGGGCGTGAAGATGCTGATGTTGAGCCGGTTCGCATCGCGCAGATCAGTCGGGCGTCGGCGCCCGTAGGCGTAGGCCAGGGCGATGATGCCGAATACCGGCACCGTGATCTCGAGAATACGAATCAGCACGAAGGCTCCTGTCGGGGCCAAGGCCGGCCCGGTCACAAAACGCGCCATTGTAGCTGTACTGCGCATTGATCGTCCTGGCCATGGGGCGCCGGGCGATGCGTATACTCACAACGGTTTTTCACGGATGGGAGCAGGCCATGTTCATTGCCATGAACCGTTTCAAGATCAAACCCGGCTGCGAAGAGGAGTTTCTCGCCATCTGGCGCGAACGCGACACCCATCTGCAGGAGGTGCCCGGCTTCAAGCAGTTCAATCTGTTGCAGGGGCCGTCCAACGAGGAGCACACGTTGTTTGCCTCGCACTCCGAGTGGGAATCCCGCGCAGCGTTCGAGGCCTGGACCCAGAGCGAGGCCTTTCGCAAGGCCCACGCAAACGCCGGCGCGCGCCGCGATATCTATCTCGGCCCGCCCCAGTTCGAAGGCTTCGAGGTCAAGCTCTAGTCGCCTAGGCCTGGCCCTCGGATCGGGGCAGGCGGCGCGTGTCGTCTTACCCGCCTGAGTCCGGCTCGGGCGGCGGTCCGCCCGGTCGTCGCCTTAGAAAACGGGCAAACCGCGGTAGGCCGGTCGCGGTTTCGCCGTTGTAACGATAGGTTATCCAGCTGCCCACCGGTGGGGGATCGGCACGCTCAGCGTCGGTAAAGCCGCTGCCGATGGCAAATTCGCGCCCGTCGGGCGTACGTACGTCGAGCGAGCCCATCAGGCCTTCGAGGCGGCCCTGGCCGGGGTTGATGGCGGTCACGATCGCTTCGGCATCGTCGTAGGGCTTGAGTTTGAGCAGATCGTCGCTGCGCCCGGCGCGATAGGGCGCCGCGCCGCGGTGCAGTATCAACCCTTCGCCGCCACGGGCGAGCACTGCGTCCAGGGCCGCATCGAGCGCGGTCGGATCGTCGACCTTGAACTGACGAATCGCGACCACCCAGGGCTGGTCGATAGCGGCCACGGTTTCGCGAATGGCCGGCACCCGGGCGTCGAAATCGCCGCCGTGTTCGGGTAGGTCGAACACGCGATAGCTGATCCGGCGCCACTCGCGATCGCGGGCGTCGTGGGTTCGTACGATGCCGGAAACACGGGCGAACTCGCCGTAGCCGATCCACAGCTCGCCGTCCATGGGCGTGTCCGGCCAGCCGGCGGTGAACCAGGCCGGCGTATCGATAGGCGTACCGCCGCGGGTGAGAAGTGCGTCGCCGGTCCAGTAGCCGCGTACGCCGTCGTATTTCTCGCTCACCCAGTAGGTCGACAGATCGTGCTGGCCGTCGTAGCGTTCGGCCAGCGTGACCGATGGCGGTTCGGCGGCGGCCGTAAGGCCGCTGAATAACACCAGCACCACGTGGATGAGCCACCCGGTCGCGAATGTATGATTCGATCGCATGCACCACACCCCCGTACCCGACGCTAGCGCAGATGGGCGCCGCATGCATCCGGGCCTTACACTGGCGCCGTCTATTCCGTCTGCGGCCCTGTCATGCCACGAACCCCTCGAAGCCACGGGCGCTATCCCTACAGCGCCATCGTTGATCGGCCGGACTTCGACTGGCCCGACGGCCGGCGACTGGCAGTGTATGTCGGGCTGAATCTGGAACACTTCGATTTCGGCCAGGGTTACGGCGCGGCGCTTGCGAGCGGCCGACGCGAGCCTGACGTGCTCAACTATGCGTGGCGCGACTATGGCAACCGCGTCGGTGCCTGGCGCATGCTCGACATGTTCGAAGCGCTCGATCTGCCGGTGGGCCTGATCGTGAACAGCACGATCCTCGACCATTGTCCGGAACTGGTGACGGCTTATCGTGAGCGTCTGCATACCGAGCTCATTGCCCACGGGCGGACCAACAGCGAATCCCAGAACGAATTCGACGAGGCCGGCGAGGCCGCGCTCATCGCCGAGTCGCGCGATCGACTCACGGCGGCGTTCGGCGAGGCACCGAACGGCTGGCTCGGCCCATGGATCGCCCAGAGCGAGATCACCCCGGACCTGCTCGCCGAGGCCGGCTTTGGCTACCATCTGGACTGGTGCCACGACGATCAACCGACGTGGATGGCCACGCGTGACGGCGGGCGGATTCTATCAGTGCCGTACCCGCAGGAGATCAACGATATTCCGTCGATCGTGGCCCACCATATCGACTATCGCGAGTTCGCCGCCCGCATCGTCGACCAGTTCGACGAAATGCGCGAGCAGGCGCGCGAGCAGCCCCTGGTCATGGGCATCGCGCTGCACCCGTATATCGTCGGCCAGCCGTTTCGCCTGCGCGCGCTACGCCGGGCGCTCGCCCATGTGGCGGCGGTGCGCGACGATGTCTGGCTGACCACGCCGGGGGCGATCGCCCGCCATTTCGCTCGATCGGTCGGCTAACGGCCCGCGTTGCCGCAGGGCGTATGTACATGTGGCGTGTTTGGGAAGACAAGACGCCCGCAGATCGACGCAGATGCACGCAGATCTGATTAGCCTCTCGCGTGCGCGGCGAAACCGAGCCGCCATGCCCGTCCTTTGCGTTTAGTGGCGGAATGAATAGATCCAGCGCCGTTGCGCCCGCCGTGTCGAACGGATGCGGTCCGCTTAGCCCCGAGTTTGTGTGCAGGTGAGAATGCCGCCCAGCTGGGAACTGTCGACCAGTTCGTCTTCGGGGTTGACCACGATCTGCGAACGTGCGATCACATAGGCCTTGCCGGTGATGGTGTTTTCCACCACGTCGTGACCGCCGGCCTGGGCTACACGCGTGAAGGTGCCCAGAAAGCTCGAGCCGCGCAGTGACACGGTTTCCAGCGTATCGCCCGGCTGCATGCGGCCTTCGTAATGCATCAACGCCATACGCGCGGAGGTGCCGGTGCCGGTGGTGCTGCGACAGATCACGCCGGGGTGCACATAGGTGGCCGAGCGCGAGCGGTAATGGCCGGCGCCGGTCTGCTCGACATCGCCCATGAAGTGCAGGAACGGCAGTGGCCCCACGTCGCCGAGCTCGTAGTGAGAAAAGCCGCGTTCTTCCAGAATGGCCTCGACGATTGCCTGGGCGCAGTGGGCCAGGCGCGACTCCTCGTCGCGGGTGAGCGAAAAGCCCAGCTCGGCCGCGTCGACCAGCGCATAAAAGCCCCCGCTATAGGCAATGCTGTAGGTCACCTCACCGATGAGCGGCACATGAATTGTGGCGCGGTGGGTGTCGATATAGCTGGGCAGGCCTTCGCAGGTGATCGCCTCCACGACGCCGTTCTCCACCCGTGCCTCGATGGCCACACGTCCGGCGGGCGATTCCAGCACGAACTGCTGACGGCCTTCGCGCTTGGGGATCATGTGGTTGTCGAGCAGGGCGGTGGCCGTACAGATGGTGTTGGAGCCCGAGTAGATGGGGTAGCCCATCACTTCCATGATGATGTAACCGGCCTGCGCCTCGGGGTTGGCCGGCGGCACGATCAGGTCCACCGACATCTCAGGGATACCGTAGGGCTCTTCGAGCAACACGGTGCGCAGGCCGTCGGCATGGTCGCGCAGATACTCCATCTGCTGGCGTACCGTCGCCCCGGGCAACTGGGTAATACCGCCCACCACGATGCGGCTGACATCGCCGCCGGCATGGGTATCGATGATCTGAAACGTGAGTTCTGCGCTCATGCCGCGGTCTCTTGAAAAATTCGGGAGCGATGCAGGCGTCGCTGCGAGTTCGGACGGGTCAGCCGGTCAGCGCGTAGGGGGCGCCGTGCTGGTCCCACTGGCTGTCGGGCACGATCACGATCTTGCCCAGGTAATTGCTGGAGCGATCCACGAAATAGCGCTCGGCTTCGTGCAGTTCTGACAGCTTGAACGCGGCATGGAGCACGGGCTGGAGTTCACCACCGCGAATCCAGCGCATGAGCTGTTCGGCCTCGTCGCGGGTGCCGTGGGATACGCCGAATATCTGCACCTGATAGAGATAGATACGGGTCCAGAGCACTTCGCTGACGTTGCCGCCGCTGGCGCCGGCGATGCTCAGGCGCGGATAGGTGGTGCGACGGCCCATATCGAAGATCATCGTGTCGATGAAGCGACGGGTCATGTCGCCGCCGACCAGGTCCATCACCGCATCGATGGGTTCGTCGTCGGTGGCCTCGCGCACCGTCGCCGTGAAATCGTCCATATCGGCACGATCGAACACCGCTTCGGCGCCCAGCGCGCGCAGCGCATCGGCCTTGTCGGGCGTGCTCAGCGCATAGGGAATGGCGCCGATCACCCGGCACAGCTGGATGAGCGCCGTGCCCACGCCGCCACTGGCACCGGTGACCAGCACACGCTCGCCCGCGGTGATGTTCGCCGACGTGAGCATATGGTAACCGGTCTGATAGGAACACATGCCCAGGCTGGCCAGCTCGGCATCGCTCAGATCGTTGTCGATGGTATGGAACTGATCGGCGGGGACGGCGACATACTCGGCATAGCCGCCGTCGGCGCCGTGGCCGTAATAGTCGGGCATGAGGTTGATATCGCGCCGGGCCCCGTTGGGCGTCTCGGCATAGATATTGAAGTCCAGCAGGCCCCGGTCGCCGATACGCGAGGCATCCACGCCGTCGCCGACCGCCGCCACCCGGCCCACGATATCCGCGCCCTGAATCCGCGGGAACGTCAGCGTCGGCGTGCCGCCGATCGCGAACGAGGTCACATCGTTGGCTTCACGGGTCGGGTAAAGGCCTTCGCGGGCCTTGCGGTCAGTATTGTTCTTGGCCGTGGCGGTCACTCGGACCACGACTTCGCCGGGCCCCGGCGTGGGGGTGCGCACGTCGTCCTGGTAGACGAGCTTGTCTACGCCGCCGTGGCCGGTCAGGCGCATCGCGTGCATCGTGTCGGGCAGTGTTTGCGCAGTCATGGCGGGGCTCGTTGGTCGGTGCATTCAATTCATGACCGACGGTATCAAAGACGGCCGGGCTGCCCGTAACCCGATTTGCCACGCGGGCGCAGGGTAGAGCCGGAACGCAGCGCGTGCGGCCACCCGCGAGGACTTTTAACGCGCCTCGGCAACCAGCTCGATGAGGCGCTGCGTGACCATCTTGCGCCGTTCCCGCGCCGCCTGATTGCCCAGCGTGGTCGCCATGTCGCGATCATGCGAGGGCACGACCGAACGCACATAGTTGATGCGCGCATCGCGATACGCTCGATAGACGTTGGCGCAGGCCGACTGCGCCCTAGCGGCCGCGCTGCGCGGGCTCACGCTGTAGTCCGCTGCATAGGGCATGGCCGCGCCATAGGCGCACTGCCAATAGCGCTGATAGGCCGGTTCGGTCGGATCCTCGGGCGGGCCGCCCGCACAGCCGGCGAGAAGCACGGCCGCAAGCATTGCGAGCAGCCCCGCGCCGCGTGCACGTTTTGCACGCGACTCATTCATCGTGGCTGTTGCGCTCGGTGGGACGGGCCTCGCGGGCCTTCGTGCCCGCGCTCGGGTTCTTGCGGGCCTCACGGCGCTGCTGGAATTTGCCCCACACGTTGCGCGCGGTGCGCTTGATGCGTTCCTGGTTTTCCGGTTTGCGCAGCCAGTTGGCGGCCATCGCGCCCAGTGCTCGTTTCATGACTCGGCCTCTATCGGCGGGTCGAATGGATGAACCGATAATGGTGGCATGGGCCGGTGGGTACAACGGCCCGGCTCGGTTTTTTCGCAACACGGCGAGGGCGGCGCGCCGCCGCAGGGGCTACGCCTCGGCCGCCTCGACACGAAAACCGTCGCGCGGGAAGTGCACGCGAACGGGTTGTCCGTCCGGGCCTCCGCGTTGAATGGTCATGCTGTCGGCGGCGATCGATACCAGCTCACCCTGGCTGGGTTCGGTGCCGTAATCGGTGGCCGCAACCGATACCCGCGTGCCGGGGACGAGTCCGCCCTCGACCGCGGCCGGCAGCGGTTGCCACTGCTCGCAGCGCGCGGCGATCTCGTGCGCCTGGCCGGCATCGATATCTTCGCGGGTGCCGTGTCCCAGCGCGCGGACGCGATCGGCCCAGGCCAGCAGGTTGGGGTAGTCGTCGAGCAGTGGCGCTACACCGCTGTTCGAGCGGATATACCAGATGGGGTGATAGACCGAGAAATCGGCAATACAGGGGCGCTCGCCAAACAGAAAGTCACGGTCGGTGAGCTGGTGATCTACGGCATCCAGCGTTGGCGGCAGAACCGCGTCGGAGTACGCCGCGTCCGGACGTGCGACATGGCCACCCTTGAACAAGGCGGCGCGGTCGGCACCAAAGCTGGCCAGATAGTCTTTGCCGAGTTTGTCGATGAGCACTGCACGGCCCGCCGGGCGGAACATCACCGGTACAGCGGCCAGGAACAGCCGCTTGTCGCCGAGCTGTTCGAGCCCGATGACGCTCGCGATATCGGCCTCGGGGAAAAGGCTCGGTTCGGGCGCGAGTCGCTCGATCTGGCGTGTGATCAGATGCGTATCGGCATAGATGTCGCGCCCGATCTGCATGACCGGCGTCTTGCGATAGCCGCCGGTCAGGGCCACCAGCTCCGGTTTGGGCATGATGCGCGGGATGAGCACCGAGCGCCATTCGAGCTGCTTGTAACCCAGAATGGCCCGAACCTTTTCCGAAAACGGGGAAGCTCCGTAGTGGTGGAGAATGATCGACGACATGCCACGCTCGGTTGGAAAATACGGTCGCAGTCTGCCGCGCGGCAGCGCGCAGCACCAGCGCCTGTGTCGGCGTGGTCAGGGCAGGGCGCGGGCCGCCTGGGCCTGCTGACGGGCCGCGGCATAAACGCAGTAGCCGGCCACGAGCGCAAAAACGAGGCAGATCCCCATGACCACGCCCCAGCCGGCCCATTCATAAAGCGACACCATCACGCTCGAGCCGAGGGTGCCGCCGGCGAATACCGCGGCCACGAACAGCGCACTCACCGTGCCCGACTGGGAACGGGCGAAGTAGTCGTTGAGCAGCACGATCTGGGTGGCCTGCTGGAACACCATGCTGCCGCACAGCAGCACCACGCCCGCCACCAGCGCCGGAAACGAGCCCTGGATGACGCCGCCCAGGCCGATGACGAACACGATGGCGGCCACCAGGGTCGCATTGGGCAGGCCACGGCTGATACGGGTGATCACCGGTGCGCCCAGCGATGTGGCGATGCCCACGGCATAACCGCCGTAGACGATGGCGAGCATCAGCGCGCCGCCACGCTTGTAGCCGATCTCGAAGGGCAGACAGGTAAGTACCGTGGTCAGCACGCCAAAGGCCAGTGCCAGGCCCGGGTAGGACAGGGTCACCTGACACCACCAGCTCTTCTTCTGCTCCACCGGCGGGACGGCCGTGTTGGCATGGGCCGATGGCCGACGCGGCATGTCGCTGCCCAGTACCGGCGGATCGCGCAGCAGCCAGGCCGAGAACAGCAGCATGGCGGTAATGGCAAGGCTGCCGAGCTGCCAGTGTTCGAATGTGACCGACCCTACGGCGATCAACCGCCCGCCGACACCGCCGACGATGGTGCCCGCGGTATAGAAGGCCAGATCGCGGGCGCGATTGTTCGAGCCCTGAATGTTCGACGAGCCGGTGATTACCGCCGGGATCAACAGCGGCAATAAAAACACCTGCAGCGCGCGCAGGAGGAAATAGGGCAGCGAATCGAAGGCCACGGCCTGAGCCGCAAACAGCGCGGCGAGCAGCAGCTCGGTGACAATGACGATACGCATCGCCCGCGCCACGGTAATGAAGCGCCCGAACACAACCGGCCCGGAGGTGAGCACGATGAAAGCGAACGTCATCGGCATCGCCGCCCATAGCACCGATACATCGAAACTGGTCTGGATGCGCGCGGCCAGCGGCTGCGGGAAATAGATCGCCGCCGCCGCGGCCGCGCCGGCCACGCCCAGGCGTATGCCGTCTCGATAAGCACTCATGTCAGGCGTCCGATGAAAACACGATGCCCCTAGCAGGCCTGAATATGCCTGCTACATCAAATAACCGTGCACGGTCTTTCACGAACCGAACGCTCGTTCGATGATAAGTTTCGGGCACAACAACGAACCGCCACGTGCAGAGGAGCGCCATGAGCGAAAAAGCCGACATACTCGAACCCCACCGTCCGATCATCGACCCCCATCATCATCTATGGGATCGCTCGCGGCTGGATCTCGGCGCCATGCCGTTCGCCGAACACGGCTTCAGCCGCATGCTGCGCGAACGCCCGCGCTACATGCTCGACGAGCTGCTGGCCGATACCGACCGCGGCCACGACATCCGCGCAACGGTGTTCATCGAATGCCGGGCGATGTATCGCGCCGACGGCCCCAAACCCCTGCGCAGCGTGGGCGAAACCGAGTTCGTCAACGGCGTGGCGGCCGTAGCCGCCAGCGGTGTCTATGGCGATACGCGCGCCTGTGCCGGCATCGTGGGCCATGCCGACCTGCGTCTGGGCGCGGACGTGGCCGAGGTGCTTGAGGCCCATCTATCCGCCGGGCAGGGCCGCTTTCGCGGCATTCGCCACAGCGCGGCCTACGACGCGGACGAAAACGTGCTGGGCCCGCTATCGACCCGTGGCACGCCCGCCCATCTGCTGCGCGACCCCGATTTTCGCAAGGGGTTTGCCGAACTGGCGCCGCGGGGGCTGAGCTTCGATGCCTGGCTGCTGGAGCCCCAGCTACCGGATCTGGTCGATCTGGCCCAGGCCTTCCCGGACACGACGATCGTGCTCGACCACGTCGGCGGCCCGGTCGGTATCGGCGTGTATGCAGGCCAGCGCGATGCCCGCTTTGACGAATGGCGCAGACGGATCAAGGCCCTGGCAGCCTGCGACAACGTGGTGGTCAAACTCGGCGGGCTGGCCATGCCGTTCGCCGGCTTCGAATGGTCCTATGAACATCGACCGGCGTCGCACGAAGCGCTGGCAGGCGCCTGGGCGCCTTATATCGAAACCTGTATCGAAGCCTTCGGTGCGACGCGCTGCATGTTCGAGAGCAATTTTCCGGTCGATCACTTCAGCTGCGATTACGTCACCCTCTGGAACGCCTTCAAGTACCTGACGCGCGGCTGTTCCGAAGACGAAAAGAACGCGCTGTTCTTCGACACGGCCGCCCGTGTCTACCGGCTGGATTCGATATCCAGGTCGTAAGCCCACGCGCTATCCTGTCGCGTTTTTGCTGGGGGACAGGCCGTGGGTCTGCTACAGATTAGCGCCGTCGTGGTATCGCTGGCCGCGGTGCTCGCGTTCGTCAATTACCGCGTCGTGGGCCTGCCGACCACGATCGGCGTGATGCTGCTCAGTCTGGTCGTTTCGGCCGGGTTGGTTGCGGCCGATTACTTCGGCGTTCTGGCGGTGCGCGAACAGACCGGCGACTGGTGGCTGGCCATCGACTTCAACCGCACGCTGATGGACGGCATGCTCAGCTTCCTTTTGTTTGCCGGCGCATTGCAGGTCAACCTGGGCGATCTGTGGAGGCATCGCTTTTCCATCGGCGTGCTGGCCTCGGTCGGGGTGGTACTTTCCACCGCGATCATCGGCTGCGTGACCTATCTGCTCGTGCCGTTTCTGGGCTTTGAGCTGAGCTTTGTCTACTGTCTGCTGTTCGGCGCGCTGATCACCCCCACCGATCCCATCGCCGTGCTGGCCCTGCTCAAGCAGGCCGGGGTATCGCAGGAGCTCGAAACCAATATCACCGGCGAGTCTTTGTTCAATGACGGCGTGGCGGTGGTCGTCTTTCTGGCCCTGCTCGGCCTGACCGGCGCCGGCCATGTGGAAGGCGCGGGTGAGATCGCGCTGTTGTTCGTTCAGGAAGTGGTCGGCGGTGCCTTGCTGGGCCTGGCCCTGGGCGGGCTGGCCTTCTGGATGCTGCGGCGCATGAACGATCACCAGGTGGAGATTCTGGTCACGCTGGCGGTGGTGCTCGGCGGCTATCAGCTGGCGCTGGTGCTGCATGCCTCGGGGCCGATCGCCATGGTCATCGCCGGCCTGCTGGTGGGTAACCACGGGCGCATGTTCGCGATGAGCGACACCACCCGTGCGCATCTCGACACCTTCTGGGAAACGGTCGACGAAATCCTCAACACCGTCTTGTTCGTGATGATCGGGCTGGAGATGATTCATATCACCCTCGACGGGCGCTACCTGCTGGCCGGCGTATGCGCGATCCCGCTGGTGCTCGTCACCCGCTACGGCTGTGTCAGCGTGGCCCTGCAGCTGGTGCGCCCCTGGCACCGGTTGGGCAGCAACGCCAGTGCGCTGCTGACCTGGGCCGGGCTGCGCGGCGGTATTTCGGTGGCCCTGGCCCTGGCGCTACCGCCCGGCGACGCCCGCGATACGCTGCTGACCATCACCTACTGCGTGGTGTTGTTCTCTATCGTCGGCCAGGGGCTGACGGTAGGGCCGGTGATCCGACGTCTGGGCCGTCGCCATTGAGCGAAGCGACGCGTTCATGGTCATGCAAGCGGCCGGCGCGCATCATCGCCCCAGGCTTCTAAGGAACAGCGCTGTCTCATGATCACGGAAGAATCCTTCGACTCGACCCATCCCGAGGAGCTTGCCGGTTTTCTCGGCCGCCATTTCATCTATACCTATGACAACGGCTGGCAGTACGAGATGTATATCAAGAACGCCCGCACCATCGACTACCGTATTCATAGCGGTATGGTCGGCGGGCGCTGGGTACGCGATCAGGCCGCGCATATCGCACGCCTGTCCGACGACGTCTGCAAGGTATCGTGGGACGAGCCCACCGGCACCTCGGTGAGTGTGACCGCGAACTTCGCCGAGCGACGTCTGCACGGCGTGATCTTCTTTCCGCGCTGGGTGGTCGAGGCACCGGAAAAAACGGTGTGTTACCAGAACGATCATCTGGAGACGATGCGCGCGCTGCGTGATGCAGGCCCGACCTACCCTAAACAGGTGATCGACGAATTCGCCCGGCTGACCTTCGTGGAAACGCGCGAAATCGATGACGAAAGCGTGGTCGCCGAGGCGCCGCAGCAACTGCCCGACGGCTATGCAGACCGGCGCAACTAGTCGATGTCCTGGCCGCTGCCCGGCGGTGGCCAGTTCGACGCCAAGGCCCGGATATGCGGATAATCGCGGCCAACAGCTATCAACATAATTCGATGATGAGTGACGCAAACCACGATTACACGCCGCCGAAAGTCTGGACCTGGGAAAAGGGCAGCGGCGGTAAGTTCGCCAATATCAATCGCCCGGTCGCCGGCCCGACCCACGAAGCCGAGCTGTCGGTCGGCAAGCACGACTTCCAGCTCTATTCGCTGGCTACGCCCAACGGCGTGAAGGCCACGGTCATGTTCGAGGAGCTGCTCGAACTCGGCCACGAGGGCGCGGAATACGACGCCTGGCCGATCAATATCGGCGAGGGCGAGCAGTTTTCCAGCGGCTATGTCGCCATCAACCCCAACTCCAAGATTCCGGTGATGGTCGACTACGGTACGACCAACCCGACGCGGGTGTTCGAGTCCGGCTCGATTCTGCTGTATCTGGCCGAGAAGTTCAGTGAATTCCTTCCGGGCGAACCCGCAGCGCGTACCGAGGCGATGAACTGGCTGTTCTGGCAGATGGGCAGCGCCCCGTATCTGGGCGGCGGCTTCGGGCATTTCTATGCCTATGCGCCGGAGAAGATGCAGTACCCGATCGATCGCTTCACCATGGAAGTCAAACGTCAGCTCGACGTGCTCGATCGGCGCCTGGCCGAATCCCAGTATCTGGCCGGCGGCGAATACAGCATTGCCGATATCGCGACCTGGCCCTGGTACGGCGCGCTCGCACTCGGCCGGCTCTACGATGCGGGCGAATTCCTGCAGGTGCAGGAGTACGAGAACGTGCAGCGCTGGGCACAGGAAATCGATGCGCGTCCGGCCGTGCGGCGCGGGCGTATGGTCAACCGTCTCTGGGGCGAACCGCAGGAGCAGCTGCGTGAGCGCCACGACGCCAGCGACTTCGAATACCGTACCCAGGACAAGCTCGAGGCAGCAGACTGAACGCGCACCGGCCGCTCGGCCCGGGGCGGGGCAGTGTCGGGCGGCCGGTGCGCGGTATCCGGTGCTTGAAAAAAATGCGCGTCCGAGCGATAACGATTGGGATATGCGCATCTAGCGGGGCGAGCGCCAAAGGACGGGGAAAGTGACCAGCGAAACGACCGGCGACGGGCTGCCGCAGCAGCCCGGGGCGCGACGGCATATCAATGCGGCAGCCGATAGCGACCGTCGGGAATCCGAGCGCCTGTCGGATCTGCTCGAACTCGGCCTGCTCAACACCCGCCCCGAGGAACGCTTCGACCGGATCACGCGGTTGGCCACCCAGCTGCTGAATATGCCGATCGCGCTGATGTCGCTCATGGAAGGCGACCGCCAGTGGTTCAAGTCCACCTGCGGCATCGAGATCAAGGAATCGTCACGCAGCGTGTCGGTGTGCGATCACACCATCGTCCACGACAAGCCGCTATTCGTGGAAGACGCAAGTCGCGATCTGCGTTTTTCGCATCTACCCTATGTCGCCAGGGCGCCGTATATACGCAGCTATGCCGGCATGCCATTGCATGGGCCCAAGGGCCGGCCGATCGGTACGATCTGCCTGGCCGGCTACAAGCCGCGCGCCTTCAGCGACCGGGACCGCCAGCTGCTCAAGGAACTGGCGGACTGGATCGAACACGAATTCGATCTCGACCGGCGTATCGCGGCACACGATCGCCACGTCGCAAGGCTGATGGATCGCGACCCCTCGCTGCCGGTCGCTACCCGCACGATCGCCCTCGAACGCCTCGACGATGTGTTGATGTCGCGCGCTCGCGACGGGCAGGGCAGTGCGGTGCTGCACCTGGATATCGTCAATCTCGCCCACTACGAACAGACCTACGGCGAGCAGGTCGCACGCAATACGGTCGCGAGCTGGCTGGCGGCGCTTCAGGATGGGGCGGCGGATTTCTGTTATATCGCACGCCTGTCGGATACCGAATTCGTCGGCGCGGTACCCGACGGCGAGGATATCGAAGCCGTACGTGCCGACTGCGAGCGCCAGGTCGATTATGCCAACCGTGCGGTCAGCGGCGGCGCGGCCCAGGTGGCGTTTCAGGTCGTTGGCGGCCTTGCCGTGCACGGCGATCATGGGCGTCAGGCCGCGGAACTGGTGTCGCGTGCACGCCAGGCCCACCGACGCGCCGATATCCGCCGCGGCGTCGTGCTTTTCTCGGAAACGATCAACCGCCAGCTGCTGCGCGATCGCCATATCCGCCGTCTGTTCGAAACCGCATTGCAGGAAGGCGGTATCGACTTCCACTGGCAGCCGTTGTTCAGCAATCGCGGCGACGTGCTTGCCGGTTTCGAGCTGCTCGCGCGCTGGCACGACTCCGAACTCGGCGATATCTATCCGGATGAATTCATCCCGTTGGCCGAAGCCGAACACAACCTCAGCCGGGCGCTCGTGGAACACGCGCTGGATACCGCTGCCGCGCAGATCGCGCAATGGCAGGCGCAGCAACGGTCGTTGCCCCTGCCTTATGTCGCAATCAACATCCCCGGCCGTGAATTCTATGAGAGCGATTTCTACGACTGTGTCGCCGGCGTGCTGGCGCGCCACGGCATCGACGGCCGCCGGCTGGTATTCGAACTCACCGAGCGCAGCCTGATCGCCGACTTCGACGTAGCGGCCCGCACCATGGCGCGCCTGAACACGCTGGGCATTCGTATCGCCATGGACGATTTCGGCACCGGCTATTCGTCCATTGCCTATCTCACCCGGCTGCCGCTGGCGCTGGTCAAGCTCGACAAGAGCGTCGTCCAGCGTCTGGAGCACGATGCGGTCGCCCGCGAACTGGTCCGCAGCATTGTCGATCTGGCACACGGGCAGGATCTGGGCGTGGTGGCCGAAGGCGTGGAAACCCGTGCCCAGCACGAATGGATCCGCTCGTTCGGCTGCGAATACAGCCAGGGTTTCCTGCTCGCCCGGCCGGAATCGCGGGCGGCCTCCTGCGAGCGCGTCGCCGCCCAGCCGCAGGAACAGCCCGGGCCCATGTGAGCGTTGTCTGCCCATGCCGAGCATCGATCTGATCATCGAACTTTGTGCCGCCCAGTGTCAGGCCCACTATGCGGGCTCGGTCGACCATGTCTATGCCTCCAGCACCGACGGTCGGCGTGTGCTGCTACCCGCCCAGGCGCTGCGGCGCGTGGTCACGCGCGACGGCGTGCACGGCGTCTACCGCCTGAGCTACGACGACAACGGCCGCTTCCAGTCGCTGCAACGTTTGGGCGACAGCCCCTGACGTCGAACGTTGTCGGTAGCGTCTGCTACCTTGGCCGGCATCGTTCAAAGCTCACGGATACATCATGACCAGCCGTCGTCATTTTCTTCGCACGGCCGCCTTCGGTGGATTGGCCGGTGCGGCCTCGCTGCTCGTACCGCGCGCCTTTGCCGCAGACAACGCAGCGCATGCCACGCACAGCCCCGACTCGATGCCGGCCAACCCGAGCGGCGCGTCGGGCTATCGCCCGCCGCATAAATACGGCGTCGGCGGTACCCAGGCCGGCAATATGTTTGCCGAAACTTCCGACGAAACCGTCGAGGCCATGATGCAGGCGCACTGGGATGCGGGCGTGCGCTATTTCGATACCTCGCCCTGGTATGGCCTGGGTTTGAGCGAACGCCGCATGGGGCATTTTCTCGACGGCAAACCGCGCGAAGCGTATCTGCTGTCGTCCAAGGTGGGGCGCCTGCTGACCCCCGACGCATCGATGGACAGCCACGGTATCTGGGCGGGCGATCTGAACTTCAACTATCGCTACGACTACACCGCCGCCGGCGTGCGACGTTCGGTCGAAGACAGCCTGCAGCGCCTGGGCGTGCCCAGTCTCGATATGGTGTTCATCCACGATCTGGCGCCCAGCAACAAGGATCTGGACGACTACGATGCCCAGCTCAAGACCGCGATCGAAGGCGCCATGCCGGAGCTCACCAAAATGCGCGAGGAAGGGCTGATCAAGGCCTGGGGCATGGGCGTGAACGATATCGAGCCCGCGCTCGCGGCCCTCGACAATGCCGAGCCCAACGTGCTGCTACAGGCCACGCGCTATACATTGATGAACCACGACGACGCGCTCGAGCGGCTGTTTCCGAAATGCGAGGCCCAGGGCTGCTCGGTGGTGATCGGTGCGCCCCTGGGTGCCGGCTTTCTGGCCGGCAAGGATCGCTGGCTCTACAGCGGCGACCCCATTCCCGACGGCTATCGCGAAAAACGCGCCAAGCTCAGCAAGTTGGCCGAGTCCTATGGCACCGATCTGCGGACCGCGGCCCTGCAGTTCACCGCGGCGCCGTCGATCGTATCCGCAACCATTCCGGGCGCACGTAATGCACGGCAGGCGCGCGAGAACGCGGCGTCCATGCGCGCCTCGATCGACCCGGCATTCTGGCAGGCGGTCAAACGCGAAGGGCTGATCAACAGCGATGCGCCGACCGAGCTGACTCAGAAGGCGTAATCGCGGCGACTCTAGCCGGGCAGGCTCGGCGCCAGTTCACGCCACTCGCCGCTGGCCAGCCCGGCCAGCGACCAAGGCCCGATACGGGTACGCACGAGGCGCAGGGTCGGCAGACCCACCGCGGCGGTCATGCGTCGAATCTGGCGATTGCGGCCTTCGCGGATAGTGATTTCAAGCCAGCTGGTGGGCACATTCTTGCGATAACGCACGGGCGGGTCGCGGCGCCAGAGTTCGGGGTCGACGATGATTTCGACATCGGCTGGCCGGGTCGGACCATCCTTGAGCATGGGGCCGGCGCGTAGCGCCTCGATCTGCGCGTTCGTAGCCTCGCCGTCGACCTGTACCCAGTAGGTCTTGGGCAGCTTGTACTTCGGGTCGGTGATCCGAGCCTGCAGCTGGCCGTCGTTGGTCAGCAGCAGCAGCCCCTCGCTGTCGCGATCGAGCCGGCCGGCCGGATACACGCCGGGCACATCGAGATAGTCGGCCAGCGTCGCCCGCCCGTTGCCGTCGGTGAACTGGGTCAGCACCCGGAACGGCTTGTTTAACGCGATCAGCCGCGGCGTGTCAGGCCGCGCCGCGGGCTTGCGCGGCTTGGGCTTGCGGCGGCGCGCAGAGCCCTGGCCCGGACTCGGCTTGTGTGCTGCTCGGCTCATATGGCGATGCGACCCACCCGCGAACGACGGCAATCAAACGAATGCAGCAAGCCTACTCGGTATCGAACTCCTTGCCCCAGCTGTCGTAGGCCAGCGTCACGATGCGCTCGAGTTCCTCGTCGGTCACGCCGTCGGCGTTGCCGTGTTCGAGCGGGTCGTAGTGATACACGAATAGCCGCGAGGCGAATTCCGCGAACGGCAGCGACGCCTCGCCCGGCAGTTCGCCGTGGCCTTCGGTCGTGGTGACGATACCCTGGCCCCAGTCCTGGCCGCTGTCGTTGTTCGGGTTGAAGAAGTACACGCGCATGTCGCCGTCGGGATCAAGCGCGACGCGCAGGATGGCGATGGCGTGGCGGCCGACATAGCGTGCCGCGCTGTCGGTGACCGCGATACCGGCCGGCTGGGAGTGGATGACCGGCACGTTGCCGTTGTAATAGGGGTGGTAGCAGGCATAGAAATGGCGGATGAAGCCGGCATGATCGCCGATCGCGCCGGTTTTCGGATCGGCGACCACGGCAAAGCCCTGGCCGACCCACCAGCCATAGAATTCGGGGTTGATCCAGCGGTGCAGGTCGTTGTCGCGTTCGCCACACAGCCGGCCCATTTCGATGTACAGCCGGTCCAGATGCGGCACCAGCACCAGCGATACCGGGTCCACGTCCAGCGGTGCCTCCTTGGCCAGCCCCGCTTCCAGACCCTTCGATGAGATCGGCTCGCCTTCGAAACGGGTGAGCACCTCGTCGTCGCGGGCGGCCCAGGTCACCAGCTGCAGCAGGTAGTCCGGATCGTTGTCGGCCCACATCGAGAGCCCGATCACCGACTGGCAGGTGGGGTTGTTGCCCTGGCCCACGCCCAGCGGCTGTCCGAGCAGCCCCAGTACGCCGGCGAGCAGGAACACCCGTGGCGGCTGTGCCTCGCCGCAGACCATGCGGATGTTCTCCTCGGTGGCCGGCGATAGCTTCAGTCCGATCTGGCGCCACAGCCCGGCCGCGACCGGCGTGGAGAACAGCACGCCGCGTTCGAGCAGCAGCGCCAGGCCATAAATCGCCTGCGCGGTTTCCACGAACACGGTTTCGTCGATGAGGGTGTGCACCAGCTGGCGATAGCACAGCAGCGCGTCCTGGCCGGTCTGGCTCAGGCCGAGGGCAAGGGGAACGAGCGCGTCGCCGCTGCCGTCGGGCAGCCCGCGCAGATGACGCAGCAAAACGGCGTGATAGACCGAAGCCAGGCCGGTGTCGTGCATCGCCCGCGCAAAGCCCACGGCCTCGGTCGTCAAGCCGTCGTGATCCATCGCCTGCAGGCGTTCGGCATAGACGGCCACGCCCGGGTCTTCGGCACAGCCGGGCGAGGGCGCAAACAGGGATTCGACCAGCCGGCGCGCGTCGTTGTTGCCGGTGGTGCCCTCGATATCCGGGTCGTACAGGCAGGTGGCGATCTGAATCACCATCTGGCGTACGTCGTCGACCTGAATCGGGCGCTGGGCGAGAATGCGCCAGACCTCGGCCACCAGGCTGTCGAGAATGCTCTCGTAGCCCATATGCTCGAGCTGATAGTGATACAGCGCCTGCACCGCCCCGCCGAGGTTATCCGGGCGTTCGCGGTCGGCCTCGCTGAGCGTGCCGGACAGCAGGTCGAGGTTGAGCGCCATCACCTGGGTGAGGAAGTTGCGGGCGCGTTCCGCGGTCATGCCGGGGTGGCGGTAATCGCCTCGGGCCACCGCCAGCAGGCGCAGTTCGCTCAAGGCCTCCATGGCCGTGAGCACGGCATCCCCTTGGCGCAGCGAACGCACCGCCAGCGCAGGCTGGAGAATGGCCGGTCGACCCCAGTCGCTATGGGCGAAGACGCCGGCACGTTCATAGGCCGCCACGCGCTCGTAGAGGGCCTGCGGGCCGCCGTCGCAGGCAAGAATCGCCGCGGCGTGTTCCAGTACTTCGGTATTGATCGCCTTGCGGCTGTCCTCGCCGGCTTCGCCGAGCTGGGCCAGCTTGGCATCGAAGGTAGCGGTCAGGGTCGCGAGATCGTGCTTATCGTTCGGCATGGTCATGGTTCAAGGATGTCCGGCGGCAAGGCATGAGCCTAACCTGAAATGGCGGTAATCAACGTAATCGTACCGTGCGCGCTATAGATTACTGGGTTCGGCATAAGCGTGACTGAATATGGGCCGTGTGGGCGGCCCGCAGGCACTGCGTTCAGCCATGAAGGCAGTCGGCCGGCGCGCCGGACACTGCGCGTTCGGCTGCCACGGGGAATACCGAACAAACAACGGCTGGTGTACCGAGGCACACCCGACGCTGGCGCCTGGATGCGCCCTGGCGAGGGCATCGACGGGCGGCATACGGTATTCGATTCTGGCGTGGTGACGGGTATGGTTCCATGCCAATGCCTGTAAAACGCACTAAAAATAAGACGTGAAACGAGATTTCAAGTAAGGCATGATCGTTTCATCCGGCGTGCGCCGGATGGCGGGCGGTACAGCGGCAAAAAAGCGCTGACCGCAAGGCGCCAGACTTTCATAACGGAGGAGATATCCGATGCTTTCGACACCTTTCAAGCGCGGGCTGCTGGCTGGCGCCACCGCGCTGGCGCTCACCGCGTTCCTGGCCCCCACGAGCGCGCTGGCGCAGAAGAGCACGACCTGGCGCGTGCAATCGCACTGGCCGAGTTCGAGCAGCTCGTACGAAGACAGCCTGGTGCGTATCAAGAACGTCATCGAAGAGCGCACTGATGGCCGCGTGAAGCTCAAGCTCTACCCGGCCGGTGCCCTGTTCAAGGCCCAGCAGACCTTTGACGCGGTTAAGCGCGGCACCATCCAGATGGGTACCATCTCGCCGGCCTATGCCCAGAACCAGATGAGCCTGGCCGGTATCGCCTCGGGCCTGCCGTTCGCCTTCCGCAACGTCTGGGAAGCGGCCTACTTCCACAAGAGCCTGGGCTTCGAGGACATGCTGCGTGAAGAAGCCGCCGAAGAGGGCGTGTACTGGTCCACCGACAAGGTCTATCCGACCGAAATGGTGGTCGATCGCCCGATCAACAGCATGGACGACTTCAAGGGCCTGAAGATCCGCTCCTCCGGCGCGCTGCAGACGTTTCTGACCGAAGCCGGTGCCTCGGCGAGCTATATTCCGGGCGGCGAACTCTATACCGCGCTGTCGAGCGGCGTGGTCGACGGCGCGCACTGGGGCGCGGCCCAGGGTGCGGCGAGCATGAGCCTGTATGAAGTGGCCAAGTACCACGTCAAGCCGGCGCTCAACATCGCGGGCACGGACGTGTTCATCGTCAACCAGAAAGCCCTCGACAAGCTCTCGGCTGAAGACGCCAAGACCGTCAAGCAGGCGCTCGACGAGCAGTTCTGGGTACGTACCAACGAGTACCTCTACAAAGAGCAGATCGCGCTGGCCAATGCGATGGCCCAGCAGGACGTGCAGATCACCACGCTGCCGGATGAGGTCCAGCAGCATCTCACCGAGGTGGCGAAAAAGTCCTGGGAAGAGCAGGGCGAGCGCAGCGACAAGGCCGCCGAAGCGCTCGACAAGCTCAAGAGCATGTTGAGCGACCTGGGCTATCTCGACGACAACGCCTGATCGCGTTTTTGCCTGACCGCCGCCCCGCTGGCCTTCGTGGCCATCGGGGCGGACTTATCTGCGGGAGTCGCTTATGCGCCTGCTCAATGCCTTCATCAACGGCATCACCCGACTTAACGACTGGATCGGTCGGGCGGTGGCGTTGCTCATATTCGTGATGTTCGCCGTGCTGCTGCTCGGCGTGATCTATCGCTATGCGCTCGAGGCGCCGCGTGTCTGGACCACCGAACTCACCCAGTTCGTGTTCGGATTCTATGCGGTGATGTCGGGCGGCTATGTCATGGCCCATCGTGGGCACGTGAACGTGGACCTGATGTACAGCGCGCTCGCACCCCGGGTGCGTGCGGTGCTGGACGTGCTTACCTCGTCGCTGTTCTTTCTGTTCACGATCACGCTGCTTTACTACGGCGGCACCATCGCCTGGGAATCGCTCGACAGCATGGAAACGTCGTACTCGGCATGGAACCCGCCGGTATGGCCGTTCAAGATCGCCATTCCGGTGGCGGCCGCGCTGCTGTTGTTGCAGGGCATTGCCAAGCTGGTCGAGGACATCGCCATCGCCCTGGGCGTGATGGAGCCGCCGACCGTGGCCTCCGAGCGTGACAGCAATCCGGGAGAAACGGCATGAGTATCGAACTCACGACCCTGCTGTTCTTCGGCGCGCTGCTGTTCTTTCTGGTTCTCGGCCTGCCGCTGACCTTCGTACTCGGCGGCGTGTCGGTGATCTTCCTCTATTTCACCTGGGGGATCGATTCGTTCTACATGGTGGCTTCCCAGATCTGGGGCACCATGGAGAGCTTCACGCTCGTCGCCATTCCGTTGTTCGTGTTCATGGCGATGATTCTGGAACGCACGGGCGTGGCCAACTCGCTCTACCGGATGATGTATCTGTGGTGGGGCGGCACCCGCGGCGGGCTGGCCATTGGCACGGTGTTCATCTGTGCGGTGTTCGCGGCCATGTGCGGCATCAGCGGCGCGGCGGTGGTGGCCATGGGCACGATCGCGCTGCCGTCGATGCTCGAACGCGGCTACGACAAGCATATGGCGCTGGGCGCGATCAATATCGGCGGCGGCCTGGGTATTCTCATTCCGCCCAGCATCATCATGATCCTGTATTCGCTGATCACCGGCGTATCGGTGGGCCAGATGTTCGCCGCGGGCGTGTTCCCGGGGCTGCTGCTGGTGGTGCTGGTGGCGATTTACGTACTCGTGCGTTGCTATTTCCAGCCCGAGCTCGCCCCGGCACTGCCGCCGGAAGAACGCGCCGACTGGCCGGAGAAGTTTCGCTCCCTGGGCGCGGTGCTGCTGCCGATTCTGATCGTGGTCATGGTGCTCGGCTCCATCATGCTGGGCATCACCACGCCTACCGAGGCCGCCGCCATGGGCGTGCTCGGCGCGCTGATCTCGGCCGCGGTCTATCGCAAGTTCACCTGGCCGCTGATTCGTGATGCCGCGCTGCGCACGTTCTCGCTCACCGGCATGATCATGTGGATTCTGTTTGCCGCACACGCGTTCAGCGCGGCGTACCAGAGCATGGATGCCCAGGCCATGATCGAAGGCTGGATGGAAATGATCCCCGGCGGGCCCTGGGGCACGATCATCGCCATGCAGATCATTCTGTTTCTCATGGCCATGGTGCTCGACCCGGTCGGCATCATGCTGATCACGCTGCCGGTGTTCATGCCGATCGTGGAAAGCCTGGGCTTCGACCCGATCTGGTTCGGCATTCTATTCGTGATCAACATGGAAATCGGCTACATGACGCCGCCGTTCGGCTTCAACCTGTTCTATCTCAAGGGCGTGGTACCGCCCTCGATCACGATGCAGGATATCTACCGTTCGGTGCTGCCCTACGTGATGGTGGGCATCGTGGGGCTGGCGATCATCATGATGTTCCCGCAGATCGCGACCTGGCTGCCCGGCTACGTCTTCTAGGCGCGGCCTGTACGGCGCTGCCTGTCGCGACGGCAGGCAGCGCTTTCATCATCCGGGGCCTGTCCGGGTGA
Organism: Salinisphaera sp.; assembly: GCF_002729955.1. Classification (GTDB taxonomy): domain Bacteria; phylum Pseudomonadota; class Gammaproteobacteria; order Nevskiales; family Salinisphaeraceae; genus Salinisphaera. The sequence goes on along the minus strand of NZ_PBYA01000008.1, from coordinate 52,354 downwards.
CGTATCGTCTAGTTCAACGATAACGCGTTTTAAAAGGGGTAGTTCATGATGCGTCACCATTTTGCCTCGCGCTGTGCGCGTGGCCTGTTTGCAGCGGCGATCGCCATGCCGCTGGCCGCCCTCGCGGCCACCGACGGTGCACCCGATGTCTAGGCCAGCGACGACATGGCCATCGCGGCCGAAACCGTTGCCCATTTCAACCAGCCGTGGGCGATGACCTTCCTGCCCGACGGCTCCATGCTGGTCACCGAGCAACGCGGCCAGCTCGTGCACGTCAGCCGTGAAGGCGAAAAGACCGATGTGGCGAACATGTTCGAAGTGGCCTATGGCGGCCAGGGCGGGCTGGGCGATGTGATTCTCGACCCGGACTTCGCTGATAACCGGTATATCTACCTGTCGTACGCGGAATCGCTCGACGGCGGCGCCACCCGCGGCGCTGCGGTGGTCCGTGCTCGGCTGGCGATGGACGACGGCAAGCCCGCGCTCGAAGACATCACCAAGCTATGGCATCAGCAGCCCTATCGCGTAGGCAAGGGCCACTTCTCGCATCGGCTGGCCTTCGCGCCAGACAATGCCAAGCATCCGGGCGATCTGTTCATTACCTCCGGCGACCGCCAGAAGCAGGATCCGGCCCAGGAAATGGACAACAGCCTCGGCAAGATCATCCGCATCAAGCCCGATGGCAGCATTCCGTCGGACAATCCGTTCACCGACGACGGCGAAATCGCCAGGCAGTTCTATACCGTGGGCAACCGCAACATGCTGGGCATTGCCTTCGCCGCCGACGGCACCCTCTGGGCGCATGAAATGGGCCCCGCCCACGGTGACGAACTCAACAAGATCGAGGCCGGCGACAACTATGGCTGGCCCGTGGTCTCGAACGGCGACAATTACAGCGGCGTGCCCATTCCCGATCACGACACCCGCCCCGAATTCAACGCGCCGGAGGTCTCCTGGACGCCCTCCATCGGCCCGGCCGGATTCGTGATCTATAACGGCGACATGTTCGAAGACTGGCAGGGCGACGGCTTCATCGGCGGCCTGGTGGCCAAGGCCATCGTTCGCGTCACGCTCGACGGCGACAACAGCAAAGAAGTGGCCCGCTATGGCTGGGGCAAGCGTATTCGCGAAGTCGAGCAGGGGCCGGACGGCGCGCTCTGGGTGCTCGAAGACAAGGCAAAGGGCGCCGACGACGACAGCATGGATGCACGTCTCATTCGTCTGACGCCGGCCAAAGAGGAAAGCTGATCCACGCGGGCGGTCAACGCCCGTCAACTCGGCATGAGCGGCCGGCGCGGCATATCAAGCCGCGCCGGCCGTTTTTCATGCGCTTTCGTTACGGCGCGGCAGCTGCCAGTCGCGACGTACGAAATGGCAGGTATAGCCGTTCGGAAACTTCTCCAGATAATCCTGGTGTTCCGGTTCGGCTTCCCAGAAGTCGCCGGCCGGCTCCAGCTCGGTAACAACCTTGCCGGGCCAGATGCCGGAGGCATTCACGTCCGCGATCGTATCCTCGGCGACGGCTTTCTGTTCGTCGCTGGTGTAGTAGATCGCCGAGCGATAGCTGCGCCCACGGTCGTTGCCCTGACGGTTCTTCGTGGTCGGATCGTGGATCTGAAAGAAGAACTCCAGCAGCTGGCGATAGCTGATGGTATCCGGGTCGAACACGATTTCGATTGCCTCGGCGTGATCGCCGTGGTTGCGATAGGTGGCATTGGGCACGTCGCCGCCGGAATAGCCCACACGGGTCGAGATCACGCCGTCATAGCGGCGAATCAGGTCCTGCATACCCCAGAAGCAGCCGCCGGCCAGAATCGCTTTTTCCTGTGCCATCAGATGTCCTCCACTTGATCGATATAGTCGCCGTAACCCTGCGCTTCCATCTCGCTTTTCGGGATGAAGCGCAGCGACGCCGAGTTGATGCAGTAGCGCAGCCCGCCACGGTCGCGCGGGCCGTCCGGAAATACGTGCCCCAGATGGCTGTCGCCGTGCTTCGAGCGCACCTCGGTGCGGCTCATGCCGTGCGAGTTATCCTGCAGTTCGTTGACGTAGGCCGCTTCGATCGGCTTGGTAAAGCTCGGCCAGCCGCAGCCGGATTCGTACTTGTCGCTGGAAGCGAACAACGGCTCGCCGGAGACAATATCCACATAGATGCCCGGCGCCTTGTTGTTCAGGTATTCGCCGGTGCCTGGCGGTTCCGTGCCGCTTTCCTGGGTGACCCAGTATTGATTCTTATCCAGTTGCGCAATGGCTTCGGGGGATTTGCTGTACTTCGACATGTCGCGCTCAAGGCTGTGTGCGATATGGTCAATACATGATGGCCGGTGGGGTGAAATCAAGTGTATCGACCGCTCTAGCGCCTGAGCCGACAGTCGCCCGGGCGGTGTTCAAGAACCCATGCGTGGCGTCGGTGCGGCATCGACGCACGATTCGAGGATCATGCCTAGTTGGACGTTGGTATATTTGTGTTACATACAGTTTTCGGCTAGCTTCGGTAACCATGAATTCGGTCGGGTAAAACAGGAACGCCCATGACTGACGCCAGCGAAGACAGCACCGCCGTAGATGCCGGGGCGGTGCGAAAGGCTGTCACTGCTGCAGGCTTGGGCAATGCACTCGAGTGGTTCGACTTCAGCATCTATGCCTATACGGCAAGCACCATCGGCCATGTTTTCTTCGCACAGGGTTCGGGCGATTCGCTGCTCAAATCACTGATGTTCTTTGCCGTGGCGTTTGCCGTACGCCCCCTGGGCGGTTTGTTCTTCGGCCCGCTGGGCGATCGCCTCGGGCGTTCCAGCGTGCTGGCTATCACCATCATCATGATGTCGATTGGTACTGTCGCCATCGGGCTGATCCCCACCTACGACTCCATCGGCATCTGGGCGCCGATCCTGCTGCTGGCGGCACGGCTGGTGCAGGGGTTTTCCACCGGCGGCGAATACGGCGGCGCGGCTACGTTCATCTGCGAGTATTCGCCTGACAACTCGCGCGGCTTTCTGGCCAGCTTTCTCGAATTCGGCACGCTCGGCGGCTATATCCTCGGCTCGCTGCTGGTCTTTGTTGTCCAGTTCTCGCTTGGCGACGAGGCGTTCACCGCCTGGGGCTGGCGTATACCGTTCCTCTGCGCCGCTCCGCTGGGCCTGTTTGGTCTGTATCTGCGGCTCAAGCTCGAAGACAGCCCGGCGTTCGTCAATGCACAGAAGGAAAACGAAGCCAACGGCACCCTGGCCGAAGTCATCGGCGACCATACCCGCCAGCTTCTGCTGTGCATCGGCCTGACGCTGATCCTCAATATCGCCTACTACACGGTGCTGACCTACCTGCCGAGCTATCTGGAAACCATCCTGAACATCAGCACTACCGAAGCGGCCGGGCTGCTGATCGTGGTGCAGGTGGCAATGATGTCGATCATCTACTTGTTCGGCGGCCTGTCGGATCGGGTGGGGCGCAAGCCGGTGCTCATCGCAGCCTGCCTGTCGTTCATCGTGTTTTCCTACCCGGCGTTCCTGCTGCTGTCGACCACCACCGTCTGGGGGCTGGTCGCCGGCCTGGCCATGCTTGGCCTGATGACGGTCATGCTCGCTGGCGTCATGCCGGCTACGCTGCCGGCCATCTTCCCGACTCGCGTGCGCTACGGCGGTTTCGCCATCGCCTACAACCTGTCGACCTCGCTGTTCGGCGGCACCGCGCCGTTGATCATCCAATATCTGATCGGGGAAACCGGCAACAACTTCATTCCGGCGTTCTACCTGATGGGGGCCGCGGTCATCGCGCTTGTCCCGATCATGCTGATTCCGGAAACCGCCGGTCGGCCGTTGCCGGGGTCGAAGGCGCAGCATAGTGGGACGGGGCCGCGTACCGGGCCGAGGGAGCCGGCGCCGGCGGCTTGATTCGGCTCAGCGCAAGGGTTGCGAGAGCGAGGCGTACTGGCCCATGGCTTGAGCGGTCAATATCGGTCACGGCCGACCGCAGGTCGACTTAGCGAAGCGTAAGCCGACAAGAACGCGGTGGCGGACCGGCAAACGTGTTTATAGCTCTAGCGACTCCGAGCTACCGGCTAGCCGCTTGTATTCGGATTCCGTGCGTGTCGTAATGCTCGTGGCTTAAGCTTTAGAGTGTTGAATCAACGGTGCGGGCGAATTTTGGCTTGGGGTTTCGCGCTGCTGCGCGAGTCACTTCTCTTGCTTGCCCAAGAGAAGTAACCAAGAGAAGGGCACCCTGTCTTGCGCCGATGCTACGCATCGGTTCCCTGCGCGGCTCCGGCCGCAAGCGGGCCAGCCGGAAACTCGCTTCGCTCAAACATCCGGCTGTCTATTCCGCTTACGGCCTCCACTGCTCGGCGCTACGCCCAAGGGCTTCAATACAGGCAAGCTCGCTATCGCTCGCTCAAGGTCATGGCTTTTGTAGGTCGGCTAAGCGAAGCGTAAGCCGACAAGAACGTAGCCACTCGTCCAGATTCCGGTCTCTGCCTGTAGCGACTCACCGCTACGGGTTACGTGCTGTATTCGGGTCCCATGTGAAGCGAACGAGAAGCGCGGGGCCGAAGGGTGTCCGGCGCACTGCGCCGGTGCGGCCAGCCTGTTTGAGGATCGCGAAAGCGATCCGAGTTCTGGCCGCATCCCTTCGGCACGCGCATCGCAGTGGTTCGGCGCGCAGCGCCGACGCGTAACCCGGGTGTCTTTTCCTTTGCCTACTTTCGTTTGAACAAGCAAACGAAAGTGGGTCGCGCTGCAGTGCGAAACAAAAGGTCAGCCAAACTGGTGAGCGCCGAACGACGCGCCCCCGACTAACTCCCTTTTTCCTTGCTGAAAAACACGCCAAGGCGTCGTGCCAGGTTAAAACCGCATTAGACATTTAGCTGAGATCGTCGACTTTCACCCCAAAACGCATTTGCCGAGCAAGCGGAATCCGCTAATGTCGTGAAACAGCCAAGGCGAGGGGGCGCGCTTGGAAACTCGACTCAACCTGCAGCCCGGCCAGAACGGGACCAAAGCACTCGTCGAGAAATATGGCGAGCGGCTGGTTTGCGTGCGTTACCGATACGACGCTTCCACTGCGACGCGGTACAAAACCGTCGAACTCATCGAAGAGACGCGGCCATGGCACCCGGCAGGCAGCCGGGAGTCACATCTGATGGAACGTGCCGCCGACGAGCCGGTTCTGCTGCGTATTGGCTACGACGAGAAGGCGTTGCGCGAAACCGTGAGACAACACGGCGGCCGATGGCGGCCCGAAGAGAAAGCATGGAGTAGCACCTACGGCGTGGCCAAAGAACTCGGGCTGATCGATCGCATTGTTGGGGATATATAGATATGGATACTTATGTATCTAGTACTAGATATATGTCGTCTAGTTGGCGTTGTACGGCGGTCGGTTGGTATGGCTGTTTAGCGGTGGAGTCGGGTAGCGAGTTCGTACCAATAGCTCGCTTTGGCCCCTTCGCTCGACATTCGTCGGATTGAAGCTGCTTTCTCCACGTCGGCCAGCTCGGAGCCTTCCCGTCAGCGGCTTTTCGCGGTAAGTTCGGGCTTGGCGCGTTCTTTCTTCAGGCGTGTCAGGTTTTGGGGTTCGCTGGCGGGTTCGAGGGGTCGCCGACCGGTGGAGTTCACGTACAACGAGTCGCTGCAGCCGGCCGCCCAAAGCGCTGGCGCGCTTCGGGTTCCCTCCGCGGCCTTCGGCCGCTCCGGCGGCGGCTGAGCTTGGGCGTTGGGCGGCAATTCAATTTCGGCTGATGCCCTAGGCTCCAAAAAACAGTCATATGCAGACACGGCTTCCAAACCTGAATTTTTTGATCACCTTTGAGGTGGCTGGCCAACAGCTTAGCTTCAAGCGTGCCGCCGAAGCATTGTGCGTTACGCCATCAGCAGTTAGTCAGCAAATACAACAGCTTGAGGATTTTGTCGGCAAGCCCCTATTCGTGAGACACAACCGGTCGCTTGTCCTCACGGACGATGGTGAGCAATATTTGACTCAAATTCAACCGCATTTAAATGGTTTGCGCAAAGCGACAAATGCACTCAGGAAAGAGCAAACGACAAAACTGCGTGTCAGTGTCATGCCACCAGTGGCCAACCGAATTTTGCTGCCAAATCTAGAAGAGTTCCAACGCATTCATCAGCACGTTGAACTTCAAATCGATACGGCTCTTACGAATTCCAATCTGTTATCCGAAAACATCGATCTAGCTGTGCGCTTTGGGCAGCCACCATGGCCAGGGCTGACGCACGAAAAACTCTGTGAAGTGAAAATTCAGCCCATCATGCCGGTGGGTTATTCCCAAAAGTATGATCTTCCGAGCAACGTGTCTTCGTTAACAGAGCTACCCTTGATTCATATGGCAGAGCGGCCTGGTGCGTGGAACCGCGTGTTCAATCAGCTTGGGCTGCCAGCTTCAAGCGGGCCGGCTTATCACGTGGATGATTATCCAGCGGCAGTACAAGCTGCCGAATCCCTTGGTGCGGCGCTGGCCTTATTCCCGATAGAGCAACCACTGATAAAATCTGGCCGAGTTGAAGCACCGTTTCCACCCATTGGTCCGCTGGACGAAGCGATCTACGCTGTTTACCCAACGAACCGTGAAATGCCAACGGCTGGGAGAATATTCATCGACTGGCTGGGGTCATTGTTGGCCATAGCAGAATTGTAGAGCTAGCAAGCATCAGGTTAGCAGTTCTAATCTGAAGATACAGAAATAAACGTTTGTCAGGGCGCGTGCTGCCCGTGATGATGCGCGGCAACTCTTGTGTCGGATTCATCACTATGACTACTGCCCTGCAAATCAAGCTCCCTCCTCAGGCTTTCCTGGATACGCACCGTCAGGATGAGCTAGACGAGCTTTTTTCTTCATTGGCATCTGTCGATGCCGCTGATCTGAGCGGCGACTACCAGGGACGGCTTATAGGAATCAGCGGATTGAGCATCCTGCCACGATTCGTTAAATGGTTGGCATACAAGCTTCTTGGTACCTGGCTTAACCCTTGGCGTGGAAAACGATTTGACTCTTCCCACGGCAAAAACTTATGGGGCATAGCTTCCTTGGTTTCAGGTTGGGGAGCTTATCGGGTCAGCACCAACTCAGAAGACAATTTGATTTCTCTGGACTATGGCGTTTCGGAAAATCCCCGGTTCTTGAGGCCGATTCTCGGAGAGGCAAGACCGTTCGGTAATGGGATTTGGCTCGCGCGCATGCGATATCGGACCAGAAACAACATCAACACGCTGTTGTATTTCACCTTACGCAGAGTGGGCCAATGATGGAACTCGGGCAACGACACTCGACTATCGTAATCGGCAGTGGTTTCGGTGGCTCCGTAGCTGCAAGTACATTGGTCGAGGCTGGAGAGAAGGTGCTGCTAATTGAGCGCGGCCCTTGGCGAGATACTGCCCCCATGCGCAAAGCAGGCGTCGAACACCGGGCCAGCTTACCAAAGGGTTTGCGCGCACTAACACACTTGTTATATCGCATCCGCTTGCCGGGTCTACCGGGTGACGGTATGCGTTTCGCTCAACGCGGCTTGTTTGACATCCACTTGGGCCGTGAAATGTCCGTTGTCTGTAGCAACGGTGTGGGCGGTGGCAGCCATGTTTACAGCGCGATGAATTTACGTCCGCAAGATGCTCAGTATTGGGATGGTCATGTTGAAGCCATTTCGTCCACAGCTATGGAAGCCCACTACGACTGGATACTGAATCGCATGGGAGCAGCGGTGCCAAGTATCGACTCAAAAATACCTAATTCAACGTCAGCCGATTACAGGAACTCGCCAGACTTTATTGCTGATGAGTCCGTGCCTCAGCCTGCAATTTCTATGCGCATGGATGGGAAAATTGAGAGTTACCGAAACAACAGCTTTTTTGGTAGCGAGAACGGAGCCAAAGCGACTCTTGATCAAGTGCTGCTTCTTTCAGCAATAGAAAATGGCTTGCAACTTGCGGCCGAGCACGAATGCTTGACTCTCTGGTCTCTGGGTAAAAACGGCTACCGCTTAGAGGTTTTCGATCACCGCGCTCGCCGTCGTCGTTATCTCATTGCCGATAGGGTTATTTTAGCGGCTGGCACGCTCAATACGCTACGCCTACTGTTCCGTAGCCGTGCAATAGGCGCCTTGTCGGGCATGCCGGCTTTGGGCAAAGGCTTCGGTGGCAATGGCGACAGCGTGGCATGGTGGGCACTCAATCAACGCGGTGCCGACTTTAGTCTCGGCGTTCCATCTCATGGACGCTTTGCGTTGCGGGATCGGGACTCCGGTGGTGCTTTACCGGGGCCAAATATCACCCGATACGGTTTCAACGGCGTCGATACGCTGCCTTTGCCTAAATGGCTTAATGCTCGCTTAAAAAGGGATGCGATTCTCGTTGGCATGGGGGCAGATAGAGCCGATGGCGTAGCCCGTTGGCGACGCGGAAAGTTGCAAATTCGATACATCAAAGAAAACAGCTCGGTTCTTGCAGATATTCAGGAATTTTTTGTTGAAGCTGCTCGCCGTAGCGGCAAACCCGTGCGTTCACTTAGAGATTTCCCGTTGACCGTTCATCCTCTTGGGGGCGCTCGATTGGGGCGCGAGGAAAAACACGGCGTCGTAAACGAAAAGGGTGAAGTCTTTGGGTTGCCAGGCCTATTTATTGCGGATGCCTCGGCCCTGCCAGCCGCGCCGGGAGCGCCACCTTCTATGACGATTTCAGCGTGGGCGCGTCATGTCGCAAAAGCGATCACGGAAAACCATAACCACTCACAGCAAGAGAGAGATTCCGCTCAAGCGGTATAAGGAAATCAAATCATGTTTCGAAAGCGCACATTCACTTTTCCCGGGTTTTTAATCAGTGTACTGATGAATGCCTTGTATTCACCGCGATTAGTCGCGGCAATTATTCGACCGTCAACATCTGCCGCATTGCGGGAGCAAGTGATGCTTGGTTGCACCTCTGTAAATGAGTGCCGGTATTGCGACTGGTTACATACGCATTTGGCGCTAAAAAATGCCGTCAACGTGGATGAGCTCAACCAATTTCTTGCCAACCCTGAAGGGACAACACTGCCCTGTGATATCGCTGTCGCAGTGCTGTATGCCCAACACTTTGCTGAACAAAAAACGCATACCTCGACTGAGGCAAAGCAGCGTTTGAAAAATGTCTTTGGGCTCTGGAAGCGCATGGAGATTCACGCCTATTTACATGCGATCTACTTCGGAAACCTGGCCGGAAATACTTTCGATGCATTACTTGGCCGGTTTCGGGGGCAGCCTAAACAGGACAGCAGCGTTATCACGGAAGTTATCGTTTCAGCGGTGGCCGCGCCGGTTCTACTGCGAATCGCTTACCACGCAAGAAAAGGTCAAGACCAACGGTTCGCGACCAATTCCAAAACCGTCAGTTCTTGAGCGCACACACTATGCTATTCGATATCGCCACATCAATTTTATCGTCCACTGCCCGTGGCTGGCGTGGGACCAATGCAGTCATTCGCACAAAGCAGCCCGAAGAATTCTTGGTGCTTTATGACATGGAGGGATGCCCCTACTGTCGGCCCGTTCGTGAAACCCTCACTGAACTGGATTTGAATGTGCTGATTAAACCCTGTCCCAATGGGCAAGCAGGCCACTGGGCTGAAGTCGAGCAACTGAGTGGGCAGAGAAAAGTGCCTTGTCTCTTGGAGCCGAATTCAGGGCAGTGGCACTCAGGGAGTGAAGAAATCATCAGCTTTCTGTATGCAAATTATGGTGCTAAAGCGGTGAAACGCCACCGTACGAAACCATCTCTAAGTAAGGTGGCAACAGGTATGCGTGGATTGCGAGGCTTGCATGGCATCACGGCGAAATGCCCTGAACAAGCTCTGGTCTTATATAGCTTTGAATCCAGCCCGTTCTCACGCTTAGTGCGAGAGCGGCTGACGGAGCTTGGCCTGCCCTACATGCTCTACAACGCTGGTAAGCAACAGCTTGCAGATCAGGGGCTAAGTTGGCTGCGTCCTGCGCTTGGAGAGTACAAGCCGGTACCTGGCAGTAATAGGGAAAAGTTGCTGACAGAAGCAGGCAAAGTGCAAATCCCCTATCTTTTCGATCCCAATACGGGCAAGCGGCTGTTCGAGTCCCGTGACATCATCAAATACTTGGACTCGACGTATCGAGAAACGAAAACGCCATGAATCTTATGCAATGGTTGCCTTTTGGCAAGGTGCCCGAAATTTCTCCGCAGGAATTGCAGCAGAAGCTTGGTGACGTTCAAATCGTTGATGTGCGTACACCGTCAGAATTTCGATCAAGCCACATTGACGGTGCGACTAATCTCCCGATCACCCAGTTTTCACAGCGTTCTATTGCTGATTTGGAATTGGACCAACGTAGGCCAGTCGTTACCATCTGTCTCTCCGCTCATCGAAGCATTCCCGCGACACGTCAATTGACCCGGCTTGGGTATGATGTACGTCAGTTGGAAGGGGGTATGAAGGCATGGTGGCGTGGAAAATTTCCGGTCCGAGTTTGCGGATAAAGCTGTCAGTATCTAGCTCAAACAGCTGCGTGTTGCCGCCCAACAAATCGTTGCAGCTGACATTTGACTCGCCGCTCGGTTTGGCTACGCCAAGCCCACCCGTCGAGTCAAATGCAGCTGAACGCAGGCGTTAGCTCTATTAAGTAATGAGTATCAATAATGAAGAAGAACTAGCAGAGGCGGTAGCTGAAGCGGGCCGACTGGTTCAGGAGATACAAAATTACGTGGGTCGAGATTTCAGCCGACCCGCAAAACTGAGGTTCCCTCGCGGGTATCTTCGAACCGCTAGTCAAGCCCGTCGCAGGGTCGCGTTCCTAAACGATAGACAACTGCAAAGTAATATCGCCTACACGCTCCAATTGGCCGACGTTCAACATTGGCTGCTTGTCAGAACTGACCTTTCCGGTATGGCGAAGGAAATGGTCATCAAGATGCAAATATTCTTACTAGGAACCGTCATCGAGAGCATCACCAAGGTTTACCTGCGTGGTACCTGTGGTGGCAACTTCAAACGTAGAACAACCTTTTTATTGCAAGAAGGGTACATAAGCGAAGACCTTCAAATCGATATTGAATGGATCTGGGATCTTCGTAACAACATGCATCTATTCCAGCTCGAAGACATCGAATGGTCTTCGGAAGACTACACGGTCGCTAATCATAATCGCGCCGTTCGGGCGTTTCGGGAGCTTTTAGATGCTTTGTCGGCAAGCTAACGATACGCTGCAGTTGATGTCCGCTGTCGCGGCCACAACTGAGCTTTGGCGTTAGATTTTATAAGGGGGAATCGTGAGAATCACTGAGCAATACATAAGAGCGGGATACTTTTGGTTGCCGGATGAGCCTGATAAAAAAATCCCTGGGACGCTAACAATATCTGACGGCGGAGAGATAGAGCTCGAAGTAGTTGGTTTATTCGACGAGAGCATCGACGCACTTAATGGCAAGGACGACCTCAGTAGGATTGTTGGCCACGTAGAAAAAGACGGGCTAGTAACATTAGAGAACTGCTTCTATAGAAAAAAGAACATAGCATTCGGAAACATTGCCAAATCGCTTATCCATGTGAATAAAGCTTTTTGCGCCGTCGCATACGATAAAGACGAAAACGTGACGTTCAATACTATGTCGTTTTCGATTGAGGGGCTTGATGAATGGATTGGTATTTCTGGAATAACTGTGTCGTATGGCAGTGATTACAGAACAGCGACTATAGCCTACGTGCCCCAAGACGAAATGGTTTTTTCTCTAACTAATGGGTTCAACTTACACATATGCTTCGGCTATACGCTACCGGGATTCCCAAGTACGACCGAGGCGAAAATAACCCAACGAGCGTATTTCAAATTGTCGTCCGAGGAGCCTAGGGAATTTGGAGAATTCGTAAGCGTACTCCACCAAATAACATACTTTATTTGTTTCGCGGTGGACGCAACCGTCACTATTAGGGACGTATCGGCAACCTCAAACGAAATTTTGAGAGAGATTTCTGAGGATAAGAAGATGCCGGTGAGCATAAAGGTGTACTACCCGAGTCTCCCATTTTCAGAGTCTACGCCAAAAATCGATGCTCATAGAATGTTATTCAGATTTAGCAATATTCAACAAGATGCTGAGTCGATATTTAATAGCTGGCTTACCGCATACCAAATCATTAGACCAGCGCTTGGATTGTATTTCTCGGCAGTATCCGGAACTCATAAGTATTTAGACGGCAAATTTCTAGCGCTGGCACAAGCTCTAGAAACGTATCACAGAAGAACATCTTCAGAGACCCTCATGGCGCCTAATGAATTCAGACGTCTTGTTGCTAAATCACTATGGTCTTGTCCCAAAGAGCATAGGAAATGGCTAAGAAATCGAATATATTATGGGAACGAAATAAGTCTTGGCCAAAGAATAAAACGGATCATAGATCCATATAAATCTCACATCGGGAATAACAAGCAGCGAAGTAAACTGATTAGAGCCATTGTGAATACCAGGAATTATCTGACCCACTACACAGAGGCGCTTGAAAGCAAAGCAGTCAGAGGCAGAAACCTTTGGCTTACCTGTCAAAAAATGGAAGCGATCTTTCAACTTCAATTACTCCAACAACTGGGCTTTTCCGAGGGAGCAATTCAGGGAGTTTTAGCGAATAATTATAAGCTTAAGCAAAAGCTCGATGAAATCTAACCAAACGCTGCAGTTGACCGCCCAAAGCGCTACCGCGCTCCGGGTTCCCTCCGCAGGCTTCGCCTGCTCCGGCGGCAACTGAGCTTAGGCGTTGGGCACCATATTGATCGGGGGGATGAATGAAAAATTATGTAGTCTATTTTTTAGTGGCTGTCGTAAGTCTTTCGATTGGCTATTTTGCCGGCCGTGAACATATTAAGTACGAGATGCGCTCCGCGTTTAGTGCGGCGGCAGAAAGTTTCTCGACGGGGTTCCGATCGAAACGACACTCGGGAAAGGAGGCAGCCGACCGCAAGCAGGATGCTATAGAGGCCGACAAATCGGTAAACGAAGAAAACCAGAAGAAGTCGAAATATGCGGCGGAATTTTTAGACCTTTACGATTTTTCCGCTGAGTACAGAGACTCGATGTTGGATGGAAAAGTGCCAGGCGTTCTCTTCAAGATAAAGAATAACGGAGATCGAACACTTTCTCGAGTCGAGGTGACGGTCTATTTTAGCGACGCACAAGGAAATGTAATCGCAGAAGAAGACTACACTCCCGTGTTAGTTAGCGATTACTCTTTTTCTGGTGACAATAAGCCGCTCAAGCCGGGATATATCTGGCAAATGGAACGCGGAAAATTCTACTCGGCGAAGAATGTACCAAGCGAGTGGCAAGACGGTAGCGCAAAAGCTGCCATAACCAACATAGAGTTTGCCGAGTAAATAGGGATGCCCAACAAGTCGCTGCAGTTGACCGCCCAAAGCGCTGTCGCGCTTTGGGTTCCCTCCGCGCTTCGCGCTCCGGCGGCAACTGAGCTTCGGCGTTGGGATCGGTTCGGGGACAGTATATTTAACTCCATACGGCTGACGGAGATTGACCCCTCAGGCAGCACACCCCACCGCTGACGCCTCATCAAACAAACCCGCATCCAACCACTTCAAACTCCCAATCCATAACCCCGCATAATCCACGCCGATTTGGCGGTTGACCAAGTGAAGCTTCGGGCGACTGGCGTCGAACAGAATCAATCGATTAACCGGCCCGGCCACGGCCGAGATCAGCTCTAAGAACGTGGGATCGGTGATCAGGTCGCGATGACGCCGCGCCAGCGGGCGCAGGATGTCGTGGACGAGATGCCAGGTATCCGAGTAGGTCGGATCGCGCATCGGCAGGGTAAAGCTGCCGTTGTGCATGAGATACAGGCCGGGCTCGATCTCGAACGGATGGGCGTTGCAGGCGTTGACGTCGCCATGGGTCCGCCGGCGCAGGTGAATAGCCAGCTCGGAATCGGTATGCGAGCGCAGAAAGTCGATGGTGCGCGCGGCGTCGACATCCACATGACGTTCGAGCACGGTGTCGCCGTCGGCGGTATGGCCCATCACGCCCCAGCCGTCGGCGTTGTGAAGCGCCGCCGATTGGATGATCGGCTCGGGGACGGCGACGCCGGCGGGTTTGTGGATCAATACGCACATCGTTGTTGTTCTCCCAGTGGCCGGCGCCTGGATCAGGCTGAATTGTTGGCCTACCGTTTCGTGCACACGCCGCAATGCTGAATAGTCATCGCGAGGCGCCCGAAAAGCTTTAAGGGAATATAGAGCAGGTTGTATATTCCTAAAAAATATTGATTTGCGATATTGATATGCAAAGAAGCGATAAAGGCGGCGGCGTAGAAACATCGCAATCTCGATTGCTTCTGGCGCAATGCACGCCCCCGCATGATGAACAACGCCGCCGACGACGAGCTGGCCGATCTCGGCCGCTGCGCGCTGCTGGGCCAGAACGCGGAGTCAACGTCTTAGTCGTGACGCAATGCAGGCACCAGGCATAAAAAAGCCGGCCAAGCGGCCGGCTTTCTTGCGTTACGAGCGGGGCCGAAGCCCGGTCGTGTCCGCTATCAGTGGCGCTCGCGCACGATGTTGAGCATGCGGCGGATCGGCTCCGCGGCACCCCAGAGCAGCTGATCGCCCACGGTGTAGGCGGCAAGATACTCGTCGCCCATGGCCAGCTTGCGCAGGCGCCCGACCGGGATCGACAACGTGCCGGACACGGCCGTGGCGGTGAGCTGTTCCAGCGTGGCTTCCTTTTCGTTGGGCACGACCTTCACCCACTCGTTATGGGCCGCGATGCGCTCTTCGATTTCCTCGATGGAGACGTTCTTCTTGAGCTTGATGGTGAACGCCTGGCTGTGACAGCGCATCGAGCCGATGCGAACACACAGGCCGTCCATCGGGATCGGGTTGCCCTCGAGGCCGAGGATCTTGTTGGACTCGGCACCCGCCTTCCATTCTTCCTTGGACTGGCCGGTTTCCTCGATGAGCGTATCGATCCAGGGCAGGGCGGAGCCGGCCAGCGGATAGCCGAACTGGTCGACCGGGAAGTTCGGGTCGCGCATCTTCGCGGTCACGTCGCGGTCGATATCCAGAATCGCCGAGGAGGGCGTGTCCAGCTGATCGGCGACGGTGTCGCGCAGCTGGCCCATCTGCACCAGCAGCTCGCGCATATGCTGCGCGCCCGAGCCGGAGGCGGCCTGATAGGTCATCGCCGACATCCATTCGATCAGGTCGGCTTCGAACAGGCCGCCCAGGCCCATGAGCATGAGGCTGACCGTGCAGTTGCCGCCACAGAAGGTCTTGGTGCCGCGATCGAGGTTCTTTTCGATCACGTCGCGGTTGACCGGGTCGAGCACGATGGTCGAGTCGTCGGCCATGCGCAGCTTGCTGGCGGCATCGATCCAGTAGCCGTCCCAGCCGGCGTCGCGCAGCGGCTGGTACACCTCGCCGGTGTAGTCGCCGCCCTGGCAGGTCATGATCACATCCATGGCCTTGAGCGCATCGATGTCCTTGGCGTCCTGAAGCGCCGGCACGTCCTTGCCGATGTCCGGACCGGCCTGGCCAGCCTGCGACGTGGAGAAAAACACCGGCTCAATGCCGTCGTAATCATTTTCCTCGAGCATGCGCCCCATGAGCACCGAGCCCACCATGCCGCGCCATCCAACGAACCCTACTTTAAGCATGCTTTAGCAACCTTTTCTAAGCGTGATTGATACACGTTTGTGCTTGGACATCAGTTTAACGTGAATCGCCGGGCTTGGCCGGCCATGGTCGAAATGGGCGGCCCGACCGATTGTCCGCAATATGAAACAGCGCGGCAGCCGCGGGCGGGGCGGCGCTCAGAACTTCCACTGATACATGATGAAGTCGCTCGAGCTGCCGGTGTATTTGTCGTAGAAGGCGCGGCCGCGATAGTTGTAGTGCTGCGTGAGCCAGCGAAATACCGGCCAGCCGCGATCCTCGGCGGTCTGGCGCATGAACTCGAACAGCGCATCGGCCACGCCCGCCCCGCGCTGGCGCGGATCGACGAACATGTCGTCGAGAAAGCCCATCATCTTCCCGGACAATGGGCGCGGGCATTC
Source organism: Salinisphaera sp. (assembly GCF_002729955.1). Lineage (GTDB taxonomy): Bacteria > Pseudomonadota > Gammaproteobacteria > Nevskiales > Salinisphaeraceae > Salinisphaera. The sequence continues at coordinate 36,294 of NZ_PBYA01000008.1, read as the reverse complement.
GCGGATATGAATCAGGCCGACCGCGCTGCCCTCGGCGTTCCACGCCAGATAGCCTTCGAGCACATGCGCCGGGTCGGTCAGCCAGCGCCATACTTCGTCTTCGATCCCACTATTGATGTCCGCCTTGTAGAAGACCGCGTAGCCGCGAAACAACGGTCGCCAGGCGTCCTTGTCTTCGGCTGTGATGGGTTTAACCGTGATGTCGCCGTTCGACATGATCTGCTCCCGGTTCGTGGATCGTCTTGTCTGGTCGGCCGATTGGCCGGCGTCTTAGTCGTGTTCGCCGAGCCGTTGACGCAGTTCGGCGTTTTCGGTCTCGAGTTCGCGGATCCGTGCTTCCAGTTCCGCGATACGTCCCTGGGACGCGCCGCCATCGCCACGGGCCGCGGCGGCCTTCTGGGCATGGGCGGCGATATCGACCGGCCCGCACAGCTGGTGCATGAGCTCGGCTTCCTTGCGTCCGGGCGTGCGTGGCAGCTGAACCAACAGGGCATGCTCGTCGTCGCCCATCAGGTCGGCCACGGCTGCGAGCACGGCGGCATTGTCGTCAAAGGTATGCAGCCGGCCGCTACGGGCGCGCAGTTCGCCCGGCGTTTGCGGGCCGCGCAGCAGCAGGAGCGTGAGCACGGCGTACTGGCCCTTGGAGAGCTGCAGGTCGTTGTAGGTGGTGTTGCACAGGCGCTGCTTGTACTTCTCCACGCCGTTCTTGAAGTTCTCCTCGATATGCACGAGGCTGCGATCGCGCAGGGCGCGGGCGGCCCGTTGCACCTCGGCCGGCTTGAGCGCCATGACCGGTTCCCGCGATGATTTCTGGTTGGCCGCATTGGTCAGCGCGTTGAGCGTGAGCGGATACTGATCCGGCGTGGTGACGGCCTTTTCCATCAGGCAGCCGATCACGCGGGCTTCGGTGGCGGTCAGTTGGGGCAGCATGAATCTCTCGCAACGTGGGAAATCGACAGCGCGCAGGCGCTGCCAAGAGTCTAACGCGCGCGACACGATTCGCTGTCCGCGATCTGCATAAACTAGCGATCGCAACGCCTTGATAAGCGTGCCTGACATCGGCGAGCAGGTCCTGGCGTTCGCGGCCGGGCCGCGCGCCGATAGCGCACAGGCGACTCGACTCACGTAGAGCGTGCTCGTAGCGACGGCTATCCGGGCGGGGCTTGCATCCGTGCACGCGCGAGCCGCGCTTCGCGGCTCAGATAGCGGTCGAGATGCCCTCGACCCAGTGCCGCAGCGACCACTGCGTCAGCGCTCTCGTCGTAACAGGGGCCGGCCTGCGCATCTGCAACAGGCCGGCCCTGGCCGTGTTTACAGGCCCTATTTGACGGACAGGTCCGCGGGCACGATGTAGAGACGGTTGCCGTCGATAGTGTTGCTGTCGAGCATCTTTTGCTCCAGCTCGCCGCTGTCCGTGGACCAGGTGGCGAAGTCATCGTCGTTGAGCACGCCCAGGGTGTTGCTGTCGATCACCCAGAGGCCTTCCATCTTGTCGTGGGGGTAGCTCACCTGGGCCACCATATCCACTACCAGCTGTTTGTCCACGGGCAGGATATTGTAGGCGGCCAGGCCGGCCCAGCCGTCTGCCTGGACCACTTCTTCCAGCGTCTTGCCGTCGATGGTCAAGCCCAGTTCGGCGTCCTGGCTTAGCTCGCCGCCGGTGGCGATGGTTTCCAGATTGGTGCCTGTGCTCAAATCGATACGAAAAACCGTCTTCTGGGCGGCGGGATTGGCCGCTGCGGGGCCATCCGGACCGCCATACAGGAAGCTGCCGTCCCGTTCGAGTAACAGGAACTGGGTGGCGCTCAACGCCGCCAGCTCGGAGTTGGAGTTCTGGTTTTTTTCCTGCTTGTACAGGTATTGACCGACGCTGCCATCGTCCAGATTGATGGTCACGATACGGGTCATGTCCAGGTCACGGACGCTCTTGCCCGGGTTATCCATGGTCGACTGCATGACGCCCACAAGGGTTTTCTCGTCCGGGGTGATGGCCAGACCCTCCATGCCGCGGTTGGCACGGCGATTGGCGAACTCTGCCGGCAGGGTGTAATCGTTACGCTCGTCATCGGCGAACGGGTTGATCCGGCCTATTTCCTTGCCCTCGGCATCGAAATGCACGATGTGCGGGCCATACTCGTCGGATACCCAGAAGGAGCCGTCGCTGAGCGCCACCAGGCCTTCGCCATCCAGCCCGTAATCGTCCAGGCGCAGCGGGTTGGTTTCGGCGTCATAGGGCTGGGTCGGGTTTTCCAGTACCGGGGAGCCATCGGCGTTGTAGGGCGTCTCTCCGGTGCCGCCCAGCGCGCTGCTGTTAGGCAGGCCGGTGATCAGGGTGCCATCCGGGCGCTTGAGCAGAATGGTATCGAGCAGCACCACCTTGCCCTCGGCGGTGACTTCATAGTGCCCGATGCGGGGCGTGTAATCCGCGGTGGGGAATTTCTTGCCCTTGCCCTGGCTGCCGGTGAAGCTGGCATTGGGGCCGCGATCGGTGAGCGCATAAAAACGGCGGTTGTCGGCCGGGTCGCCGGTCATGGCGGAGCCGAAGCCGCCGTTGCGTACTTCGAAGGGTTGCTGGGTGTTGGCATCGATCAAATCGGAGCGCAGCACCGTGTAGGGTAGGGCCACGCCTTGCGCCGGGAAATTGTCGGTCGGCGAGGTGGGCGACGTGCCCGTGTCGGTGTCGCCGTTACTTGACGAGCTATCACTACAACCGGAAAGCAGAGCGGCGGCGACGGCCGAGGCGATCAGGGTTTTATTGAACACGGCAACGTTCCTTGCGATTTTTCAGGACGGGACTTCAGGGCTGACAGAAAGTGCTGTCGTACTGATAGACGAATGCGGTTTTGGTCTGGCCGTCGGGCTCCACCCAGTCGCTCAGGCCACGCAGGGCATCGAAAGCCTGCCGGGCACGATTCACGACCTTTCGGGTGTAGTCCGCGGATGGGTCTTCATATTTGAAGGAAATCTCGGCCACTGCCGGTGCCTGGTTGCCGGACGGGGTGCCGGCATACCAGAGCGTGATGCTGATCTCGCCGTCGTGCTGGCCCAGATCGATATCCACATTGCGGTAAACGCGCTCGGTCACCGTCAGATCACCGACCACTGACAGGGCCAGATCGTCATCCAGGCCGTAGTCATCCTCGAAGCCGGGAAAATGCGCATGGATATCGTTCATGCGATTGAGCTTGCGGCCGTTAGGCGCCTTGGTGGAATGGCTGTACACCACCTTGAACGGCATGTCGCTGGTGGCGCCGACATCCGCTTCCAGTTTGCTGTCCGCGCCCTTGGTGCTGGAGGAAAGATCCTCGAAATCGGCGATGTAGCGATCCGGACTGCGAAATTTCAGTGTCACTTCGGAGTTGCCGTTTTCCAGGCGCTCGCGAAAACTGTAGCCGAGCTGATCGAGTACGCAGGAACCCGCGGTGTCGAAAAAACGCACCTGTCGGTCATGGTCCAGGGTGGCGGTGCCTGTGACGGAGCGGTCGATGGCATCTTCGATAGCCGGTTTGGCTGCTTGCATCAGGTTCAGTACATCACTTTGTTCGTTCTGGTACTGGAACCGGCTGGCATCGAGAATCAGTTTGTACTCGCGCGAAATCACATCCGGGTTGGCCTGCACCGGCATTGCGCTCAGCACGACCAGCAGCCCCAGACCACTGGCCAGAAAAATTTTCATTGTGATCGCCCCCCAGCCTGCAGGAATCCTGCAGCGCAAACTGCGACGCGATTCTAGGAAGCGAAAATGACGCGTTGATGACCGACGCTTGAAAAGCGCGCCGTTCCGGTCCGCTCAGCGGCTCGGGACCGCGGTTCGGGTGGGCGCAGGCCAATGGCCACGCCGCCGCCGGGGTCGGTGTCGATGTGCGAAAGGCGTGATCGGCGGCGTACGCCGCGGGACGGCCAGCATGGGCCGTCGCGCAGGTCGTGTTCAGAAGCGCAGCGCAACTGCGGACCGAATCAAGGCTGTGCCGGTCCGGCGTCTGATTAGCCGCCCAGCGGATGCTGCGCTGGGATCCGGATCAGGCGACGTGCCCCTTTTTACAGACCGAGCTGGACGAAGAAATAGCCCCACAGGCCGGCCGCGATCACCAGCATGGCAATGAGCGCCATCCACACGCGACGATATTCGCGAATCAGCGAAGCGCCGCTGGCATCGTCGGCCAGAAAGCGGCCGATGGTGATCTCGGACATGCGCTGGCCCTTCATTTCCTCGAAACGCTCGATTTCATAGCCGCTGGGCTTGAAGGTCAGACACATCACGACGAGCGTGACCGTGCCCAGGGCAAAGGCCATCATCAGGTTGTCGATGCCTGCCGGATAGCTGATCAGCCCGTGGCGTTCCAGCTCGCCGAGCAGGATGAAGCTGATCGAGCCCACCAGCATGCAGGCCAGTACCGCCGGCGCGCTGGCGCGGCGCCATTTCATCGCGGCGACAATCGTCGGCAGCCAGGCCACGGCGAAGATGGAACCGGCATAGATCGATATCCAGTAGATGCCGGCCGGCCGCGCGATGGCGATCACGCAGACGATAACGGATACGATCACCTGCGAAATACGCCCGGCGAGGACGCTGCGTTTTTCGTCGAGCTTCTTTTCGAACAGCTTCTCGTAGAGATCGCGTGCCAGGGCAAAGCCGGTGAGCACGAACAGCGTGGAGGCCGTGGACATGATCGAAGCCATCAAGCCGGCCAGGCCCACGCCGGCCAGCACCGGATTGGTGTGGTCCATGAAGCCCACGATCATGGCGCGGTCGGCCGGCTCGATACCGGGCTGGATCACCTGCATGGCCGAGGCCGCGAGATACACCATCAGCTGCATGGCAGGGGCGAAGAACACGCCGATGATGGCGACCTTGAGGATCACGAAATCGTTCTTGGCCGGGAACACGCGTGAAACCAGCGCCGGCGTACAGGCAAAGAACAGAATCCAGACCAGGAACTGCGAGATCGACCAGCCGATGCTGCGCCCGTCCGCGCCGGCCAGGGTCCAATAGCCCGGCAGGCTGTCGCTCAGGCCCCGCAGGTTTTCCATGCCGGCCTGGCCGATGAGCAAGGGCGAGATCACGAAGGCGATCGCCAGCATGGTGAAGAACATCATGGTGTCGGTATAGACCACGCCGTACATGCCCGACAGGCTGCAGAAGATCATCAACGCGAAGGTGAAGGCGATGATGATGGCCGGAAACGGCACGTCGATGATCTCGGCCAGCACCAGGCCGGCCCCGATGAGCTGGATGATGCCGTAGCCGAGCAGGCCGATCACCATGAGAATGAGCGCGACCACGCTCACCCACTTGTTGTTGAAGCGCCGGTCGAAGAAATCCATCATCGTCCGGCATTCCATGGCCTTCATCTTGCGCCCGATCCAGACCACTGCGATGAGCGTGCCCAGCCACGCGCCGAACGAGCCCAGCGCGCCGATGACCAGCGGCCCTTCGCTATAGGAAATACCGGCAATGCCCATCAGCGTGACCGCGCTCAGAAAGGTTGCGGCCAGGGTGCCGGTAAGCAGCAGGGTCGAGCCCTGCTCGCCCATGACATAGAAATCGTCGCGGTTCTTGATGAAACGGGTCAGCCCGGCCGCCACCAGCACATAGGCGGCGAGCACGGCGATGAATATGGTCAGCGTAATGTTCATGATTGCTCCCCCGAATATGCGCCTAGCGCTTGTCGCTGCGTTCTCGCTTGAGACGCAGAATGGTCGGGCGGTATTCACGCAGCAGGATCGCGCCCACCACCACACAGCAGATCACCGTGGTCAGCAGGGCATTGCCGAACAGCATGAGAACGTAGGGTTTGAAATCCATGGGTTTTCTCTCGGTTGCGGTGCGCTAGACGCGCCCGGCCCGGGCCAGGGCCGCGTTGACGAGCACGTCGGCAGCACGTTTGGCGTGTTCGGGCTCGATGGACTCGGCCTCGTGATGGCTCAGGCCATCGGCACAGGGAATGAACACCATCGCGGTGGGACAGTGCCGGGCCAGGTGGAAGGCATCGTGGCCGGCGCCGCTGATGATGTCCTGCCAGGCACAGCCGAGCGCTTTCGCGGCATCGCGCACATGGCCTACGCAGGTGTCGTCGAAGGGCAGCGCCGGGCTGCGCCAGTGCAGCGACAGTTCGTGCTCCACGCCGCGCGTTGGCAGTCGCTCGGCGAGGCGTTCGCGAATGCGGTCGATGGCGGCATCGACCACGGCATCCGCGGGGTGGCGCAGGTCGAGGGTGAATGCCACATCCGCAGCGATGGTATTGCGCGAGCCGTGGTCGACATGGCATTCGCCGATCGTGGCCAGCAGGCCGTCGACGCCGGCGACATGGTCTTCGATGGCGGCCATCGCCTCGGCGGCCGCGAACATGGCGTCGCGGCGTACCGGCATGGGCGTGGTGCCGGCATGGCCGGCCTTGCCGGTCAGGTGTACGTCCAGCCAGCGAATCGCCTGGCCGCCGGTGACCACGCCAATGGTCTTGTCGTTGTCCTCGAGTACCGGGCCCTGTTCGATATGCGCTTCGAAATAGGCATCGAATGGGCGGGCGAGGGGCGTATCGCCGGCCTCGCCGATGATCTGCAGGCTGTCGGCAATGCGTTCGCCGTGGGTGTCTTCGCGTGCCAGCCCGTCGTCGAGCGCCAGGGCGCCGGTGAACACCGACGAACCCAGCATGGCGGGCGTGAAGCGGGCGCCTTCTTCGTTGGTCCAGTTCGCGATTTCGATCGGCGCACGGGTCTGGATATTGTTTTCGTTGAGCGTGCGTACGGCTTCGAGGGCGGCCAGCACGCCGAGTACGCCATCGAAACGTCCGCCCTTGGGCTGGGTATCCAGATGGCTGCCGATCACCACCGGCGGGCCGTCCGCTTGCCCGGCCCGGCGCGCGAACAGGTTGCCGATGGCATCCCGCGATACGCTCAGGCCTTCGGCCTCCGCCCATCGCACGAACAGTGCCCGGCCGGCGGCATCTTCGGCGGTCAGCGCCAGCCGGCTGCTGCCGCCGTTGGCAGTGGCGCCGATCTCGGCCATCGCCATCAGGCTGTCCCACAGTCTTGGGCCGTTGGTTTCGAGCATAAGCGTGTTGAACTGGTAAAAACGGAGCGCGCTTGAAGGCGCGTCGGCCGGCGTGCGCTCGAGCACCACGGTAGTCATGGGCTTGGCGCAGACGCCTGATCGTGTCTTTTCATCTAGCGGTAATAACCGCGCATCAGTCAAAGCACGCGATATTATCTGTATTATTAGTCTGGCTAATAATTGCACCGGCTCGGATGCTGACAATGGCCGATCGCTCGAACAAGAAGTCGCTATCCGCAGGCGAGCACGGGTCACGCGATCTGGCGGCCCGGCTGGACTGGAACCTCATCCGTACGTTTCTGGTGGTGGCCGACGAGCTCAATCTCAGCCGCGCGGCGGAACGGCTGTTCGTCACCCAGCCGGCAGTCAGTCAGGCGCTCAAACGGCTACAGGGTCAGCTGGGCTATGCGCTGGTCCAGCGCCGCGGTCCGCAGATCGCGCTGACCGCCGCCGGCGAGGAAGTACAACGAATCGCGCGTGGCGTGTTCGCCGATGTATCCAGCCTGGAAATGCCGGCACGGGCTGCGACAGATCAGGTGCTGGGGCGGGTGAAACTGCTCACCGTCAGCCGCGTGCATTCCCAACGCTACAACGATTTTCTGGCCGATTTTCATCGCCGCTATCCGCGCGTGGAACTGGAGGTCGAGGTGCTGCGCGGCCACGACGTGCTCATGGCAATTCGCCAGAACACGGCCTCGTTCGGGCTCGGGCTGTGCCGGCTCGATACGCCGTCGGTCGAACGACGGCTGATCGTGCCGCAGCGCTATGCCCTGTTCTGTGGTCGCCCGCATGCCCTGTATGCCCGCCGCGAAGTCGAGGTGTCGCGACTGCTGCACGAAGATCTGGTGACCTTCACCGGCGATTATCTCGGCGACACGCTCTCGCCGCTCACGCTGTTTCGCGAACACCACGGGTTTCAGGGGCGGCTGGCTGCCTCGTCGTCGAATCTCGAAGAAGTCTGCCGACTGATCATGTGCGGCTATGGCATCGGCTTTCTGCCGGAAGACGCGTTCCGCCGCGAAACCGAGGCCGGCATGCTGCGCAAGCTGCCGCCTGAAGAGGGGCTGGCGGATGTCGATATTCATCTGCTGTGGAACAGCGAGCGCCCTATGCGGGCCGCGGAGACGGTTTTTCGCGACGAACTGCTGGCTGCATTCGACCGCGACTAGCGGCGCTATTCGCGGGCGGCGGCACAGTCCAGACAGCGCAGCGTGGTGGGGTCGTGCGCGAGTCGGGCCGGGGCGATCGGCTCGTCACAGTCCAGGCAATAGCCGAAATCGGCGCTGTCGAGCCGTTTGCGCGTGGCGGCCACGCGTTGCAGCGTCTGGTTCGCCCGGTTGCGGGCCGCGCGGCTCATCGCCTGCGCCTGCATGGCGTCCATACGCGACAGGCGTCCCTGACGGGTCTGGTCCAGTTCTACTGCCGTGTCGGCATCGCGGCTCTCGTCGAGATAGGCACGGGCCTCGGCCTCGAGCTCGTCGAGCCGCGCTTCGAGACTTTCACGCGAGGGGGCCGCATTGCTCATGGCGCCAGTCTGATCCAATCGCGGCACGCCGCAAAGACGCTACGCGGCCCGAGCTTCAGAGGCCGCCGATACGCAGGCGATTGGCGTCGATATGGGCACGGGCGCCGTAGCGCCAGGCGTGATTGACGCAGCCGTGGCCGACCGGGGCGTCGGAATACAGGGCGATGCCGCGCGCGTTCGTGTATTCGGCGACGATCTCGACCAGCGAATCCATGCCGCAGGCCAGGGTACAGCGCTCGAAGCGCCCGAGAACGAGGGCCTTCACGCGGCGCGTATCGATCGAGTCGAGCAGCTGTTGCAGACAGCGTTCCAGCCGGAACTCGGCCTCGCCCACGTCTTCGAGCAAAAGGATGGCGTCGTCGTTCAGCGTCAGCGCAGACGGCGTACCGGCCACGCTGGCCAGCGTGGTGAGATTGCCGCCGACCACGCGCCCGGCAAGCGCTTCCGCCGGGCCGCCGTGATAGGCCAGCGGCCATTCGCTGACTTCGTGCTGCAAACAAGCCGCCAGCGACGCCATCGAGGCCGCCCGCGCCTGTTGCTCGGCCGGCGTTGCGCCGGGCAGGGCCAGCTCGGTGGCCACCGAGGCATGAATCGCGGCGCGCTCGTGGCGGGCGAATGCGGCCAGCAACAGGCTCATATCCGAATAGCCGACCAGCGGCACATCGCGCGGAATGCGTTCCCAGTCGATCGCCTGTACGAACTGGGCGCTGCCGTAGCCGCCGCGCAGACACCACACGGCATCGACTTTCGGCCATTCGAAGGCGGCCTGCAGGTCGGCTAGGCGATCGGCGGCGGTGCCGGCGAGATAGCGGTGATGGTCCCGGGCGTGGCTGCCCAGCAGGGCCTCGACGCCCGCTGCCGCAAGTACGGCGAGCGCGGTATCGATGCGTTCATCCTTGACGCCGCCGGCCGGCGCGATCAGCGCGATGCGCATGCCGGCAAGCGGTCGCAGCGCTTCGACAAGCGCGGCCGATGGTTCAAGCGTGGGTTTACAGCTCATGGGTTTGTACGCGATCGCCCAGCTTTTCTGCAGCCATGTCGCGCAGATGCTGATGGTGGGTGAAGAACAGGACCTGGGTTTTTTCGGCCAGGCCGGCCAGCACGTCGAGGCCGGCCAGGGCACGCTCGTCGTCGAAGTTGATGAACAGATCGTCGGCGACCACCGGCAGGGGCGCGGCACGCTGCAGATAGTCCTCGATCGCGGCGATACGCAGGGCCAGATAGAGCTGGTCGCGCGTACCTTCGCTCATGCCGGCAGGGCGTACGTGCGAACCGTCGGCGCGTACGCCCACGATCTGCAGCTCGTCGCGCTCGTCGAAGTCGCCAGCCAGGCGTTCGAAGGCGCCGCCGGTGAGCTGGTTCATGAGCGCGGAGCCGCGTTCGATGAGCGGGCGCTGCTTGTCCATGGCATAGCGCTGGCCCGCCCATTTGAGCAGCAGGGCCGCGGTGCCGACCCGCAGGTAACGTTCGGCGGCGTCCTGCATGTCGGCGAGGGCGGTCTGGCGTTCCGCCGCGGCGGTCACGGCGCGATCGTCGCCGCCGATGGCCTCGAAATCGGCGCGGGCTTCGTTGCGGGCGTCGCGGGCCGGGCCCAGTTCGTCGTCCACGTCCTCGAGCTGATCGGCCAGGGCATCGATCTGTTCGCGCAGCGAATCGAGATCGCTGGCCTCGACTGCGGCGATGAGATTGTCTACCGCCCGGCCATCGCCCTGTTCGGCCAGGGTGTCGGCGGTGGCGGCCTGTTCGTCTGCCAGCGCCCGGCGGCGTTCGGCACGCGTGATGACGCTTTCGAGCGCCTGGGCATCGGCGACCCCCGCCTGTCGACAGAGGGCGTCGATACGACGCTGGGCCTCGGCTCGGGTGGCCTCGTGCTCGGCGATCTGTTCGCCCTGGCGTTGGCGATCGCTTTGGCGGGTCTGTAGCCGGTCGTGGCGGCTCTGGGCGTCGCGTAGCGCAGCGTTGAGTCGCTGCACGCTCTGCTCGGCGGCTTCGTTTTCGTTCGCGGTTCGGCCCGTGGCGTCGAGTACCTGTGCCAGCCGCTGTTCGAAACGCTGGCGGCGTTCGACGAGATCGGCCTGTTCGGCGGCCAGATCGCGGCTGGTACGGGCATGCTCACGCGCGCTGTCGAGCACGTCGAGGGCGGCCCGGCCGGCGTCGGCGTCCAGATGCGCGTCCAGACCAAGTTCGGCAAGAGCCGCGTGCCAGCGTTGCTGCCAGTCGTCCAGCGCGGCTTCGGCCGTCCTGTGTTCGCTAAGCAACGTATCGATACGGCGGGCGTAGTCGCCGCGTTCGCGTTCGATACGCCGGCGTTCGTCGCTGCGGCGTTTTTCGCGTTCGACTGTCTGGCGGGCCTGTTCGATCAACACCGCCAGGGCGGTGTGGGTCGATTTGTCGCCATGACCGAGCAGCTCGAGGAGCTGTATGCGCTGCGCGTCGATACGCGCGGCCAGATCGTCGCGGGCGGCGACGGCTTCGATACGGTCGGCGCGTGCCGTAAGCAGGCCGTCGCGGCGGTCGAGCCAGTCCCGCATCGCGGCCGGGCTGGCGGGCTCGATATCGGCCGACAGCCACAGGGCTTTCCATTCGGTTCGCAGCCCGTCGAGACGGGCCCTGGCGTCGTCTCGACGTGTTGTCGCCTGTTCGAGCGCCTGTTCGCGTTCGGCCACGTGGCGCTGGCGTTCGGCGTCCTGGGCAATGGCTTCGGCCCGGTCGAAACGGGCATCGGCCAGTTCGTCGGCCGCCTGCGTGCTGCGCTCGAAGGCAGACACCGGGTTCTTTTCGCTGGCCTTGTCGAGTGCCGGCGTTTCGGGCTGGTCGAACAGATCCGGTTCGCGCTTTTCGACATAGCGCCGGCGTACGAGCTGCCAGCAGGCATCGCGATGCGAACGGCTCGATTGCAGCGCCTCGATACTCGGCAGTGCCTCGTCGGCGCGGCGGCGGGCCAGGGCATCGCGGGCGCGTTCGACCTCGTCGCTCAGTTCGTCGAGGCGTTGCTGATGACGCTTGTGCGCCTCGCTGGCGTCGGCGAGCTCGGTCTCGAATTCATCGACGCGCTCGCGAGCCGGCACCGCCAGGCCGGCCAGCGTGTCGCTGTCGCTCACGGCCGGTTTCAGGGCGGCCAGGCGACGTTCGATATCGCGATCCAGCCGGTCGACGTTCGCCTGGACGCTGCGCAGCTCGGCTTCGAGATCGCCTTCGCGGGTGGTGGCGGTCAGCCATGCCTCGAGCGCGGCGGTATCGCGGCTATCGCCCAGCGATTGCAGCTCGTCGGCCAGCCGTGCGTCGGCTTCGCGGGCGTTTTGGAGGTTGTTCGTCGCATGCGCGACGCTCTGGCGAAGCGTGGCTTCGTCGGTGGCGATACGCCGGGCCTGGGCGAGGGCGGTGGCGCTGGGCCAGGGCGTATGCTCGTCCTGCCAGCCCAGCTCGGTGCGATCGCGGTCCAGCGCCTGGGTCAGCCGGGCGCGTTCGCGTTCGATTTCGGCGATGCGCTCGCGGTCGGTGGCGATCTGGCCGCGCTGCTCGGCCAGGCGCTCGATGGTGTCCCCGGCCTCGCGCAGGGCGGGTTCGTCGACCAGCGTTTCGATTTCGGCATCGATGGCTGCGATCTGATCCTGGATGGAGGCAATCGCGATGCGGCTGGATTCGAGCGTCTGGCAGGCGCGCTCGAAGGCCGGCCGGGCATCGACATCCAGATCGGGCGTTTCTTTAAGCTCGGCGAGTTCGGCTTCGATCTCGCGATAGCGGCGCGCCGGGCGGGCGACGCGGCGAATACGTTCCAGCTCGAGACGTTGGTGGTCGAGCGCGCGACGGCGTTCGGCGAGCTGTTCGTAGTGTGCTTCGGCGGCGTCGAAGGCCTCGCGGCGGCGCTGCCAGTCGCCGACCGTGACTTCGTGTTCGCGAATATCCGCGTCGGCCGTCTTGAGCCGGGCTTCGGCCTGATAGTAACGACGGTTCTGGGAGGCGTTGGGCGCCCAGAGCCCGTCCGCCTCGGCCACCAGGGCTTCGCGTTCGGCGAGCACGTCCGCCAGCCCCGAGCCGGCCGAAAGCAGGGCGGTATCGGCGTTGGCATCGGCCGCGGCCAGGGTTTCGCCGCCGGCGCGCAGGCCTTCATGGTCGAGGCTGAACATGCGGGTGAAAAACGCCCGATCCGCGCCCGCGAGCTGGCGGTCCAGCTCGGTTTCCAGCGTGTTAGCGGGCCCGCCCTCTGCATCGAGCAGCGTGTTCTTGCGGCCCTTTTTGCGGATCGCCTCGATCTCGGCTTCGCCGGCCTCGATACGTGCACCGATACGCAGGGCGTTGTAGGCATGCACGAAGTTGAGTTCGGTCTGGGTCGGAAAACCGAACAGGAAATCGCCGATCGCGCTGCGGGCAGTGGATTTGCCCGCCTCGTTGGCGCCGAACACGAGTTGCAGGTCGGTCGCGCCGCGTACGAAGACCAGCCGGCGGTCGGTGAAATGACCGTAGGCGAGAAGATCGAGTTGCGCGAACCTCACGGCGCGCTCTCGTCGGCGGCCAGGCGCGAGAGCAGATAATCGCCGGCCCCGTCGATCAGGGTCGCCGTATCGCCGTCGATGGCCGCACGCAGCAGTACGTCGTCGGCGTGTTCGCGTATCTCGTAGGGGAGGCGTTCGGCCAGGCGGCGAATATCCTTTTCGATCATCGCCCGAATATCGGGGTCGTCGACGGCTTCGTCGAGCAGACGCAGCATTTCGCCCAGCGCATCCTGGCGTTCGCGCCGGGTGGCGGCATCGAGTGCGGGCGTGGTCGCCAGTTTGATCTTTTCGACATAGACCTGGGCGGCGCCCAGCCCGGCGGCCGCAGTTCGTGCTTCGGCCAGCAGGCGTTCGGGCGCGGCCGCGAGTTGGTCGTGCAGGGCAGTGGTGCCGGTCAGGCGTAGGCGTACCGCCAGAAGACGCCCCGCGACGTCGTTCGCGCCGTTTTCGATCGCCCGGCGCATGGCCGCAATCACGTCGTTGAAGTCGTCGGCGGTGGCGATGTCCACCTCGCTTTCGGCCCAGCGGGCGACATCGCAATGAATGGCGTGCAGCTCGGCCACGCGACCGTCTTCCACTACCACTTCATAGGCGCTCTTGGCTCCGGTTTCGCGAATGGACCGGCCCTGGAGATTGCCCGAGAACACCACATGCGGGTGTTCGGCCAGCACCTCGGCGGCGTGCACGTGGCCCAGCGCCCAGTAGTCATAGCCCTTGGCAGTGAGTTCGTCGAGCGAGCAGGGCGCATAGTTGGCGTGACCGCCACGCCCGCCCAGGCCCGTATGCAGCACGCCGATATTGAAGTGCTCGGCAACCGGTGCGGGGTAGCCGGGCACCAGATTGTCGGTGACCGCGCGCTCGGCATAGCTTGTGCCGTGAACGGCCACGTCGAGATGTTCGAGCACGCTGGTTTCAGCGTCTTCGTGCGAGAACACGTGCACGTTGTTCGGCAGCGACAGGCTGCGCGTCATCTGGTTCTGGGCGTCGTGATTGCCGTGGATCAGATACACCGGGATCGACGCGCTGGCCAGGCGGTGCATCTGGCGCACGAAGAACACGCCGGTCTGGTAATCGCGCCAGTCGCCGTCGTACACATCGCCGGCGATAATCACGAAATCCACCGCGCGTTCGATCGCCGCGTCAATGAGCGCGGTCAACGCTTCCCGGGTGGCCAGGCGCAGCCGCTCGGCGACCCCGGGCACATCCTCCGAAAGCCCGCGCATGGGGCTGTCGAGATGGATATCGGCGGCATGGATGAAGCGAAACGAGCGCAAGGACGAAAGCGTGATGACGAAACAGGTGGGTGCATCTTATCCCGCACGCGGGGCAGGCCCAACGCCCGTGTTCGCATAAAACCCAGCGCTCGGGCAGAGTCGCGCTCATGTCGAGTGTCGTTGCTACCCGCGCGCTGCGCGCAGTCGTTGCCGTGAACCTGTTGTGGCTGGCCGGCTGTGCCGCGCTGCGCCCTACCGAGATGCCCCGCCGGCCGCCCGCCGAGGTGCGCGCCGAGCTGGTGTCGCGCATGCCCGCGAGCGTGGACGATCGCGCCGGCTGGGCAGCCGATATCGAAACCGCTTTCGCCGCGCAGAATATCGAGGCGTCGAGCTCGAATCTGTGTGCGACGCTGGCGGTGATCGCCCAGGAGTCGTCGTATCGCGCCGCGCCGGTGGTGCCCGGTCTTGCGCGCATCGCCCGCGGCGAGATCGAACGGCGGGCGGCAGCCGCGCATATACCCGATTTTCTGCTCGACAAGGCCCTGGGGCTGGAGTCCGCCAACGGCCAGACTTATGACGAACGCCTGGCTACGGTACGTACCGAAAATGATCTGAACGATCTGTTCGAGGAATTCATCGACCGCGTGCCGTTGGGCAGCACCCTGTTCGGCGGCTTCAACCCGGTGCAGACGGGCGGGCCGATGCAGGTGGCGATCGATTTCGCCGAAGACCATGCCGAGGACTATCCCTACGCCGATGCCGAGTCGGTACGCGAGGAAGTGTTCAGCCGCCGCGGCGGGCTGTATTTCGGCATCCTCCATCTGCTGGGCTATGAGGTCGATTATCCGAGCCCGCTCTATCGCTTTGCCGACTACAACGCCGGCTGGTATGCCAGCCGCAACGCGGCGTTTCAGCGGGCGGTAAGCCAGCTCACGGGCACCGATCTCGCCCTCGACGGGGATCTGATCTCGTACCGGGCGTTCTCGATCAGCAACACCGAACGGGCCACCAAGTCGCTGAGCGATCGTCTGGAGATGGATGAAGGCCCGATCCGTCGCGACCTCACCAAGGGCAGCGGCCCCAACTTCGAGCAGACGCGGCTCTATCAGCGTGTCTATGCGCTGGCCGATACCCAGGCGGGCGAACGGGTGGCGCGGGTAATCCTGCCCGGTATCGAGCTCGAAAGCCCGAAGATCACCCGCAACCTCACCACCGCCTGGTTCGCCGAGCGGGTGTATTCGCGCTGGCAGGCCTGCATGCGTCAGCCGGGGGCAGGCTAGGCAATACAGACTTAACAGGCCCGCATCGGGTGCCAGCGCGTTGCGCAAAGGTCGTATTGCCGGGGTGTCCGGCCAATGTGGCAGACTCATTGCAAGGGGAATTTGACGATATAACGACACCCAACGGGGAAGTTCATGGTGATCGCTTCAACGCGCCGTCTCGGCCGCCTGGCCATACTGTTTTCTGCCGGTCTGCTGGCCTTGACGCTCTCGGCCTGCAGCCAGGACGAGGGCGCCACCGTCGACGGTATTCATCTGGTCAATGCCGACGCATTGACGGTGTGTACCCATATTCCCTACAAGCCCTTCCAGTTCACCGGCGATAACGGGGAAGTGGTCGGCTTCGACGTCGATCTGGTCGATCTTCTGGCCCAGGATCTGGGCGTGGAGACGCATGTGGTGAGCGTGGACTGGAACCAGATCACGTCGGGGGCGGTGCTCGCCGCCGGCACCTGCGATCTGGCCATGGGCGGGGCGACGATCACGCCCAAGCGGGAAGAGGCGGTACTGTTCTCGGACCCGTATTTCAACGCGACCCAGGCGCTGCTGGTGAAAAAGGGCAGCGATTACGAAAGCCTTGAAGATCTGCAAGGCAAGCGCCTGGGCACCCAGACCGATACCACCGGCGCAATCTATGCCGACAAGCACGCCGAGCAGTACGGCTATACGACCGTGGTATTCGACGATCTCGCCCTGGAAACCACTGCGGTGAGTGCGGGCAAGGTTGATGCCGCCATCAACGACAACGGGCCGCTGTATCAGTACGCAGCGGACAACCCGGATACCGAGATCGCGGCGGAATTTGATACCGGCGAGCGCTACGGCTTTCTCGCCAAAAAGGACGACGAAAACGCACAGAAGCTCATCGAGCGACTCAACGAAGCGCTGGCCAAGGCCCGGGAAAACGGCCGCTACGACGAAATCTTCAAGAAATGGTTCGGCCAGGTGCCGGGCACGATCAACGAACAATAGCCGGCTGGCATGACGACCCGGCAAGGCGGGGCGGCGCCCCGCAGGACGAGCCCGCGTATTCGGGCCCGGCGTATTCGTGCCGTGCAGTACGCGCTGCTGGTGGCGATGGTCGTCGCCGCGGCCCTGCTGGCGGACTGGGCACAGATCGGCCGGACCTTCTTCGATCCCGGCCTGATCCGCGATACCGTCATGCACGGCCTGTGGCTGGCGCTTTGGAACACGCTGGTCTATACCGCGGGCGGCTTCGTTCTGGGGCTTGTCGCCGGCACGCTGCTGGCGATGATGCGTCTGTCCGACGTCGGGCCCTATCGTTGGCTGGCCACTGTCTATATCGAGTTCTTCCGGGGCCTGCCGGCGCTGGTGGTATTCATGGCGTTTTCGTTGCTGCCGCTGGCGTTCCCCGGCCTGGCCATGCCCTTGCCGCCCTACGGCACGGTGTGGGCGGCCCTGGGCATCGTGGGTAGTGCCTATATGGCCGAAACCATTCGCGCGGGTATCCAGGCGGTGCCTCGCGGGCAGATCGAGGCGGCG
Source organism: Salinisphaera sp. (assembly GCF_002729955.1). Taxonomy (GTDB): domain Bacteria; phylum Pseudomonadota; class Gammaproteobacteria; order Nevskiales; family Salinisphaeraceae; genus Salinisphaera. The sequence goes on along the minus strand of NZ_PBYA01000008.1, from coordinate 19,228 downwards.
CGTTCACTGGGCATGTCGGCCAGCCAGGCCATGTGGCGGATCACCCTGCCACAGGCATTCCGGATCATGATCCCGCCGTTGACCAACGAGCTGATCATGCTTATCAAAGACTCTTCGCTGGTCTTCATCGTTGGCCTGTCGGCGGCCAATTTCGATCTCACCAAATTCGGACGGGCCGCGGCCAACAGCAATGTGAATATCACGCCGCTGGTGGTGGCGGGCCTGGGTTATCTGATCATCACCCTGCCGCTGTCGATCATCGTACGGCGCATGGAAGCGGCGGCGTCACGGGGGCGGTGATATGAGCCAGGCCGAACCGCTGGTCGAAATTCGCGGGCTGAACAAGTACTTCGGCCCCAACCACGTGCTGCGCGATATCGATTTCAGCGTGGCGCGCGGCGAGGTCGTCTGCGTGATCGGGCCTTCGGGTTCGGGCAAGTCCACGTTGCTGCGCTGTGTGAATCTGCTGGAGACGCCGCAGGCCGGCACGGTTCGGGTCAACGGCCGGGAGCTGACCGACCCCGACTGCGATATCGATGCCGCACGCCGCCAGATCGGCATGGTGTTTCAGCAGTTCAATCTGTTCCCGCATCACAACGCGCTGGATAACTGCACCCTGGCGTTGACGACGGTATTGAAGAACAAACGCGAGGTTGCCGAGCGGATCGCTCGCGAAAACCTGGAACGGGTGGGGCTCGGCGACAAGCTGGATGCTTATCCGGCGCGTCTGTCGGGCGGCCAGCAGCAGCGGGTCGCGATCGCTCGGGCGCTGTCGATGGATCCGGCGCTGATGCTGTTCGACGAGCCCACCTCGGCACTGGATCCCGAGCTGGTGGGCGAAGTGCTGTCGGTCATGCGCCGCCTGGCCGCCGAGGGCATGACCATGATCGTGGTCACGCACGAAATCGCCTTCGCGCGCGAGGTGGCTGACCGGGTGGTGTTCATGGACGGCGGCGGCATTGTCGAGCAGGGCCCGCCGGCGACGCTGCTTTCTGCACCGCGCGCCGCGCGCACCCGCGACTTTCTCAAGCGCGTGCTCGTACCGGTTGCCGACTGAGCCGATTCCCGGTATACGCCGAATCGACCGGTTCGGCCTGGCCTGCAGCCTCGGCCCAAGGCTTTTTTCGACCGCTTGCCGTGCCGCCGTGGCAGCGCGCCGGGCATCGGCGCGGGCGCTCAAGTCGTACTTGCAACAGTCGATAGATACTGCTGAGTAACGCGCAGGTCGCGCAGTCAACAATCTCCCGGTCGCATGCATGAAAACGGGTTCAACAGCGCAACGAGTGGCAGACCCTGAACGCTTGAGAGAAGTGCGTTCGCTCAATCTGCTGGATACGCCTTTCGAGGATCGCTTCGACCAGTACACGCGACTGGTGGCGAGCGTATTCGATGTGCCGACCGCGCTGGTAACGCTGGTCGAGGCCGACCGGCAATGGTTCAAATCGATGGTGGGCTTCGACCGGCGCGAGACGCCGATCGAGGAATCGTTCTGTGCCTACGCGCTGCCGATGGACCTGCTGTACGTGCCCGATGCAACCAAGGACCGTCGTTTTCACGACAACCCGTTGGTGGTGGGTGAGCCGCATATTCGCTTCTATGCGGGCGCCGTTCTGAAAGGGCCGTCCTGCGAACCGCTGGGTACGCTTTGCGTGATCGACCAGCGCCCGCGCGAGTTTTCGGATGCGGATAAATGGCGACTGCTGATGTTCGCCCGCATCGTCGAAAGCGAGATCAATCTGCATATGCAGTTCGACCATTGGTCGGTGGGTCTGCAGCACAAGGCGATGTACGACTCGATCACGGCGCTCCCGGGGCGCGCGCTTTTCGAGGAGCTGGTGGCGAGCACCTGGGAGCAGGCCGCGGGTGCGGCCAAGACGTTGACCCTGGTGCATTTCCATCTCACCAACTTTGAAGTCCTGCATTCGCTGGCGGGGCAGCCAGGCTGCGATCACGTGATGGCGACGATCGCGCGCCGGCTGGAGCGCAACGTACGTGGCGAGGATCGTATCGGCATGCTGGGCGCCGACCGTTTCGGGCTGGCGATCACCTGGGGGCCGGGCGGCCCGGATGAATCGCTCGAGCGCGTCAAACTGCTGGTGCGCACGCTCGCCAAACCCGTTGACTACAAGGGTACGCGTCTGCCGATCGAAATCGCGGCCGGCGTGAGCCGTGCGCCCCACGATGCCGCGGACGTGGAGACCGTGCTGGCCCATGCGCGCATGGCGGCCGCGGACGTGCGGCACGGCGGCCCGCGCGTGCGCTGCTATTCCAGCGACGTGCATCGCAGCGTGGCGCACAGCCACGAGCGTCAGTACCGACTGGCGGAAACGCTGCGCTCGGATGCCCTGGACCAGGTTTATCAACCGATCGTGGAATGCAGCAGCGGCCGTATGATCGGCGTGGAGGCGCTGGCACGCTGGACCGACGCCCAGTGGGGCCCGATCAGCCCGGCCGAGTTCGTGCCGATTGCCGAAGCCGATGCCGATCTGCGCCGCTTGTTGACCCGGTGTACGCTCAACAGCGCCTGCAAGCAGGTTGCGCGTTGGCGCGAGCAGTTCGATTTCGCCCCCTACGTGGCGGTGAATATTGCCGGGGCCGAACTTTACTGCGATGACTTCGCGGATATGGTGGCCGGTCTGGTGGCCGAGCATCAGGTGCCGGCAACCAGTCTGGTGCTCGAGATTACCGAGCAGAGCGTGATCACCGACGTGGAAACCGCGGCCAAGACCATGAACGCGCTACGTCAGCAGGGGTTTCGCTTCGCGATCGATGACTTTGGCACGGGCTATTCGTCGCTGCGCTATCTGCAGCAGCTGCCCCTGGATATCCTCAAGATCGATCGCAGTTTTACCCAGCTGATCACCCAGGACACGACCAGCCACGAGCTCACTGTCGGCATTCTCCAGATTGCGCGCACGCTCAACCTGGCGGTGGTCGCCGAGGGTGTGGAAACGGCCGAACAGTATGCGGTGCTCCAGCAGCTGGGCGCCGGGCATATCCAGGGCTTTTTACTGGGCCGGCCGCAGCCGGCGGATGCGATCAGCGAGCAGCTCGAGGCGTTGCAGCCGCCGCGCTGAGCGTCGTTGTCGCCTCCCGCGGCAGCGGGTCGGGCCTGTCGTGTCGCTATAGCCGTTGCCGCAGTTTCGCGCTCCAGGCCTTGAGATCGAGCAGCAGCTGCAGTTGGGCCGGCTCGCCCTTGACCCGTTCCATGAGCTGGGCGATGAGTTCGTCGTAGTCGTCCAGCGTCAGGCCGCCGTCCGGCGCGAACTCCAGTCGTTTGGATAGCCAGTTGTTCCAGTCGTCGCGTTCGGCGTCGACCAGCGTTTGCGGGAAATGCCGGGCGCGATAGCGAAACAGCAGCTCGTTGAGGCGGTTGTCCGCGAACACGATCGCGCCGTCTGCCAGATCGGCGGCCGAGGTACGACGCACCTGGTCGGCCAGCTTGCGGTCGGCATCGCCCACAAAACCATCGTAGAGCGCGGCTTCGGCGTCGCCGTCGGGCTCGAAGGCGTGGGCCTCGAATACCGCTGTCGCCTTGGCTTCAACCTCGGCGAGCCGGTCGTGAATGGCTTTCCAGTGGCGTCGGCACTGGTTGATATCCAGATGCAGCCGCTCGGCCTCGCTGTCGCGCATCATTTCGAACGGCGCAAGCACCGGGCATTTGTTCAGGTGTACGCCCTTGAGCGCGACGCGCGGCGTGTCTTCCGGCAGATCGGCCGCGGGCGTGAAGATACGCTCGAATATCTCGTCTGGCGGCAGTTCCAGCAACGGCGCCGGGTCGACGCGCAGATCGTAGACGATCACGCAGTTCTTGTTGCTCGGATGCGCCGCAATCGGCATGACCGGCGACAGACAACCGTTGGCTGCCGGAAACTTGGACGACACATGCAGCGCCGGTTTGCGCGTGTCCATGTCCAGCATCTTGCGCGCGCTGTGCTTGTCGCGATTGTTCACGACATAGTCGAACAGCTTGGGCTGTTTGTCGCGGACGAGTTTCGCCAGGCCGATGGTGGCATGCACATCGGATAACGCGTCATGCGCACGTTCCTGAACCAGATTATTGGCCGTGGCCAGATGTTCGAGCTTGAAGCTCGGCGCGCCGTCTTCGCGCTGCGGCCATTCGATGCCGTCGGGGCGCAGGGCATAGGCCAGGCGCACCATGTTGATGATGTCCCAGCGCGAGCAGCCGTTCTGCCATTCGCGGCCGTACGGGTCGAAGAAGTTGCGCCAGAGCGTGTGGCGGGTGACTTCGTCATCGAAGGCCAGGCTGTTGTAGCCCACGCTGCAGGTGCTGGGCACGGCCATTTCGGCGACGATGGTTTCGATGAATTCGGGCTCGGGCACGCCGCGCTCGAGTGCGATCTGGGGGGTGATGCCGGTAATCAGCGTGGCTTCGGGATGGCCGAGCATATCTGCCGGCGGTTGGCAGTAGAGCACCACCGGCTCGCCGACGATGTTGAAGTCCATATCGGTACGAATGCCGGCGAACTGGGCCGGCTTGTCACGACGCGGGTCGGCGCCGAAGGTTTCGTAGTCGTGCCAGAAATAGGTGGGCGTGCTCATCGGCTACTCGTTGGGCGGCGTTGGTTGCAAACGCTCAGGAGGTGGCCTGGGCCTGTTCCAGTGCCTCGGCGTTTTCCATCCATTGCGCCTCGGCCTTGTCGAGCTGTTTGCGCAGCTTGCCCTGTTCCTGCGACAGGCGTGCAATCTCGGTCTTGTTGCCGTAGACGCTGGGCTTGGCCATTTCCTTTTCGATGGCGGCGATCTTTTCCTCGAACTTGGCCATATCGGACTCGGCCTGCTTGAGCGCGCGGCGCAGGGGCTTTTCGCGTTCCCGCTGGGCGGCGGCATCGCGACGGGCATCCGCGCCACTGCCGCCGGGCGTGGTGGCCTTTTTGGGCTTGTCGCTGCCTTCGCGGGCGGCGTTCTGGCGGGTCAGCCACTTGGCATAGTCGTCCAGATCGCCGTCGAAGGGCATGAGCGTGCCGTCGTCGACGCGCCAGAGCTGGTCGCAGGTGGCATCGATAAGGTGACGATCATGGGCGATCATGATCACCGCACCGGTATAGCCGGCGAGCGCGGTTTCCAGGGCGTGGCGCATGTCCAGATCGAGATGGTTGGTCGGCTCGTCGAGCAGGAGCAGATTGGGCTTGTCGTAAACCACCAGGGCGAGCGCAAGGCGGGCCTTTTCGCCGCCCGAGAAGGGGGCGATGGGCTCCAGGGCCTTGTCGCCGTGGAAATCGAAGCCGCCGAGAAAGTCGCGGATCTCCTGTTCGGAGGCGCGCGGCGCCTGGCGTTGCAGGTGGGTGGCGGCACTGGCGTTGTCGTCGAGCACTTCCAGCTGGTGCTGGGCGAAATAGCCCACGCGGGTGTATTTGTCGTGCTGGACGTCGCCGCTGATCGGGGCCATCTCCCCGGCGAGCAGCTTCATGACCGTGGACTTGCCGGCGCCGTTGCGGCCGAGAATTGCCAGCCGGTCACCCGGCACGATCTGCATCTTGATGCCGCCGACCAGGGCCACGCCGTCGTAGCCGGTATCGGCGTTGTCCAGCCGCAGCAGGGTCTCGGGCAGGCGGTCGGGGGTGCGGAAATTGAAGGAGAACGGCGTATCCCAGTGCGCCGCCTCGACTTTTTCCATGCGCTCCATCTGCTTGAGCTTGCTCTGGGCCTGGCGCGCCTTGGTTGCCTTCGCCCGAAAGCGGTCGACGAAATCCTGGAGTTGGGCGAGCTTTTTCTGCTGGTTTTCGTAGACGGCCTGCTGTTGCAGCTTGGCCTCGGCGCGCATGCTCTCGAACTCGGAGTAGTTGCCGGTATAGAGCGTCGCGCGCCCGCCTTCCAGATGCAGCGTATGGCTGATCAGGGCATCGAGAAAATCGCGGTCATGCGAAATGATGATCAGCGTGGCAGGGTGGCTGGCCAGGTATTCCTGCAGCCAGAACACCGCGTCCATATCCAGATGGTTGGTCGGCTCGTCGAGCAGCAGCAGGTCGCAGCGGCGCATGAGCGCGGCGGCCAGGTTCAGGCGCATGCGCCAGCCGCCGGAAAACGAATCCAGCGGTGCTCGATGGGTGTCCGGCGCGAAGCCCAGCCCGTGCAGCAGCTTAGCCGCCCGGGCGGTAGCCGAGTAGCCGTCGATCTCGGCCATGCGGCCATGCAGTTCGGCCATGGCATTGCCGTCGACTTCTGCCTCGGCCTTGGCAAGCTTGGCTTCGACCGCGCGTAGTTCGGTGTCGCCATCGAGCACGAAATCCAGCGCGGATTGTTCGCCGGCCGGGGTGTGCTGACGCACCGTGGCAATATCCAGATGCGCCGGAATCTCGGCCTCGCCGGCATCGGGCGAGAGCTCGCCGAGCATCATGGCGAACAGGCTGGACTTGCCGGTGCCGTTCTGGCCCACGATGCCGATACGCTGGCCGGGCTGGAAACGCACGTTGACTTTTTCCAGCAGCTTGCGCGATCCACGGCGCAGGGTGAGGTCTTTGAAAGCGATCATGGGCGCTATTGTAAATGAGGCGGGCTATTCGGCCCGGAAATGAATCGGCCCGCGCGTGGCGGGCCGAATCGGGTCAGCGAACGGGTCGGCTCAGGAGCCGTTACCGCCACCGCCCCCACCGGAGCGGTTGCCGCCCCGATTGCCGCCGCGGCTGCGCCGCCGCTGCTGATTGCGACCGGGCGCGTTGTTGCCGCCGCCACCGCCGCCGCGTTTGGGCGGGCGGTTGCCGCCGCCGTTGTTCGGCCGCCGTGCGGGGCGCTCGTCGGCCTCGTCGTTTTCGCCGGCGCGCATGTCCACGCCCTCGACGGTCATGCGTTCGATCTGCTTGCCGATGAGCTTTTCGATGTCCTTGAGCAGCTTGCGCTCGTCGGGGCCCACCAGCGACACGGCTTCGCCGGCTTCACCGGCACGTCCGGTACGCCCGATACGATGGACATAGTCTTCCGAGACATTGGGCAGTTCGAAATTCACCACATAGGGCAGCGATTCGATATCGATACCGCGGGCGGCGATATCGGTAGCGACCAGCACCTGGATATCGCCGTTCTTGAAGCCGTCGAGCGCCTTGGTACGCGCGTTCTGGCTCTTGTTGCCGTGCAGGGCCGCGGCCGGCAGACCGTCGCTGTCGAGCTGCTTGCACAGGCGATTCGCGCCGTGCTTGGTACGGGCGAACACCAGCACCTGATGCCAGCCGTTTTCCTTGATCAGGTGGCTGAGCACCGCGCGCTTGCGCGGTTTTTCCACCATTACGACCTTCTGGTCGATACGATCGGCGGTGGCGTTGCGCGGGGCGACGTCGATCTCGACCGGCTTGTGCAGCAGGTTGGCGGCGAGCTTACGGATATCCTTGGAGAAGGTCGCCGAGAACAGCAGCGTCTGGCGTTTTTCCGGCACGTACTTGAGCACGCGCTTGATATCGTGGATAAAGCCCATGTCGAGCATGCGATCGGCTTCGTCGAGCACCAGGGTCTGGATGTTCGACAGGTCGGCATGGCCTTCCTGGAGCAGGTCGAGCAGGCGGCCGGGGGTGGCGACGACGATATCGACGCCTTTCTTGAACTGGGCGATCTGGGGCTGATAGCCAACGCCGCCGAAGATCACGGTCGAGCGGATCGCACCGGACTTGCCGTAGGTACGCACCGATTCGTTGACCTGGGCTGCCAGTTCACGCGTGGGGGCGAGCACCAGCACGCGCGGCTTCTTTTCCTGGCTTTCGCCCAGTCTGTGCAGCAGCGGCAGGGTGAAGGCCGCGGTCTTGCCGGTGCCGGTCTGGGCCGCGGCGAGTACGTCCTGGCCATCGAGTACGGCCGGAATGGCCTTGGCCTGAATAGGCGTGGGTTCGCTATAACCGGCAGCGGCGACCGCTTCGAGAAGCGACGGCGCCAGGCCGAGTTGATCAAAGGGCATAGAGAGTCTTCCATTGGGCTGCGGCACATCATGAACACGAGACATCCGCTGCCGCATGGCATGATGGCGTGGATAGCAGCGCCGCGAGAAAACGCAGGGCTGCAACGACCGGCTCGCGGGGGCGAGCGTGGCGTACACCGCGATAAAGCGCGGGCGCCGGGCCGAATAGCCCACTATACGCGCCGGGATGACTGAACGATAGCCGCGAACTAGAACGAATCCGGCGACGGTGTGTCGCAGGGTGCAGGCAAATCAACTAAAACAATGCGCGCGCCGCGAGGGCGTGAGCGAGTATGGGTGACATGGCGCTACTTCTTCTCTATCTACTTCTCGCGCTTGGCGTGTCCTTTCTTTGCTCGGTGCTGGAAGCGGTGCTGCTATCGATCACGCCCTCGTATATCGCCCTGAAGCAGAAGGAGGGCGGGCATGTCGGCGAGCGCCTGGATTCGCTCAAGTCGGATATCGATCGACCGCTGTCGGCGCTTTTGAGTCTGAATACCATCGCCCACACCATCGGTGCGGCAGGCGTGGGCGCGCAGTCGCAGCAGGTCTTCGGTAACGGCTATCTGACCGCCACTTCGATCGTGCTCACGCTGCTGATCCTCGTTATTTCCGAAATCATCCCGAAAACGCTCGGTGCGAACTACTGGAAACAGCTCGCGCCAACGGCGGCGCTGTTGCTGCAATGGATGACCAAGGCGCTCTATCCGCTGGTGGCGCTGTCGATGGTCATCACCAAGCTGCTTACCCCCAAGCACACCGGCCCGGCCTTCTCGCGCGACGAGTTCCAGGCCATGGCCGACCAGGGCGAGGCCGAGGGCGTATTCGATATCGAGGAATCGCGCATCCTGCGCAATCTGCTGCACTTTCCCTCGCTGCGGGTGAAGGACGTACTCACCCCGCGCGTGGTGATGATGGCCTTTACCGAAAATCAGACCGTGACCGAGGTGTTCGAAACGCTGGGCACGCGGCGTATTTCGCGCCTGCCGGTGTTTTCCGAAGACGGCCACGAAATCACCGGCTTCGTGCTGCTCTCGGACGTGCTCAGCGAGATCGCCCGCGATCGCCACGATACGGCGCTGTCGGCGATTCAGCGCGATGTGCTGGTCGTGCCCGAATCCCTGTCGCTGTACGGGCTGTTTCGCAATCTGCTCGAGCGCCAACAGCAGCTGACCGTCGTGGTCGACGAGTACGGCGATATCGTGGGCGTGGCGACCATGGAAGACGTGGTCGAAACCATGCTGGGCCTGGAAATCATGGACGAGGGCGACAAGGTCGAGGACATGCGGGTGATGGCACGCGAACAGTGGAAGCGGCGTGCGCGCAAGCTCGGCCTCATCGAACAGGACCTCGACGAGGACGAGGGGGCTGCCCGTCGACGCGCCGCGGCCCGGCATGAATCCTCGGCCGGCTCGCCGGTCTGACGGCGTTTTCAAACGTCGCGGGCGCATCGGCCGGACTAAACAACATTTCTTTGCTTCGGCCGATGCCCGTAACGCCTTGTGGCATCGTGGGCGGCCTTTAGGTACACGCCAGGACATGCCATGAGCGATCGATTCGTCCCTTTGCATATCGCCGTACTCACGGTATCGGATACCCGAACCGAGGCCAGCGACAAGTCGGGTCGGCTGCTGGTCGATCGGATCGAGGCCGCCGGCCACCATTTGTACGAAAAGGCCATCTGTACCGACGACATGCACGAAATTCGGGCCCGGGTCGCACGCTGGATCGCGGACGAAAAGCCGGATGTGGTCATCACCACCGGCGGGACCGGGCTGACCGGGCGCGATGTCACCCCGCAGGCGGTCGAGGTGCTTTTCGACCGGCGTATCGACGGCTTCGGCGAGATGTTCCGGGTGCTGTCCTACGACACGATCGGCACGTCGACGTTGCAGTCGCGCGCGATCGCCGGCGTGGCCAAGGCGACGTTCATCTTCTGTCTGCCGGGCTCGACCGGCGCCTGTGCCGACGGCTGGGACAAGCTCATCGCGGATCAGATCGATGCCCGTACCCGGCCCTGTAATCTGCAGGAGCTGCTGCCACGCCTGACCGAGCGCTAGTCGGGCCCCTTCTTATGTATGGAACTCGGTTGGCCGCGCTCGATGGGCAGGTTGTCCGCAAATGAACGCGAAGGCGCGCAAAACGCGCATACGAAAAAGCCCCCGCCGGCGAACCGGTCGGGGGCTTTTCGGTCTGTGCAGCCCGTCGATGCCTTCAGGCATCGGGACTGACAGCGGCCGTAGGTCGATCAGCCCTTGTTGTAGGCCTCGATCGACTTGTTGATTTCGGCCTTGGCTTTTTCAGCGCCTTCCCAGCCGGTGATCTTCACCCACTTGCCTTCTTCGTGATCCTTGTAATGCTCGAAGAAGTGCTGGATCTTGTTTTTCAGGCGCTCGTCGACGTCGCCCAGATCCTTGATGTCCTTGTAATAGTCGGTGGCGATCTTGTCGGTGGGCACGCACAGAATCTTGGCATCCAGGCCGGATTCGTCCTCGGTGCCGAGTACGGCCACCGGACGTGCCTTGATCACGCAGCCGGGTACGATCGGCTCGGGGGTGAGCACCAGCACGTCGACCGGGTCGCCGTCGTCGTACAGCGTCTGCGGCACGAAACCGTAGTTGGCCGGGTAGTGCATGGCCACGTTCATGAAGCGGTCGACCATGAGACAGTTGGTGTCCTTGTCGACTTCGTACTTGACCGAGCTCGAGCCTTCCACGATCTCGATAACGACGTTGACTTCGTCCGGTGCTTTCTTGCCCGGTGTAATGGCTTCAAAGCCCATTGCAGACCCCTTGCGAAGGTGAATAATCGAATTTGTGGCGACCGATTGTAACCGATGACTTGCCGCCGAGTGGTTTCAGACCTCGAACCCCTCGCTGAGCTTCTTTCCCACGGCGACGTTCTTCAGGCGTGCGTACTGCGGCAGCCCGTCGGCATAGGGCGGATAGGATTCGCCGGCGATCAACGGCTTGAGATAGCGCCGGGCGGCTTCGGTGATATGAAAGCCGTCTTCGCTGATGAATTCGCGCGGCATCATCTTCTCGACGTTGGCCACTTCATCCAGCGGCGCTTCGCCGATGGTCCAGCGATAGGGCTCGTCGGATTCGCGCACGATCGAGACCATGATCCCCGACTTGCCGGCCACCGCGTATTCCACCGCGGCGCGGCCCACGGCATAGGCCTGTTCCACGTCGGTCTGGGAGGCGATATGGCGTGCCGCGCGCATGAGATAGTCGGCGATCGCATAGTGGTATTTGTAGCCGAGCTTGTTCTTGATCAGCTCGGCCAGCGTCGGCGCCATGCCGCCAAGCTGCTTGTGGCCGAAGGCATCGGTGCTGCCCGCGTCGGAGAGGAACTCGCCGTCGGCGTTGCGTACGCCCTCGGAAGCCACGATGGTGCAATAGCCGTGGCGCTTGACCGTGTCATCGACCTTGGCCAGGAATTTTTCCTCGTCGAAGGCGATTTCGGGGAACAGCAGTACGTGCGGATCCTGGCCCTCGGCTTCGCTGGCCAGGCCGCCCGCGGCCGCGGTCCAGCCGGCATGTCGGCCCATGACTTCCAGGATGAACACCTTGGTCGAGGTCTTGCACATGCTGGCCAGGTCGAAACCGGCCTCGCGAATGGAGACCGCGGTGTATTTGGCCACGCTGCCGAAGCCGGGCGAGCAGTCGGTATGCGGCAGGTCGTTGTCCATGGTCTTGGGCACGTGGATCGCCTGGATCGGGTAGCCCATCTTTTCCGACAGCTGGCTGATCTTGAGACAGGTATCCGCCGAATCGCCGCCGCCGTTGTAGAAGAAATAGCCGATATCGTGGGCCTTGAAGACCTCGATCAGGCGTTCGTACTGGGCACGATTTTCTTCCAGGCCCTTGAGCTTGTAGCGCGCCGACCCGAAGGCGCCGGCCGGGGTGTGCTTGAGTGCGGCGATCGCACCGGCGGATTCGGCCGAGGTATCGATGAGATCCTCGGTGAGCGCGCCAACGATACCGTCGCGCCCGGCATAAACGGTGCCGATCTTGTCGCTGTGTTCGCGCGCGGCTTCGATAACGCCGGCGGCCGAGGCGTTGATGACGGCAGTCACACCGCCGCTCTGGGCATAGAAGGCATTCTTTCGGGTCATGGGTTCATCCTGGCTGATCAGATGCGCCGCAAAGCATACTTGAGAGTCGCGGGTCTCGAAAATTGACTTGCCCAAGGCGAATCATTAACGTCGGCCGTTCGTTCGTGCGCGTGCTCGGGTTTGTGTGCGCCGAACGCTCTACCTTCTGGTTGTGACAACGCCAAGCCGTGCGCGGAGAAATCATGCTGAAAATCGTCCTGCTGGGTGCCCCGGGGTCGGGCAAGGGAACTCAGAGTGAAAAGCTGGTCGCCGAATTCGGCGTACCGCAGATTTCCACCGGCGATCTGCTACGCAGCGCGGTAGCCAACGAGACCGAACTCGGCAAGAAGGCCAAGTCGGCGATGGATGCCGGCGAGCTGGTCTCCGACGATATCGTGGTCGGCATGATTCGCGAGCGCCTGGCCGAGAACGACACCGAGAACGGCTTCATCCTGGATGGTTTTCCGCGCAGCCTCGATCAGGCCAAGGCGCTGGACGAACTGCTGGCTGAGATGGATCGCCCGCTCCAGGGCGTGGTCCATATCAAGGTCGACAACGAAGAGATCGTGCAGCGGCTCATGGCGCGCGGCCGGGCCGACGACAACGAAGAAACCATTCGCAATCGGCTCAAGGTCTATCAGGAACAGACCCAGCCGCTGGTCAAGTTCTACGAAGACAAGGGTCTGCTTACGGCGGTGGCCGGTGTGGGCGAAGTCGACGAGATCTATGCCCGTATCAAGGCCGCCCTGCCGGCCGGCTGACCGCAAGGCATTCTAGGAACCCGATACGCCGGAGCCGGATGCGGCTTCGGCGTTTTTTATGGCCGCGAGTACGGCCTCGCCGGCAACGCCCGCGCGCCAGCCGCCGAGCAGGCGCAGCTCGCGCTCGCCGGCAACCAGTGCGGCGATTTCCTTGCGGCTCGCCAACGCCGAGGCGGCGATATCGTGGCTTTCGGCGCGCTCGGCCAGCGTATCCATACCGATCTTGATGAGGCGTTTTTCTTCGTCGCTCGGGGGTGTTGGTAGCGGAGCGATCGGCTCGGCCGGGCGTTCGGCGGCCTCCTGCAGGCAGGCGAGAAGCGTCTCGCCATGGCGGGCCCGGGTCTTGGCAGGCAGCGCCCGGATCTCGCCCATGGCCTCGGTATCCCGGGGCCGGCGTTTGGCCAGTTCGATCACTGCATCATCGGCAAGAATCCAGCGGCGTGGGCGGTCGCTGGCCATGGCTTCACGTTCGCGCCAGTCGGCGATTACCGCCAGGGCCTGTTGCTGGGCTGGCTTGAGCCGATGCCAGCTCTTGATACGCCGCCAGGCCTGCGTCGTGTCCACATCAAAGCGTTGCGTGTCGATCATGCGTTCAAAGTCCTCGGCCAGCCAGGCTTCGCGCTCGTGTTCGACCAGTTTCTGGCCGATGACGTGATAGGCCACCGCCAGATAGCGTACGTCGTCGGCCGCATAGTCCAGCGCGCCGTCGGGCAGCGGGCGTTTGCTCCAGTCGGTGCGGGTATGGGCCTTGGGCAGGTCGATATTCAGCAGGGCATCGATCAGGCGGGCATAGCCCATCTGGTCGTCGAGGCCGAGCAGGGGCGCAGCGACCTGGGTATCGAACAGCGGTGCGGGCAGGGCGCCGAAGCGCTGGTAGAGCACTTCCAGATCCTGCTCGGCGGAATGAAACACTTTGAGTACGTTGGTATCGGCGAGCAGGGCGGCCAGCGGTTCGAGATCGTCGAGCGCGATTACATCGATGAGTCCGACTTCCTCGGCGTCGGCGATCTGCACCAGACACAGCTTCGGGTAGTACGTGCTCTCGCGCAGGAATTCGGTATCCACGGCGATCCAGTCGCGCTTTCGCATGCGCGCGGCGAAGTCGGCGAGCGCCGCGCCATCGGTGATCGTGACGACGTGCTCGGGTGGCTTCGGTATCATGCCCTGTGCTCTGACAAGCTTCATAAGGATGTCTTATCCATGGTTTTTGCGCGGCGGGTGATCGAATTAATGCTGCTGCGGCGTGGCCCCCAGGATATGCCCGGGGACTCGACGACGCTCATCGGCTGTGCTGCGGCCTATTGTATCTTGTTGTTTCTGCAGGTCGGCCTGTTGATGCCGGCGCCCGCGGCCGCGCTGCAGGCGCTGCTGGCAACCGCATTGCTGGCCCTGTATGTGCGCACTGTGCTGCGTATCCGTCAACTGCCCAACCGCTTCAATCAGACCGCGACCGCGTTGTTTGCCTCGGGGGCCACGCTCACCCTGATCATGCTCGCGCCCACCCATGCGATGGCGCCTTATCTGACGGCGCTGGGCCAGGCGAGCGATCCGCAGGCCGTGGACATGCCGCCCACCTTCGTCACCCTGTCATATGTGGCCATGGGCTTCTGGGGGCTGGCGATCTATAGCCATGTCTATCGCAACGCCCTCGATGCCAGTCTGTGGCTGGGCGTGGGCGCGACCATCGCCTTCGAAGTGCTGCTGCTGCTCGTGTTCTCGTTGCTGGGTTAGTTTTTCGATCCGAGGTTTTCTCAATGCATGTCCATATTCTTGGCATCGGCGGCACCTTCATGGCCGGTGTCGCGCTGCTGGCGCGGGCGGCCGGGCATACCGTGACCGGCTCCGATGCCGGGCTCTACCCGCCCATGAGCACCCAGCTGGCCGAGGCCGGTATCGATGTGATGGACGGCTATGCGGCGCATCACCTCAAGCCTGCCCCCGACCAGGTGATCGTCGGCAATGCGATGAGCCGCGGCAACCCGGCGGTGGAATACACCCTCGATGCCGGTCTGGACTATATCTCCGGGCCGCAATGGCTGGCCGAGAACGTCCTGCGATCGCGCTGGGTGCTGGCCGTGGCCGGCACCCATGGCAAGACCACGACGGCGAGCATGCTCGCGCATATCCTCGAACATGCCGGCATGGCGCCGGGGTATCTGATCGGCGGTATCGCGGCCGATCTCGGCCAGTCGGCCGCAATGGGCGAAAGCGACTTCTTCGTGGTCGAGGCCGACGAGTACGACACGGCCTTTTTCGACAAGCGTTCGAAGTTCGTGCACTACCGTCCGCGTACGCTGGTGCTCAACAACCTCGAGTTCGATCACGCCGACATATTCGATGATCTGGAAGCCATAAAGCGCCAGTTCCATCATCTGGTGCGTACGGTGCCCGCGGGCGGCCAGATCGTGCACAACGCCGCTGATTCCGCGCTCGACGACGTGCTTGCGCGCGGCTGCTGGACGCCGACGACGGGCTTTGCCGATGCCGACGCCGACTGGCAATACGAGCCGCTGTCAGCGGATGCGAGCCGTCTTCGCGTTCGACATGAAGGCCACGATGTCGGTGAGCTGAATTGGCGGCTCACGGGCGCGCATAACGCAGCCAACGCGCTTGCGGCCATCGCGGCGGCCCGGCATGTGGGTGTCGTGCCAGGCCAGGCCATCGAGGCGCTGGCCTGTTTTTCCGGCGTGAAACGCCGTATGGAATTGCGTGGTACGCCTCGCGGCATTCGTGTGTTCGACGATTTCGCCCATCACCCGACCGCGATCCGGACCACCCTGGCCGGCCTGCGCGCAGGCCACGAGAAGGGGCGGGTACTCGCGGTGTTCGAGCCGCGCTCCAACACCATGCGCCGCGGCGTGCACGCCGAGACCCTCGCCGCCAGCTTTGCCGATGCCGACCACGTATTCGTCTATGACGCGGACCTGGACTGGAACGCGGCCGAGGTCTTTGCCGGGTTGGGCGAAGGCGTTACCCGCTGCAGCGATCTGGATACGCTGGTTACAGCCATCGCGGCCATGGCGGCGCCAGACGACAGCGTGGTCGTGATGAGCAATGGCGGTTTCGGCGGCATCCATGCCCGCCTTCTGGAGGCGTTGGCCGGCTGACGATCGGCGCGCTGAAAGCGCCCATAAAAAAACCGCATCGACTGCGGTTTTTTTATCTCCGGGGAGAAAGTTCGCCGAGGCCGGGCCGTACCACGTCGAGGCACGAGGGGGGACCGGGAGACGCCGACCCGGCCCTGGCGAAAGCGTAGGCCATCGTTGTGGCGATGAGCCGTTGTAAAGTTCGCCGAGGCCGGGCCGTACCACGTCGAGGCACGAGGGGGGACCGGGAGACGCCGACCCGACCCTGGCGAAAGCGTAGGCCATCAATCTGGCGATGGCCGTTGTAGATTTCGCTTTGGCCGGGCCGTACCACGTCGAGGCACGAGGGGGGACCGGGAAGACGCCGACCCGACCAAGCGAAAACTGTCATACACGCCGCCATCTGCGTACGCGTATCGATTTAATTTCGCCTGTGCCGAGCCGAACCACGCCGAGGCACGAGGGGGGGACCGGGGAGACGCCAGCCCGACCAGGCGAAAACTGTTGGCAGCGCTGCTGCCGAAAACTCCTTGTTACTGCTCTTCGCTATCCTGTGAAGACTGCATGTCCTTCATGTAGCGCTGGAACTCATCCTTGTCGACCTTGCCGTCGCCGTTCTTGTCCATTTCGTCGAACTTGGCTTCCCAGGGCGTACCCGCGACTTCTTCGGGCGAGAGCGAACCATCCGCGTCCGCGTCCATCGTCGCCCAGGAGGCCGAAGCCGTTTCAGCGGCCGTCGCCTGGCTTATCGACAGCGCCGTTCCGAAGGGAATGGCGATCGCGATACCGGCAATAACTGCATAGCGCTTCTTCATGACTGATCAACTGCGATGCGTTTCTGAGTACACCTAGAGCAACCGCCGTGCCAGTTATTAAAAATCAATATTTATCAATAGTTTAAGAAGCTTTTGGTGGCGCCGCCTGCGCTCGTGCCGGCATCGGCAGGCCATGGACGACAAAGACTGTTGCCAGCCGGCGACGCTATCCGGCATGTATTTTTAAGTGCATGTAAATATTGGTTTTTTAATGTCGCCAATAAGCGACACGCACGCGTGCTCGGCTGCTGTGGAATGTCGCCTCAGGGCAACGCTGGCGCCAGGGCGTGTCGCTGTAAGACAACGCGGCGCATCAACAGCCAGGCCGCGCTAGTGCTCGCTCTGGCCCTTGTAGTCGTTGGGGTCGATGGCGTGGCGGCCCAGGAGCTTGTAGAACTCGGTGCGGTTGCGCTTGGCCAGACGTGCGCTGCGTGCGACGTTGCCCTCGGTGATGCGCAGCAGCTGTACGAGATAGTCCCGTACGAAGGCATCCCGGGCTTCGGCGAGTGGTTGTAGCGCGGCCGCGGCGTCCGAGCGGCCGCTGTGGCCGGCCAGCGCCTTGTCCACCGCCTGGGCGGAGATGACGTGGCCGCGGGTCAGGGCCACGTTCTGTTCGACCACGTTGGACAGCTGTCGGATGTTGCCGGGCCAGTGGTGGCGACACAGCGCTTCCATGGCGTCCGGGGAATAAACGCGGGTGCGTCGCCCGGAGCGGCTGGCGATCGTTTCCAGAAAATGGCGAGCCAGTGGCGCCACGTCTTCCGGGCGTTCGCGCAGGGCTGGCAAGGCGAGGGTGACGACGGCCAGACGGTAGTACAGATCTTCGCGAAAGCCCTGTTGCTCGATCGCACGGCCCAGATCGCGGTGGGTGGCCGATATCACGCGCACGTTGACCGGCAGTGATCGTGCCGAGCCGACCGGACGCACCTCGCGTTCCTGGAGTACGCGCAGCAGCTTGACCTGCAGCGTCATCGGCATATCACCGATTTCGTCGAGGAAGACGGTGCCGCCTTCTGCACTCCGGAACAGGCCCTGCTGGGCCTGCTTGGCGTCGGTGAAGGCGCCTTTTTCGTGACCGAACAGCTCCGATTCGAGCAGTTGTTCGGGCATGGCGCCGCAGTTGATCGCCACGAACGGGGCACGAGAGCGCGGGCTGGCATCGTGGAGTGCCCGGGCAAGCACTTCCTTGCCGGTGCCCGATTCGCCGGTGACCAGCACGCTGGTGTCGCTCGCCG
Source organism: Salinisphaera sp. (assembly GCF_002729955.1). Lineage (GTDB taxonomy): Bacteria > Pseudomonadota > Gammaproteobacteria > Nevskiales > Salinisphaeraceae > Salinisphaera. The sequence continues at coordinate 1,332 of NZ_PBYA01000008.1, read as the reverse complement.
CGACCAGCTTGGCTTCGTCGAGCAGACGGTGCATCAACGGCGAGCGGGTGACGATGCGCGAACGCCAGATCTGTTGCCAGTCCTCACTGCCGACGCCGGTTTGTTCCAGCGCCTGGTCGACGCGTGCCAGCAGCACATCCTTGTCCACCGGCTTGGACAGAAAATCCAGCGCGCCGCCCTGGGTGGCCGCCACGGCCTCGGGGATGGTGCCGTGGGCGGTCAGCAGGATGACCGGCAGGTTGGGATGGGCATGGCTCAGGCGTTCGAGCAGGGCCATGCCGTCCATCTCGTCCATGCGCAGATCGGTGATTACGCAATCCGCGCCGTAATTATCCAGTGCACGCAGTGCGGCCAAACCGCTTTCCGCGGTTTCGACATGATGTCCGGCGCCTTCCAGACGCAGCGCGAGCAGCCGGCGCAGGCTGGGGTCGTCGTCGACCAGCAGGATCTTGCCGCCGCGCGCCATTTAAGGTGTGGACTCGCCGAGACGCGTCTCGATTTCCGCCAGTTCCCGCAATTTGCGGCGGGCATCATGGAGTTCGCGCTCGAGTTCGCGAATATGGGCGCGTTGCTGGGAGCCGGGGTCCTGCGCTGAGGGCGAAAGCGGTTTGTTGGCGGACGTCGCCGCAGCCTCGATGTCGGCGGCCGGCCCGCCGCCTGCCGTGTTGCTGACACTTTCAGTGTAGAGACGCGCGAGGTCGCTCAGGTATTGAACGGCCGCCGGGCTCCAGTGGGCATTGTCGGCACTGAGCGCGCGCTGGGCATAGCGGGCGGCCTCGTCGGGCGTATAGCGGCGCTGGCCGGGGGTCCCGAAGGCCAGGGCGAGATGCGCGTAGCTATGTGCATCCGCGCGGTTGTCGACTTCTTCGCGGGCCAGGCTGACCGCTCGGGCGCGTGCTTCGGGCGTGGCCTGACGCAGTTGAGCCGCATAATCGAGCAGATCGAGTACCGGATCACGCTCGTTGGCCAGCGGCATGGCGGGCGAGGTTTCGACCCGATCGGCCAGCGCCGAGGCGGGTTGGTCGGTCGTGCAGCCACCCATCGTCGCAGCCGTGGCGCATAGCGCAATCGCGATCCAGGTGCTGCGTACTTCAAACGGCATGGCGATCGGGGATCTCCACTGTGAACTGGGCACCGCCGCCGGGCGCATCGGTGACATCGATACGCCCGCCGTGGGCCTGTACGCATTCGCGCACCACGGACAGGCCGATGCCGGTGCCGCGCAGCGCGCCGCGGGCGTGGGTCTTGCTGTTCGTGCCCTGGTAGAAGGCGTCGAAGATCGCGCTGCGTTCCTGCTCGGGCACGCCCGGGCCCTGGTCGCTGATCACGATC
>NZ_PBYA01000007.1 GCF_002729955.1 Salinisphaera sp. | reverse complement strand
CACGCAGAAACTGGCCGAGGTGGCCGGCGAGCGCTTCGATGCGATCTTCTATCCCGGCGGGCACGGCCCGCTCTGGGATCTGGCCGAAGATCGGGATTCGATCGCCCTGTTGGAACGCAATCAGGCCGCGGGCACGCCGCTGGGGCTGGTCTGTCATGCCCCCGGCGTACTTCGGCATGGGAATGCCCATGGCGGGCCGCTCGTGCATGGGTTGAAAGTCACCGGCTTTACCAATAGCGAAGAGCAGGCCGTGCGTCTGGCCGACGTGGTGCCTTTTCGCGTGGAAGACATGCTCCGCGACAGCGGCGGCATATTTTCGAGCGGCAAGGACTGGGCTTCGCATGTGGTAGTCGCCGGCAATCTGGTCACCGGCCAGAACCCGGCCTCGTCGACTGCCACGGCGCGCATTCTCATGGCCCAGCTGCAGCCTAAATAGCGTCTGGCGGTGATCGTTTCGGGCGTATACTCGGCCCATGCCGGTGACCCCATCGCCTATCATTCGTGCTGCCGATCTTGACGATCTGGCCGGCGTTCATGCGCTCGAACAGGCCTGTTTCGTGCTGGATGGCCAAAGCCGGCGCAGCCTGCGTCATCTCATCGCCCGTGCCCACGGCGATTTTCTGGTGGCGGTGGTTGATGACGTCATCGTGGCCGACGTGATCGTGCTTTATCGGCGTGGCAACCGCGTGGCCCGGCTTTATTCGATCGCGGTCGGCGCGGCGGCCCGCGGCCAGGGCATGGCCCGTCGGCTGCTGGAACACGCGCACACCCAGGCTGTCGCAAGGGGGTGTGGCGTCATGCGGGCCGAGGCGCGGCTCTCCAACGGCGCCTCGCGCGGTCTGTTTGCCGATGCCGGCTATCGCGAAATCGCGCGGCTCGTCGATTATTATCCGGGCAGCGACGGCGGGCACGAAGACGGTGTGCGCCTGGAAAAGCATCTCAACAACTAGCGGGTAAAACGCGTCTATGGCCGAACCGATCGTGGTGGTGGAATCTCTGCGGGACTGGAAAGCGCCCGCGCCTTCGGTACGGCTGGTGCTCGCCGACGACTATCTGGCCGACCCGGCGTTTGCCGAGGCGGACCTGCACGTCATCAATCTGTGTCGCAGTACGCGCTATCAAAGCCTTGGCTATTACTGTTCGCTGCTGGCCGAGGCCCGCGGGCACCGTGTGCTCGCCTCGGTGGCCACGCTGCAGGATCTGTCACGCAAGATTATTTATGGCAGCGAAATCCCGGCGCTGGCCGAATATCTGGACCGTCTGAGCGAGGCCGAACGTGCAAGCCTGCCGGCGGCGTTCAATGTCTACCTCGGTCGCTGCGAAAACCCGTTGCTGGCGCCGCTGGCGCGCCGGCTGTTCGAGCAGTTCGCCGTGCCGTTGCTGCATGTCGAGCTGCGCCGGCGCGAGGGCAAGGTGGCGGTCGACGGGCTGCGCACGCTGTCGATCCGGTCGCTGGACGCCGAGCAGGCGGCGTTTCTCGACCAGGCCCTGCAGGCGCATGTTGCCAAGGGTTGGCGCGGTGCGCGCAAGCGTCGGGCCGCACGTTTCGACGTGGCCATGCTCGTGGACGCCGACGACCCGCAGCCGCCGTCGAATGTCGAGGCGCTGGAAAAGTTCGTGGCCGCCGGTAAACGCCTGGGCCTGGAGGTAGAGATCATCGGCCGCCGCGATTTCGGCCGACTGGCCGAGTTCGATGCGCTTTTCATTCGCGAAACCACGCGGCTGGCACACCATACCTATGCCTTTTCGCGCCGCGCCGAGCGCGAAGGCCTGGTGGTGATCGACGACCCGACCTCGATTCTGCGCTGTACGAACAAGGTCTATCTCGCGGAACTGCTGACCCGCTACAAGGTCGCCGCGCCGCGCGCCTGTATTTTCGGCGAACGCGAGGTCAAGCGTCTGCCCGAGTTGCTGGGTTTTCCGATGGTGCTCAAGGCCCCGGAAGGCGCGTTCTCGAAAGGCGTGTTCAAGGCCAACGATCGTAGCGAACTCGATGCTATCGCCGAGCGCCTGCTCGATGATTCCGAGCTGGCGCTGGCCCAGGAATTCATGCCCACCGAGTTCGACTGGCGGGTGGGCGTGCTCGCCGGCAAGCCGCTGTACGTCTGCCAGTACGCGATGGCGGGCGGGCACTGGCAGATCGTCAAGCATGAAGACAGCGGCGACTACAGCGAAGGCGATTCGGCCACCCTGGCGGTCGAGGATGCCCCGGCCGAGGTGATCGAAACCGCCGTACGCGCCGCCAACCTGATTGGCGACGGTTTGTACGGGGTCGATCTCAAACAGACCGCCGACGGTATCCGCGTGATCGAAGTCAACGACAACCCGAGCCTGGATGCGGGCATCGAGGACGCCGTGCTGGGTGATGCGTTGTATGACCGCATCATGGGCGAATTCCTGCACCGCCTGCAGCAGCGCACCCGGGCGCCGGGCAAACGGCGGGCCGGGTCGCCGTAAAACCCATGTCGGCAGTGCTTTGTTATGATGCCGACCTGACAAATTCTCGTGACCGTTCGCCAGAACGGCCGCGTTTGGCACAAGAAAAGGCGTTTTATGACCGACCGTATCGAAAAAGCGGGCCTGCAGATCGGCAAGCCCTTGCATGATTTGATTGAGAAAGCCCTGCCGGGCACCGGGGTGGACCCCGACACCTTCTGGCAGACGCTGGCTTCGCTGGTGGCCGAATTCGGCGATCGCAACGCCCAGCTGCTTCGTCATCGCGAGGACATCCAGGAAACGCTCGACAAGTGGCACCGCGAACACCGCGGCGATGCCTTCGACAAGGGCGAATACCGCAAGCTGCTCGAAGAGCTTGAATACATCGTCGGCGATGTGGGCGATTTCAAGGTCTCCACCGACAACGTCGACCCCGAGATCGCCACCGTGCCGGGCCCGCAGCTGGTGGTGCCGATCACCAACGCACGCTTTTCGCTCAACGCCGCGAACGCACGCTGGGGCAGCCTGTACGACGCGCTTTACGGCGCCGACATCATCCCCGAGGACAACGGCGCCGAGAAGGGCACCAGCTACAATCCCAAGCGCGGTGCCAAGGTCGTTGAATGGGCGGCCGAGTTCCTCGACGACACCTTCCCGCTGGCGGAAGGCTCGCATGCCGATGCCACGGCCTATCGCATCGATAACGACACGCTGGCCGTGGACGTGGGCGACAGCCACACCACGCTCAAGGACAGCAAGCAGTTCGCCGGCTATCAGGGCGACGCCGCGGCACCCAAGGCCGTGCTGCTGACCAACAACGGCCTGCATTCCGAAATCCAGATCGACGCGAACGACCCGGTCGGCAAGGATCATGCAGCCGGCGTGAAGGACGTGCTCATGGAAGCCGCTGTCACCGCCATCCAGGACTGCGAAGACTCCGTCGCCGCGGTGGACGCCGAAGACAAGGCGCTGGTGTATGGTAACTGGCTCGGCCTGATGAAGGGCGACCTGCAGGAATCGCTTGAGAAGGGCGGCAAGACCATCACCCGCAAGCTCAACGACGATCGCGAATACACCGCCCCCGACGGCTCCACGCTCACGCTGCCCGGTCGCAGCCTGATGCTGGTGCGCAACGTTGGCCATCTGATGACCACGCCGGCGGTGCTCGACAGCGACGGCAACGAAATTCCGGAAGGCATTCTGGACGCGCTGTGCACCGGCACCATCGCCCTGCACGACCTCAAGCGTAACGGCCCGCACACCAACAGCCGTGCTGGCAGCGTGTATATCGTCAAGCCCAAGATGCACGGCCCGGCCGAGGTCAACTTCACGGTCGAGCTCTTCGAGGCCGTCGAAAAGGCCATCGGCATGGCGCCCAACACCCTCAAGGTGGGCATCATGGACGAAGAGCGCCGCACCAGCCTCAACCTGAAGGCCTGCATCAAGCAGGCGCGCGAGCGCACCATCTTCATCAACACCGGCTTCCTCGATCGCACCGGCGACGAGATGCATACCTCCATGGAAGCCGGCCCGATGCTGCCCAAGGGCGAGATGAAGTCCCAGCCCTGGCTCAAGGCCTACGAAGACAACAACGTCGATACCGGCCTGGCCGCCGGTCTGCGTGGCAAGGCCCAGATCGGCAAGGGCATGTGGGCCGCGCCGGACAACATGGCCGACATGATGGAAGCCAAGATCGGCCACCCCAAGGCCGGCGCCAACTGTGCCTGGGTGCCGTCGCCGACCGCCGCCACGCTGCACGCGATTCATTACCATCGCTGCGACGTGCTGGAACGCCAGGCCGAGCTGGAATCCCGCAACGAGGACTACCTCGACGACATGCTCACCATCCCGCTGCTGGATCGTGAGCTTTCCGACGACGAGATCCAGAAAGAGCTCGACAACAACTGCCAGGGCATCCTGGGTTATGTCGTGCGCTGGGTCGACCAGGGCGTGGGCTGCTCCAAGGTGCCGGACATCACCGACACCCAGCTCATGGAAGACCGTGCGACCTGCCGTATCTCCTCGCAGCATGTGGCTAACTGGCTGCATCACGGCGTGACCAGCGAGCAGCAGGTGCGCGAAACCCTCGAGCGCATGGCTGCGGTGGTGGATCGCCAGAACGAAGGCGACGCCAGCTACCACAACATGGCGCCGAACTTCGACGATTCCGTGGCCTTCCAGGCTGCATCCGACCTGATCTTCAAGGGTCTGGAACAGCCCTCCGGCTACACCGAACCGGTCCTGCACGCGCGCCGTCGCGAGCTCAAGGCCAAGCGGGCCAACGGCTGATACCAGCCGCTACCCGCGACGAAAAGCCCGGCTTCGGCCGGGCTTTTTTGTGGGCGAAATAATTTATGCGGGCGCCGTCTAGTCGTCATGGCCTTAAGCTAATATCAACGCCGCCAGGCCCTGCGGCCACGCTGGGTGGGGGGCAGGCGCAAAGTATGGGGTGCTGTGCATTGATTGGGGTTGGGCTTCTAGAAACGGGGGATGAGTCTGTGCTTCTGAATAAGATTCGGCGTAGTGCCGAGCTGGTAGGGATGACGATTGCGTTGGGGCTATCTTCGATCGGGTTTGCGAATCCGGTCGGCCCGGATCAGGCGATTGAGGATGCGCGCCCGGTCGATACGGGGGCGGGGCGAGATACGCGCTCCACGGTCGCTGTCGTCAGCGATGCCGTGAATAATGTTGTGGCGATCTATTTATCGGATTTTGGACTGAACGGTTCCAATATCCTCGCGCGAAATTATCCATTGGGCGAAGCAGCCGGGGCCGAGGCTCGGCTACAAACACTTTGTAGCAATTGCGGTGGCGGTACCGTCGCTGCCGCAGGCCAGGCGAACGGTAATTTCGTACTTGTTTGGGTTGGCGATGACGACGCCGGTGGGGCTGCGCTGTATGGCCAGTTCTATGATTCCCGGCTCGCCCCGATCGGCAATCGAATGGTACTCGACCCCAACGGTAGCGGCAGCGTAAAGGTCGACATGAATAGCAGTGGCGAGTTTGCCGTGCTTCACGGTACCGATAGTGGTTCCACGCGCGCGACCGTCGTTCAGCGTTACGACGCGAACGGCGCCGCTGTGGGTGCCCCTCAACAGTTGGCCGGATTCGGCGATGTCGCGATAGCGGAATCCGGTGCTTTCGCGACCGTGTATCTTACGGCGCCCTTGGCTGAGCAACCGGTCAAACTGGAGCGTTTTGCAGCGGACGGGAAATCGCTGGGCATCGTTGACGTCACCGGGGCCGATTATTTTGAGGACCAGCCGATCATCGAGATTGCCGGTGACGGCACGATACTCGTGGTATGGAAGCCCCGTTTCGATATGGTCGTCGGTCAACTGCTTTCTACCGCAGGTGCGGCACTGGGCGACCCGTTTACGATTTTCACGGCGTTGCAATCGTCGTACGAAGTTGCCGCCAGCGACGACGAATTCGTCGTCGGGCTGGAGGGGGACGACGATATGTTTGTTCGTCGTGTCGGCAGCGACGGAACACTGTCGGCTCTGGTCGAGGTATACAGCCGGGACGATATCGACAATCCTGACCCCGACCTCGTTCGTGTTTCTTCCGATGCTGATGGCGATTTTGCATCGCTGGTGAGCGAAGACGGCACTAACGAGGAGAGTAGCGTTTTCCTGCGTCGCTTTGCTGGGGGCGAAAATGTCGATCTCGCCGCGCGTATCACGACCAATTCGAGCGCCGTCGCCCAGGGCTCGACTATCGCTTTCGACGTGCTTGTGGATAACAATCACGACCCCGTGGCCCCTCTGCTTAGTACGCTGCCGGGCGCGGAAATCTTCAACCGTGCCATCGGCAGCGCCACCGGTCTGACCGTGACCGCTCGCTTGCCAGCAGCTGTAAGCAACGTGACCGTGAGCGGTACCACTGCTCCAAGCGATCGTAAGCTCCGCTGCAGCCAACCGGAGAGTGGTACGGTCCGCTGCACGCTCGACGGGCCGCTATATGCAGGCGAAAGCGTATCCGCACGGCTTAGGGCCATCGCGCCGAATCGCAATGCTGGCTTGCAGGCAACGGTACAGGCTAGCGCTGATCAGTTCGATTCGAACGAGCGCGATGGCAACAACACCGATAGCGTTTCGGTTGTCGTCGGGGACGTGGATACGAGCGCTGGCGACAGCGACAGCGATGATAGCGATAGCGGCCGAGGTGGTTGCACCATGACCGATACGGACGTGCCGTTCGACCCGTTGTTCTTGGTGCTTTGTGTGGCTGCCTCATTGATGCTTTTACGTCGGCGACGCGCGTCGAACGTGCTGTAGCGGGATGCTCAAGGCGTAGATAGAGCGAAGCGTAGACAGTGAGTCCGGGCGCGCCGGACTCACTCTAGTACAAGGATCGTTTGTTTGTCGCAGCGTCAAAGGCCCGGTTTTTCGAGGCTATATGCTCGGTTACTATTAAGACGGTCATTCTTTCCGGGTGCATGATGGGTCACATGATGGGGTCAGGTCTAGATAAGTAGCATTGATTCCTAAACCAAGCTAATGTCGGGCGTATGGCCGGGCGCCGCCGCAACCGCTAGATGCTAGTGCCCGCCGACACGCCAAGCGAGACGAGGCGATTGCGGCGTGCCATGCGAGCGGCGGATACAGCTACGCGCAAATTGCAGACCACTTCGGAGTACATTTCACGACGGTGGGGAGGATCGTGCGAGCCAGTAAATCGGCTAAATAGTACGATGATAGACCTGACCCCAGCGCTGCCTTTTGCTAAAGCTTTCAATGACCTTGCGTTTGCGAGCCGGGATCCTGAGTACACCGAGTATAAAATAGTCAACGGAAAAATGGTGCGCCAAGACCTAAATGGGCGCTGCGCGACCGTTGAGTGCGCGATGATGGCAGGTTCCATGAACCATGAAGGCGCCGCGACAAAACAATATAATAAGCAGACTCTCGATCAGACCTTATTCAGAGTTCAGGTCGCTTCGACGCCGTTTGCGGTCTTGGCCCCTTTCACCGTAGCGGGTCGAGTTGCTGGCGGTGTTTTATTGGGGGTAGACGGAATTAGAATCGCTGCGGACCCTGGCTATTCAACAATGGGCCCGGCGACTGTAAGTAATGGTGTAGCAATCGGTGCGAAAGCAAGTGGCTTTGGTGCCGCCTCTCAAGGCGTAGGAATAGGCGCAGGAATTGTAACCGGGATTCTGCAAAACGAGCGTTAGCATGTGTCTAGATAAGGCCCTGCGAAATACTGTTCTACTTTTGACGGCTTTTTATATAATTCTTACTTGTCGTGCGGAGGGCCTGAACGGTATGAATTTTATCGAAGCCTTTTTCTTCGGCGGTGGTTTAATGAGTATCCGCGGATATCTCGAAAATAAGGTTATGTTTATTCCTTATAGTTATACGACCGACCCTGATGAGGAAAGCGATATTTCCGTGTTGGCTGGGCTATTGGCCTCAATAGTAATGGTCTGTTTTGGAATTGATTATTTTCTATATGCGATTTTCGATTGGTCTTTCCTGCATTATTCGAATACATAGGTAATATGCGTAATAGGGATAGACCACGTTTTCCCGCTATGACCGCGTCAGTGACTTGGTTGCTGTGCTGAGTAGGAAATGCCACGGCGTTCACGGGAGAAGCAGGGGCCAGGGATGAAAGACGGGGCCAGGTCTAGCTAAGTAGCATTGATTCCCGAATCAAGCTAATGCCGGGCGTATGGCCCGACCCATCCGAATCGAGTTTTCTAGCGCGTTGTATCACGTGACTTCGCGCGGTGATCGCCGTGAAGCGACTTACGAAGACGACACGGATCGCACACGTTTTCTCGAAATTCTTGGGCAGGTCGTGCAAGACTTCAACTGGGTCTGCCATGCCTATTGTTTGATGACCAATTACTACCACCGGGTCATCGAGACACCGGACGCCAACCTCTCCCGGGGGATGCGTCAACTCAATGGCGTCTATACCCAGTACAGCAACCGTCGCCATCGACGCACGGGTCACCTGTTTCAAGGCCGCTTCAAGGGCAT
>NZ_PBYA01000006.1 GCF_002729955.1 Salinisphaera sp. | reverse complement strand
CGCCGGACTGGCTGAATGCAGCCAGGACAGTGAAGGCGGCGCGGTCAACTGATCGACCGGTGCTGTATCGACCCGCCGTATGGATCACCCTGCGGCGGGGTTTTTTTATCCGATCCAGGCCTGCAGCCACAGCATTGTTACAGCGCCTCTCCGACCAATCGCTGTCTGGCCCTGATGGCGCGGCCGGCGTAGGCTCGATCGAAACGTCTGGCCGGTCGCCTCGGGACACGGCCGAAAACACCCGCGACGGGTGCCTGGCGTAATTATTGCTCACATGAACACATGACACGGCCACGCCTGCGAGCGCTGCATGCCGGTTCATCCGCACAGGGAAGGGGAACTCGATAATGGAATTCATCGAAACCGCGCGTGCCGCGGTCGAGGCCGTGACCTCGCCGATCAGCAACTTCATATGGACTTATATTCTGTTCTACCTGCTATTCGGCGCCGGCCTGATCTTTACGATCGCCACGCGGTTCATGCAGTTCCGCATGCTCGGCCATATGGTGAAGATCACCTTCGATAGCCGCAGCAGCGATCAGGGCGTGAGTTCCTTCCAGGCGCTGGCGACCTCCCTGGCCGCACGCGTGGGCACCGGCAATCTCGCCGGTGTAGCCCTGGCCCTGTGGGTAGGCGGGCCGGGCGCCGTATTCTGGATGTGGATGACCGCGCTCGTGGGGCTGGCCACGACCTTCATCGAGTGCACGCTCGGGCAGGTCTACAAGATTCATTACGCCGACGGCGTATATCGCGGCGGCCCGGCCTATTACATCGAACGGGCCCTCGGCCAGCGCTGGATGAGCATCATTTTCGCGGTGTTCCTGATCATCGCCTACGGCTTTGCGTTCTCAGGCGCCCAGGCCAACACGATTGCCAAGGGCATGGAGGGCGCCTTCGCCATTCCGACCTGGGCGACCGGCATCGCGCTGGTGGTACTGGCCGGCATCGTCGTCTACGGCGGGCTGCGCTCGATCGCCAAGACCGCCGAGAAGATCGTCCCGCTTATGGCCATCGGCTATTTCCTGGTCGCGGTGTATATCCTGATCGCGAACTACGAGCAGGTCCCGGGCATGCTCTGGCTGATCATTCAGAGCGCCTTCGGCTTCGGGCCGGCCGTGGGCGGTGCCGTGGGTTATACGATCAAGGTCGCCATGGAAAACGGCATCAAGCGGGGCCTGTTCTCGAACGAGGCCGGCATGGGCTCGACCCCGAACGCCGCCGCCACCGCCGAGGTGCACCACCCGGCCGCCCAGGGCCTGGTCCAGTCGTTCGGTGTGATCGTGGATACCCTGATCATCTGCAGCTGTACTGCGGTGGTGATCCTACTCTCGGGGGTCTATGACCAGATGCTGAGCACGCAGACCGATGCCTCGATGCAGGGCATTCAGCTCACCCAGGACGCCATGTCGGATCATCTGGGCGCGTTTGGCTCTGGCTTCATCGCCATCGCCATCCTGTTCTTTGCCTATACCTCGATCCTGGCGAACTTTGCCTATACGGAAATCAACGTCGAATACCTGACCGGCAAGCATCACAAGAAGGCCATCGCGATCCTGCGACCGCTGATCCTGGCGATGGTGATGATCGGCTCGATGGCTACGCTGACGTTCATATGGGACTTCGCCGATCTGGCCATGGGCCTGATGGCCACGACCAACCTGGTGGCGATCCTGCTGTTGTTGCCCATCGCGCTACGGGTGCTCAAGGACTACGAGCGCCAGCGCGCCGAAGGCATCGAGGAACCGGTGTTTCATCGCGCCGTGCTGAAAAACCCCGACCAGGTCGAACCGGGCATCTGGGACTGAGCCACCCTCTGGTCCTATCGGCTGGAGAGAATACGACGCCCCACACAAAAAGGGCCGGCCGGCAAACTGCCGGTCGGCCCTTTTTCTCGCCTAGCTGAAGGGATGGCTACATAACAGCCTTGCCCTGCCATTTGAGGTTCACGCTGGCGTCCTTGACGCGTTCGCGGGCGCTGGCAATCAGGGAATCAAAATCCTCGGGATTTTCGAGCGTTTCCTGAATCCGGTCCGGATCGTCGCCCTGCTGGTCGGCAATCGCCTGCAGTATTTCGACGCTGGTATCGGTCTTTTTGCTGAGTTCGGTGAAATCCGTCATGACGCGTATCCGTGCAGAAAACGCCGACCCTAACAGCTGTTTTCAACGCGCTAGCAAACCAACCCAGCCTTAGCCGCACCATCCGACACGTTTTTCGTCGGCCCGCCGTGTGTTCGCACGACAGGCGAAGACCTCAATCAGCCCGACAGCATAACGATCTGCCGGCCCGATAACCCTTGCACGGTACCGGCGCGCGAAACCGTGCCGGCCGGCGCCGGGGCAGCTTTGGCGTTGGCCGTACGCCGGTGCGCCGGCATGGCGCACCGGCGTGCATCACAAGTGCTCAGGCCGCATCGGCGCGCGCCATCAGCGGACGCTTGCGCGCACGTCGGGTCGAGGGCCAATCGGCCAAGCCCACCTCTTCGCGTATCTCGCGACAGACCTCGATCACGCGGTTGAGCTGCGCGTAGCTATGGTTGCAGTTCACCGACAGCCGGATCAGCGAGCGCTTGGTGGCGGTCGCAGGCGCACAGAACACCGAACCGAACACGCCTCGCGATTCCAGCGCATCGCGCAACACGATCGTCTGCTCCTCGCGCCCGGCTTCGAGCGCGATCATCTGCGCCTCACCGCTATCGACGTTGTAGCCCAGGGCGTCGAGATGACGGCGCAGATAGGCCGCGTTGGCATGCAGGCGATTGCGCTCGTTGTCAGCGCCCTTGATCAGATCGAGCGTACGCGACAGTGCCGCAATATCGTGTGGCAGCAGCGACGAGCTGAAGATCGCCGGGAACGAGTTGTACTTGATGAACTGACGCAGGCGCTCGCTGCAGGCAATCAACCCGGCCCGGCCCGCAAAGGCCTTGGCCAGACTCGCGGTGACAAAGTGCACCTGCGATTCCAGGCCGAGACCGGCCACCAGACCGCGCCCCTGGTCGCCGTGCGTACCCAGCGAATGGGACTCGTCAACGATGATCACGCAGCCGTGGCGATTGGCAACGGCCACGATGTCCTTGAGCGGGGCGATGCTGCCGGTGGTGCTATAGATCGAATCCACTACGACGATGCCCGGGCCATTGCGGCTGATCATCGTTTCCAGATGCGAGGCATCGTTGTGTCGGAACGGCTTCCATTCCAGCCCGGCGCTGCGCACGCCTTCCCAGAGCGACGCATGCGCGAACATGTCGACATAGACCGGCGTGCCCGGCGCGCCGATGGCCTGGATCAGACCCACGTTGGCCGCATAGCCGGACTGACAGAGCAGGCTCGACTCCATGTGCATCCAGCGTCCAAAGCGTCGCTCCAGGTGCAGCTGCGGGCTGTCGCCATGCAGGTAAACGCCGGACATCACGACAGTATTGTCCGAGCCGCGCAGGCAATCGATCTGGGCCTGAATTACCTCGGGGTGATTGGCCAGATCGAGATAGTCGTTGGTCACCATCAGAATCGAGTTCGCGTCCGGCTGGCGGCCGTGCATGATATGTCCGCCCTGCCACGTCTTTTCGACGCGTTCGCGAAAATAATGATCCACGTGCCGCTGCAGGAACGCCGGTTCGGCGACAGCCGTGGGCCGTAGCGGGGAGTGGCGGGATACATGGAATTCGCTCATGACAACCTCGTATTGATATTGATATGACGGTTCATTGCCTCGTTCGACTGACGCTTTGTCAGCCCGGCAATTTTCTATTTAACTCTACTTATATTAAATAGATGTGCCATACCAAACTACACGCCCTTAGTCGCGTGCAATTTTATGTTTATCAATACATTGCCGCCCTGTCGCGCAACGGATGATTGAAAAGCGTGCGCATCTGCCCTCTTTTCCGAACGCCTCGTCAACTTTCCAGCGTCGGGGCAATCAAGGCCAATCAACCGCTTGCGCGGTTTATGCAACCCCTCACCACCGTTCGCGCGGTGGCCTTTACATCAACGAATAACCCACCGTATCCAGCCACTCGAGATAGCGATTGAAGGTGGCCGTGGGCCGGGTCATGCCGTGTTCGCCCGGGTCGGACTCGAACACAGCCCAGCGGTATACGCGCGCGCCCTCCACGCGCTCCGCCACCCGCATATGCGATTTCCAGTGCCGATATGCGTCCGTTGAGTCGCTGCCTGCACGGCTCATGAAGGCCGGATCGAGCAGGTTGTCGCCCGCGCGCAACAGCCGGATGCATTCCGCGGGCGCGCCGAGTGCCGCGGCCCGCTCGACCATGGCCTGCTGCTCGGCTTCGTCAACGATCACCAGGCGATACAGGCCACCGTCGCCGTCGATGAGTACGAACCCGGTGGGGTTGAACACCATGTAATATTCGACGAATTCGTAGCGTGAGCGCAGCGTGAACAGCAGCTCTCTTATTGCATCGTCGCCGAGCAGCGGCGGTACGTCGACGTCGAACACGTCGATCGCGGTCTTGAATGTCTCCAGGATGTGCGTGTGCTGGAGCTCACGAATGGTGCGGTTGAGGTGCTCGTAGACGTTGTGATCGCTCTTGCGGATATAGCGGTCGATAAGCCCGTCATTGAAACCCTCGACGGCTTCCGCTTCCGTGGCCACGCCGGTGAACAGAATCTTCTTGATATGCGGGTCGCGAATCCGGCTGCAGAACTCCAGCCCGTTCATGCGCGGCATGGCGTAGTCGATCATCGCGATCGAGATACGCGAAAACCGGTTGGTGAAGTGCATCTCCCGCGCCAGCGCCTCGTTATCGAGCTTGACCCGGCGGCGCCCGTCGCGATCTTCCTCGAGACGAAAAAACCGCTGACGCGACGGCGTTTCGTCATCGCGATCGTTGATGTAGTCGAGCGCCTTCTCGGTGGAGTCGAACAACAGATACGGCAGATCCGCCTCCAGCTGCAGACTCAGATTGCCGAGAAAATCGATATCGTCATCGACAAGCACGATCTGGGTGGGGTGAAAATAAGGCGCTAAACGGGTTCTATTCATCACGGTCTACCGCAGGAAACAACATTACGAATTCGGTATAACGGCCGACAACGGAACGACAGCGGATGTCGCCACCGAAACTCTCCATCACCATACGTGCGAACGCCAGTCCGATGCCCGTGCCCTGGCCATGCGGCATGCCGGAATAGAAGCGCTCGAAGATACGCGGCAGCACGTCGGCGGGTATGCCCGGCCCGGTGTCACGAAAATACAGCCGATGAGCGCCCCCGGGCCCATGCTCGACCCAGATCCGGATATCCCCATCGTCCACGCGGGCCAGAAAATACAGGGCGTTCTTCAACAGATTGAACAGGACATGCACCATCAGCAGCGGCGAACCGCGAAAGCGGAAATCCGGCTCCGCTGCCCAGTGCACCCGTTCACGCTCCTGCGCGGAGTGAAAAGGATAGCGCTCGAGCGCGGTTTGCACACAGGCGCCCATCGAACTGACCTCGAACGAACTTTCATCGATGGTGGTACGACTCGAGTTCACCAGCAGCATATCCAGAATGACGTTGGTGTACTCGGCTTCGGTGTTGATGCGAGAGAGCACCGCATGCATCTCGCGATAATGGGCGGTGCGTATGCGCTTGACCGGCAGGCCCTGGGCCCGCGCCATTTCGAAGCCTTCGAAGATGGCCGGCAGATAATTCTGCAGCCCGCGGGCACCGCTTCGAATACCCAGCAGCGGCGTGCGCAATTCGTGGGCCATGGTTCCCACCGCGGAAGTGATGGCCGCGAATTTCTCCCGCGCGACCAGCTCGGTCTTGTAGTTGAAAACGCTGCCCCCGAGAAGCGCAAACAGATAGGTCGGCACCAGCTGGCGCAGCGTCTCGGACTGTTCGCTCATGTCACCACCGATCGCAATATAGACCAGGCAGGCGGCCGCCGTACCGATCAGCGCCATGAGCATGATCATCAGCCAGTCGAACACCAGCAGTACCAGAAATAGCGACGCGGCCATCGTCGACAGCGCCCAGACCGTCGAGAAATGGTTCATCAACGACATGAACACGAAGAAGAACGGCAGCTGATAGACCAGGATCAGAAACCAGTAGACGGTGACGCCACGTCGCCACTCACCGGCACGAAACAGCTGGCGCTCGAAGAGCATCGGCAGCGCCACCACCACGCTGATCACGCGCAGCCATACGCTTTCAAAGATCTGCGGCTCGAATTCGGTCCAGTACAGATAGAAGAGGGGATGCCCGACCACGGCCACGATCGCGAACATCCGCATATTGGCCAGCGAATAGGTCGCGCTCTGGTTGAGTGAGGCGAGCAGACGAACCTGCAGACGTCGGAACAGACACGCCATTTGTCTGAAAAACAATGTAATTGGGCGCAACAAAAACACGTTAGCGCCTCGGGTCGCAGGCCCGGATCGCGGGTTTAGGTTGATATAAATCGGCGATCATCACGTCATCCTATACTTTGCCCGCCAGAATTCGTAGTATCGAAGAACGGGTTTCATGTCTTTTCAGCGGCTTGTCATACCGTTCGCGCTATCATTCAAGCCAGCAACCGCCCACCTAGGCCTTGGAAAAAATCATGCTTTCCCAATCCTGCGTACGCGTTGCCATCGAGCGCTTCTTGACGCGGCGCCCGATCCGCCGGCCATGAAGCGCCTGCCACGCCGACGAGTGGCCGTTGCATTCGCGCTCGGCCTGGCCCTGGCATCCCAGTTCGTCGTACTGGGACTGAGTTATCGCGCCGACACGATCACGGCCGCGGCGGTGCTCGCGCTGACACTGGTATCGATCACGGGCGTGCTGGTGCTTTGCTGGTACGCGCTACGTGAAAACCGCGGCGACGATGAGAGGTCGATGGCGCCGCTGATCAGCTGGCTCGACCAGTCGGATATCGTCGGCCGTGCGGCCCCCCAACGCCCCCCGGCCATCGTCGGCGCCAACGCCCGGCTGGTGGACGCCGTGGAAAACCTGGTCGGTCGCGTACAGCGCTATCACGACAAGCTGCTGGTACGTCATCAGCGCGTGCAGCGTCTGCTGCGCAACGTCACCGACGTGCTCTATCACACGGACCCACAAGGCCGGATCAGCTGGATCACCGACACGGTGACCGACATGCTCGGCTACCGGCCGGGCGAACTCGAAGGCCGCCGCCTGAGCGACATGCTGGCCAATGCCCATGACGAGCGGCTACTGCTCGACAGCGCTCAGCTGCATCGCCACCCCACCCGGGTGTATCGGCGCAACGGCGAAATCGCCTGGCTGCTGATCTCGTCGCGCCGCATCGACGACGCCGACGGCAACGCCATCGGCAGCGAAGGCATCTGTCGCGACGGCACCCGCCTGATCGAGACCCAGCAGGCGCTCAACAACGAAAAGGAGCGTGCCCAGGTCACCCTGGCCTCGATCGGGGATGCCGTGATCACCACGGATGCGAGCGGTGCGGTCGAGTATCTCAACCCTCGCGCCGAACAGATGCTCGGCGTGCAGACCAACGATGCCGTGGGACGGCACTTCGACAAACTCTGCAATTTCGTGGACACGGCGCGCGGCGTGGCCGTCAGCGGGCTCGTGAATCGCTGTCTGACCCGCGGCACGCTACAGGAACACGACGAGGATCTCACCCTCTACGACCGCGCGCCGGAGAAAACCGGCCATACGGTCAAGGTCACGATCTCGCCCATCCGGGACAGCACACAGAAGGTCACCGGTACCGTGATCGTGCTGCACGATATCACCCGACTGCAGCAGATCTCGCGAGAGATGGCCTACCAGGCCAATCATGACCTGATCACGGGGCTGCCCAACCGTCGCGCCTTCGAGCGACTGCTCGACGAGGCGCTGGCCCAGGTCGACAGCAAGCGCTGCCATGCCCTGTGCTATATCGATCTCGACCAGTTCAAGCTGGTCAACGACACCTGTGGCCATAACGCCGGCGACGAAATGCTGCGCCAGATCGCTGCCCGTCTCGGCGACTGTATTCGCGCCAACGATACGCTGGCCCGGCTCGGCGGCGACGAGTTCGGCCTGATCATGCGCAACATGTCGCTCAGCGATGCCCAATCCAAGGCCGAGGATCTACGTACGGAAGTCGATCGCTTTCGTTTTCGCTGGGACGACAAGCTGTTTCGCCTGGGCGCCAGCGTGGGGGTTGCCCTGATCGACCGCGAGGCCGTCGATGCCACCGAACTGCTTCGCCGCGCCGATACCGCCTGTTACCTGGCCAAGGAGAAAGGCCGCAACCAGGTGTATGTCTACCACCACGACAGCGACGAAACGCTCACCCGCCACGGCGACATGCAGCGCATGCAGCAGATCAGCGAGGCGCTGGACAGCGATGGCTTCGAGCTGTTCGCCCAGTTCATCCAGCCCATCGAACGCCGTGAACACGACGGCTGCGGCGTCGAACTGCTGCTGCGTGTACGCGATACCGACGGCTCGATCCTTTCGCCGCAGAACTTCTTGATCACCGCCGAACGCTACAACATTGCACCGCGTATCGACCGCTGGGTGCTGCGACGCGCGATCCGGCTGATCACCGAAGCCGGCGCGGAACACGCGGCGATCGAGCACTACAGCATCAATATCTCGGGCCAGTCGATCACCGACGAACACTTCGTGGACTACGCCCGCGGGCTGATCGAAGCCTCCAGCGTCGATCCGCGACGCCTGGTCTTCGAAATCACCGAAACCGCGGCGGTCACCAACACCCACCGCGCCGGCGAACTCATCCACTCGCTGCGCGCGCTGGGCTGTCGGTTCTCGCTCGACGACTTCGGCAGCGGCCTGAGCTCGTTTTCCTATCTCAAGAACCTGCCGTCGGATTTCATCAAGATCGACGGCAAGCTGGTTTCCAATATCCTCACCGATCCGGTCGAGCGATCGATCGTCGAGGCCATCAACCAGGTCGGTCAGGCCATGGGCCTTTTGACCGTGGCCGAGCACGTGGAAAACCGGGCCATGCTGGAGGCGCTACGGGCCATCGGCGTGGACTATGCCCAGGGCTATCACGTGGCCCGCCCCATCCCCTTCGAGATGCTGTCCGTCGCACTCGGCACGCGCAAGCGGGTGGTGCGCGCTCGCTGATTACGCGCTGCGGAATCCACGGCGCGCGCAGAGCGCGTAGTATCGACATGAATCCCGACAAAGATACGTTTGCGATGACAGCTCTCAAGAAAATCGCTGTTCTGCTGGCCCCTGTGTGGCTGGCGGCCTGCAGCCTCATGCCGCCGGCCGATTTCCCGGTGGAAGACCAGGTCGATATCGACCGCTATATGGGCAAGTGGTACGTCATTGCCCATATTCCGCCGAGTGCGACCGAAAACGCCTACAACTCGATCGAGCGCTACGAGCAGACCGAGCCCGGCACCATCGAAACCACCTTCACCTATCGCGAGGGCGGCTTCGACGGCGAACAACAGACCATGCACCCGGTCGGCAGCGTGCTCGAGGGCACCAACAACGCCGTCTGGGCGATGCGTTTCTACTGGGTGCTGCGCATGCAGTACGTCATCTCCTATGTGGACGACGACTACCAGACGACCATCGTGGCCCGCGACAAGCGCGACTATGTATGGATCATGGCGCGCACGCCGCAAATCGACGACGCCACCTACGACTCGCTCGTGGAAAAGGTCGCCGACTACGGCTACGACATCTCGAAGCTGCGCAAGGTACCGCAACAGCCGCTCGACGAACGCAACGACGGCTAGCTCTGCATAACCTACGACCCGCGACGCCGTGCCGGCCAAATGACGCCGGCACGGCACTTTCTGGATTGATTTGAACGACGACTCGACCACCGCCGAGACGCCGCGCGACGAGTGGCGCCGCCTGTCCGGGCTCTGGCCCTATCTCTGGGAACATCGCCTGCGCGTTGGCCTGGCGCTGACTTTGCTCATCGGCGCCAAGGGCGCGACCGTGCTGTTGCCGATCGTGCTCAAGCATATCGTCGATGCACTCGACGCCAACGAAAGCGCACGCGTGGCCCTGCCGGTGGTCCTGCTGCTGGCCTACGGCGCCCTGAGGCTGGCGTCGGTCCTGTTCGGCCAGCTGCGCGACCTGGTCTTCGGCCGGGTCACCGAACGCGCGATGCGACGGATCGCGCTCAACGTGTTCGAACATCTGCATGCGCTGGACATGGATTTTCATCTGTCGCGGCGTACCGGCGGGCTGTCGCGGGATATCGAACGCGGCATTGGCGGCATCAGCTTTTTGCTGCGCTTCATGCTGTTCAACATCATTCCCACACTGCTGGAAATCGCGCTGGTGGCGGGCATTCTGCTGTTCTACTACAGCGCCTGGTTCGCGGTGATCGTACTGGTGAGCGTGGTCATCTATATCGCCGCCACCACCCTGCTCACCGAATGGCGCACCCGGCATGTGCGCGAATCCAACCGGCTCGATGCCCGGGCCAACACCCGCGCCGTCGATAGCCTGCTCAACTACGAAACGGTCAAGTACTTCGGCAACGAACGCTACGAGGCCGATCGCTACGACCGCGAACTGCGCGAGTGGGAGGCCGCACTGCGCCGCTCGCGGCTGTCACTGGGTACGCTCAACACCATCCAGGCCACGGTGATCGCCATCGCCATCACCGCGATGATGATGCTCGCCGGCGCACGGGTGGTCTCCGGCGAGATGACGATCGGCGACCTGGTGATGATCAACGCCTACATGATCCAGCTGTTCGTGCCACTGAACTTCCTCGGCTTCGTCTATCGCGAGCTCAAGAAATCGATGGCCGATACGGCCCGCATGTTCCGCCTGCTCGATGTCGAAGCCACGGTCGCCGACGCCCCCGACGCGCGGCCGCTGGCCGCCGAACGCCCCGAGGTCCGCTTCGAGGCCGTGCAATTCGGCTATCACGCCGAACGTCAGATCCTGCGCGGTATCGACTTCACCATCGCGCCGGGCAAAAAGCTCGCCGTGGTCGGCCAGTCCGGCGCCGGCAAGTCGACGCTCGCGCGCCTGCTGTTTCGCTTCTACGACGTCGATGCCGGGCGAATCACCGTCGACGGGCACGATATCCGCCAGCTCAGCCTGGCCAGCCTGCGCGACGCCATTGGCGTGGTGCCCCAGGACACCGTGCTGTTCAACGACACCATCGAATACAATATCGCCTACGGCCAGCCCGACGCCGCGCCCGAGGCGGTCGCCCGGGCCGCCCGCATGGCCCATCTGGATGGCCTGATCGCACGCCTGCCCGACGGCATGGACACGCTCGTGGGCGAACGCGGGCTCAAGCTCTCCGGCGGCGAGAAACAGCGTATCGCCATCGCCCGCGCCATTCTCAAGAATCCGGCGATCCTCATCTTCGACGAAGCCACCTCCTCGCTCGACAGCCATGCCGAACAGGCGATCACCGCCGCGCTGGCCGAGCTGGCGGCCAACCACACCACGCTCGTGATCGCCCATCGCCTGTCCACCGTGGTCGACGCCGACGAGATCGTGGTCATGGACGACGGGCATATCATCGAACGCGGCCGCCATGCCGAGCTGCTGGCCGCGAACGGTCACTATGCTGCGATGTGGCGGCTACAGCAGCGCGAATCCGGCTAGCCGGCTCGCCCATTTGCGAGCCGGTCAGTCCGTCGCACGACGACGCAGCAGCAGGCTGATCAGCGCGAGCGCGGCCAGCACCGCCACGGCCATCGAAAAGCCGATACCGGCGGTCTGCAGACCCAGCGTCTGTGCGGCCACGCCGATCCCCACCACGGGAATCGAAATGGCCACATAGAGCACCACGAAGAACGTGGAGGCCACTTCGCCACGACGCGCGGCCGGGCTCGCCGCGGTCACCGCCCCCATGCCGGCACGAAACGCCACGCCCTGGCCGATACCGGCCACGATCGCGCCAGCCACGAGAAACGCCAGCGACGACTGCAGGATGGCCAGCGCCACCAGGGCAATGCCCGCGATCAGACCGATACAGCCCAGAGGCAGGCGCCAGCGCTCGGGCAAACGCGACTGCCCGACCTGGCCCACGGTCGAGGCCACGAACAACAGGAACACCACCGCACCGGTGAGCGCATGGTTGTCGTAGTCCAGAATCTTGCCGATGAAGGCGGGCGCGATGGCCGTGAACAGACCGAGCACGGAAAAACCCGCGAAGCCGGCGATGGCCGCCGGGACGAACACGCCGCGTACCGCGGGCGGCACCTGCAGGGACTGAATACGCAGACGCGGCCGTGCGGGGCGTTCGGCGGTTTCGGGCACCAGTAAAACGGCCACGCCCGCCACCGCGATCAGAACCAGGTCGGCCACGAAGCACAGGGTCAGCGGCGCCGGAAAATACTGCGAGAGCACGCCCGCGAACAGCGGCCCGAGCCCCAGGCCGCCCATGTTGGCCGCGGTGGCGATCAGCGTCGCGCTACCGGCCCAGGCCGCGGGCGCAAGCTCGACGACCGCGACCATCGCCGTGCCGGTGAATATGCCTGCCGAAATACCCGAAAGCACGCGCCCGAGCAGCAGGGGTGCCAGCCCACCGCCCCAGAGAAACGCGCAGGCGCTGGCCGCCGAGAAGACCAGCCCGAGGGCCAGCATGGGCCGGCGCCCAAGCTGATCCGACCAGCTGCCGGTGACGATCAGCGCGCCGATCACGCCCACCGCATAGGCAGCAAAGATCACGGTGATGATCAGCTGCGAAAACCCCAGCTCGGCCTGGTAAATCGGATAGAGCGGCGTGGGCAGCGTCGTGCCCATCATGGTGACAACGAACGTAAGCGCCGCGCCGAAAAACAGCGCGGTGGATCGATTCGACTCGGTCATTCGGTAATCCTGCGGACGGGCGTACACGCGGGATCGAACGTGTACGACGCGGAACGGGCATAGAGGCTAACAGTCTTCATCATGCAACGACATGTTTCCCCCGAACTCGCATAAAAAAGGCCCGGCAATGCCGGGCCTCGAGGTTCAGCGAATAGCCGCTACGATCAGCTCTGTTCGAACCAGCTCTCGATCTGTTCGCCATTCTCGTCAATATAGGTTTGGATGGCTTGTTCGTAGCTCGTCTTCTGGGCTTCGTCCATCGCGGCCTGCAGATCTTCCAGGTCGAGCTTGTAGTTGCTCAGGAAAGTCGCGACTTCCGGATAGTCCTTCTTGAAACCCTTGCGCGCGATCACGTCGACATGCTGCGCCTCGCCCAGCGTACCGTTCGGATCGTCGAGAAAACGCAGGTCCCAGCGGCCGAACATCCAGTGGGGTGTCCAGCCGGTGACCACAATCCATTCATCGCGCTTCTCGGCGCGTGCCAGCGCAGCCGTCATGGCCGCACCGCTGGCCGAAACCAGACGGTAATCACCAAGGCCGTACTCGTCGATCGTATCGTTCGACAACTGCATCAATCCGGCGCCCGGATCAATACCCTGAATCCGGCCGCCAAGCTTTTCCTGCACCTCGGCTTTCTTGAGGTCCTCGATCGAAGCGAGCTGGTCTTCCGGCACATAGCTCGGCACGACCCAGCCTAAACGCGCACCCTCGTACATGGTGCCGAGATTGACGACATCGTCCTCGACACGATTCATGTACTCACGGTGCGTATCCGGCAACCAGGCCATGAGCATGGCATCCAGATCGCCGTTGGCGACGCCCTGATACTGCACGCCGATCGCCGAGAGCGTGAGCTTGACGTTGTAGTCGGTATGCTCCTCGATGACCTGCTTGGCGAGCTTGGTGATGAACTCGGCGTCCGACCACGCAGTCCAGCCGAATTCGATCGTATCGTCTGCTGCCTGAGCCGAGCCGAACGCGCCGAACGTCAGGCCGGCGGCCATGGCGGCTGTACCCAGCCAGTGCTTGAATGAATGCGTTTGCATGCTTTCGGTCTCCCTTCGAATGATCATGGAGCGGGCAGACGCGACCGTTCGCGTCGTCCGCTAATCCGCGCGCACGCCTTCACCTCGTGCGAACAACTGTTTGATTCGTGTGCCAATACCGGTGCGATGCCGGCTGCGCTGGGCAAAGCTCTGGGTGAGACGATCGAGGATGATCGCCAGAATCACCACGCCGAGGCCGCCTTCGAAGCCCGTGCCCAGACGCAGCTGCTGGATGCCCGCAAGCACCGGATCGCCCAGACCGCCCGCGCCGATCATCGAGGCGATCACCACCATCGACAGCGCCAGCATGATGGTCTGATTGATGCCGGCCATGATCGAGGGCAGCGCCAGCGGCAGCTCCACCTTGAACAGCAGCTGCAGCGGATTGCAGCCGAAGGCGCGCCCGGCCTCGACATTCTCTGCCGGCACCTGGCGAATGCCCAGGTTCATCATGCGTACCGCCGGCGGCATGGAAAAGATCACGGTCGCGATCGTACCGGGCACGCGCCCGGTGCCGAAAAAGATCACCGCCGGAATCAGATACACGAACGCCGGCAGCGTCTGCATGAAATCCAGCACCGGGCGTACGAGCGCCGCGAGCAGATCGCTCTTGGCCATGGCCACGCCCAGCGGCAGGCCCACACCGAGCGCGGCCAGCGTGGCGGCGATCACCAGCCCGAGCGTATCCATGGACTCCGGCCACAGATCCATGCCCATGACCACGTAGAGGCCCAGCAGCACGAACAGGGCAAACTGCCAGCCCACCCGCCAGAGCGCGAGCACGGCGAGCACGCCGAACACCAGCTGCGGCGGCAGGTAGTTGAAAAAGGCGGTGAGATTGTCCGCCACAAAGCTGATCGCGTCGGCAATGGCGGTAAAGAACAGGTCGAAATGCGTCTGCATGAAATCGACCACCGCGGTAAAGCCCTCGCCGATGGGCAGATCGACCACGAAGGCTTCCTTGAGCGACTGCCAGAACGCGCCGATACCGGCGTAAAGACTGATCATGCCGCCCCCTTGTCCGTGCGATCGAGCGTATGCAGCAGCGTGGCTCGCGAGATGGTGCCCTTGTAACGTCCGTGCGCGTCCACCACCGGCACCGGACAGGGGCTGTGGGCCACCTGGGTCATGAGTTCGGTGAGCGGCGTATCCACGGAAACCGGCTCGACCTCGCGAATGAACGCATCCTCGATACGCCCCTCGTCGCGCCGGCCCAGGCCATCGATACAGGCAATGAGCGAATCGATGCTCACCACCCCCTGATACTTGCCGCCGCGATCGTGCACCACGGCCGCCGAGCCATCGTGGCCGCGCAGGCGTTCCAGCGCGGCGCGCAGGCTCACCCCGGGGCGTTCCATGACCGTGACCTGATCGCGCCGGGCCACGTCGGCGGCGGTGAATACGTGGCTGACGTCCACGCCGCGGAAAAACGAGCGCACGTATTCGTTGGCCGGTTCGCGCACGATTTCCTCGGGCGTGCCCACCTGTACGACCGTACCGCCCTGCATGATGGCGATGCGATCGCCCACCCGCATGGCCTCGTCCAGGTCGTGGGTGATGAACACCACGGTTCGGGCATGTTCGGACTGCAGGCGCAGCAGCTCGTCCTGCATTTCGGTACGAATGAGCGGATCGAGCGCGGAAAACGCCTCATCCATCAACAGAATGCCGGGGTCGACCGCCAGCGCCCGGGCCAGGCCCACGCGCTGCTTCATGCCGCCGGACAGTTCGTCCGGAAAGCTGTGCGCATTGGGTTTGAGGCCTACGGCGTCCAGCGCGGCGAGCGCCTTTTCCTCGCGCTGCTCGCGCCCGACACCGGCCACGGCCAGCCCGAATGCGGTATTTTCGAGCACGTTCTGGTGCGGCATGAGCGCAAACGACTGAAACACCATGCTGATCTCGCGTCGACGCAGCGCAATCAGCTGCTTGCGCGTCATGCGTGTGATGTCCTGGCCGTCGATACGGATCGAACCCGCGGTGGGTTCGATCAGGCGATTGAGCATGCGAACCAGCGTGGACTTGCCCGAGCCGGACAGCCCCATCACCACGAATATCTCGCCTTCGGCCACGTCGAAACTGGCATCGGACACGCCCACCGTCATCCCGGTGGCGGCGAATATCTCGTCCTTGGTCTGCCCTTTTTGAATGCGTTCCAGCGCACGCTTGGGGTGCGCGCCGAAAACCTTGTAGACGTGCTCTACCGATAATTTAATGCTCAAACGCCCCCCGACGTTTCCCCCAACAATCCGAACCACCCTAACGCAAATTCCACGCCAGCGTGGCCGCCGCCCTCGACGCCCGGCGGCCGCGCCGCCGTTGGGAATTCAGTCCAGCGCCCGTATCCAGAAGGTTAGACGCTTGTCGGTTTCCTGGGCTTGATCGATATCCTGCCAGCGATAAACGGCGCTGATATCGTCGCGACGCGCAAAACCGCGCCGTTGCCAGAAGGTATCCAACGGCTGGTAATCCGCCGGTCGCAGCGGGTGGTCTTCGGGGCGCTGTACCGCACAGAAACAGGCATGGGAAAAATCGCCGGCCTGGCGCGCCCAGGCTTCGCGCTCGTCGAAAAAGCGGTGCCCGAGGCCGTGGCCGCGATAGTCGGCCAGCAGCAGCGATTCGCCGAAATAGAACACCCGATCGACGTCGAAGCCGGCCTCGGCAAGCGGCGCCCGGAACGCCGCCTCCTCGTCGCTCAGCGGCAAGGCGGTGGTCGCACCGACCAGCCGATCGCCGTTGTGCACCAGAAAGGCCAGCGAGCGCGGTGAATTCACGTAGGTCGCAAGATACTCGCGTTCGTAGTCGAGATCCCCGTCGTAGAGATAGGGAAAATCGCGAAACACGCGGATACGCAAGGCAGCGAGCTCATCCACATGCGCCTCGATATCGCGGCCACTGCAACGGGTGGTACTCAGTTGCGTCATTGACTGCATCCCTGCCGGTCGGGTCTGACACGAGTGTAAGACGTGGCCGGGCGCGGATGCACGCAGAAAACCGCTTACGTGGGCGAGCCTGTCAGCGCCACATGCGATACATCAGGGAGGGGAAAGATGGTGGCCGGAGGTGGAATCGAACCACCGACACTGCGATTTTCAGTCGCATGCTCTACCAACTGAGCTATCCGGCCAGATCGTACAAGCGATCTTGAAGAGCGCGTATTAAACCGATCCCCGCGCCCAACGTCAACCTCGGCGACGTATCGGTGGGCTACTGTTCGGGCGGCACGTAGTGCGTTTCGGCGGTCTGGCCGCTGCCGAAGAAATATTCTTCGGTTTGTTCCATCAGGAACTCGCGCGCTTTCGGATCGGCCAGATGCAGACCGTATTCGTTGATCAGGCGCGTCTGTTCGGTCATCCATTGCTGCCAAGCCTGCATCGAGACATTCTCGTGGATGCGTTTGCCCAGCTCCCCGGGCAGCGGCGGCCGTGGCAGGCCTTCGGCCTCTTGATCGAGTTTGACGCAGTGTACGGTGTGGCTCATAGCGCTAGCGTGTGTTGCGGACTGTCCAGAAGCTTTGCAATAGGCGCCGGCACGCCGGGGCGTGCGTTCGGCTCGAACCATTGCAGCGAGCTGTCCATGATACGTGCCCCATCCCCGACCTGCACACGGGTGGCATGAATCAACAGCTCGAAATGGGTAAAACCATGCTGCACGGGGGCGAGTTCCTGCGTGTTTTCCACCCGCAAGCCGAAACGCCTGGCGCAGGCGTCGGCGATATCTGCATCCACCGCCACCTCCGGCAGGCTCCACAGCCCGCCCCATATGCCGGCCGGCGGGCGTTTTTCCAGCAGCAGACGATCGGCGGCATCCGTGACCACGAGCACGCGGGTTTCACGCTGCGGGCGTCTTTTGCGCTTGCGCGGGGTGGGAATACGCGCCTGTTCGCCCATGGCATAGGCCGCGCAGCGGTCGGATAACGGACAACGACCGCAGTCGGGCGCGCTACGGGTACAAAGCGTTGCCCCGAGATCCATGATCGCCTGGGTGTAGTCGGTCACTCGCTGTTTCGGCGTGTAGCGCTCGGCCAGCTGCCAGAGTGGCTTTTCGTAGGCGGCGGTACCGGGTGTGGCCGCGAGTGCTGCCAGACGGGCGATCACGCGCTTGGCATTGCCATCGAGAATCGGCGCCCACACGCCGAAGGCCTGGGCCGCGATCGCACCGGCAGTCGAACGGCCGATACCGGGCAGCGCCATCAGGGATTCCACATCCCGGGGAAACGCGCCGCCGTGCTCGGCCACCACGGCCCGGGCCGCGGCGTGCAGGTTGCGCGCTCGTGCGTAGTAGCCCAGCCCTGCCCAATACGCCATGACGTCGTCGCTGGGGGCCGACGCCAGGGCGTGAACGTCGGGGAAACGCGCCATGAAGGCGTTGAAGTAATCGATGACGGTGGCCACCTGCGTCTGCTGGAGCATGACTTCGGCGACCCATACCCGATAGGCGCTGCGCGGATGCTGCCAGGGCAGGTCGTGGCGGCCGTGGATATCGAACCAGGCCAGCAGGGCCTCGGCTATTGCGGTGGGCGCGCGCTCAATCGCCGGATTCGGTGTCGTCGTCATAGTCGCTGGCCAGCCGTTCGATGGATTCGGCAGTCACCCGCGCCTGGCGGCGCAGTTCGCGGGCGATGAGGTAGGGCCCGATCAAGGGAGGGACCCAGAAATCGGGCTCGATTTCGGCGTCGAAGACCATTCGCGTGGTGTTCTCGCCCTCGGCGCTGAATCGCCAGTCGGCGCGCCCGGCCTTGATATCGCCCGCGCCGGGCACCACCTGCATGGCGATCGAATCCGGCGGCGTCTGCTGGTAGTACATGACCTGTTCGATACGCTTGCAGAACAGCGCCACGCATAGCCGGATGGTCGAACGCAGGCGCTCGCCGGGCAGCCGCTGGCTGGCGATTATGCTCGGATTGAATTCCGGCAGTCGTTCGTAGTCGCTGGCGGCACGAAACGCCTGCGGCTGCGCGACCGACAGACGCATGGACGCCGCGATGCTGTAGCGGCCGTCGTCGCGCTCGACCTGCATCGTCTCGATCACCGCCGCCACGGCCGGGCCAGCCACGACGAGGAGGGCTAGCGCGGCGATACCGGCTGCTACGCGCATCCGCCTGCGCGCCACGGCCCGGCTATTGGCTCGCAGATTCGGCGTTGCCCTGCGCGGCGGCGTCGCTGTTCTCGCCGGCCGGGGTGTCGGCCTCAGCCTCGGGCTCGGCAGCCGGCTTCGCGTCGCTGGCATTGTCCTGTTCGGACGACGCCTCGGGCTCGGCCGCCGCGTTCGTATCTTCGGCGCTATCGTCGTTGGCCGCCTTCTTTCGATTGCCGCCCAGCAGGCTGTTCAGGCCTTTTTCGATACGGGCCCGCGTATCGGCATCGACCTTCTTGCCGCGTTCTTCGATCTTTTCGCGCACCTTGTTCTTGAGGTCTTCCGACTCTTCCTGCAGGCGTTTTTCGGCCGCGCCGCGCAGGGCACTCTTCACGTCGAGGCTGTAGTCAGGCGACAGCAGATTGCCGGTGAGCTTGATCGGCACCTGCAGCCCGGCCAGTTCGGCGAGTTTGCCCGAGGCGTCTTCCGGCACGATCGCGGCGACGGTGTAATCGAGCTGGTTGTCGGCCAGGTCATAGCTGCCCGAGCCGGTGGCCTCGAGCACGCGCGTGACCAGATTCAGATCCTTGCCGGCCAGCACGCCGTCGCTGATGCTGAACGACGCGGCGAATCGATTGAACGGCGTCTGCTCTTCGCTGCCGATGCCGCTGGCATCCGCGTCGACCTTGTCGCCCTGCAAACGCGTGCGCGCGGCCGCGATCACCTCGGCCAGATTGAAGCCATTGAAGGCGCCGTCACGCAGATCGAAGTTCAGATTGCCGTTGAGCGCCCGCTTCATGGACGCCACCTGCTTGCCGGCGCTGGTCACGTCCACGCTCATGTTGGCCAGCGCGGCGACGCGGTCGGTATCGGCCACGTCCTTGAGCAGCGGCTGAAACTGCAGACCGTTGAGGTTGCCCTTGAAGGCATAGCGCGGCGTATCGCGCGTAGCGTCCACGCGGGCACTCACACGCACGTTGCCGTCGTAAAGATCGGCGGTGAGCGGTTCGATGGTGAGCACGCCGTCGCGGGCGGCCACCGTGAGCTCGGCATGGGTGGCCTCGATATTCGCGGCGGTCAACGAGCCGGCCGAGAGCTGGCCGTTCAGGCGCAGTTCCTTGAGCGCCGACAGATCGATCTCGGCCGCCTTCTGCTTTTCGCCGCCGCCGGTTTCGGCCGGCTGCTCGCTCTGCGCCTGCTCGGCGCTGCCGGGCGGCAGATAATCGTCCACGTTCAGTTCATCCAGATCGAGGTCGAACTTGAACGCCGGACGCTCGAAGTTCTCGACGCTGGCCGAGCCCTTGAGCGAGCTGTCGTCGAGCGTGGCCAGTATCTGCTTGAACTCGGCCCGGTCGTTGTTGATATCGAACTGGGCATCAAAGCCCGCCGACGACAGCGCGCCCGATTTTTGCGTCGCCGGCGCATCGATGCCCAGCTCGTTCATCACCGCACGCGGATCGAAACGCTTGAAGGTCACCCGGCCCGCGTAGGAGGGCTGGTCGTTCAGGCCGATGCCGTCGACGTTGGCGGTCACGTTCAGGCCGGCGCCCTGGAAAGTCATGCCGGAAAGCTTCAGGCGGCCCTCGGCGGCGTCGTATTCGCCGTTGCCGGACAGCGATGCCTGCTGCTTGCCGTTGGGCACGCCCTCACCCTCGGCCAGCACGCTCAGCGTCATGTCGGAAAAGCGATAGAACTGATCGGCGATATTGGGTTCGACCCGGGCCACCAGGTTGAAGTCCGCGGCCAGGTCTTCCTTGGGTGCGGCGAGATCGCCCGAGAATTCCAGCCGTACCGGCTGGCCGTCGACGAGACGCCCCGTACCCAGGCGCACGTCGGTCAGGCGATAGTCCGCGCCGGTGGTCTCGTCGCGCCAGGAAACGGCCGCGTCGGACACATCGATCGCGCCGATCTGCAGCGATTCGAGGGTGAAGCCGCCTTCGGTCTGGGTCCCGGTATCGACATCGTCCGGGGCTTCGGTCTGCTCGGCCTCTTCGGCCTCGGCCTGTCCCTCGCTCAGATGTTCGCTGATATCAGCCCAGTTGCTGCGCCCGTCGGCGTTGCGCGCGAGGCGCAGGCGCAGGCCGTTGAGCGTGACCGTACCCACCTCGATCTCGCGCTGGATCAGCGGCAGCAGCTTGACGCTGACCTCGGCCGAATTCATTTCCGCCATCGGTTTGTCGCCGAAGCCTTCGGCGTTGGCTACCTCGACCCGCCCCAGTTCGAGGCCCAGCCAGGGAAAGACCGAGAGCCCGATATCGCCGCTGATATTCACCTCGCGGCCGATCTGGCGTTCGATGGCGGCGTTGATCTGCGGCTTGTAATCGTTGGGGTCGAAAATCAGCGGCAGGGCGATCACCGCCACCACGATCAGCGCAACGAGCACGCCCAACACGGCAAGCAGAATGCGAAGAGTACGTTTCATGCGGGCAAGGCCATACTTAGGAATTGTCAAAGCGGCGCGCGGCGCGCGTGGACCGGGCGAATAGACCCCCGCTGCCGCAGCGTGTTCCCCGCGGACGCTGACGCCTGCATACCGGCCGGTGCAAGTCGCATGCAACCGCGAGGCGCGTTATTCTAGCGCGTCTCGACCGGGCCATGGCCCATCGACAGGCAGCCGGGATTTTCCTGGCCGGATCGGGTGCGCGCATGCCAGCGCATGCGCCTGCCGGCGACGGCCGCAAAACCCGGGCGGACAGCCGAGACACTCGGCTGTACATGCCTGTGCAACAACCATTTTCGACGACGTCGGACAATATCATGCAGATCGAAGTCAACGGTGCCCCCACGCAGTGCGCGGAGCACGCCACGCTCGCGCAGCTGGTCAACGATCTGGGCTACGGCGATCAGCGTATCGCGGTCGAACACAACGGCCAGATCGTGCCCCGCGAGCGTTACCCGCAGACCATGATCGCCCCGGGCGACACGCTCGAAATCGTGCATGCGATCGGCGGCGGCCAGGCCGTGGCCGAATCCGACAGCCTCACCATTGCCGGGCGCAAGTTCGAATCGCGCCTGCTGGTGGGCACCGGCAAATATGCCGATCTGGATCAGGCCGACGCCGCGATCCAGGCCTCGGGCGCAGAGATCGTGACCCTGGCGATCCGGCGTACGCCGGCCCTGAACGACCCCGAGGCGGCCAAGAAGCGCAATCTGCTGGATATCATCCCGCCGGAGAAATACACGCTGCTGCCGAATACGGCCGGCTGCTTCAATGCCGAGGAGGCGGTACGCACCTGTCGCATGGCACGCGAACTGCTCGACGGCCACAACCTGGTCAAGCTCGAGGTGCTGGGCGACAAGAAGACGCTCTATCCGGACATGAGCGAAACGCTGGTCGCCGCGAAACAGCTCGTCGACGACGGCTTCGAGGTGATGGTCTATACCAGTGACGACCCGATCGCCGCGCGCCGTCTGGAAGACATCGGCTGTGTCGCGATCATGCCGCTGGCCGGGCCGATCGGCTCCGGTCTGGGTATCCAGAATCGCTACAACGTGATCGAAATCGTCGAGAACGCCAACGTACCGGTGCTTGTCGATGCCGGCGTGGGCACCGCCTCGGATGCCTCCATTGCCATGGAGATGGGCTGCGACGGCGTGCTGATGAATTCGGCCATCGCCCATGCCAACAAACCGGTGCTCATGGCCCAGTCCATGCGCCATGCCGTGATCGCCGGGCGCATGGCGTTTCTGGCCGGGCGCATGCCGCGTCGCCGCTATGCCTCGGCGTCTTCGCCGATGACCGACCTGCCTTTCTAAGCGCCGATCGGCTGGGCCTTGGCGTTAGCTGCCGTTGGCGTTCGTCCGGCAGCGTGACGCTGGGCGAATGTCGTATTGGCCGGGATGACTTGACGTGAATACAACCCACGCACGACGTATCCGCAGCTTCGTACGCCGCGAGGGTCGCCTGACCAGCGGCCAGCAGAAAAATCTGGAACTGCTCTGGCCGCGCTACGGCCTGGCCATGCCCGAGGCCCCGATCGACTGGGCCGCGGAATTCGGCCGCGAGGCGCCGCGCACGCTGGAAATCGGCTTCGGCGCCGGCGAGGTGCTGGCCGATCTGGCGGTGCGTTATCCCGACGAGGACTTCATCGGTATCGAGGTCTATCTCACCGGGGTCGGCCGGCTGCTCGGCGCGGTCGACGCCGCAGGTGCGAGCAACGTACGGGTATTCAATCTCGACGCTGTCGAGGTGCTTGCAGCCGGCTTTGCCGATGCCAGCCTCGACAACGTGCTGCTCTATTTCCCCGACCCCTGGCCGAAGAAACGCCACCACAAGCGGCGTATCGTGCAGCCCGGCTTTGCCGACGAAATCGCCCGCGTGCTCAAACCCAACGGCCTGTGGCGGCTGGCCACGGACTGGGCGAACTATGCCGAACACATGCGCGAAACGCTCGATGCGCATTCGTCGTTCGAGAACGTCGGCGATCGCGACGGCTTCGTGAGCGAACCACCGCGTACCGGAACGCGCTTTGAAGCGCGCGGCCTGCGCAAGGGCCACGCCGTATTCGATATGGCCTATCGCCGCCTGCCCTGAGTCATCGAGCGTGCCGAGCGCGCGCCAACAGGCCGTTTCAGGCCCGGCCGCCCGCATGTGGCACCGCTTTTGCTAACCGTGAACGGCAAGGCAGACGGGGCGTGAACGAGAATGCCGTTGGTCGGATGGCGAGTAGCGAAGGCGCGAGGATGCCTGTAACGTCAAACAACGTAGGCGGGGATAACCGACATTATCGCTATCGCGGTATGGGCGATTCTCGACCACGGCGTCGACGGCCTGCGCATAGCGGTCGGCGATAATTGCAGGCGAGTGAAGCGAGGCGAATACATGAACCTACCCAGCGCTGACGAGCGCAAGGACCGCAACATCATCCTGGTGGCACTCAACGCCATCGATCAGGCGTTCGGCTGGCTCGAGCGGATCGTGGTTGCCGGCAGCGTACTGCTCATGGCGGCGCTGATGAGCGCGCACGTGGTCGGCAATCTGCTCTTTGATCGCGGCATTCCCGGGACCTATGAAGTCACGGAAATGCTGATCGTGATCATGACCTTCGTCGGCGTTGGCTATGCCGCACGCTGTGCCCGGCATATCAGCATGTCGGCCATCTACGACCAGCTCAGCGGCTGGGCACGCAAGGGGCTGTTGATCGTGATCTGTCTGGGTACCGGCGCGCTGATGTTCTATTTTGCCTACAAATCGGCCCAGTACGACATCACGCTTTATGAACGCGGTCGAGCCAGTTCGTCGCTGGGCGTACCACTGTGGATGGTCAACCTGGCGCTGCCGATCGGCTTCACCCTGGCGGGCGTGCAATATCTGCTGACCATCGTGCGCAACCTGGTCAGCGACGATATCTACCGCTCTTTCAACGAGAAGGAAGAGTATTCCGACATACCGCTCGACGACAGCGGTCAGACCCATGCCAGCCAGGAGCCACGCGGCGTTTGAATCGCGCCCGCTGTTCGACTTTAGAAAGATGACGAGGGGTTAGCGCATGCTGATGTGGTTGGGCTTGATCATGCTCGTGCTGTTGATGCTCGGGTTTCCGATGATGGTGCCGCTGGCGGTGGGCACGCTCTACATGATGTTCACGGGCATGACCTTCTTCGGCCCGGATCAGGCCGTGAGCTGGATGATCAACGGGGTGGGCAGCTGGGTGCTCGCCGCAGTGCCGATGTTCATTTTTGCCGCGGATATTCTTACCAAGGGCCATACCGCCAATCGCCTGCTCGATCTGGTCGATGCCTTTACCCGCCATATGCGCGGCGGCCTGCCGATTACCACCGCCGCCTCCTGTGCGCTGTTCGGCGCCGTATCCGGCTCCACTCAGGCCACTGTGGTGGCCATGGGCGGACCCATGCGCCCGCGTCTGCTGGCCAAGGGCTACCCCGACAAGTTCGCCCTGGCACTGATCATCAACGCCTCGGACATCGCCCTGCTGATCCCGCCCTCGATCGGTTTCATCGTCTACGGCGTGGTCATGAAGACCTCGATCGGCGACCTCTTCCTTGCCGGCATCCTGCCCGGCCTTTTGATTCTGGGCATGTTCGCCGTCTACTGCTATATCGGCGCCGTCGTTCAGGGCATTCCGGCCGAACCCAAGGCGAGCTGGGGCGAACGCTTCACCGCGCTGCGCAAGACCATTCTGCCCCTGGGCTTTCCGGTACTCGTCGTGGGCGGTATCTACGGCGGTTATTTCAGCGCCGTTGAAGCCTCGGCTGTGGCCGTCGCCTACGCGCTGATACTTGAAGTCATCATCTATCGCCAGGTTTCGATCCGCGATCTCGGGCCGCTGGCGCTGTCGACGGGCATGATCACGGCCGTGGTGTTCATCCTGGTGGCCGTGGGCGCAGCCTTTTCGCAGACGCTGGGCACCGCCGGCGTACCCGAACAGCTGCTCGGCCCGGCGATCGATGCCATCGGCGACAATCAGATACTCGCCCTGCTGCTGATCGCGGCCGCTTTCTTCGTCGGCTGCATGTTCGTCGATCCGATCGTGGTCATCCTGATTCTGGTGCCGATCTTCAAGCCGCTGGTGCAGTCCGCCGGGCTCGACCCGGTCCATGTCGGCGTGATCGTCACCCTCCAGGCCGCGATCGGCTCCGCCACGCCGCCCTTCGGCTGCGACATCTTCACCGCCATCGCGGTATTCCGCCGGCCCTATATGGACGTGATTCGCGGCACACCGCCGTTCATCGCCATCCTCATGCTGGCCACCTTCATTCTGATCCTGTTCCCGCAGATTTCGCTTTTCCTGCCGTCGATCGGGGGGCAGTAGCGAAACAGGCGCGCAGAACCACGCCGATTCAGGCCCATGGCCAAGATAGACGCGCAGAAGTCGGCGAGACACGGCCCATGCACACCAATCGCGCCCCGTGACGGGGCGCTTTTATGGTGCAGGTAGAGCCTTGCGATGAGCGTACTTCGCACCGCACGCCAAGACGATCTGAACGCGCTCATCCAATGGATCGGCTCGCCGCAGCAGTGTCTGTATTGGGCCGGCCCACGGGTGTCGTATCCGATAGACAAGGCGCAGCTGGCCGAACAGATCGAATGGGATCGTGCCGATGCGTTCTGCCTGGTCGGCACGCAAGAACTGCTGGGCTTCGGCCAGGTGATGCCGAAACCACGAAACCGTCTACATTTCGCCCGGCTGATCGTCAGTCCGTCGCATCGCTGCCAGGGTTACGGACTCGAACTCGTGAACGCGCTACTCCGCTGGGCTCTGGCCCGGCAGCCGAAATCCATTTCCTTGAACGTATTCCGCGATAACGCGGCAGCGATTGCGGTGTATCGGCGACTCGGGTTCACCGAGGCCGGTCCAGTAAAGGGCTATCCCCGGTCCGCGGCCCTGCATATGCGCTACAAACGGTGAGTTCTTCGGGCTCGCGCACGTCCAACCGGCGCCCGTCGCTACGACGCGTTCGTCAAGAAAACGGCGCCGCGTTCAAGAACCGCTCGCCCTCCCCCGGACATGAAAAGACCCGGGCAGCGGACTGCCCGGGTCTTCATTACGACGCCCGATCAGGTCGACCGGGCAGGCAGCGAAGCCTTACTGGCTGGCGCTATCGCCCTTGGTCTCATCGATGGCCTTGAGCAACGCATCGAGGGCGGCCTGGCCGCGTTCACCCACGTCGTTGACGTAGGTTTCGCGAACCGGCTTGGCCTTCTCCTCGAACTTGGCGCGCTCGTCGTCGTTGAGTTCGATGATCTGGATATCGCCCTTCTCCTTGATGGTATCCAGACGCTCCTTGTTGAACTGGCTCTGGATATCATGGCCGACCTGCACCAGCTCCTGGGTGGTCTGCTCGACCATCTTCTGCTGGTCTTCGGACAGGCTGTCCCACCAGTCGAGGTTACCGATCATGTTGCCGACGAACTGCGACTGGTTGGCGAAGATCATGTAGTCCTGAACTTCGTAGAAGCCCATTTCCTCATGCGCGAACACCGGCTGGATATTCGCGTCCGCCTGGCCCTGCTGCAGGGCGCTGTAGAGCTCGCCGTAGGCAATGGTGATCGGCGCCGCGCCGTAGGCACGATAGGTCGCACGCAGCAGGCTGTTGTCCATTACGCGGATATGCAGATTGTTCATATCCTCGGGGCTGCGGATCTCCTTGTTGGCGGTCCAGACCTGATAGCCCTCGGGCAGCTCCGCCAGCGGTACCAGGCCACGCTTGCGAAACGACTGCTGCCAGGCATCGCTTTTCAGGAAGGTATCCGAGTTGAGCGCCTTGGCGGTGGCAAGCTCGTCTTCCGGCATCACGAAGTTCAGGCTCATGAGCTGGCTTTCCGGCACGGTGCCGCCGAGAAAGCCCGAGCCGAAACCGATCTGAATCGCGCCGTTCTGGATCGCGTCATAGAGCGCAGAATAGCTCGAACCCCACTTGCCGTACGGCAGCAGCTGGACGGTGATCTCACCGTCGCTCTTCTCCTCGATGCGATCCTTGAATTCCTTGGCATATTCGTACTGGACGCTGCCCTCGATCTCTTCGAGGCCGAAGCGCCAGGTTTCGGCGTTTGCCGAGCCCGCAACCGTGACGAGTCCGAACGCGATGGCCAAACCGATGGCTTTGAGCCGCATAAATCCCCCTTCGTGGATTCTGAATAGAGTCGTTTCACTAAATGGTAAAGGCCGGTTCGTGTCAAGCCGCAGGCCTGCGCGAACCGGTCTTTCGATCGCCGCAACGAACCGGTCATATCGGTCTTGCAGCGTAGCAAGCAAGGCATGCAAAAGCTTTGCCGAACAGGCATGACAACCTGCGATGCAGCGCATTGCGGTGGTATGGTTGTCGATCGATGACGGGGACTTCAGCGCCCGTTCATCGTTACCCTGTTTGCGCACTCCGGGCGATGCCATCGCATCGTCCGCACGCGCTGACACTGGCCGTACTGGGAGTATCGCTACATGTCCGTTATCCATCCCATCGTCGCGGTGACGGGGTCATCCGGTGCCGGCACCTCGACCGCCCGTATTGCCTTCGAGCACATCTTCCACCGCCTGCACGTGCGCGCGGCCTATATCGACGGCGATGCCTTTCATGCCTACAGCCGACGCGAGATGGCCAAGGCGGTCCGGCGGGCCACCATTCGCGGCGAAAATTTCAGTCATTTCGGTCCGGGCGCGAACCGGCTCGATCGTCTACAGAAACTGTTTGCCGAGTATGGCGATCGCGGCACCGGCGAAACACGGCGCTATCTGCACGACGAAATCGAGGCCGCAGAGTTCGGCCTCGAACCGGGCACGTTCACCGAGTGGGGCCCGATCGATGCCGATACCGAACTGCTGCTCTACGAAGGCCTGCACGGCGGCGTGGTCACCGACCAGGTAGACGTGGCACAGCATGTGGATCTGATGGTGGGCGTAGTACCCACCATCAACCTGGAATGGATCCAGAAGATCCGTCGCGATATCGACGTCCGCGGCTATGCGCCGGAAGACGTCGCCAAGGTGATCCTGCGGCGCATGCCCGATTATGTGCGCTATATCACGCCCCAGTTCACCCGCACCGACGTCAATTTCCAGCGCGTACCGCTGGTGGATACCTCCAACCCGTTCGTGGCTCGCGACGTACCCAACGACGACGAATCCATGGTGGTGATCCGGTTTCGCGATCCGGCGCACTGGGCGGTTGATTTTCCCTATCTGCTGACCATGATCCATGGATCGTTCATGTCGCGCCCGAATACCGTGGTGGTACCCGGCACCAAAATGCGCATGGCCATCGAAATCATCATCGGGCCGATCATCCGGCGCCTGCTCGAACAGCGCGAAGCCGCGCTGTCACGCTGAGCGCACCAGACACGTCAATAAAGAAGACCTTCATGCAATACCGCAAACTCGGCCGCAGCGATATCGACGTCAGCCGTATCGCCCTGGGCACCATGACCTTCGGCGAACAGAACACCGAGGACGAAGCCCACCGCCAGATCGACTACGCCCTCGATCAGGGCGTGAACTTCATCGATGCTGCAGAGATGTACCCCGTGCCGCCCAAGGCCGACACCCAGGGCCGTACCGAGGAGTACATCGGCTCCTGGCTCGCCGCCTCCGGCCGGCGCGACGACGTGGTGCTGGCCAGCAAGGTCACCGGGCGCTCCAAGATGGACTACCTGCGCGACGGCTTCGAAACGCGCCTGACGCCAAAACAGATTCGTAGCGCCCTGGAAGCCAGCCTTGATCGGCTGCATACGGATTATCTGGATCTGTATCAGGTCCACTGGCCGGATCGCTCCACCAACACCTTCGGCAAGCGCGGTTATACCCATGCCGAAGACGACGACGCCGTACCCATCGAGGACACGCTGGGCGAACTCGGACGTCTGGTCGAGGAAGGCAAGATTCGCTGCGTCGGCCTGTCCAATGAAACGCCGTGGGGTCTGATGCGCTATCTGCGCGCGGCCGAAAACGAAAACCTGCCGCGCGTGGTGTCCATCCAGAACCCCTACTCGCTGCTCAACCGCACCTTCGAGATCGGCCTGGCCGAATGCGCCGAGCGCGAGGACGTCCGCCTGTTGGCCTATTCACCGCTGGCCTTCGGCATGCTCACCGGCAAGTATCTCGACGGCGCCGCGCCGGAAGGCGCGCGCCTGACGCGCTGGGAGCGTTTCTCGCGCTATACCAACGCCCGCGGCAAGCAGGCCACCGCCGACTATGTGGCGCTGGCCCAGAAGCACGGCGTGGACCCCGCCCAGATGGCGCTGGCCTATGTGAACAGCCGCAGCTTTCTGACCTCGAACATCATCGGGGCAACCACCATGCAACAGCTGGAAACCAATATCGCCAGTGCCGATATCGAGCTTTCGGACGAACTCGTTCAGGCGATCGAGGCGATCCACGCCGACAACCCCAACCCCTGCCCGTAGCCCACGGCGCGGTGGCGTGACGAACCGCGGGCGTAAGCAGCGCCTGCGGTTTGTTAACTCCGCATCTGCCAGGCGGCTCCTTCCATGGCTTTACGGCCGTAGGCCGTGGCGCGCGTACTTTC
Organism: Salinisphaera sp.; assembly: GCF_002729955.1. Lineage (GTDB taxonomy): Bacteria > Pseudomonadota > Gammaproteobacteria > Nevskiales > Salinisphaeraceae > Salinisphaera. Next base: position 49,905 of record NZ_PBYA01000006.1, on the reverse strand, counting down.
GCACAGGCGCGTTCGCAGCCCGCAAAAATCGCCTATCGAATTATCGATTCCTGGGGCGGGTCAATAACGTATGGCCGTTGGCGACATAGCGGTAGTACTCGATACCCACATCGCTAAAGCCCGGCTCGTCACGCTCGCCGATCGCATCGACCACGAATTCGTCGTGGGCCGGCACCGGATCGAGTGCGGCCACGCGGCCGTCGTGCAGGGCCACATACTGATCCTGATCGAGATCCAGCGGGTCGCCCAGCGCATCCATGAAGTTGATCCGCTCGGCCGCGCTGCGCCAGTCGTCGGCCACGCGCATCGGCAAGGCCTCGGCGGCATCGCCGCTGCCATAGCCCAGCGCCAGCCAACGCTGGCCGTCGAGATTCACGTTTTCGCGTAGTGCCTGCACGAAACCGGCCGCCAGCCAGGCCGGCAGCGCCGCGGTATAGAGATTGCCCAGATCGCGCATCATCTCGCTGCCCAGCGACAGCTTGGCAGCCACCAGCTGCTGCCAGAATTCGCTGCCGCGCAGGCTACGCAGCAGCAGCGAGGCCAGGGGAAAGGCATCGTCTCCGCTCAGCCCGGCCTGTACGCGCTCGCGCATGTCCGGGGCCGCACCGCCGATCTCGGCCAGCACGGCCTCGTAGTCCATATTGGCCTGAACGCAGTATTCGCGCAGCTCGGCGCGCGCGGTTTCATCGCCTTCGGCCAAGGCGAACAGATAGGCCATGGCCCAGCCTGCGGCGGGCATCTTGTGATACGGCCGGTGCATGAACACCGCATCCACGCCGCGAAAATAGTCGGGCCCGCGCTCGCTCTGACGGGCGAGCAGCGCGTTCATGGCATGACGGGTGGCATCGATATAGCAGCTGGTCGAATAGCGGCCGTTGAACACGGGCAAATCCTGCATCTGCCCGTCGATCCGGCTGGGCTGACCACGAAAACGCGCGAACGGCTTGCGGAAATCCACCATGCGATAGTCCGAGGCACTGCCCGCGCCGGCCAGATCCACATGCAGCAGCCGCGGCTCGGCTTCGAGCAGCAGGGCCACGGCACCCGCGCCCTGGGTGGGTTCGCCGCTGCTGCCACGCTCGTATTCGGCGATATCCGAACAGATCACGATCGCCTTGCGCGTGACCCCGTCGGTGGCCAGATAGCGCAGCGCGCCCTTCATCGCATACACGCCGCCCAGGCAGGCATGCTTGTATTCCGGCACCTCGCATTCGCGCGACATGGCCGGCATCCGGTGTGCCGCCAGCGCGTCGTCGAGCATGCCCTTGACGATGACCGAGCCGGCGGAATTATCGCTGGAAGATTCCGTGCCGAGCGCCAGATAGCCGATATCGCGCGGGTCGATATCGTAGGCCTGGATCAGCCGCCAGGCGGCGTTTGCCGCCAGCGTATACACACTCTGTTCCGGGCCGCGCATACGAAAACTGCGCCCGACGACGTTGCGGATCTTGTCCCAGGGCTGGTCGTTCCATTCGCACCAGTCGGCGAGCTGTACACGATAGGGCGGCAGATAAAGCGCCAGTCCACTGATTCCAGGCATCGCGGTCTCTTGTCTTCGCGGGCATGCCGAATGACGGCAGGCTGATTTGAATGGCCGTATGCTAGCAAATGCTGCGCTATGTATTACGCAGTGCGCCTGCGCTGCCACAGCGCTTTCGCGTATCCTTTCGGCCTCGTTCCGACCGGCCCTGGGCTCATCGCATGAGTGCCGCACCGCTTTCGCCTGCCACCGCCCGCGCGCACAGCAATATCGCCCTGATCAAGTATTGGGGCAAACGCGACGCTGCGCTCAACCTGCCGGCCGTGGGTTCGATTTCGATCACCCTCGACGCGCTGTATACCGATACCCGCGTGGGCTTTCATGCCGGCATCGATCGCGACAGCGTGGATATCGGCGGGCGCAAGGTCGACGCCGCCCCGTTCACCCGTTTTCTCGACCTGATCCGCGCACGCGCCGGGATCGAGCATCGCGCACGGGTGGAATCCTGGAACAACTTCCCGACCGGCGCAGGCCTGGCGTCGTCGGCCTCGGGCTATGCCGCGCTGGCCCTGGCGGCCTGTCGCGCAGCCGGCCTCGACACGAATGCGCGCGAGCTGTCCATGCTCGCCCGCCAGGGCTCGGGTTCGGCCGCGCGCTCGATTTTCGGCGGCCTGGTGGAAATGCACCGCGGCGAAAGCGCGAGCGGCGAAGACGCCTACGCTGAACCCCTGCTTGGCCCTGCCGACTGGCCGCTGGGCGTGGTCGTGGCCATTACCGATCGCAACGCCAAGCGGGTGAATTCCACCGCCGGCATGACCGGGCTTGCCGAACGCTCTGACTATTACGATGCCTGGGTCGCCCGCGCGCCCCGGGACCTGGCCGACATGCGCAACGCCATCGCCGCCCGGGATTTCGAAACCGTGGGTGCACTCACCGAGATGAGCTGTCTCAAACTGCACGGTCTCATGCTGTCGACCCGCCCCGGCCTGCTCTACTGGAATGCCGCGACCGTGGCTGCGATGCACGCCGTTCGAGAGCTGCGCGAAGCCGGCACACCGGTTTATTTCACGATCGACGCCGGCCCCCAGGTCAAGGCGATCTGTGCGCCCGAACATACCGGCGAGGTGGCCCGCGTAGTCGCCAACGTGCCGGGCGTGCTCGATACCCGGGTCAGCGGCCTGGGGCCGGACGCCCACCTGCTCGACTGAACGTGGTCGTTCAAGCCAGCGCCCCCGGCAAGCTGTTCCTGATCGGCGAGTATGCGGTGCTCGACGGCGCGCCGGCCCTGCTGAGCGCGGTCGACCGGCGCGTACACGTTAGCTGCGAACCCGCGCCGGATGGACGCTGGCGGCTGACGGCCGCCAATCTCGGCATTGATGTCCTCGATCTGGGCGCCGATCTGGACATCCCGGCCGGCCTCGACGCCGAAACGCGCCGCAAGATCGCCGTCTTCGAGGCCGTACGCGCACACAGTGCGCAGGCGCTTGGCGCGCGTCTGACAGCACAGCACGTGACGATCGACAGTCAGGACTTCGCCCAGGACGGCCACAAGCTCGGGCTGGGCTCGAGTGCTGCCGTGGCCGCCGCACTCACCGCGGCGCTATCGCAGGCCAGCGGTGAAACGCTGGATCGGGCGGCGCTTTCGACGCGTGCGATCGCGGCCCATCGCACGGCCCAGAACGGCCGCGGCAGCGGCGGCGATGTCGCCACGGCCGTCTACGGCGGGCTGATCAGCTATACCCGCGACCAGACCCCGATACCGCTGACCTGGCCGGCCGATCTGGCGGCATACGCTCTGGTCACGGGCACCGGCGCGAGCACGCCGGATCTGGTGGCTCGCGTGGCCGACTACGGCGCCCGGGCCCCGGAAGCACACCGCCGCCATATCGCACAGCTGCACGCGTTGGCGGATCGGGTCATCGACAGCCTGGCCCATACGCGCGCCTTTATCGCCCTCGCAGCCGACTATTTTGCTGCGCTTTGTCGGCTCGATGCCGCCGCGAATGCAGGCATCGTCACAGCGCAGCATTTTCATCTGGCAGAACTCGCCGCGCCCCACGGCGGCACGTTCAAGAGCTCGGGCGCGGGTGGCGGCGATGTAGGCCTGGTATTCACGCATCGCGGCGACGACGAAAAACGCCTGCACGCCGCCCTCGAACGGGCCGGCGCACGCTTTGTAGACCTCGCTTTCGGCGCCCCCGGCCTGCGCTGCGAAACACGGCAATCGCCGGGCTGACACGCGGGTACGATAAACTGCGCCCCTGATTCCCTCGCGCGAACCCGGCTGCGGCCGCGTTCTGCCCCGTCATACACGCCTGCAATCGCGATGAGCCATTCCCGGATCCCCTCGTTCTACAAGTTCTCCGTGGCCAACCGGCTGCGCGTTCTGCTCGAGCGCGAGGTGATCGACGAACGCGAGTACGAAATGCTCGTGGCCGGCACCCACCTGATGAATGCCGATCAGGCCGATCGGCTCATCGAGAACGTCATCAGCGTGTTCGGACTGCCCATGGGGCTGGGCCTGAATTTCCAGATCAACGGACGCGACTATCTGGTGCCGATGGTGGTCGAAGAGCCCTCGATCATCGCGGCGGTAAGCTCCGCGGCCAAGATCGTGCGCGGCGCGGGCGGCTTCGAAAGCCATGCCGAGCGCCCGCTGTTGATTGGCCAGATTCAGGTCGTGGACGTGCCGCATGCCGCCCACGCCCGCCAGGCGCTGCTGCAGAACGCCCAGGAAATTCTCGATCTGGCCAACAGCCTGCACCCGAACATGGTCGCCCGCGGCGGCGGCGCCCGCGAAATCGAGGTGCATACCCACGGCACGACGGCCGCGCACGGCGAAATGCTGGTGGTGCATCTGCTGGTGGATACCCGCGACGCCATGGGCGCGAACCTGGTCAACACCATGTGCGAAGGCGCCGCACCGCTGGTGGAAAAGATTTCCGGCGGGCGCGTGTTCCTGCGCATCCTGTCCAATCTCACCGATCGCGCGCTGGTGCGCTCGAAGGCGGTCATTCCCACCGACCGCCTGGCCGCGGGCGATTATTCGGGGGAGGAAGTACGCGACGGCATCATCCTGGCCAACGAATTCGCGGAAATGGACCCCTACCGGGCCACCACCCACAACAAGGGCATCATGAACGGCATCGATGCCGTGGCGATCGCCACCGGCAACGACTGGCGCGCCATCGAGGCCGCGGCCCATGCCTATGCCGCCCGCACCGGGCGCTACAGTTCCCTGACCCGCTGGTATGCCAACGCCGAGGGCGACCTGGTGGGCGAGCTCGATATTCCGCTCAAGATCGGCACCGTGGGCGGCCAGGTCGAATCCAACCAGGCGGTACGCATCGCCCATCGCGTGCTGGGTATCAAATCGGCCGCGGAGCTGGCGCAGGTCATGGGCGCGGTAGGCCTGGCGCAGAACTTTGCCGCCATCAAGGCGCTCTCGACCCACGGCATCCAGCGCGGCCATATGACGCTGCATGCCCGCAGCGTGGCCATGGCCGCCGGTGCGGATGCCGCGATCTTCGACGATGTGGTCGACCGGCTGGTCGCGGCCGGCGATATCAAGGTCTGGAAGGCACGCGAGATCATCGCCGAGCTCGAAGACACAGCCCAGGCCAAGGACGCTGGCCCCAGCGCCCAGCAGCAGGTGATCGAGCATGCGGACACCGCGGGCGATATCGGCTACGGCAAGATCATCCTGCTCGGCGAGCACTCGGTGGTCTATGGTCGGCATGCCATCGCCGCCCCCATTCCGCTGCACGTACGGGCGGAGGTCACTGCCCAGGATCGACATATCGACCTGATCATTCCGCGCTGGGGCGTGGAAATGCGTCTGGCCGAACCGGAGCGCGGTGTCAGTTCGCTGCATGCCTCGATCACGCTCATCGCCGAACGGCTGGGCGTGGCCGAACGCGGCATGCGTATCGACGTGTTCCCGCATATTCCGCGTGCCAACGGGCTGGGCGCCTCGGCCGCGCTGGCGGTGGCGGTGATCCGGGCCATGGCGCGCTGTTTCGATATCCAGATCAGCGAGCGCGAGATTTCCAATCTCGCCTTCGACTGCGAAAAGATCGCCCACGGCACGCCGTCCGGCATCGACAACACGCTGGCCACCTTTGGCCAGCCGATTCTGTTTCGTCGCGAAAACGCGAACAGCCGTGCCGAAATCCGCGATCTGACCACGCCGCGGCCCATCCCGGTGATCATCGGTCTGTCGGGTGTGGCCACGCTCACCATGCAGACGGTGGGCAGCGTACGTGCGGCCTGGCAGAAAAACCCCGAACGCTACGAGGCGATCTTCTCGCAGATCGATGCGCTGGCCCTGGCCGGCGCCGAGGCCATGCGCGCCGGCGATCTCGCCGAGCTGGGCGAGCTGATGAATATCGACCACGGCCTGCTCAACGCGCTGCAGGTATCCTCGCGCGAAATCGAGGAACTGGTGCAGATCGCGCGCGACAACGGCGCCCTGGGCGCCAAGCTCACCGGCGGCGGGGGCGGCGGCGCGATGATCGCGATCAGCGAGCCCGAGCGTACGCAGGCGATTGCATCCGCCATGCGCAGCGCCGGCTACAACACATTCATTACCGAAATTCGTTAAGCCGTCATGTCCGACCCTTCTTCCGCCGCCCCGATCGTGTCCTTCGACGACGAGCCGCTCATTCTCGTCGACAGCGAAGACAACGTGCTCGGCTACAAGCCCAAGGCCGAGGCCCATGAAGGCGACGGCGTGCTGCATCGCGCCTTTTCGATCTTTCTGTTCGACGGCGCCGGGCGGGTCTGGCTGCAACAGCGCGCGCCGGGCAAGCAGCTCTGGGGCGGCTACTGGGCCAACAGCTGCTGTAGCCACCCGCGCCGCGGCGAAACCGTCGACGATGCGGCCAGCCGCCGCCTGCACGAAGAGCTCGGCGTGAACGCCGACCTCACCTTTCTGTATCGCTTCGAGTATCACGCGAGGTTCGGCGATGTGGGCGCCGAACACGAGCTGTGCTCGGTCTACGTCGCCCAGTCCGATACGCCCGTGGCTGCCAACACCAACGAAATCGCGGCCAGTCAGGCGGTTTCACCGCAGACACTGGATCGCGAACTGGTCGACAACCCCTCGCTCTACACGCCCTGGCTCAAACTCGAATGGCCGCGTATTCGCGCCGAGCACTGGGATACGGTCCAAGCCCTGCTGGCAAACTGAACGCCGCGCGCTGAACCGTGGCCGGTCAACGCGAATGAATCGTCGCGCCAAACCTTGCGGGAGACGATTTTGAGCAGCAACGCGGCGATGGGCATTCGTTTTTAAAAGACCCTAGACGCGTGGCCCGCCCGCCAGCCGCCGTTCCAACCCACCGAACAACGCTTTCGGCGTATCGCGCGGCACCAGCGCCGCCGTTTCCGGCCCGGAAAACCCCATGCCCGGCGAGACGCCGACCACGCGCCACTCGCCCTCGTCGCGCGCTACCGTGTAGCGCGTGACCCGGCGCATGCCGTCTGGGTCGATGAGCGCCACTTCCACCTGGCGCGTATCGTCGCCAAGCGGTCGCAAACCGCATATATCGAAGCGCTGGCCCGCATAGTGATCGTAGGTATGTGCGTAGCGGGCAATCAACGTTTTGCGAACCCGTGCCGTATAGGCCTGGCGTTCATCGCCATTCATCTGTGCCCAGCGATCGCCGAGCCGGCGCTGCGCAATCCGTCGAATATCGAAATCCTGATCGACGCGCTCGGCGAGCTTGTCGTAGCGAGCCTCGAAGCTCAGCTGCTGGCCCTTCTTCATGGTGGTCAGCAACAGGCTGTCGAAGCGCTCGACCACGGCCTGGGCCGGCTCGCGCGCAGCCGCGCTCCATACCCCCAGACATACGACAACGACGAACGTCACCACGATACAGGTCACGGTCTGTTGCAAAGAGTCGCTATGAATGCCCATGTTCGGCTCCCGGCAATACAATCGATGGATAGTGACAACCGCAAATCAGACCACCGCCACGCGCCCACAGTTCGCCGACCGCAGGCGCTGTCATCGAATCTTCATGCCGCTGGCGGTAACGAATGGGCGGGCGGTATTTGACCGGCCTGCGCTTTAGTGGCTAGCTAGCGCGCCATTGCCTTCTCTCGCGCCGGGCGAACCGGCTTGTCTGCCCCATGGCCCACGACGCCTCTTCCGATATCCCTGCCCGTATCGAAGCCGCCCTCGAACGCGCCCTGCCGGCTGCAGCGACCGAGCCGGCCCGGCTGCACGAGGCCATGCGCTATGCGGTACTCGGCGGCGGCAAGCGCATCCGCCCGCGGCTGGTCCATGCCACCGGCCAGACCCTGGGCGTGGCCGCCGAGCAACTGGATGCGCCGGCCACGGCAGTGGAACTCATCCATGCCTATTCGCTCGTCCACGACGATCTGCCGGCCATGGACGACGATGCCCTGCGCCGCGGCGCGCCCACCGTGCATATCGCCTACGACGAAGCCACCGCCATACTTGCCGGCGATGCCCTGCAGAGTCTGGCCTTCGAGATACTGGCCGCGGATACGAGCGTGGCCGAACGGCCGGCGATCGGGGCCGCACGCACGCATACGCTCGCCCTGGCCTGCGGCTCGCGCGGCATGGTGGGCGGCCAGGTGCTGGATATGGCCAGCGAAGGCCAGACCATCGACCAGGCCACGCTCGAGCGCCTGCATCGTCACAAGACAGGCGCCCTGCTGCGCGCCTGCGTACGTCTGGCCGCGGATACCCAGCCGTCGCTGGCCTCCGATCGCCGCGAGGCGCTGGATCACTTTGCCGAGCATATCGGCCTCGCGTTTCAGGTACGCGACGACGTACTCGATATCGAATCCGATACGCAGACGCTGGGCAAGACCCAGGGTGCGGATATCGCCCATGCCAAGGCCACATACCCGGCCCTGCTCGGTCTGGACGCGGCCCGCGACTACGCCAACCGCCTGTACGAGCAGGCGCTCGCGGCGCTGGCGCCATTCGGCGACGATGCCGACCCGCTACGGGCGATCGCCGCGGAGATCGTCAAGCGCGACCACTAGCGGCGCGTGCCAACCGGCTCAGGCGCCCACAACTAAAACGCGCTCTTCGTCGACGATCATCGCCTGGGTGTTGCTCAAGGGCCGAAGCGCTAGAGTTGCGTCATAGGTAGCCATGATCTGTTCGGCGGCCTCGGCAAACGGGATGTTGCCGTAATGCGGAACCGGAAAGAAATCGATCAGCCCCAGCCCGGTAAAAGACTCCAGATCGGGGGCCGCCGTGGGGTCGTCCATAAACCGCGCGTATTCGATATGCGGTGCGACGACCATCGCCCCCGCTGATTCACCCAGGTACGGCGTGCCCGACTCGACTTCCCGAACCAGCGCCTGGTCGGCACCCGTGCTGCGCAGCTCCTGGAGTAGATAGAACGTATTACCGCCGCTGACATAAATATAGTCGTTGTCTTCCAACATGCGGCGCGTTTGTGCCCTCGTGGCCGTGGAAATATCCAGCGTGTCGACCACAAGCCCCTGGCGCTGTAACGCCTGTCTGCCCTGCTCGACGTAGAAATTCACGCTTTCGACCACGCTGGCCGTGGCAATAAAGGTTACTCGTTTGCCCGCACAGTCACCGCCGACGAACCTTGCGAACTCGTCTTCGACCTGCGCAAACGACGACGACAGAAAAAGTGTTTTCATCTGGTTTTGCACCCTGGATCCTTTCAAAGCGTCCGCGCAGCGCGGCTTGAGGTGATATCAGGACTCATCGGACCGCAGGGCGGCCGTGCGTAGCCGAAGCACCCAGCGGCCGAGCGCGGGCGCACCCGCCACGACGCCGAACGCCAGTACGCAGCGCAGGGCCACGGTCGCCACCTGCAGCCATTGGCCCCGCGCCAGAGACGCTGCACCGGCGCGGCGCTCTATGACCAGCGCCTGGATGCAGTACCAGACAAGCTGCGGCAGGCCGTGGATCAATACGACCACGCCGGCCACGCCGAAAGCGATCGCCGCGACCGACTCGGCATTCAGGCCGCTCGTGTCGACAGGCTCGCTACCAGCGCGACTCATGAAATTTGCAAGCCAGGGGGCGCCGAGCCACATCAAAGCCGCCAGGATGAGCGGTGCGACCAGTTGCAGCATCACGCTCAGCTGCAGCAGCGACGCGTCTTCGACCGGATCGCTAGCCCATGCGTACGGCACACTCTGGACCGCCACCAGAAGACCGCGCGCGACCAGGTAGAAAGCGATCAGCCGGATGCCGATGATCGCCAGATCGCGCGTGGCCATCGTCTAGTTGGACCAGCTGGCGGTGTAACGCAGCGTCTTGTCGCCGTTGGCAGGCACATCGATCTGCCACTGGGCGGTATTGGCAGGCGCCTTGTCCATGGTTTCGGGCTCGGCCGATTCGACGGTCGCGCCCTGCGGCAGATGTTCGATGACGTTGACCGTGGCCGTATCCGCGCTGGCGTTATGCAGCTTGATTTCGATGGTACGACGCTGCTCGTTCTCGCCGGTGTTTTTCTCGCCTGTCTTGCGATCCTCGACCAGACGACGCTCGCTGGTCAGATCGAAAGCTGTGCCGAGCGTGAGCGTGACCGGTGCCTTTTTCGGCGTGTCGTCGATGCGATCCTCGCCCATCAGCTGCGCGCTGCCCGCGCTGTCGTAGACCCGCACCGCGCCGGCGGGCAGCGGCACGTCTGCCGTGTTGTCGAACGCCAGCCGGATCTGGGCGTGGCTGCGCTGGCCGTCGCGGCCCACCGAATAGAGGCTGTTCTCGAAACGATAGCTGCGCTCGGCCTCGAACGTCTGCGGCGCCATGATCGACACCGCCCGCATGCCGCCGGCGGGAACGTCGAGGCCGTTGTCGAGGGCATAGCGATAGGTATCGCCGCTGGCCTCGGGCGCGCCCGCATCGCTTTGCTTGGCTTCGGAGCGGGCCATCATCATCGGGGCCGGCGCATTGCCGTGGGTGCGTGCCACGTCGCCGGCGACCAGCCAGGCCTTGTCGGCGGCCAGACGCGCCCCGCCGCTGTTGTCGATCACGGCCATGCTGGCGAGTTCGAGCTGGCCAGCCCTGGCATCGAAATGCCCGGTATAGCTGGCCTGCCAGCTGGGGCCGTCGATCTGGTAGGTGGCGGTCAGCGCCTGCTTGCCGGCCTTGCCGGCCTCGATATCCAGCTGCAGCGCGTTACCGTCGTCCGTATCCGCCGGCCAAGCGATCCGCCAGGGTGAAGCATCGGTCAGGCGTTCGATACGGTCGTCTACGCGGACCAACAGCGTATCGCCGTCCACACCCACGAGCGTGGCTTCGCGCGAGCGTGCATCGCCGGCGTCGTTGTCGCGCAGCAGCGTGATCGGCTGGCCGACCCGTGCGGCCAGGCGAGCCGAGCCGCTGTCGTCGCCCGCGGGGGCACTGAGGCCGGTCAGGCGTACGCCCTCGCCGTCGAGCCAGACGGTATCGGCGCGCAGGCGTCCGGACAGGGGCCAGCCGATGGTCTGGCGGCCGGCATCCAGCTCGATCTCGCGCGTGGTCTGGATCACGGCCGCGCCGCGGTTGTACAGCGCCATGGCATCGACACGATCCGTGTCGGTCGGGGTGTCGGTCGGGGCGGCGGTCGGGGCGGCGGCCCAGACGGCCAGCGGTACCAGGGTGGCCGGCACGATCACGGCCAGCATTCCAAACCAGTGCTGCGAATTTTTCATGACGATGTCGATTCCTGTTGCTTGTGCGCCGGGGTCTCGTGCCGATGGATATAGAACAGACCTATCGACAGCAAGATCGCCGGAATACCGGCCAGCGCGGTATAGCTGAAAAACGGCATATAACCGAAGTTGTCGACCACCCAACCCGAATAGCCGCCGATATATTTGCCGGGCAGGGTCATCAGCGACGAAAACAACGCGTACTGGGTAGCGGTGTATTGAGTGTTGGTCAGGCTGGATAAATAGGCGATGAACGCAGAGCCGGCCATGCCGCCCGAAAGGTTGTCTGCCGACACGGTCAACGCCAGCGACAGCAGTCCCGGATTACCCGGCTGCCAGGGCATGTTCAACGAAGGCGTCCACAAAAAAGCTGCGATATCGGGGCGCGTGGCCATATCCATCAGCCCGGTGTTGAACAGCAGCATGGTCTGCGCGTCGGCGCCCTGCGAAGCCAGCCAGGCAAAGGCCAGATTGGTCGAGGCGGCGAGAATGGCGCTGGCCAGCAGCGGCCGGAGAATGCCGTAGCGCACGATCAGCACCCCGCCCAGCGCCGCGCCGCCCAGCGTCATGGCGATCCCGAACAGCTTGGTCACGCTCGCGATTTCGTTGAGCGAATAGTGCATGTCCAGATAGAAGGGATTGGCCATCACGCCGAGGGTGATATCGGTCACCCGGAACAGGCTCACGAACAGCAGAATGACCAGCGCGGGCAAGCCATAACGGGCAAAGAAATCCACCAGCGGACAGACCACCGCGCCCAGCACCCAGCCGTAGGCCCCGCGCAGTTTTTGTGGCAGAAAACCACAGCGCTCGAGATGCGCCTGTACCCAGGGTTCTTCCGGCAGCAGCGAGGCACGGGCCGAGGCTTCCGGCTCGGCCACCAGCAATACCGTGACCATGCCCACACCCACGAGGCCGGCCATCACCAGATAGGTGAACGGCCATGTCGTGCCGGAGGCGATATAGAACGCCCCCGCGCCGGCGGTGAGCAGGGCGATGCGATAGCCTGCCTGATAGGTCGCCGCCATCGCGCCCTGAATGCTTTCATCCACGGCTTCGATACGCCAGGCGTCGATGGCCACGTCCTGGGTGGCCGAGGAAAACGCCACCAGCAACCCGAACCAGGCGAGCGCGGCAAGATTCTCGGTCGGGTCGGTCAACGCCATGGCGACCAACCCCACGATCAGCCCGATCTGGGCCAGCAGCATCCAGGCCCGTCGTCGGCCCAGCAGCCGGCCCAGCACCGGCAAGGGGAACCGATCGACCACCGGCGCCCAGAAGAACTTGATCGAGTACATCATCCCGATCCACGAGAAGAACCCGATCGTGGTCTTGGATACACCCTCTTGGGCCAGCCAGGCCGAGAGCGTTGAGAACACCAGCAGAAACGGCAGTCCCGACGAGAAGCCGAGGAACAGCATGCCGACGACCCGCGGCTTGAGATAGACCTCGAGGGCCGCCCGCCAGTCGCGCTTGGGCGGGGTATTCGTGTCGGCGGCGCTAGAACTGGACATCGTAATCGATCGTCAGCGGTGCATGATCGGACAGCCGTTCGGCGCGATAGACCGATTCGGCGGTCGCCTTCTTCGCCAGCCCCGGCGTAGCCACGTGGTAGTCGATACGCCAGCCCACGTTGTTATCCCAGGCCCGCCCGCGCTGCGACCACCAGGTGAACTGATCTTCGTTGGGGTTGATCTCGCGAAAGACGTCGACCAGCCCCATTTCGCCGAACAGCCGGTCCATCCATTCCCGTTCGTGCGGCAGAAAGCCGGAGTTCTTCTTGTTGTTCTTCCAGTTCTTCAGGTCGATTTCCTTGTGCGCGATGTTCAGATCGCCGCAGACCAGATAATCGCCGGGCGCGGCCGCGCGGGCGGCCAGCAGCTGCGGAAAATGCATCAGATAGCGCTCCTTGGAGTCCTGGCGATGATCGCCCGAGGAACCGGAGGGGGCATACAGGCTGGCGATGTTCAGATCGCCCTCGGGCATCGCAAAACGCGCTTCGATATAGCGGCCCTCCGCGTCGAACTCGTCGTGGCCCATGCCGCGAATGATTTCGTCGGGCTCACGCTTGGAATAGATGGCCACGCCGGAGTAGCCCTTGCGACTGGTCGCCTCTTCGTAGAAGCAGTGATAGCCGGCCGGCCAGAACGCTTCCACGCCCTCGAGCTGGTGTTGCTGGGCCTTGAGCTCCTGGATACAGACCACGTCCGGGTCCTGGGTGGCCATCCACTCGAAGAACCCCTTGCGCTGCGCGGCTCGAATACCGTTGGCGTTGAAGGACATGACCCGCATCGACGATTTCCTTGTTTGACTCTTACAACTTCACGAACAGGCGCTTGCATGCCGGGATCGGTTCGCGAACCGGTCGCCGGGGCTGCGCGCAGGGCTTATCATACGTACTTGCCAAGCCTGCACGATCCGACCACGCCGGGAATCGCCCATGCCTGCCCAGCCGACCGACCACAGCCAGGACTTTCTGGCCCTTGCCGATCGCTACGACGCGCTCAAGTTCGGCGAGTTCAAACTCAAGTCCGGCCGGGTGAGCCCCTATTTCTTCAACATGGGCGCGATCGCCTCCGGCGCGGGCATGCAGCGCCTGGCGGCCGGCTATGCGGCCGCGCTTGCCCAGTCGGACATCGAATACGACAGCCTGTTCGGCCCGGCCTACAAAGGTATTCCGCTGGTGGCCACCGTTGCCTGTGCGCTGGCGGAACACGGTCTGGATATTCCGTTCACCTACAACCGCAAGGAAGCCAAGGACCACGGCGAAGGCGGCACCCTGGTCGGCGCGCCGTTGGGCAGGCGGGTGGTAATCGTCGACGACGTGATTACTGCCGGCACGGCGGTGCGCGAAGCGATCGCGCTGATTCGCGCAGCCGGCAGCGAAGTCGCCGGCGTGCTCATTGCCCTCGATCGCCAGGAACGCGGCGCCGATACGCGCTCGCCGCTGCAGGCACTGGCCGCCGACGAAGGCATTCCCACCGTGGCCGTGGCCACCCTCGACGACGTGATCGGCTATGCCGAGCGCGCCGGGCTGGACGAGGCTCGCCTGGCCGCGATCAAGCGCTACCGCGACGAATACGGCGTGGTGTGAGCGAGATCGCCACGAGCACCGCCCCCAACAACGGCCTCGACCGGCCCACACGCTATGCGTTGATCGCGCTCGCCCTGCTGCAGGCGCTCGCCCTCTACGCCCTGGCGCGCATCAGCGACACGGGCTTCGATCTTCGCTGGCTCTACGGCGGCTGTGCGGTGGCCGGCCTGTTGCCCCTGCTGTTCTATCTCGGCTGCAACCGTCTCTACGACGGGCGCAACCTGGTCGCTGCCGCACTACTCGGCCCGCTGCTGTTCGGGCTCGGCTGGCATCTGGGCTGGCTGTACGGCCCGGCCTCTGCCGGCAGCAATCCGCCCGACGACTTCATTTTCAGCTTCGCGCTGAGCATGGGCCTGGCGGTGTTCGTGCTCGCCAGCTATCTGCGCGCCTGGTCGGCCCACGGGCGACCGGTCTTTCGCTATCCGGAACTGTTGCTGTACACGCACGAGCAGCTGTTCGTCATGGTCCTGGTCGTCGTGTTTTCCGGCATTGCCTGGGCGCTGCTTGTGCTCCGGGCCGCACTGTTCGACGCGATCGGCATTCGCCTGTTCTCCTGGTTGTTCCAGCAGCCGCTTTTCCTTTGGCTGGGCCATGGGCTGATCGCCGGTATCGCCCTGGCGGTCATCCGTAGCCAGCCGCGGCTGATCGACACCTTGAGCGGTATGACCCGCGCCCTGCTGCGGGTGCTGCTGGTACCGGTGGCCGCCGCGATTCTGCTGTTCGTGCTGGCTCTACCCTGGGTTGGTCTGCAACCGATATGGGCCACCGGCCAGGCCGCATCGCTGATGATGGCGCTCAGTCTCGTGCTGCTGGGCCTGTTCGCCGTGGCCTTCCTCCCCGAGCCGAAAGACAGCGGCTACCCTTGGCCGCTACGCGCGCTGATCTGGCTCACTGTTGTGCTGTTGCCGATCAACGTGGCACTGGCCGGCTGGGCGCTCGGGCTGCGGATCGACCAGCACGGGCTGAGCGTCGATCGGCTCTGGGCGGGCATATCGCTGCTACTGATCGCTGCCTATGCGCTTGGCTATGCAGTGGTCATCCTCTGCTCGCCGGCAAAGGCCAGCGCGCGGCTGCAGCGACTCAACGTCGTGCTGGGGCTGGTGGTGGCCGGCACGCTCATTCTGGTCAATACGCCCATGGGCGACCTGCGCGCGCTGAGCGCGCATGATCAAGCCAGGCGGTTGCTCGAGTCCCGCACTGCACCGGAGCGCTTCGACTACGCCTACCTGCGCCACGAACTCGGCCCCTATGGCATGGCCGAGTTGAAGCGCCTGCGCGACAGCGATTTTGCCGCAGAGCATCCCTTGGCTGCCCAACGTATTGCTGGCGTTCTGAAAAACTCGACGGCTGCAGCCCCCGGCCCAGCGCTCGACGCCCACGACCCCGAGGCCGTCGCTGCTGCGTTCGATATCGTGCCGAACGATGTTCGCGTGCCGGCACAGGTCGTGAAGCTGGCCGTGCAGGCACGCCCGCGCTGCCTGCGTTCGCCGGAGCACTGCCGGCTGGTGCGGGCAGCGCATCCGCAAATGACCTTCTGGTGGGTGATCTCGCGCAGCGGGGGCAATAATCGCTACGGCACCGCTTTTGCCGAGGTCGACGGCCGTTGGCAGCGCATCGGTTCGGTCGTATCGCGCGGCTGTCGCGATGAGGGGGCATCGCAAGACAACGACCCCACCGCCCCTCACGCCCTAAGCGGCCCCTTCGTCGCATTTTCCGACGAGCAATGTGTATACGTCATCGATCCAAGCGCCAATTTTCTGACACAAATCGTCGCACTGCGCTAATTTTGCGCTTTGCAACATATTTCTAACCCTCGATTCTTACGGATTAACCCTGGGTTGCAGGCCGACGGCCGAGCCATTGCGGCGCCTGGGTTTGGCCGGTTTTTTTTTCGTCGGTTCGACACCGCCTTCATGCCGTTAAGAAGATGATTTGCAAATTGCACATAAAAATAAATTTAAATCAATACCCAATTGGGCCGATAACAAAACTGCAACAATCTATCGGCTCCTCCAATGCTCAACCGTCTGACTATCGGCTCGCGTCTCGCCGTCGCCTTCGGGCTTTTGACGCTGCTTCTGATCATCGATACCGCCGTGGCGACCTACGGGCTAAGACACGTGTCCGCCACGGCGGACCGCGCCATTCAGGTCGATACCCAGGTCGCCCTGAACGCGGTCAAGCTTCAGAACCAGGCACTGGATGCCAGGCGCTACGAGAAGGACGTATTGATCAGCATCGACGACCCCCAGGAACGTGCGGAGTTCAAGCAGAAGTGGGACGACAACTACGCCGCACTGGCCGAGTCCGTGCGCCGTGGTGCGCAAACCGCCGAAAGCGACACACAACGCGCGCTCTATCAGCAGGCAGCCACGCTGCTCGGCACCTATGGCGACGGCTTCAACCGGATCTATGACCGCATCCGGAATGGCGAGCTCGTATCGACCAACGCCGCCGACGCTGCTCTGAAAGAGTACAAGGCGCCCATTAACCAGTTCGAGGAGATCGCGCACGATATCGACATCGAGGCCGAAGCCCATATGGCTGAAATGGTCGAGGTCATGGAAGCCCAGCAACGCCAGGCGCTGGTCGCACTGTTGGCGTTCGCCGCGGTCTGTGTCGTGCTCGCGGTCATACTCTCCTGGCTGATTACGCGCAGTATCACCCGTCCGGTGCGTTATGCGGTCGGCGTGGTCGAAGACGTCGCCGGCGGCAATCTGCGCCGCGATATTTCGGTGGACGGCCGCGACGAAATTGCCCAGCTGCTCACCGCGATGAGCAAGCAGCGTCAGACGCTGGCCGCGCTGGTTCTCACCCTGCGCCAGCTCAGCGAAAGCGTTTATACCGGCGCCCGTGAAATCGCCCTGGGCAACGATGAGCTGAGTACGCGCACCCAGGAGCAGGCAGCCAACCTGGAAGAAACCGCGGCGTCGATGGAACAGATGACGTCAACGGTCAAGCAGAACGCCGACAACTCGGCACAGGCCGATCAGCTCGCCCGTCAGGTGCGCAGCCGCGCCGGCGAAGGCTCGGACGTGGTTCAGAGCGCGGTCGAAGCGATGGACGAAATCAGTGCGTCGAGCCAGCGTATCAGCGAGATCGTGGGCCTGATCGACGGGATCGCCTTCCAGACCAACCTGCTGGCGCTGAATGCCTCGGTCGAAGCAGCGCGCGCTGGTGAGCAGGGTCGCGGTTTCGCCGTGGTGGCCGCCGAGGTACGCAATCTGGCCAGCCGTAGTGCGGCCGCCGCCAAGGACATCAAGTCTCTGGTCGAAGACAGCGCGAACAAGGTGGCCGACGGCTCCAAGCAGGTCGCCCTGTCCGGCACGGTGCTCAGCGAGATCGTCGAGTCGATCAACAAGGTCGGCGATCTGATCTCCGAAATCGCGGCCGCCGGCAACGAACAGGCCCACGGCATCGATCAGGTCAATATCGCGGTATCGCAGATGGATACCATGACCCAGCAGAATGCGTCGCTGGTCGAGGAGTCGGCTGCAGCGAGTCTGTCGCTGGAAGAACAGGCGGCCAACCTCGACAAGCAGATCGCATTCTTCCAACTGCCCGATCAGGCCACGACTGCGCCGGCGCCTGATGCGGCGGCCGAAAAAACGCCGTCGGCGAAATCAAGCGCCCCGAGCAAAGCCCCCGTTGCGACCAAGCTGAAGCCAAGCGCTGCCAAGTCGGAGCCGAAGATCGATGAGGACGCCGACTGGGCCAGTTTCTAGGCCCGGTTCGACCACACATCGAGCTGGCCCTGAATTGTTCAGGCCGGCTCGGGGTCGTTCGCTGCCGGGGGCTCGGCCGGTTGACGGGTGATCTGGGTGCCCACGCCGGCATCGGTGAACAGCTCCAGCAGTACCGCGTTTTCCACCCGGCCATCCACGATATGGGCCGATGTCACCCCCGAGGCCACGGCGTCGAGCGCGCACTGGATCTTGGGCAGCATGCCGCCGTGAATCACCTCGCTGTCGATCAGTTCCCGCACCTGGCCCGGCGCCAGACCGGTCAACAGATGACCCTCGGCGTCTAGCACGCCGGGGGTATTGGTCAGCAGCATGAGCTTTTCGGCTTCCAGCACGGAGGCGATCTTGCCGGCCACCAGGTCGGCATTGATGTTGTAGCTGCGCCCGTCCGCGCCCACCCCGATCGGGGCGATCACGGGGATGAAATCGTCCGCCTCCAGGCGTTTCACGATATGCGGGTCGATATGCGACACCTCACCGACGAAGCCGAGGTCGGTATCGTCACCCACCAGCGCGAGTTTGCGGGCATGAATCAGCCCGCCGTCCTTGCCGGTCAACCCCACCGCACGGCCGCCGTGCTGGTTGATGAGATTCACGATCTCCTTGTTGACCAGCCCGCCGAGCACCATCTCGACCACGTCCATGGTTTCTTCGTCGGTGACCCGCATGCCCTTGATGAACTCGGTCTGCTTGCCGACGCGCTCCAGCAGCTTGCCGATCTGCGGGCCGCCGCCGTGCACCACCACCGGATTGAAGCCAACCAGCTTCATGAGCGCAATATCACGGGCAAAGCCGGACTTGAGTTCGGGATCGGTCATGGCGTTGCCGCCATACTTGATCACCACCGTCTTGCCGGCAAAGCGGCGGATATAGGGCAAGGCTTCGCCCAGCACGCGAGCCACGCGCGCGGCCTGTTCGGGATCGAGTGACATACGTTTGTTCTGTTCGAACGGAGTCATAGCGTCAGGAAGTTATTGCGTTCGTCGTAAAACACGAGGGTCGCCCGCCAGGGCGTCGGCAACGCGTTCGACGTGGCGCGGCAGAGTCGTTGCCGGCAGCGCCGTATGAAAAAACCAGCCGACCCGGTCGGCTTCATCACTGCAGCGCAAGTTACCGCCAACCACGGTGCACTGCCAGGTTTCCACGACAACGCCCTGACTGGGCACGCGATAGCGCCCGACATGGCGAGCGAGCGCGACCCGCAGCCCGGTTTCTTCGGCGACTTCGCGCAGCAGCGTTTTTCGCGGCGACTCGCCCGGCGCGCGCCCGCCGCCGGGCAGATTCCAGGCATCGCGATCCGTGCGGTGGCAAAGCAGCACCCGCGATGCGCGATCGAGCACGATCGCAAAAGCCGCATCGAATCGAGGCTGCATGCCGGGCGCTAACGCGTACCGGTCGAGCCAAAGCCGCCTGCGCCGCGGGCGCTGTCGTCGAAGGCTTCAACCACCTCGAGCTCGGGGGCGACAACCGGCACGAGCACGAACTGGGCAATACGCTCGCCGACATCAATGGTGAATTCGGCCGTGCCTCGGTTCCAGCAGGACACCATCAACGGCCCCTGGTAGTCGGAGTCGATCAGCCCGACCAGATTCCCCAGCACGATGCCGTGCTTATGGCCAAGCCCTGAACGTGGCAGGATCATGCCGGCCAGGTTCGGGTCGGCGATATGAACCGCGAGGCCCGTGGGAATCAGCTCGCAGTCGCCGGGGGCAAGCGTGAGGGGGGCTTCGAGCATGGCGCGCAAATCGATCCCGGCCGAACCGGCCGTGGCCCGCTGTGGCAGTTCGAAATCACGGCCCCAGCGCGGGTCGAGTACCTTGACTTGCAGGCTGGCCATCAAAACCTTCCTTCGGATGAATCGGGAAGCAGGCCGACTTCGGCGGCCATACGCTCGGCGATGAGCGCGACGAGCTGTTCGGCCAGTTCATGCTTGCTGGCCTTCGCGAGTTCACGCTCGCCGCCTTCCCAGACCACGTACAGCGCGTTGTCGTCGCGGCCGAAGGCATGCGCCGGGCCGACGATGTTGCCGGCAACCATCGACAGCTTCTTGCGCTCGCGCTTGGCCCGCGCGCTGGCCTCCATGCCCGTGGTTTCGGCGGCAAAGCCGACCGTGAACAGATAGGGATGGGCCGCGGCCACGTCGGCAATGATG
The DNA here is from genome assembly GCF_002729955.1 of Salinisphaera sp. Taxonomy (GTDB): domain Bacteria; phylum Pseudomonadota; class Gammaproteobacteria; order Nevskiales; family Salinisphaeraceae; genus Salinisphaera. Next base: position 29,773 of record NZ_PBYA01000006.1, on the reverse strand, counting down.
TCGCGGGTGCGGGTGAGTGCGAGGCTGGTGTCGCCGTCGGACTTCTTGATCTTGTCTGCCGCTGTGGTAGCGGGACGGTAATCGGCCACCGCGGCCGCACCGATGAATATATCGGCCATGTCGATCACCGCCATCACGGCCGCATGCATATCGGCGGCCGACTGCACATCCACGCGTTCCACCCCCGGCGGAATATCGAGCGCGGTCGGCCCGGAAATGAGCGTGACGCGCGCACCCGCATCCGCGCAGGCGCTGGCCAGCGCATAGCCCATACGCCCCGAGGAATGGTTGGTGATGAAACGCACCGGATCCAGCGCTTCGCGCGTGGGCCCGGCGGTAATCACCACCTCGCGGCCGGCCAGCAGGCCGTCCTCGGCGACGGTATCGAAATAGGCCGCGATGGCGTCGCGAATCGCCTCCGGCTCGACCATGCGCCCGGCCCCGCTTTCGCGCTCGGCGAGTTCGCCGTCGGCCGGGCCCACGAAACGCACGCCGCGCGTGGCAAGCGTTTCGACATTGGCACGGGTCGCCGGATGGGCCCACATCACGTAATTCATGGCCGGCGCCACCATGACATCGGCATGGCTTGCCAGACAGAGTGTGGACAACAGATCGTCCGCGCGCCCCGCACACAGCCGTGCCAGCGTATCGGCCGAGGCCGGCGCAATCACGATCAAATCGGCCCAGCGCGCCAGCTCGATATGCCCCATGTTCAGCTCGGCCGCCTCGTCCCAGAGGCTGTCGCGCACGCCACGCCCGGACAGCGCGGCCAGCGTCATGGGCGTGATGAAGCGCTTGGCGGACTCGGTCATCACCACCTGCACTTCGGCGCCGGCCTCGACCAGCCGGCGCGTCAACGCGGCTGTCTTGTAGGCGGCGATGCTACCGGTCACGCCGAGCAGAATTTTGCGATGGGCAAGCATGGACATGGTTCGCATTGTACCTGTCTGACTGGACGACGCCCGCCTGGCACGACAGGATTATAGATTCGGCATGAAGCTATTTTCAGATTGTGCCGACAAACACCTGCCGCAACCGACGATGACCAAGGGGAAGGGCGTTGCATGGGTATCTCCGACTGGCCGGCCGCCGAGCGGCCCAGGGAAAAGCTGCTTGAGCGCGGCGCGGGCGCGCTGTCCGACGCCGAGCTGCTGGCGATCTTTCTGCGCGTGGGCGTACGCGGCGCGAGCGCGGTCGATCTCGCCCGTCAGCTGCTTAGCGAATACGAAAGCCTCGGCGCGCTGCTGGCCGCCGACCAGAAAACCTTCTGTGCGACCCGCGGGCTGGGCGTGGCCAAGTTCGCGCAGCTGCAGGCGGTTATGGAGATGGCGCGCCGCCATGCCACGGAAACCCTCGCCGAGGTCGACGTGCTGTCCGCGCCCGAGGCCACCCGGCGCTATCTCACCCTCAAGCTCGCCCATGTCCCGCACGAGGTGTTCGCCTGCGTGTTCCTGAACACCCGCAATCACGTCATCGCCTTCGAAGAGCTCTTTCGCGGCACCATCGATGGCGCGGCCGTCTATCCGCGCGAGGTGGTCAAGGCCGCGCTGCGCCACAATGCCGCGGCCGTGATCCTGGCCCACAACCACCCCTCGGGGGTCGCCGAGCCCAGCGCGGCTGATCGCGATATCACCCGTCGGCTGGCCGATGCGCTCGCGCTCGTCGATGTTCGCGTGCTCGATCATCTGGTCATCGCTGCGCGCCAGACCGTGTCTTTCGCCGAACGCGGTCTGCTGTAACCTCGATAACCCAAGGCCCGCGCGCCCGCTCAAACAGGCGTTAATGTTTCGTTAATTTAAAATTAAGATGATGTGCGCAGACAGGCTTTCTGTCCGCAGCCGGAACCGTTCCGGCACCACTGATTTGGAGTACATCATGAAAAAGACCGCGATCCTGCTTGGCGCCGCTTTTGTGCCGTTCGCCGCCATGGCGGCCCCGACCAACCACGAGGGCCCGAGCTACACGTACGTTCAGGGCGACTACATCCCCTACGGCAAGATCGACGGCACCAGCGCAGACTATGATGGTTTCGGTCTCGAAGGTTCGGCCGCGATCGTGCCGCACGTCTACGTCAAGGGCCGCTATGACCGTCTCGACGTGGATAATTCCCGTACCGACATCGACCGCGGCAGTCTCGGTGTAGGCTTGAACGACTTCTACGACTATGGCGGCGCGGAAGGCACGGGCCTGGGCTACTACGGCCAGGTGTCCTACGAACGCCTGCAGTTCGATGACGTTGTCGGCAGCGCCGACACCAGCGCCACCGGCTACGGCATCGATGCCGGCCTGCGCTGGATGGTCGACCCGGCCGTCGAGATCAACCCGAACATCGGCTATGTCGACTACGGCCGCAACTCCGGTGACGGCGTGGATCTGGGCAAGGCCGACGGCATGCGCTACAGCCTGCGCACGGTCGGCTACCTGACCGACAACCTGGCGCTGTCGGCCGAATACGCCAAGACCGACTATGACCTCAGTGCTGCCGATCTCGACTTCGGCAACGAAGTGCGCGTCGGCGCGCGTTACAGCTTCTAAGCGAACGCGTTCAGGTTCACGCGGTCGCGCGGGTGCGCGGCCGCGGTCCCGGCACCCCGCTACGGCGGGGTGTTTTATTTGAAGTAACCGACGCCCTGTTCTTTGACAGACCTCGAGCGGGTCGTCACCATCGCATTAATCCTTTTCGTTCAAACTCTTGAGCGAACACGACCATCCCGAACAACTGGACTGATCCACATGAAGAATACCGCCATCGCTCTCGGGCTCGCCGTCGTTCCGCTGGTCGGCTTTGCCGCGCCCAACGATACGCCCGGTGCTCCGAGCTACAGCTATTTCCAGGGCGACTGGGTCGTCGACGGCAATGCCAACGGCACCGGCCAGGACTACGACGGTTACGCGCTGGAAGGCTCGGTCGCGATCACGTCCCACGTATTCGTGAACGGCCGTTATGACTGGCTCGACGTGGACAGCAGTTCCTACGATGCCAACCGCACCAGCGTTGGCGTGGGCGCAAACGACTTCTACGACTTCGGCCGCGGCGACGGCACCGGCGTGGGCTACTACGGTCAGGTTTCGTTCGAACGCCTGAACCTCGATGACGTACCCGGCACCGGCGGGCGCGATGCCGATTCCAACGGCTACGGCGTCGACGCCGGCCTGCGCTGGATGGTGGATCGCCAGATCGAGATCAACCCGCATGTGGGCTGGGTCGATTACGGCACGCTCGGTGCCGGGCTGGGCAGCGCCGACGGCATGCGCTACGGGGTTCGCGCGCTGGGCTATGTGAATGACGCGATCGCCCTGACCGCCGACTTCGAAGCCACTGATATCGAAACCGCGAACCGCGATCTCGGTTTTGATAACGAGATCCGCCTCGGCGCCCGGGTGAATTTCTAGTACCCTGCCCGGCCCTGCGGGCGGCTGCGTTGTCGTGGCCGCCCGCGATTTCTGGCGCACAACGGTTGTGTCGCGCGGTTTTTGATGGTTAAATGCGCGGCTCGCTGACGCATGAGCGCGCGACCCAGGAGTTAGTCATGTCCCAGATCTGTCAGGTCACCGGCAAGAAGCCGGTTACCGGTTACAACGTCTCGCACGCCCACAACAAGACGAAACGTCGCTTCGTGCCCAACCTGCACTGGCACCGTTTCTGGGTGGAATCGGAAAAGCGCTACGTGCGCCTGCGCGTGTCTGCCAAGGGCATGCGTATCATCGACCGCCAGGGTATCGACACGGTGCTTGCCAAGATCCGCAAGCAGGAGAAAGCATAATGCGCGAAAAAGTACGCATGGTCTCGACGGCGGATACCGGGTTCTTTTACACCACGTACAAGAACAAGCGGAACACGCCCGACAAGCTCGAGATGAAGAAATACGATCCCAAGGCACGCAAGCACGTGATCTTCAAGGAAGCGAAGATCAAGTGATCTTCGCTTGATCGGCTGCGGCCGATCGGGATTAGAAAAAACCGGCCATGCGCCGGTTTTTTTGTGGGCGGCTCGAATGCGGGGGCGACCGATACTGGCGCACCTCGCACAGCGCCTCCGCATGCACGAGACGCGCCCCGTGGGGCGAGGGCAATCGCCCGCTATCGGCGTTCGAGCAGCAGATTGCCCTTGCGATCGACCGAGGCAGACCAGCCCGGCGCGATCCACGTGGTGGTCATCGTCTCGCGCAAAATCGCCGGACCATCGAAACGCTGGCCGGCGCGCAGGGCGTTACGCTCATAAACCGGCACCTCGCCGTCGCAGCCATGGACGGCGACCGTTTCGACCGGCGTCGGCACGCCCGTACCGGTTTCGATATCGGGCAGTTCGACGTCGGGCACCGGCCCAGCCCGGTGCAGGCGCAGATTGACCAGCTCCACGCTCAGATCGAACCGATGCCCGTAGCGCGCCTCGTGAGCTTCGTGAAAGGCGTCCACCAGCGCGGCCGGCTCGCGCCAGGCGAGATTGAGCGACGCGCTCTGGCCGGCATAGCGCAGATCGGCGCTCAGGCGTTCCTCGATATCGCCCGCATCGATGCCTTCTTCCACCAGTTCGTCGCGGGTGGCTTCGCGAAGCGGCGCAAGCCAGGCATCGATCCGGTCGGCGTCCATATCGACCAGCGGCTGCAGAATACTCAACGAGCGTTCGCGCGAGCGCCGGGCAACGAGCATTCCCAGCGCCGACAGCACCCCGGCAAACACGGGAATAAGCACGCGCTTCATGCCCATGCCGTCGGCCAGCGCACAGGCATGCAGCGGCCCGGCCCCGCCGAAGCAGAGCAGGCTGTCGTCGGCCACGGATTCGCCGCGTGCGACCGAAATCACCCGCAACGCGCCGGTCATCGCTTCATCGGCGATGCGCAGAATGCCCGCGGCGGCTTCTTCCACCGACATATTCAATGGTTCGGCGATACGCGCCACGGCGCGGCGCGCCGCCTGCACGTCCAGGCCCATATGCCCGCCGAGCTGGGTCGAGGCCGGCAGACGCCCGAGCACCACATGGGCGTCGGTCACCGTAGGCTGTTCGCCGCCCTTGCCATAGCAGGCCGGGCCCGGCTCGGCGCCGGCGCTCGCCGGGCCGACCTGCAGCAGCCCGCCCGCATCCAGCCAGGCAATCGAGCCGCCGCCCGCGCCGATGGTGTGCATATCCACCATGGGTACGGCGACGGGATAACCGGCGATCCGTGTCTTGCTGGTCAAGGCCAGCTCGTCGGCAACCAGGGCCACATCGCTGCTCGTACCACCCATGTCGAGGGTGAGTACACGCTCGAGTCCGGCCGAACGGGCCACGAAACGAGCGCCTAGCAGCCCGCCTGCCGGGCCCGAGAGCAACAGGTTCACGGCGTTGTCGGCGGCCTGATCGACGCCGACCGTGCCGGCCGCGCCGTGCATGATGGCCACCCGTTCGAGCGCGCCCTCGAGGCGGCGCAGATAGCCGCCCACGGTCGGCCCGAGCGCGGCGTTGAGCCAGGTCGCGATGCCGCGTTCGTATTCGCCGTATTCGGGCAGTACCCGGCTGCCGCGGGCAATGGCGAGATCCGGCAACGCCCGACGCAGCGCGGATTCGATCGCGGCCTCGTCGTCGCCGTTCAGAAACGCGAACAGCAGGTTGATGGCCACCGCCTCGACGCCGGCATCGCGCAGCTGTTCGACGAGGGCATCGCACATCGCCTCGTTAAGCGCGATGATCGACTGCCCCTGCGCGTCGAGCCGGGCATCCACTTCGAAACACAGCTCGGGCGCCACCGGTACCGGATTGGGCGCGGGTTCGAGGGCATACAGCTCGCGCCGGGCCTGACGGCCGATGGTCAGCACGTCGGCAAAGCCGGTATTCGCGATATAGGCCGTACGCGCCAGATTGTTTTCCAGCACGGCGTTGGTCGCCACGGTGGAGCCGTGCACGATCCGCCAATCGGCCGCGGCCTCGCCGGCAAAATGACGTACGCCGTCGATCACGGCCTGCTCGGGCGCGTCCGGGGTGGAGGGAATCTTGTAGACCGCCAGGGCGCCCTGCTCGCGGGCGATCACGTCAGTGAACGTTCCGCCGGTATCCACGCCCAGCTCGCCGGCGCTGCGTGAACCGGATTGCGACTTTGTCGAACGATCGTCGTGGTTTAGGGTCATGATCCTGTCAGCGGATGATTCGACCGCCCGCTATCCGTTTCATAGGAATAGACGCGGTCGCTGTGCCGGGAAATCACCATGGAAAGCGATTTGAAGCTCGTAGCGCAAGGGCTGGTCCGCGATTATGCCGGCCGGCGCGCGGTCGACGGCGTGGATCTGTCGCTCGCCCAGGGCGAGGTGCTGGGCCTGCTCGGGCCCAACGGCGCCGGCAAGTCCACCACCCTGCGCATGCTCGCGGGCACGCTGGCCCCCGGCGCGGGGCGCGTCGAGATCGCCGGCTTCGACATGGCCCGGTCGCCGCTGCAGGCCAAGCGTCATCTGGGCTATCTACCCGAGCATCCGCCGGTCTATGCCGAACTCACCGTCGATGAATACCTGACCTTCTGTGCGCGACTGCACGGCATCGCCCGGCGCCAGCGGCGTGCGGCGATCGATCAGGCCAAGGCCGACTGCGGGCTCGAAGACGTGGGCCGGCGCCTGATCGGCAACCTGTCCAAGGGCTATCAGCAGCGCGTGGGCATCGCCCAGGCGATCGTACATCGCCCGGACGTGCTCATCTTCGACGAGCCCACCGCCGGGCTCGACCCGAACCAGCTACGCGGCATTCGCGAGCTGGTCGCCCGGCTGGCGACCCGCCATAGCGTGATCGTATCCAGTCATATCCTCTCGGAAATCGAGGCAGTGGCAGCGCGGGTGGTGATCTTGCATCACGGCCGGATCGTGCTCGACGAGCGCCCCCGCGGTATCGAGCAGGCACCGTCGGTGGTCGATATCATGCTGCGCGCCAGCCCCGATCACGACACGCTGGCCGCCATTGCCGGCGTAAAGTCGGTGGAATCCATCGGCGACGGGCGCTGGCGTATCGTCTCCGAGGCCGGGCGCGATATTCGCGGCGCGCTGGCCGAAACCGCCGTACATCGCGGCTGGCAGCTGCTGGAGATGCGCAGCCATACGCCCGACCTGGAAAGTCGTTTTCGCGAACTCACCCGCGACCGCCCGGACCACGCTGCATGAACGCCACCCGCGCCATCACCGCTCACGAACTCAACCGGCTGTTCGTCTCGCCGCTGTCCTGGACACTGCTGGCCGTCACCCAGCTGTTGCTGGGCATTCTGTTTGCCCTGTCGCTGACCGATATCAGCCTCAACCCGCAGACCGTGGGCGAATACGACGGCATTTCGGCGATCGTGGGCGGCGGCGTGTTTCGTTTCGCCACGGTGGTGCTGTTGCTGGTGGTGCCGCTTCTGACCATGCGCGCCTTCGCCGAAGAGCGTAAGAGCGGCAATCTCGATCTCATGCTGGCCGCCCCCGCGCCGCTCTGGGCCATCGTGCTCGGCAAGTTCGCTGCGGTCATGGGCTATCTGAGCCTGATGTTCGTGCTCATCGCCGCCATGCCTTTGTCCTTGGCACTGTTCACGCCCCTGGACCTCGGCCTGCTGAGCGCCGGACTGATCGGCCTGTGGCTGGTCATGGCCGCGTTTTCGGCCATCGGCCTGTTCGTGTCGTCGCTCACCCGCGAGCCCACGCTGGCTGCGGTGGCCACGCTCGGCGTGCTCATGCTGCTGTGGCTGTTCTATGCCGTGTCGACATTCGACTGGCAGCCGGTGGTGCTCGGCACCACGCTGCCGGTTGGCGATATCGCCCATGCCCTGTCGCTGATCGGCCACCACGATGCCCTGCTGCGCGGCGTGTTCTCGAGCGCCGACGTGCTCTACTTCCTGATATTCACCCTGTGTTTTCTCGCCCTGACCGTGGTGCGACTCGATATGGATCGCCACTGATGCGTGCCAGTCACGGCCTGTCGCTTGCACTGATCGTCGTCGCCGCCCTCCTGGCCGGCGCGCTCAGCCAGCGTTTTTCGATCAGCGCGGACTGGACCGCCGGCAACCGCAATTCCCTGTCGCCGGCCAGCCAGCAGGTACTGGATGCCCTCGACGCAGGGCCGGTTTCGTTCACCGCCTATATCTACCCCGGCCCGCGCCGCGCCGAGGTCGCCGAACAGCTGGCCCGCTATACCCGCGCCGGTTCGCAGGTGCGTCTGGACTTTGTCGACCCGGCCCGCGACCCGCAGCAGGTGCGCGCGCTGGGCATCGGCGACAAGGGCGCCGTTCAGATCCGCTACCAGGGCCGCAGCCAGACAGTCACCGACTTCAGCGAAAAAAGCGTGACCAACGCGCTGCAGAAGCTATCGGTGGCCAAGGACCAGTGGGTGGTGTTTCTGTCCGGACACGGCGAGCGCTCGCCCGCCGACAAATCCAACGGCGGCTACAGCGAACTCGCCGCCGCGCTCGATGCCCAGGGCATGACCACCCGCAGCCTGAATATCGCCGAGGCAGCGGCCATTCCTGATAACGCGGCGCTGGTGGTCATCGCCAGTCCCCAGCGCAGCATGCTGCCCGGCGAAATCCGCATGCTGCGCGACTATGTCGAGCGCGGCGGTGCCCTGCTCTGGGCCGACGATCCCGGCCCGCGCTATGGCCTGGAACCGCTGGCCCGCGATCTGGGCCTGAGCTGGCTGCCCGGTACGGTCATCTACCCGGATTTTCGCGAGCTGGGCACCGGCCACCCGGCCATCGCCCTGGTCGCCAACTATCCGAATACGCCGATCACCGAGAACCTCAACCAGATCGGCCTGTTTCCCTATGCCGGCGCGCTGGCACGGCTCAATAACGCCGCCACAAACGACTGGAAAGCCGACACCTTTCTGCGTTCAAGCACGCGCAGCTGGCTGGAGACCGGGCCGATCGACGGCCAGCAGAGCCTGACCTTCCAACCCGACCAGGGCGATATCCGCGGCCCGCTGGATATGGGCATCGCGCTGAGCCGTGCCGTAGACACCGACGCCGGCCAGTTCGCACAGCGCGTGGCCGTCATCGCCGACAGCGACTTCATGACCAATGGCCATCTCGAGCGGCTCGGCAACCGCCCGCTCGCCCTCGCCCTGTTCCAGTGGCTGGCCTTTCGCGATGCCCAGATCGCGGTCGATGTCGCCAAGGCACCGGACACCCGCCTGCAGCTCAGCCCGGCCCAGATTCGCGGCTTCTGGTGGGTCTATGTGCTGATCCTGCCGCTCGTGCTCATCGGCTTCGGGCTGTTGCGCTGGCAACGCCGACGCCGCCGGTGATCAGGGCATGAATCGCAGGCGCCTGATTTTCAATGCGGTCCTGGTTGCCGGCATCGTCGTGCTCGCCATCCTGCTGTGGCTGTTCCGCACGCCCCCGCCCCAGCCGCCGGAAACCGTTTCTGCCATCGCCCCCGACGCACTCACCCATATGGAGGTGCATCTGTCCGATGCCGTGGTCGAGCTGGATCGCGCCAATCCCGAGGCCGACTGGCGGCTGCAGCAGCCGATTGCCGCACCCGCCGATGCCGCGCCGATACAGGCCCTGCTGGCCCTGGCCGAAGCCACGCCCAGCCAGCGCTATGAACGCGGCGCGATCGACGAGCGCACCACCGGCCTCGACGACCCGGCGCTGGTGGTGCGCTTCAACGGTCAGGCCCCCATTCTGGTGGGCAACGAGGGCCCGGCACCGGCCAGCCGCTATGTCGCCACGCCGCATGCCCTGCTACTGGTCAAGGCCGAACGTCTGGCCCGGCTACCGACCAACTGGCGCAACTGGGTCTCGCCCACCCTCCTCGCCGACGATGCACAGCTGACCCAGCTCATCCTGCCGCGGCTCACGCTTGCGCGCAGCGATACCGGCGGCTGGCAGGTGGAGCCGAAAAGCGCCGATCGCGGCGCCGACTATGCCCAGGCCACGATCGATGCCTGGCGCCACAGCCGTGCGCTGTCACTCGAACCCGTGGATGCCTCACGCGCCCGTATCGCCCGCGTGACCCTGCGCTACGCCGACGAACATATCCGGCGCCTGGACGTCATCGAACGCGAGCCCGAGCTCATCCTGCGCGACGACGAGCGCGGCATCGACTACCACTTCGCCCCGCATCTGGCCGGGCCCCTGCTGGACATGCAGCATCCGGACACGCTCGGCGCCGGGCGTGGGCGCAGCCTGCAACCCTCGGCCATTCCGTTGACCCCGGACGGCGACACGGCCAACACCACGCCAGCCACCGACTGAACGTAATTGATCGGCTGGCCACGCACCCATGTCGGCCCCAGGCTGCTGATTCGACACGTTCGAATCAGGCGGATTTCTCGGCGCGCCGTGCGCTGAACTGCAACACGCCCGTAAGCATCGCGGGCAAAAAGGTCACGGTCGTGGCCATGGTAAACAACAGCCCGAACATCACGATCGCCCCCAGGCCGCGATAAAGCTCGGTGCCGGCGCCCGGCAGAAATACCAGCGGCGCCAGCCCGAAGGTGGTGGTGATGGTGGTCATGAGGATCGGGCGCAGCCGCACGGCCACCGCATCCTGTACCGCCTCGATTGCGGCCATGCCGGCGGCCACGTTGGCGCGGGCGCGCTCGACGATGAGAATCGGGTTGTTCACCACCGTACCCACCAGAATGAGAAAGCCGAGCATGGTAATCAGGTCAAAAGGCTGCGACAGCGCTGTGAGGCCGACCAGCGGCAACAGCGCGCCGACGCCGTTGAGCATGGCAAGCCCGACCACGCCGCCGGCGATCCCCAGCGGCACGCTGGTGAGAATGAGCAGCGGATACCCCCAGTGGGAGAAGATCGCCACCAGCAGCAGATAGCACACCCCGATGGCGACCATATAGTTGCCCATGAGCGCATCGCGGGTGACTTCCAGCTCGTCGCTGGCGCCCGAGATATCGAGTGCGAGTGACGCATCGATCGCGCCCTGCTCGCGCAGATGGTCGATCACCTCGCGGTTGACCCGATCCACGCCGGCTTCCAGCGGTACGCTGGAGGGCGGGATGACCCGAATGGTGACCGTACGCCGGCTATCCAGGCGTCGTATCACGTCGGTATCCACCGTGGGTACGACATCGGCGAGTGCGACGACCGGCAGCACGCCCGCACTCGTGGCAATCGGCAGACGCGATATCGCATCCACGCTGTCGGGCTTGCCGGCTGCATCGTAGAGATAGATATCGACCTTGTCGTCGGAGAAGAAATACTCATCGACATAGGCGCCGTCGGTGAGCGCGGCGATCGTATAGCCCATATCGGCCGCATCGAGACCCAGCTCGGCGATACGCGCATGGTCGGGCTCGATACGCAGCAGCGGCTGGCCAAGCGTGAGCGTGGACGGCTCGGCCAGCACCTGCGGGTTGTCGAACACCGCGTTGGCACGGGCATAGATCGCCTCGGCCGCGGCATAGATCGTGGCCAGATCCGCGCCCGATATGTCGATATTGATCGCCCGCGTGCCGCCGTCGTTCGACGAGATGATCGAACCCTTGGTGGAGAAGGCCCGCATGCCGGGATAAGCCTCGAAACTTTCATTGAAAGCGTTCATGAGCGCGCCGATCTCGCGGTCGTTGACCGGCTCGGCGATCACGCGCAGCTGATTGGTGGTCACGCTCATGTTCAGATAGGCGATCGCCGGCAGGGCGCCGTCGTCGGCTTCGATATCGCCGTTTTCATCCGGCACATAGCGCATGAAGCGTGCGCGCAGCTCCTCGGCAATATCGCCCAGTTCGGTGAGGTTGTAGCCGGCCGGCGGCAGCATGGAAGAAAACGTCTTCGCCTCCTCGCCGTCGGGCAGATATTCCGCCGGCGGCGTGAGCACGAACACGCCCACGCCCAGCGCGCCGGCAATGGATGCCATGGTCAGATAACGCCGCGAACGCACGGCGGTAATCCAGGCACACAGGGCGAGCACGCCGCGCGATACGGGCCCGTTCGCGGTATCGGCCGCGCCGGAATTGCGCGGCAGAATACGGGCCGCCGCGGTCGGCACCACCATGATCGCGACCAGCATCGATACCAGAATCGCCGCCGAAATGGCGATCGAGATATCCGAGAACAGCTGGCCGGCCTTCTGGGTGATGAACAACACCGGCGCGAACACCATCACTGTGGTCAGCGTGGAGGCCAGCACGGCCGGCCACACTTCGCGTACGCCATCGATGGCTGCCTGCCAGCGGCGTGCGCCTTCGCTGCGCTTGCGGGCGATGTTTTCGAGTACGACGATGCTGTTGTCCAGCGTCATGCCGATGGCAAAAGCGATACCGGCCAGCGAGATCACGTTGATGGTGCGCCCGAACGCCGCCAGGCCAATGAACGCTGCGATCGCGCAGATGGGAATACCCAGAATCGCGATCAGCGTGGCGTAGACCGAGCGCAGGAACACGAACATCACGATCGCGGCAAGCACGGCGCCGATCGCCAGATTGCGATAGACACTGGCAATGGAGGCGCTCACATAGCGCACGTCGTCCGAGGTCAGGCGCATGCGCATGCCCGCCGGCTCGAGCACGCTGGCATTGAGTTCGGGCAGCAGCGCGAGCATGTCGCGCTTGATATCGATCACGTTAGAGCCCGGCTGGCGGCGCACCTGCAGGTTGACCACCGGCTGGTCGTTGTAGAAGCCCAGCTCGCGGACTTCGGCATGGTCGAGCTGAATTTCTGCCACGTCGCCGAGCGTGGTCACCGCGTCGCCGCGCCGTGAAAGAACCACCCCGGCCAGGCCCGACACATCGTCGAAACGGCCGACCGTACGCACCAGATAGCGCCGCTTGCCGGCATCCATATCGCCGCCGGAAATATCCTGGTTGCGGGCACGAATCGCATCGCGCACGTCGGTCATCGAGATGTTGCGGGCCGCCAGCTTCGACGGGTCGATATGAATCTGCACCTGGCGTTCGGCGCCGCCGCCGACCTGCACGTCCGCTACGCCCTCGACGCGCTCCATGCGTCGGCGCACCTCGTCGTCGACGAAGTCGCGCATGAACGCCATGTCCAGCCCGGCCGGGTTGCCGGCCTCGGCCGCCACGCTCAGATACATGAAGGAATTCTGGGAAAACGACGCCGCGACCACCTCCGGCTCGTTCACATCCTCGGGGTAGCTGGGCACCTGCATGAGCGCATTGGTGACCCGGATGAGCGCTTCGTTGACGTCGGTGGAGAAGGGAAACTCCAGCTCGATCTCGGCCTCGCCGGTCTTGGCCTCGGCGCTCATGCGCTGCAGGCCGATGATATTGGCGAGATATTCCTCCTGCTCGATGAGGATTTCGTTTTCCACGTCCTGCGGCGTGGCCCCCGGCCAGCTGGTGGTCACGGTGATCGTGCGCACCGCCAGATCGGGAATCATCTGTACGGGAATGCGCATCGCCGCGAGCACGCCGAACAGACAGATCAGCAGCACGACGATGGTCATCAGCGTGCCGCGCTTGATCAGCGCTTCGAACATCGATCAGCCCCCGGGCTGCGAAAGCCGCAGGCTTCGGCCATCGTTGCCCGGCGGGTCGGCCGATGGCCCAGCCGAGGCGGATCGCTCGTCGCGTATGCGCACCGGCTGCCCGGCTTCCAGGCTTTCGTTGCCGCGCACCACCACGCGATCGCCGGCCTCGAGACCGTCGAGCACTTCCACCTCGTTGTTCGCGCTGCGCCCGAGCGAAACCTGGCGCTTGACCGCGCGCAGGGTACCGTCGTCGCCTTCGCGCACCAGCCACATGCGTGTGCCCCCGCCGGGCACACGTACCAGCGCATCCCGGGGCGCGATCACCACGGCTTCGGCGCTTGCAAGTTCCAGCATTGCCTTGGCCGACATGCCGGGGGTGAGTGCGCCGTCACGGTTGTCCACGAACATGCGCACCAGAAAACTGCGGGCCGTGGCATCGCTGGCGCCCACGATCACGTCCACCTTTGCATTAATCGGCGCGTCGATCGGCGTTTCCGGTTCCACCCGCACGCCCATGCCCGGCTCGATGAGCCCGAAATACTGCTGCGGCGCGGATACGTCCAGGCGCAGCGTATCGGTGGCCACCAGCGATACCGCCGGCGTGGTCTGGGCCACGTATTCGCCGGGGTCGACGCGGCGTGCACGTACCACGCCGTCGAAGGGCGCGATCAGCGTATGCCTTGCCAGGCGTTCGCGCTGGGCCGCCACTTCGGCGCGCAGGCGTTGCACCGCCGCCGCGCGTACCGCCACCTGCGAACGCCGGGCTTCCAGTTCGCTTTGCGACACCGCGCCGCGCCCGGCCAGACGATCGGCTTCGCGCAGCAGTCGTCGTGCTTCTTCGAGCTGGGCGGCGGCTTCGTCGGCCGAGGCCTGGAGCGTGTCCAGTTCCAGCCTGGAAAGCGCCCGGTCGAGTTCGATGAGCGTATCGCCGGCCTTGACCCGGTCGCCGGCATCCACGGCCACCGTTTCGACCAGACCGGCGATACGCGGCGTTACGTCGGCATCCCGGGGCGAGGTGAGCGTGCCGTAGAGCGGCACCGTCTGCTGCCAGCGGCGCTCGTCCACGCGCACCGTATCCACCACCGCCGGCTCGGCCGCGGCCAGCACCGCGCTGGTCAAACCCATGAACGCCGCCAGCAGCCAGCGCACGAATTGATTCTGCGCGGCGCGGCGCGGCGCCTGTATGCGATCGCTCACCCTGCCCCCTTCGACTGTCGGGCACATCCTTGCCGCGCCCGCCGTAAAAATGCCTCTCAACAACCCGCTACTCCTATGGAACACGCCTGGACGCATTCAGTTCCTCACGCTGGTGGTCGGTCGACGACTGTGGGTATGCTGGCCGCCATCGGTTCCTCAATCCTCGACCGCCATGAATCCACGCGCCATTGCCTGTGCGCTGACCTTCGCCGTCTGCAGCACGGCCTTCGCCGCCCCCCACGCGCAAGATGCCAGCAACAACGCCCAGGCTGCCGATCTCGGCCCCAATCTGGGAAACTACGACTACCCCTGGCCGGTCTCGCACTTCGAGATCGATGAACCCCAGGGCAAGGTATCCATGGCCTATATGGATATCGCCCCCACCGATGACATCCGCAACGCGCCGGTGGCGGTCCTGCTGCACGGCAAGAACTTCTGCGGCGCCTACTGGCAGGATACGGCCCAGGCCCTGGCCGACAACGGCTATCGGGTGATCGTGCCGGACCAGATCGGCTTCTGTAAGTCCGACAAGCCGGCCGCCTACAGCTACAGCTTCCATCACCTGGCTGCGAACACGCAGGCGCTGCTCGCCTCGCTGGATATCGACAACGCGACCATCATCGGCCATTCCATGGGCGGCATGCTGGCCATGCGCTATGCGCTGATGTACCCCGACACCATCGAACAGCTCGTGCTGGTCGACCCGATCGGCCTGGAAGACTGGAAGGCCAAGGGCGTGCCCTATCGCGGCATGAACGCCTGGTATGCCCGCGAGATGAAAAAGGACTACGCCGCCATCAAGTCCTATCAGGTGAAAAGCTATTACGACGGTGAATGGAACGACGATTACGCCGAGTGGGCGAAGATGCTCGCCGGCATGTACACCGGCAGCGAGGCAGACAAGTCCAAGGTCGCCTGGGCCCAGGCCGCGACCTACGACATGGTCTATACCCAACCCGTGTTCTACGAATTCGAGCAGATCGACGTGCCCACCACCCTCATGATCGGCACCCGCGATCGCACAGCACTCGGCAGCGATCTCGTCTCCGATGAACTCGCCGCCAAGCTCGGCGACTACCCCACCCTGGGGCGTGAAGCCGTCGCCCGCATGCCCAACGCCGAACTGGTGACGTTCGAAGGCATCGGCCACCTGCCGCCGATCGAATCGCCCGAGCTGTTCAAGCAGGCGCTGTTCGACGCGCTGAAAACGCCGCGCAGTGAAAGCGACAGCGACAGCGACAGCGACAGCGACAGCGACAGCGAATAACGCATATCAAGTTCGAGAACGACAAGGACAACGACCCGATGACCGATATCCATCAACTCAGCGCCGGCGAACTGGCCGGCGCCATCGCCCGTGGCGACATCTCCAGCCGCGTAGCGCTCGACCACTATCTGGCACGTATCGAAACGCTGGGCGAACCGATCAACGCCGTCGTGGCCATGGATATCGAAGCCGCCCGCCAGCGCGCCGATGAAGCCGACGCCGCGATCGCGGCCGGGCAGAACTGGGGGCCGCTGCACGGCGTGCCGATGACGATCAAGGACACCTATGAAGTCGCCGGCCTGCCCACCGTAGTCGGCGAGCCCAAGCTCAAGGACTATCGCAGCAGCGACGATGCCGTGGCCGTGGCCCGGCTACGCGCCGCCGGCGCGGTAATCTTCGGCAAGTCCAACACGCCGCGCCTGGCCCAGGACGTACAGACCTTCAACCCGATCTACGGCACCACCAACAACCCCTGGAACACCGAGCGCACCTCAGGCGGCTCCTCCGGCGGCGCGGCCGCGGGTCTGGCTGCCGGCTTCACGCCCCTGGAGCTGGGCTCCGATCTGGCCGGCTCGATTCGTACGCCTTCGAGCTGGTGCGGCGTGTACGGGCACAAGAGTTCCTACGGCGTGATTCCCATGCGTGGGCATATCCCGGGGCCGCCCGGCACCCGCGGCGAACCCGATCTGTGCGTGGCCGGCCCGCTGGCTCGCCATCCGGCGGATCTGGCCCTGGCACTCGACGTCATGGCCGGCGCGGACAGCATCGAAGCCAGCGTCTGGCAGGCGAAACTGCCCGCCCCCAAACCCACGACGCTTGCCGACTTCAAGATCGGCTATCTGTTCGAGCACGACTTCTGCCCGATCTCGGCGGCGGTGAAAGCACGCCTGGAAGACGCGCTCGAAGCCGCCCGCCGCGCGGGTGCGACGGTCACGAAGCTCGACGACCTGCCGGGCGGCTTCGAAGCCAGCTACGAAACCTACGACCGCCTGCTCAACGGCCTGGTCGGCGCCTCCATTCCCGACAAGCTCTATAACAAGGCCCGACGCGGCGCCAAGTTCATGGGCCTGGTCGGCAAGAACGACATGGGCACGGTGGGCGGCTTTGCCGAACGCGCCACCGCCAGCCATCGCGACTGGGCCAAGGCCGACGAAGCCCGACACAAGCTGCGCGCCAAATGGCACAGCCTGTTCGCCGACTACGACGTGCTGCTGCTGCCCAGCGTCTGCGTGCCCGCCATAGCCCACGACCACGGCGGCAACGTGCTCTCGCGCAAGATCGACGTGGACGGCAACAGCCACGGCTATACCAACCTGTTCCGCTGGATCGCCCCGGCCACCGTCGCCGGCCTCCCGGCCACCAGCGCCCCCGTGGGCCTGACCGACGACGGCCTGCCCGTGGGCCTGCAGATCGTCGGCGACTACGGCCACGACCGCACCACCATCGCCTTCGCCCAGCATCTGGCCGCCGCCGGCGTCGAGGCGCCGGCCTGCCCATACGCGACCAAGGAAAGCGGCTAATCAGGCGACTGCATCGGTCGCTCGATCGCAGCGAACAACATCTGGTCGCGTCCCTGACCGCGGGCGTAAGGCATACGTCTGCGGTCTGCGGACATTGTTCTGGCAAATAAGAAAGTCCGCAGATCAACGCAAATGCTCGCAGATGCGGTTGCGTACTTTCGCGGCGTAGCAGATACGGAATAAGAAAAGGCGGCAGAGTCCATCGAAACGCTTCGCGCCAAGGCTTGGTTAAGCCGCCATGCCGGGGCGCTTGATTATGTCCAGCGTTCAGCATGCGGCATGAAAACCAGTCCAACCGGCTTTCGAGCGCTCTGGCTTTCGACTTATTCGCGTGCCTTCGCGTCCATTTGCGGACAATCGACTTGCTTGAGCTAAAGCGCCTGATTCATCAGCGCCAGGACCGATCATCGCGCGGCAGGCGATGCCAGTCGTCGTTCACGGCCACCTGGCACGGCGGTGTGGACTGCCAGCGCCAGAACACGATATTGCGGTCGCCGCGATTGGCGCCCACTGCAAACGAGGGCACGATAATGGCACCGACGCCGGCCTCGATCAGGCGATCGGCCAGTGCCCAACTCGGCGGTGTCGCGCCTTCGTAGGCAATCAGTTCCCAGGCGCAGCCCAGGTCTTCGAATGCCACGTTGGCCACGTCGCAGGCCGCTGGGGTCGAAAGGTCGAGCACGCTGTCGTGCGCGACGTCGTAGCTCACGATGGTGAGCGGTTGGAGCTTGTAGGGAAGGCCCTGATGGGCTTCTACGATCGCGAGTTCGTAGCGGCTGCTGGTATACAGCGCGGGCACGCCGGGCCGGTTGAACCGTCCGCCGTGCTTGGCCGCACCGGCGCCAGAATCGGGCGCGAACGACCAGCGCGGGTTATGCGCGCGATAGACCGTGCCGCTGAAATAGTCGCCCGCCATGCCCGGCCTTAGGCATAGCCGCCTTCGTTGATGCGCGACAGATAGGCTTTCACGGCATCCGCCCGCCCTTCCTTCACCAGTTCTTCGGCGGTCTGATCGCCGAACGACGGCAGGGGCTGGGAGCGATACCAGGCAAACGCCTGGTTGACCGAACCGGCCCAGGGCTGGGCCCGGTTGATGATCTCGATCATGTCGCGCATGCGCGTTTGCACACGTGCGGCGCGCTCGCGATGGCTGCGTCGCAGGGAGTCAACGCCAATCCCCAACACGTCGGCAAGCTGGGTTTTGTTGACATGCAGGCGCTGTGCGATCGCCCGGGATTCGATCGCCTCGTTGCCGGCGAGATGGAAGAAGCGGTCGTCGGTGTCGTTGATATTCATGGACATGCCATATCGTTAGCCGCCAATGTGGTCATATTAGCATGTGCTCGCGGTTTGGCTGCCGGGTTGCCAGGCTGGGCTGAGGCGGCAATCGATTGGGCAGCAGCCTCGACCGACCGGCAGAATTCACGGTTGTGCGGCGGCCGTCGCCTTGGCATCGATCAAGGGCGCAAGCTCCGGCCAGACGGCATCGAGCATGGCCGGCTGGGCCTTGGCGTTGGGGTGCACGCCGTCGTTCTGGAAATTGCCGCGATCGGTGGCGATGTCTTCCAGAAAGAACGGTACGAAAGCGACCTCGGTTTCTTCGGCCAGATCGACGAACGCCTGGTGAAACTGGTCGGCATAGCGCTTACCGTAGTTGGAGGGAATACGCATGCCCAGCAACAGCACCTTGGCACCCGAATCGCGGCTGGCCTCGATCATGGCGGCGAGGTTGGCCTTCATGGTTTCAACCGGCAGCGCGCGCAGGCCGTCGTTACCGCCCAGCTCCAGAATGACCACCGCCGGCTCGTGGCGTTTCAACGCGGCATCCAGCCGCCCGCGCCCGCCGGCGGTGGTTTCGCCGGAGACGCTGGCGTTGACTACTTCAACGTCGCGATCGTTTTCTTCAAGGCGATCGCGCAGCAGCGCCACCCAGCCTTCGCCGCGATCAAGGCCGTAACCGGCGCTCAGGCTGTCGCCGAAAACCAGCACGCTCGGCTGTGCGTATGCGAAGCTGCATGTCGCGAACAGCAGCGCCGCGGTCATCGTAACCAGTACGCGGCGCAACCAACCTTTTTCGGACCAAGAAACTCGGCTCAATGTCATCTCCTGCATTAGAAGCGGTCGATCTGTCCAAGACGATCGAAAGCGGTGAGCGTGCGCTCACCATCCTCGACGGTATCGAACTATCGCTGAACACGGGCGATACGCTCTCGATCGTGGGTACGTCCGGCTCGGGCAAATCGACGCTTCTGGCCCTGCTCGCGGGGCTGGATACGCCCAGCCGCGGCAAACTCTCCCTGCTCGGACGCGAAATGTCGGATCTCGACGAGGATGCACGCGCGGCATGGCGCAGTGGCCAGGTGGGCTTCGTGTTTCAGTCGTTTCAGCTGCTCTCCGGCCTGTCGGCGCTGGATAACGTCACCCTGCCGCTGGAACTGACCGGCGCCGATCTGGGCGAGGCACGCGAAACCGCGCAGCGGTTGCTTGAACAGGTGGGCCTGGCGCATCGCATCAAGCACACGCCGCGCCAGCTCTCCGGCGGCGAACAGCAGCGCGTGGCCCTAGCCCGCGCCTTTGCCTGCCGGCCCAAGATCCTGTTTGCCGACGAACCCACCGGCAACCTCGACGGCGCGACCGGGGCCGAAGTGATCGACCAGCTGTTCGAACTCAACGCCGAACAGGGCACCACTCTCGTGCTGGTCACCCACGACGAGGACCTGGCCGCCCGCTGTGCCCGACGGACCCGGCTGGCCGACGGACATCTGCGTGAGCACTGATCGCACCTCCGCCGTACGACTGGCCTGGCGCCAGATCGGGCGCAGCCGGCGCGACGGCTCGGCCTGGATTCTGCTGATCGCGCTCGTGGTGGCCGTGGCCGCGGTGGGCGCGGTCAGCCAGATGACCGATCGCGTACGCGCCGGCATGGAGCGCCAGGGCGCGGCTACGCTCGCCGGCGACCTGGAACTGGAACTGCGGGCGCCGCTGGATGAAAAGCGTGCAGCAATTCTCGACGAGATCGGCGTGGCCCATCACGGCGTGACCGTGTTCCCGAGCGTGGTCAGCCAGAACGACGACGAAATCACGCTGGTCTCGGTCAAGGCGGTGGAAGACGGCTATCCGCTGCGCGGCGAAGTCACGCTGCGGCGGGGCGACCCGGGCAGCCCGACCAAAACGGTCACCCGCGCCCCCGAGCCGGGTACGGCCTGGGTAGCCCAGCGCATTCTCGATGCTCAGCAGCTTGCGGTGGGCGATACGCTCCACCTCGGCGATGCACGCCTGAAAATCGCCGCCGTGCTGGTAATCGAACCCGATCGCGGCCAGGGCTTTGCCAATATCGCGCCGCGGGTGCTCATACGCGATGCCGACGTCGCCGGCACCGGCCTGCTCGGCCCGGGCAGCCGGGCGAACTACGACGAACGCATCGCCGGCGAACCGGCCGCGCTCGAACAGGTGCGCGAGCGCCTGGAACCGACCTTGCAGCCCGGCGAGAGGTTGCGCACCCCGGCCGAATCCAACCGCGCGCTGGCGCGGGCGCTGGATCGCGCCGATGTGTTTCTGGACCTGGCCGCACTCGTGGCGGTGGTACTCGCGGGCGTCGCCATCGCGCTGACTGCACGCCAGCATGCATCGTCGCGGCTGGATGAAATCGCCCTGCTCAAGACCCTGGGTGCAGCCCGCGGCTTGATCGCCCGGCTGATGGCCTGGCAGCTGGTATTCGTGGGCGCGATCGGTATCGGCCTCGGGCTACTGGTTGCCTGGCTGGCCCAGCTGGGTATTTCACAGCTGATCGCCCGTGCCTTCGAAATCCAGCTGCCCACTGCCTCGTGGCTGGCCCTGTGGCCGGCCGCGGCCACGGGCGCGGTGCTGTTGGCTGGTTTTGCCTGGCCCGCGCTGGCCCAGGCACGGGCCACGCCGCCGGCCCGGGTGCTGGCCCGCTCTCTGGCCGAACAGCGCGGGCGCATGTGGCTGATTTATGCAGCAGCATTGGCGAGCGTTGCCCTGCTGGCGGCGGCTGCCACCCGCGATATCACCCTCACCGCCTGGGTGGTGGGTGCGACTATTGGCGGCACCGCCGTGCTGTGGGTCGTTGCCCTGGGCCTGCTGGCCGGCATCGACCGGCTGCGCCCGCGTATCGGCAACCGCGGCGGGCCGGGCCTGCGGCTGGCGCTGTCAGCCCTGGCACGCCGACGCCAGGCCAGCGCGCTGCAGATCGTGGCCTTTGGCATCGGCCTGACCATGCTGTTCATGCTGGTGATCGTACGCGGCGACCTGCTTGCCGGCTGGCAGGCGGATATCGCCGCCGACGCGCCCAATCGGTTTCTGATCAACATCACCCGCGAACAACAGCCGGCGGTGGCCGAACGCCTGCAACAGGCCGGACTCGACGCCGACTTCTATCCGCTGGTACGCGGCCGGCTGACCGCGGTGGACGGCACCGCGATCGAAGACGACGGCGAACTGGCCGAACAGGCCGGCGAGCTCACCCGGCGCGAGCTGAACCTGTCGTGGATCGACGATCTGAAAAACGACAACCGTATCGTCGCCGGCCAGTGGTTCGATGCGGACGATACCGGCAAGCCGCGCATGTCCATCGATACCTCCGTGGCCGAACGCCTGGGTGTGGACGTGGGCGACAGCCTCACCTTCGACATCACCGGCACGCCGGTCACGGCCACCATCGAAAGCATTCGTGAAATCGACTGGTCCAGCCTGCAGGCGAACTTCTATGTGCTGTTCGCGCCGGGCGTGCTGGACGAATTCTCGGCGACCTATATCACCAGCCTGTACGTACCCGACGACGCCCACGGCGTGATCGGCGCCCTGGTGCGCGAGTTCTCCAATATCAGCGTGATCGATATCGCCGCCATTCTCGAACAGCTCACCACGCTGATCGACCGGCTGAGCCTGGCCATCGAGCTGGTGTTCGGCTTCACCCTGGCCGCCGGGCTGGTGGTACTGCTGGCCGCCATGCAGGCCAGCCGCGCCGAACGCCTGCGCGAAGCCGCACTGCTGCGGGCGCTCGGCGCGCGCTCGAGCTGGCTGCGTCAGGCTACCTTCGGCGAGTGCCTTCTCATTGGCCTGTGTGCCTCGCTGCTGGCAGCGGCGATCGCCCAGGTCACCGCCATCGTGCTCGCGGTATGGGTGTTCGACCTGGGCTATGCCTGGCGCTGGCCGCTGTGGCTGATGGCGATCAGTATCGCCACCGCCGTGATCGCCCTCTCCGGGCTGGCCTCGCTGCGCGAGGTGTTGCGCCAACCCGCCTGGGCCAGCCTGCGCGCCAGCGACTAGCGACTACGGCAGGCGGGCGACGTTGCACGCGATCGCCCGCACCCGGACACTCGAAGCCTGCAAACAAGAATATCGAGGAGATAGCATGGCCACCAAGAGCCCGGCCGCCGAATTCTGGCGTGATATCCCGCCGATCCCTAACAGCTTCAAGCCGGATACGCTACCCGAAGTGCATATCGCCAATGCACCCACCGAAGACGAGCGTTACTACGTGCCCTTCAGCGACACGGTCTCGTCCCGGCCGCTATGGATTTCGCCGTCGTCGAACCGCTGGTGCGACGTGCTCATGGCCAAGGGCGCCGGCCTGGTCAATCGCCACTACCACCCCAACGAAGTGTTCGCCTATACAATCTCCGGCAAATGGGGGTATCTGGAACACGACTGGATCGCCACCGCTGGCGACTTTGTCTACGAAACCCCGGGCGAAGGCCACACCCTCGTCGCCTACGAACACGAAGATCCGATGCGGGTGTTTTTCGTGGTCAAGGGCCCGCTCATCTGGCTCGACGAACAGGGCGAGTCGGACGGCTATTTCGATGTCCACGACTATATCGCCCTCTGCCGCGAGCACTACGACCGGGTAGGCATCGGCGCCGACCATATCGATACGCTGTTTCGCTAGAGGCGCGGCTCCCTCGCCTCAGTCGTCGGCGAGCGCATCCTGAAGCCAGCTCGTGAACCGCTGCACACGGCGTGTATGGCGGTTCAACGGTCCGGTGATCAGCCGATAGGCATGGCCGGAGATGCGAATATCCGGCCGCCAGGCCACGAGCCAGCCTCGATCCACCATATCCCGTACCAGCAACTCGCTGACCAGCGCGATGCCCTTACCGGCCAGCGCTGCCTGTACCACCTCCTGTTCGTGGGCGAAGGTGCGTAGCCTTGCGTCGTCGAGCGGTCCGACGCCGGCCTGCGCCTGCCATGCCGGCCAGTCGATCGGGGCGAGCCGCGAAGCGGGCCAGCGCGTGGCCAGACGATCGGCAGTCTCGATCGACATCCCCGCCGCGAGATAGGCCGGACTGGCAAACGCAGCCACCGATTCGCGCACCAGCACGTCGCCTTCGTCCGCATCCGTCGTGGCAGCCGAATAACGGATCGCGATATCGACCTCGCGGTCGCGCGTCATATCCACCGTCTCGGTGGACGAGAGCAACCGTACCCGCAGATCGGGATACCGCTTTTCGAATGCATCGATACGCGGCGCCAGCCACAGCGTCGCAAAAGCCGGCGTTGCGGAGACCGTTAGTCGATTTTCGTTATCACGAAGCGTTGCCACCGCCGTTTCGAGTTCCGAAAACGCGCGCGTTGCCGCCTGCGACAGCTGCAGTCCGGCTTCGGTCGGTGCAATGGCCCGCGTACGACGCACGAACAGCGATACGCCCAGCTGCTCTTCCAGACCGCGAACGTGGTGCGATACGGCCGTGGGCGAAAGATGCAGCGCCTCGGCCGCGGCCTTGAAACTGCCCAGACGCGCCGCGGCTTCGAAAGCGCGTAGCGCCGATAGCGAAGGTAGCGACACCCGCGCCCCAAAACAGGTGAATTTCACGCATCTATAGACGCTTTCTTTGCTTTTGTCACCGTCGCCCTGCGATTGGATAGTTGATGCCGACACATCCATCGGAATGGCTCATGACCACCCTCCTGCGTATCGACGCCAGTGCCCGCGTCACCCGTTCGCTCTCCCGCATGCTCGGCGATCTGTTTATCGCCGAGTGGCAGGCAAACGAATCGACAATCGAACTCATCCACCGCGACGTCGGTATTGAACCGCCGCCGGCAATATCCGAAGACTGGATCGCGGCGGCCTTCACGCCCGCAGCTGAGCGAAGCGAACAGCAACACGACGCGCTGACCCTGTCCGACACGCTGATCGAAGAACTGGAACAGGCCGACGTGCTCGTGATCGCCACGCCGATGTACAACTACGGTATGCCTGCTGCGCTCAAGGCCTGGGTCGATCAGGTCGTGCGCATCAATCGGACCTTCAGCTTCGACCTGGCCCGCGGCGACCGACCGCTGGAACCCATACTCGGCGGCAAGACGCTGGTCGTACTCACGGCGTCTGGTGAATTCGGATTCGGCCCGGGCGAATTCAACGAACAGGCCGGGCATCTATTGCCCCACCTGCGATCGATATCGGGCTATCTCGGCGCCCGCGATATCCACCACGTCGGTATCGAGTACCAGGAATTCGGCGACACGCGCTTCGCAGCATCCCGCGATACGGCACAAGCACAGGTGGCAGACTTGGCTCGCACGCTCGCGCGCAGGTAGATCCGGCGGGCGGCCATAAAAAACGGGGCCGCGCGGGCCCCGTCTTTAGCGTGCGACGGCGTTGTCGATCAGGCGTTCGCGGTTTCGCGCTGGGCCTCGACCGTCGGCGTGTCGCTTTCGCCGCTACGCACAGTGATGCGCCGCGGCTCGCTGGTGGCTTTCTTGTTGATGGTCAGCCGTAGCACGCCGTGTTCGGCACGGGCGTCGATATTCTCCTCGTCCGCCGTTTCCGGCAGCGAGAATCGACGCACGAAGGAACCGAAGCGGCGCTCGCGATAGCGGGCCTGGCCGTTTTCACCGCTCTTTTCCTCATTGCGCTCGCCCTTGAGCGTGAGCACGCCCTTGTCGAGCGTCACTTCGATGGCCTGCGGATCCACGCCCGGAACCTCGGCCTCGATGTGATAGGCGTCGCCGGTTTCGCGAATATCCACGTTCGGCGTCCACGCCCCGCCGGAAAGCGCGGGGAAGGCATTGCTGTCCTGTACGAACATGCGATTGATCTCGTCGTTGAACTGGGCGAGCAGGCTGCTCGGCTCGAAACGGTTCTGATAACGCTGAATAGCCATGATCATCCCTCCTGAGTTTTTCGCCCTTAATCAACGGGCTGCGTTGCTACGTCAGGAAAGATAGGGACTGCGTAAAACGTTTCAATACTTGCTTGATCGTTTTTTTGCGAAATTTTGCGCGGCGTCTTCGGTAACTGATATAACCGATGCACGTGTTTGCCAATAACAATGGATCATCGATGCGAACGTTGACGTTCTCCACCCTGTGCGCCACGACGCTGGCCGCGACGGGTCTTTTTGCAGCCGGCAATGCAAGTGCGGCCGACACCTGCGACAGCGCCGGGCTCGACCTGCCCGACGGCTTCTGTGCCACCCCATTCTCCGAAGACGCCGGCGCGCCCCGCCATCTGGCGGTCGCCGACAACGGCACCGTCTATGTGAACCTGGCCAACGATGTGGACGGCCACGGCCTGATGGCACTACGCGACAGCGATGACGACGGCGTGGCCGACGAGCGCAAGACCTTCGGCGAAGGCGGCGGCACGGGGCTGGCGATTCACGACGGCTGGCTCTATGCCGCCACCGTGACCGATATCTACCGCTACAAGCTCGACGGCAATCTGGTGCCGCAGGGCGAGCCGGAACATATCGTCACCGGCCTGCCACAGCAGTCGTCGCACGCCGCGCGCGGCCTGGCGATCAGCGATGACGGCCAGCTGTTCGTCAACAACGGCGCGCCGTCCAATGCCTGCCAGGAAAGCGACCGCCAGCCCGGATCGAAAGGCCAGGACCCCTGTCCGCTGCTCGACAACCACGGCGGTATCTGGAAGTTCTCGGCGACCGAAACCGGCCAGACCTTCGAGCCGAAAACCGAATACGCCACCGGGCTGCGCAACATGTTTGCGCTGGACTGGTACGACGGCCAGCTCTACGGCGTTCAGCACGGACGCGACCAGCTGCACTCCAACTGGCCCGATACCTTCACCCAGGAACAAAGCGCCCACCTGCCCGCCGAGGAACTGTTCGCCATCAGCGAAGGCGATCATTTCGGCTGGCCCTTCTGCTACTACGATCCGAAACAGGACAAGAAGGTGCTGGGCCCGGAATACGGCGGCGACGGCAACAAGGTGGGCCAGTGCGCCGACTACGAACAGCCGCTGGCGGCCTATCCGGCCCACTGGGCGCCCATGGACATCCTGTTCTATGACGGCGACGGCTTCGGTTCGAAGTACGACGGCGGCGCCTTCATCGCCTTTCATGGTTCCTGGAACCGTGCGCCCAGCCCGCAGGCCGGTTATCGGGTGATCTACCAGCCGTTCGAGAACGGCAAGGCCAGCGGCGACTATGAAGACTTCGCCGGTGCGGCCGGCTTTACCGGCAGCGGCGAAACCGTCGCCTCGCCGGGCAGCGCCGACCATCGCCCGGCCGGTCTCGCCCAGGGCCCCGACGGCGCGCTGTACATCAGCGACGACGCCGGCGGCACCGTATTCAAGGTGACACGCGCCAGCGACTGATCGCCGCGAAGAACGGGTTTATCAAGCCCCGCAGCCCCGCGTGCCCAAGGTACGCGGGGCTTTTTCATGGCGTTCGCGAATAGGCGCCGCAACGCTCGGTGGATTCGGCGGATGCCGGCACGCTTGGCGCCTATAAAAAACGCCCACGAAAAACAGACGCCACGCTGGTTTATTGCTACTTTATAACGTAATATTCGCGCCGGCCGGCTTTCTCGGCCGGGGAACATGAGTTCGATTGGGGATGGGGAACAGGCATTTACGTCATGCATTCGTCGTGCTCGCATTGCTGTGCGTGCAGGCGCTCGCGTTCGCCCATGCCTTTGATCATCCGATCGCCGTCGCCCACATCGATCATGCCTGTACCAGCTGTGTACACGGCCATTCGGGCAGCGTGCCACCGGCACAAACGCCGGCCCTGACGCTCAGCTTGCCCAGGGCCCCCCTGACGGCGTCGCCCATCCATGCCGGCCATGCCCGTATCCAACTCGGCCATCATGCCGCACGGGCTCCACCCAGCCGTTTCGTCTGATCACAAGCACCTGGGCGCCGCCGTAGCGGCATTTTCTGCGAACCCGTAGCACGGGCTCGCACATCAGACGGAATACTTTTCATGGCTTACTCGAAATATGCACGCCTGCTCGTGCCCGCAGCCGGCATGTGCCTGCTCGGCGCCGGGCAACCTCTTTTCGCACAACCGCAGAGCGCGAACGACGCTGACCGCGACAGCGCCGCAGAGAGCGCGCTGCTGGCCCCCATCTCGGTCGAGGCCCTGGCCTTCGACGATCAGGACCCCAGCCAGGCCATCGAGCCGGCCACCGTGGTCGCCGGCCCCGAGCTGGTACGCAAGCGCGGCCAGAGCCTGGGCGCGACGCTGGCCGATACGCCCGGCATCAGTTCTGCCGATTTCGGTCAGGGCGTGGGCCGGCCGGTGATTCGGGGCCAGTCCGGTGCGCGGGTACGGGTACAGGAAAACGGCCTCGCCTCGGCCGACGTCTCCACGCTGAGCCAGGACCATGCCGTGAGCATCGATCCTTACTCCGCGCGTCAGGTGGAAGTGCTCAAGGGCCCCTCCACCCTGCTCTACGGTTCCGGCGCGATCGGCGGCGTGGTCAACGTGGTCACCGACCGCATCCCCATGACCGCGCCCGACGGCATCACCGGCGAGGCCACCCTCGAACGCGGTGACAGCACCCTCGGCCAGCGCCTGCAACGCCTGGACGTGACCGGCGGCATCGGCGACTTCGCCCTGAACGTGCAGGGCATGAAGCGCCTGACCGACGATTACGAAGCCGACGACAGCCGCCTGATCGACAACAGTGCCACCGATACCGACACCTACAGTGCCGGCACCTCATACTCCGGCGACTGGGGCTATGTCGGCGGCGCGGTAAGCCATTTCGGGCGCGAATACGGCATCCCCGGCGAAGAAGCCCAGATCCGCCTGACCCAGGATCGCTACGACCTCAAGGGCGAGGTCTACGACGTCGCCCCGGGCATCAACCGCCTCGAATTCTCCGGCGCCTATACCGACTACCTGCATACTGAAGGCGAGGAAACCCCGGAAGCGTTCTTCGATAACAAGGAAACCGAATTCCGTATCGCCGCCGAGCACGCGCCGATCGCCGGCTTTACCGGCGTTTTCGGTGTGCAGGGTTTCGACCGCGACTTCGAAGCCTACGGCGAAGAAGAATCCTTCGTACCCGCGACCGATACCCGCTCGATCGCCGCCTTCTGGGTCGAACAACGTCCGCTCGACGACAACTGGACCCTCCAGGGCGGTCTGCGTGCCGAATATCAGGAACAGGACACCAGCGAAGGCCGCTCGGATACCGACCACACCCCGATCAGCGTCTCGCTGGGCGCCAAGCGCACCATTGGCGATCACTACGTGTTCACTGCCACCGCCGGCCGCTACGAGCGCGCCCCCGCCACCGAAGAGCTCTACAGCTTCGGCCCGCACGAAGCCACGCTCACCTACGAACGCGGCAACGCCAGCTTCGGTGAGGAAGTGGCCAACAGCTTCGACCTGGGCCTGCGGCGTATCAACGGCCGGCTGCGCTTCGATACCAGCCTGTTCTATACCAAGTACGACGACTACATCTACCAGCGCTCGGTCGACGCCGGCCTCAACGCCGACGGCACCGGCACGCCCGCCTCTAACGGCATTGCCGACCGCGTGAACGAAGAAGGCGAATTCGCGCCCGACGGCGAGTTCCTGCTCATCGACTACGCCGCGGCCGATGCCACCTTCTATGGCGGCGAAGCCGAGGTGGGCTACGACCTCATCGAAGGCGCCCATCGCCTGACAGCCCGCGTGCTGGGCGACTACGTACGGGCCGAGCTCGACAATGACACCAACCTGCCGCGTATCACCCCCGGGCGCTACGGCGTGGGGCTGGATTACGACAGCAAGACCTGGCTGGGCAGCGTGGAAGCCCTGCGCGCCAGCCGCCAGGACAACGAAGGCCCGCTGGAAGACGAAACCGCCGGCTATACGGATCTGACCGCCTTCGTGGGCTATCGCCTGGCCGGCTACGACGACACCGAAACCATGGTCTACCTGCGTGGCGACAACCTGCTCGACGACGAGATCGTGCGCAGCACCTCGTTCCTGCGGGTCGCCCAACCGGGGCGTAGCGTGATCGCCGGGGTGAATGTGAAGTTCTAGCTCCGCGTCGCCGCAACTGAAAGAGAAAACGCCTCGGCTTTGCCGGGGCGTTTTTTTTTGGACGAGTTACTGTCAAATCTGGTGTATGAGGAAAGAAGCTAGGCGGCTTTCCTGCTGAGTTGTCGCTCGTCTATTCCGTCGATGAATTGGATGCCATCAAT
>NZ_PBYA01000001.1 GCF_002729955.1 Salinisphaera sp. | reverse complement strand
TAGCCGGATCCAATCGCGGTGACGAACAGCGCAAGTTTGCCGACGAGACCGGCAAGCGGCGGAATACCCGCGAGCGAGAGGAGGCTCAGGCGCAATGCGCGGCGAGCAACGGATGAGCGGTGTCGAGGCGAAGACACGCGGGGTTCCATAGCCCGCTATCCGCCAAAGCAGACGCTCTCGGAGCTTCCGAACTCACTAATGCGCTGTTATCGCACACGCATCGAACTAACACGCTTTCGGGATTCGAACAGTTCCCAGTTCAGCCTAGTTCGTGAACGCTCAGTGCTGGTTTGCTCGCGTTAAACTGCATCGCCAAAAGCAAATCTGCTGGTCACTCATGCCGACACTTGTGGTCTATACCTGCGCTGCGCTTGCTGAGATCGCCGGCTGCTTCGCGTTCTGGTCTTGGCTCCGATCGGGGAATAGTGCGCTATGGCTTTTTCCGGGCATGGTTTCACTGGTGGCGTTCGCTTGGTTATTAACGCTCAGCCCCGCTGATCAAGCAGGACGCGCTTACGCTGCCTATGGAGGCCTATATATAGTCGCTTCAATCCTTTGGATGTGGGCTATAGAAGGGCACGCGCCCGACGTCTGGGATGCACTGGGCGCAGNGGTTTGTCTTGCCGGCGCAGCGATCATTCTGTGGGCCCCGCATNCGACGTGAAGCTTGTGCTNGNATCGNATACATCAGGGNCAAACTAGGTGAACCGATCTTTGCANGTCTGTATTGGGTNGTGCCCCAANCAAAGACATCGGGTCACGCNAAAATACCCCAAGACTNGANNGCGAATCCAGCGCTNCGAGGCTCGCCNCGCGCCGAACTGAAAGAGGTAGACGAACAACGGCTCGATCGATCAACCGATCGCTAACGGCGACAGTCACCCAGCACAGCAGGACAGCTGCTCGACATCTTTGGTAAAAGTCTGGGCACAGAGCTTGAGCGCTTCCACGTGAACCAGATAAGGAAACAACAGATCGCCCAAGGCTTCAACGGTCATGCCGTGGTGGACGGCCAATACAGCGGCCTGAATCATCTCGCCGGCTTCGGGAGCCAAGATTTGAGCTCCGAGTAGACGATGGCTGGCCGCCTCGGCAACCAGCTTGACGAATCCGCGGGTCTCGAAGTTGGCAAGCGCACGTGGTACATGTTCCAACCCTAAAGAACGGGTCTCGATCTCGAGGCCGCGCGCTTGGGCTTGGCGTTCATCCAACCCCACCGTCGCGATCTGCGGATCGGTGAAGATCACTGCCGGCATGGCGGACAGATCCAGCCGCGCTCGACCGCCGGTCATGTTGACGGCCGCGCGGGTGCCGCCGGCGGCGGCCACATAGACGAACTGGGGCAGCGTCGTACAATCGCCAGTGGCATAGATATGCTCGGCGCTGGTACATAGCGAGGCATCAACCCTGATCGCACCGCGTTCATCGGTCACCACCCCGATCTTGTCTAGTGCCAAATCGCGGGTGTTCGGGGAGCGGCCCGTTGCCACCAGCAGNCGGTCGCCCTGGATCGGGCCGTCGTCGGTGTCGAGCGTGAATTGCCCTGCCGCAAAATGTACGGAACGCGCCTGGCTGTGCTGGCGTACGTCGATTCCTTCGGCGCGGAAGGCCGCGGCAAGGCCCTCGCCGAGCGCGGGGTCTTCGCTGGATAGCAGCGTACTGCGGGCCAGGACTGTGACCTTCGAACCCAAACGGCGGAACGCTTGAGCCTGTTCAACGGCAACGACAGAGGCGCCGATGACGATGATGTGCTCGGGCGTGTCCGGACTGAAAACCGCCTCATCGGACGTCCAATACGGCGTGTCGGCCAGGCCCGGTATCGGTGGGATCGTTGGGGAAGCCCCGGTAGCGATCAGAATGCGATCGGTCACCAAACGATCTTCGGACCCGTCATGTGCCGTGACAATTAGCGTATGCGCATCTTCGAAGTGGGCCCGCCCGCGGCGCAGCGTAATCGATGGATTATCGTCGAGTATTTTCTGGTACTTGGCCGCGCGTAGTTCTTCGACTCGGGACTGCTGCTGGCGCTGCAGGCGTGGCCTATTAATCGTTGGCTTGCAATCTGCCAACCCATCAAACGGGTTGTGGCGTTGGTGCTGGGCCAGTTCGGCGGCGCGAATCTGGATCTTGGACGGCACGCAGCCCACATTGACGCAGGTGCCGCCAATGATGTNGCCCGACTCGATCATGCTCACCCGCGCCCCTGCCTCAACGGCGCGGATGGCAGCCGCAAACGCGCCGCTGCCACTGCCAATGATCGCGATATGGCGGTTTTCGTCTTCTCCCGCGACCCGTGAAGACTGGGCAAGCGAAGATTCGTCGTCCCAGTTGCGGGCATCGTAGCCTTGGGCCTGTACCGCTTCGATCAGCGTGGTTTCATCTGTGCCGTCATCCANCTGGACTTCGGCACGGCGCTCGGCATAGGACACCACAGCGCTTGCGCTAGGAAGTGCATTGAGCGCGTCCTCGACCCTTTGGGCGCAGTGCGCGCAGGTCATGCCGTGAATAGCGAGTATGCGTTTCATTTGGGTTCCGGATCGGTCGGGTTTAGCAGGCCATTTTCTTACGCCGATAAACGGCGTAGATCGTCAGCCCCAGGAAAAAGGCCAGCGCGGGCAGCAGCACATAGTCCAAATAGCCCACCAGCGCAGAAAGACCGACGACGCCGAACAGGATCACCAGCACCGGCGTGAAACAGCACAGCGCCGCGATGACGGTGCCTGCAATGCCCACACTGAACAGCTTTTTATTGCGGCCCATGTGGTGTTACTCCGTTGGCTCGGACGGATAGCCAGCGCGGGTCGTGGCCGCGGTTAAGTCCGAGACCGAAGCAATCTTCGGATCGAAGGCGACCGTGGCGGTCTTGGACTCGTAGTCCACGCGCACCGTGTCGACGCCGTCGACCTGCTGGAGCGCCTTGCGCACCACAAAGGGACAGGTCGCGCAGGTCATATGANCCACCGCAAGCGTTACGGTCCNTTCAGCCGCCGCAAAAGCGCCTTGTATCCAGACCGTGCCCACCAGCAGCATGGTGGCCACTANAATCATGCGTTGTTTTCGAACCATGACGATCNTTCCTTAGAGAAAAGCCGGCGCGTACCAGGGAAAGGTGAGCAGTGCCGTGACGAGTAATGCGAGCAGCCAGAANATGAGGCGCTGACGGCGCTTGACCGCGGGTCGTGCGCACGCTGTATCGGAATCGCAACTCGGCTCGCGGCGATACAGCCGCCAACCGGCAAAAATCAGCAGCGCCAGCGTAATGACGACGAATATCGGCCGATACGGTTCCAGTGCAGTGAGCGAACTCATCCAAGCGCCGCCGACACCAATCGATATCAACAACACCGGCGCTACACAGCACAGGGAAGCCCCGACCGCGGCGAGTACGGCGCCGATCTGGGCCCAGGTGGTGCGACCGGTCGCGGTCGTGGGGTCGTTCATGAAAAGGCTCCGTGCCGGTTCGATAATCGGACGAAGCGCAGCTTAAACGCGGTACTCAGGTACCGTGTCAAGGGCTGGCTGAGTTATTTCAGTCGCGGCGGGACAGCGTCTCGATCAGCGGACAATGATTGGACACTTGCGCGTTCCGGCAGCGATCGATCAGCCCATCCAGCGTGTCTTGCATTGCGGCCAGATCGGCGATGCGGGCTGCCACCAGCGCGCGCTGATTTTCCGCAACGCGGCGTACGTCATCGCAATGACCGTCACCCAAAATCAGCAAGTCGCCGATTTCGTCAAGGCTGAACCCCAAGCCCTGCGCGCGCTTGATGAAACGAATGCGGTCAACGGTCGCGCGCGGATAGCGACGATAGCCAGTGGACGGTTTGGGCGGCTGATCGATCAATCCGCGTCGCTGGTAATAGCGCACAGTTTGCAGATTTACGCCGGCGGCCGCCGCGAGTTTTCCGATCGTTAGTCCAGTCTCAGCCATGTCGTTTCAGGTTCAATTTGCCACGCGTAAATACGGTAGCAACAAGACATACTCGATGCGCCGTCACCAGCGCCTATCCAGTCGCGGGCGGTGCAAGTTCAAACCGGGCCGAGTCGGTGCTGGTAAATCTTGGTGGAGGCTCATGCTTGCCTGTAGTGGGTGACCGATACGGTTTGAACCATTGGCGACTGTATCCACTGAATGAGCAAATCCTGTCGAGCGTCGCCGCCGAGCACCTGTTTCGCTGGGCATCAAACCACATCGAATTAAGGGTGCCTGATACGACTGCCCGTCAAGTCATTTTTGAAAGGCTTGGCGTGGGTGCCGATCGCTGACTGGGATGGTCCACTTTAGGTCGATAGCCGGCCTCGCGCGATTAGCTATTCCGAGTTCCCTAACCGACGTGCCCCGGTAGAGAGTGCTTGAAAAACGTCTTGAGACGCTTTTATCGGCCGCCGAGAAACGCCGCCGAGTGCCACTCTGCCGGATGTAGGTTAGCGCCTGCGCCGTACCGGCGGCGCCTCTGTGCAAAAGAACGGCTCCACCCAAGTCGCCGAGCGACAATACAAACTAGAAAAGAATCGATCTGATGAAAACGTGATTGTCTTTTCCGCCGTTCATCGACTTTGTTTGGGTCAAAACACGAAACGGGAAAATCGTACGTTAAGCAGCGACGCGCGCCCGCAGCCTATCGGTAACGTTATTCATTGGCCGCTAAAGCTTCGATGATGCGGCAATTCTGGATTCGACCACCGCGGCAGGCATGAATCATATCCTCCAACGACATTTCCAACGCCTGCAAGGCCGTAAGCTTCTTACGCACGGCTTCGAGATGCTCTTTAGCGAGTCGAGCGACGTCTTCACAGGAGGCATCACTCTGATCGGCTTGCGTCAGCAGCATGCGTACATTGTCTTGGCTGAAGCCCAGTTCCCGGCAGTGCTTGATGAACATGAGCCGTTCGACATGTGAAGGGCGGTAGTGGCGCTGGCCGCCCTCGCTACGGCCTGCTTCCGGTAGCAGGCCTACGTCGCCATAGTAACGAATCGTGGCTACACCTACGCCCGTGTGTCGGGCGAGATCGCCAATCCGTAGATCGGATTGCCTCATAACCTTCTCGCGCTTGAAGCTCTAGTAGCTCGAGGACTTAGTGTGTGGCTGTTGCAGCACGCTCGCAACTAAAGCGTAGGAATATCCTGTGTGCAACCGAGCTTCGATCAACCGCATGTCGGCGCGCAACGTCTCAGCACTCCCAATCATGCTCGTGGTCTATGGTCTGGCGTTGCTCGCTGGCGGCGTTTTGCCGCTCGCTTTCGCGCCGTTAGGTTGGTATTGGCTGGCCGTGCTGTCGCCGGCGGTTCTATTCCTGTTGGCCGTGCGTCTACCAAAACGTGCTGCGCTGTGGGCAAGCTACTTCTTCGGGTTGGGTTACTTCGGTGTAGGCGTTTCATGGGTGTTTATCAGCATCAATCGCTATGGCAGCGGACCCGTAGCAGCCCTGCTCGTCACGGTAGGCTTTGTAGCCCTCTTGGCCTTGTTCCCGTGGTCAGTGGTATTTCTCGTGCGCACCTTATCCGCCCGGATGAATGGCGTTGCTCTATGGTTTGGTTTGCCAGCGGCATGGGTACTGAGCGAATGGGTCCGGCTCTGGTTCCTGACCGGTTTTCCTTGGCTTTTTTTAGGTTACAGCCAGATCGGCACGCCGCTTGCCGCGATCGCACCCGTATTTGGCGTGCTGGGCGTGAGCTTTGTGGTGACCGTTATGGCGGGGGGCCTTGCGTGGATGATTCTTCGTTTGAGCTTGCGGCGCCTGGGAATCACAAGCGGCGCACTGGTGGCGCTATTGCTTGGCATTTCATTGCTTGATCGTGAATGGACCGAGCCGGTAGTAGCCAAGCCACTGTCCATTGCGCTTGTGCAGGGGAATGTGGAACAAGACAGGAAATGGGAGTCAGGAGCGCTGGCGTTCACTTTGAGGCGCTATAGGGCACTGACACAGCCATACGCTGGAACGGACCTTATAGTCTGGCCGGAAACCGCCGTGCCGGCGTGGTTCGATCAAACCTCTGAATATCTAGACCGACTTCAAGTACGCCTCGGCGAGCGCGGATCGACCCTTATGCTGGGTATCCCCATGCGTACACGCCAGGGCGAAGCATACAATTCTGCAGTGAGCCTGGCTCGCCCAAGTCAGTTCTATTACAAACGGCATCTGGTGCCCTTCGGTGAATACGTCCCACTGCGTCGATTTGTGGGCCCATGGTTGAATATTCTGGGCGCACCGCTTGAAGACTTCAGGGCAGGCCAGCAGCCACAACTACTATATGCCTCCGGCATGCCCATCGGCGCATTGATTTGCTTTGATGTGGTGTTCGGCGCTGAAGTCACTGACCTGCTCCCAACCGCGCAGTTGTTGGTCAATCTGAGTAACGACGCGTGGTTCGGAGACTCCCTAGGGCCGCATCAACACCTGCAAATTACCCAAATGCGCGCCGTTGAAACTGGGCGCCCGCTTGTCCGATCCACCAATACCGGGCTCACGGCGGTAATCGATCACAACGGTCAACTGCTGGCGCGCGCGCCTCAGTTCGAGCCGACTGTTTTGCAGGCAGAGGTCACCCCGCGTACGGGGACCACGCCCTACGTCCGCTGGCAGGACAAACCGGTGCTGGCTGTCGTCGGGATCGCACTGGTCGTGCTCGTTGGGGTAGGAAAAAGAGACAAACGAAATTCAGTCTCGCTGAGTGCTTGACCCTTTAGTCGCTAGAGGTTTTATCGTCGTCTTATATCCAACAGAGTTTGGCGCATGATTGCGCTGGTGGAGGGAACACGGGATGGCCGATTGCGGCTGTGAATTCGAGGCCAAAGACCAGGCCCAACAAAAGGCGCTCTACTGGCTGTTGGCGATCAACGGCGTCATGTTTCTAGCTGAGTTCGGGATTGGTTTGCTAGGCGGCTCGACCGCCTTGATCGCCGACTCGCTCGACAACTTCGCTGATGCGGCCGTTTATTCTGCGGGGCTGTATGCGGTGGGGCGCGCCGCCCATCACAAGGCGCGCGCCGCTTCCATCGGCGGCGTCGTGCAAATACTGCTCGCGCTGTTCGCCGTGGGTGAGGTGGTTCGGCGAACCCTGATGGGCAGCAATCCCGAGCCCAGCTACATGATGCTGATGGGCGCGGCGGCACTCGTGGCAAACACAACCTGTTTGCTTATCATCGCCCGCCACCGACAAGGCGATGTGCACATGCGCGCGAGCTGGATATTTTCGGCCAACGATGTAATCGCCAATATCGGCGTCATTGTCGGTGGCGCGCTGGTCTACTACTTCGACACGCGGTACCCCGA
Organism: Salinisphaera sp.; assembly: GCF_002729955.1. Classification (GTDB taxonomy): domain Bacteria; phylum Pseudomonadota; class Gammaproteobacteria; order Nevskiales; family Salinisphaeraceae; genus Salinisphaera. Next base: position 22,510 of record NZ_PBYA01000001.1, on the reverse strand, counting down.
TCTCATTATCGGTTTGGTCGTTGGTTTTATCGTGTTACGCGGCGGTATCCGCATCCTGAAGGACGCGCGCCAAACGCGAGACGAGCTTCAGGAATCACCGTCCTCGGAAAGCCCTTGAACATGGCGATATCTTCGCGCGGTGCAAACAGGAAGCATAGCTTGTGTCTGCGCGGGTGACGATAGGGGAGGACACGCTGAAAAGTTCTAGCCCGGCCGACAGGCTGCGTTGGTTGGGATTATCCCTCGTGATGCTGCTTCTGGATCAAGCAACCAAGTACGCGGCCAGCACCTATCTCGCCTATGGTGAGCGCAGAGCCGTCACAGAGTTTTTTAGCTGGACCCATCTACACAATACAGGTGCCGCATTCAGCTTTCTGGCCGATGCGGGTGGTTGGCAGCGGGGATTCCTGATCGGTGTAGCCATTGTCATATCGGTCATGCTGCTGGGCTGGCTGTGGAGCGGGGGGACTTCGAAAGGTCAATCGATCGCGCTCAGTGCAATTCTAGGCGGTGCACTGGGCAACTTGACGGATCGCCTGCTACGCGGCCATGTGGTCGACTTTCTCGACGTCCATTACGCACAGTATCACTGGCCGGCATTCAACCTGGCCGATGTCTGGATTACCACGGGAGCCGCATTACTGATCTGGGCGCATAGAAAATACGGCAACTGAGCGTATCGGCCGTATTACTCAGTCCCAGCTCGGGCTGCCTGCATCCCCACCATGGCTCAGAAGACGCGATACAAGCTCTTTAGAGCACAAGTTTGGAGTAAACAATGAAACTATTCGTAGTACCACTGTTGAGCCTGCTGGGCACCATTGTGGGCATCGCCCCAGCCGCGGGTCAGAGCGACCCGGACCCCATGGGCGGCGGCATGATGAACGAATCAATGATGCAATGCAGCATGATGGGTGGTCCGATGATGATCGTCTGGATGTTGTTCGTACTCCTGGTGCTTGTCGGGTTGGTGCTCGCTATCGTAGCGCTGGTCAAATACCTGCGTAGCTGAGCGGGCACATTTGTCTATCCCAATCGAGGAGAAAGCTCGCAGAGGTCGTACACAATAAGTATTGACCAAATTCGCTGCATGCTAGGGCGCTGCCGAGGCAGTCTTTAGGGTATTGCCGCCTGCGAAAGTGTGACTATTCGACTTGGCATGTGGTGCAAAGTCTGGCGGTAGACTGCAGAGCGTGCGAGCGGCCTTGAGAACTCGACAGGTTCGGGCGAATGCTTCGGTCGTGATAGCGGTAAGCGGTAGGGGGCCAGTTAATGCCGCGGGGACGGAGCTTTTGGGGCAATCGGATCCTGTCAACGGGCGAGTCGAGATACAGGCGATGTCAGTACGTGTATTTATCGCTTGTGTATTCTCCACGGCACCTAAGGCGTGGCTCTAGGTGCGGTGGCGTAGGTGGCCCCGTCGATGTATCGAGGAAGGAAAGTCATCGATGCATAGTGGCAAGCGGATAGATCGCGTTCGCATGTTCTTGCGCGCGGGAGTTCAGCAACTCGGTTGACTCATGATCAGCGGTGGATGATTTCCCGTTACTGGTCGGTAGCCGGACCTTGCCATACGCGATAGCGCTCAGGGGTATGCTCGCAGATTGCATTACGGAATTTCTCGTCACGGTCGTTGTAGCGTTTCGGGTAGCGTGTGTGGTACCTTCCAACGCATGCCGTCGTCCCGCACCAATCTACAACGACTTGTGGCGATAGTGCTCACAGTGATTGTGGCACTGAGTGCGCAGGCGTGGGCGAGCCACGTGGATTGGCCGTCATCTGATGGCGAAACGTACTCTCACGTTGAGTCCACTGCGGTAGATGGTGCCGATTCCGGCGTTAGCGCTGAACATAATGATCACTGCAGCCATGCATCCGCTCACTTGGTAGGAATACAAAGTGGCACGCCGGATATGGATGTCCACAAGGTATCGTCGCGTAATGGACGGCACCGCGATCTTTATCGCAGTTTGGCTCACACCCCCCTAGTCGACCCCCCCATAGCCTGAATCTTCTTCGCCGGGCGCTGCTTCATTGCAGGCGCCTCTTCTATTGCGATGAGGATTCACAATGTATTTCCCCCGTTTTCTTCCGGGCAAAGCTGCCTGTGGATTTTGCATGCTATGGGTTTCGCTGTCCGCCTCCGCGGTCACGCAGATACCTCAACCTCTGACTCTCAATGCCGCCCTGAATTGGGCGAGCGAATATAATCCAACGCTGCGTTCGGCTCGTCTGCGTATCCAACGCCTCGGTGGCGAGGCCATTCACGCGGATGTCCCTGTGCCATCTAACCCACGCTTGGAACTGGAAGCTGGCCAGCGCGATCAGCCGAACGGCTCAAGTACCGACATCGGTATTCAGCTCAGCCAAGAATTCTGGATAGCCGGGCAGGGCGGTCTACGCGAGGACGCCGCGACAAGTAGGTTGGGCGCCGCTCGAGCTGATTACGATTTCCTGGCGGCCACAACGACGGCGCGTGTGCGTGCGGCGTTCCTTTCTGTCTTGGTCGCGGAGCAGGCGGTAAACACCGCCGAGCGCGTCGTTGATACCAACGAGCAGCTTGAGACTTACGCCAGGAAGCGACTCGACGCAGGCGCAGGTACCCGAATCGAATCCAATGCGGCACGTCTTGGGTTGCAGCGAGCACGTGCGTTCGCCGCAGAGGCCCGGGATGCGGCGAACCAAACTCGACTTGAACTCAAGGACCTGCTTGCGATCGATCCCACGCGCCGGCTCGCCATTAAGGGAGATCTGAGTTTTGCGCTGCTCGATATGCCAAATCGTGATCGCTTGTTGGTGCGCGCCGTCGAGCGGCGCACGGACTTGCAGGCCGCTGCGTCGCGCGTGATTGCCGCACGGAAAGAATTGTCACTAGCCAATCGCGAAATCATACCGAACCTCACCGTGTTCGGTTTTTACCGCGAAGAAGCGGGTGGTCGTGACAAAGGCGGCTCGGATATTACTGGCGGCGGTATCGGTTTCGAGCTGCCGCTGCTGGATCGCTATGAAGGCGAGCGCCAGATTGCGACTGCGGAGCTAGCGCAGGCCCAGCTCGATCAGGACAACCTTCAGCGCGAGGTTCGACTTCAAGTGCTTTCGGCCATCAGCGCATATGACGCCGGACGAGAACGAGCAGATGCGTTGAGTGATGCGGTTTTGGAGGCCGCGGAGAGTTCTCTCGAACTCACCCGGCGCTCATTCGCAGCCGGCAAGGTCGGGGCAACCGCGATCACGTCTGCCCAGAACAACCTATTTGACGTGCGTCGCGATTATCTCGACGCGCTTGGAGCGCTGGTTACGGCCGGTACCGATCTCGAGCGCGCAACGGGTGGTTTGCTCGTGATGGACAGCCGCGGAGCATCGCAATGAACANACATGAACTCATGAGTTATTTCCGNATTCCCACACTACTGCTCTTTGCCGCGCTCTTGCTGACGGGCTGTGATTCNTTCAGTGCCGGAGCCGACAATTCACGAACCAGCGAAACGTCCAGACAGCCAGCAGAACGCGGCGAACATAACGGCCATGACGAAGCCGGGCATGCCAGTGATGAACACGATGNCGTCGAAAAAGGCGAACTTGGGTCTGACCACGCTGAAGGCGAAAGTGGCCATGACGGGCACGGGGAAGAAAATCCGGACAGCGTTAAGCTCAGCGCGGAGCAGTTTCAGCAACTCGACATCGCAATTGGCCAGGCCGAAAGCGGTACAGCGAGTGCGTCGATCCAAGCGCCAGCGACGCTACATTTCGACGCCGACCGCGTCGCTCGTGTGGGGCCGCGACTGCAAGCCAAGGTAGTCAAAGTAACGGCGGACCTTGGTGAAGCAGTATCGCGTGGTGAAACACTTGCAGTACTCGATAGTGTCGCCTTAGGCAAGGAAAAGGCGGCATATCTAACAGCGGCCGCGCGCTTTAACACGCGCCAGGCCGCCTACGCGAGAGACCGCAAATTGGCTGCGGATCAGATCGTGAGCGATTCGGATCTCGCTGAGTCTCGTGCCGCATACGAACAAGCAAAGGCGGAGCGACGTGCGAAGCGTGCCGAACTCAAGCTTTACGGCCTCGACAATGCGGCGGTCGATGCAATTCGCAGTGGTGGGGACGAGCCTTTGTCGCGACTTGAGTTGGTTGCGCCCCGCGACGGCGTTATCGCGAAACGCGATCTGGTTGCTGGCCAAACACTTGGTGCTAACGAAACACCGATCCANGTCGTNGANAACACNCGGATGTGGTTGATGATCGATGCNGCNGAGCAAGCGCTGCCGNACTTANAAAAAGGNCAGNAAGTGNGNTTCACNGTNCGNCCANTGCCGGATGAAANCTTTNTNGGNNNGATCGACTGGATCTCGCCNCAGCTCGACGAACANGCCAGAACGGTNCGTGTNCGNGCNGTCGTCGAAAANCCNGANGGTTTGCTTAGAGCCGGCATGTTTGCNGANGCCNANATCGACGCCGGGGCGTCTAGCGGTAAGCGCTCACGTATAGCGCTTGTTCCCGTGGATGCAGTGCAACAAATCGGTGAGCGCGAAGGCGTGTTTCTGCCAGCTGGACCCGAGGGCGCTTACACGTTTCAACCGGTAAGCACCGGCNCAGAAAATCAAGGCCAGGTAGAAATCCGGCAGGGGATTCAAGCTGGCGACACCTTGGTTGTGCGCGGCGCATTCGATCTGAAAGCTGCGCTTACCGCCGGTGGCCGTAGCGCCGCACACAGCCACTAGGAGGGCGCCATGATTAACGCAATTATTCGCCTGGCGATGGCGAACCGGCTCATGGTGCTCGTCGCGGTTTTCGCGCTGGCAATCGGCGGCTATTTCTCGCTGCGTGCACTACCAGTGGATGCTTTCCCGGACGCGACGCCAGCTCTCGTACAGGTATATACCGCGAGCGAGGGGCTGTCGCCGGTGGACATTGAAACGTTGGTCTCCTATCCGATTGAGATCAGCATGTACGGATTGCCCGGTCTCGAAAAAGTACAGTCCACGTCCATTTTCGGGCTATCGCGGGTTGACGTCTACTTTGAAGACGGCACGGATATCTATTTTGCCCGACGGCTCGTGAACGAGCGGCTTTCGGAAGCCCGTCGCAACATCCCAAGTGGCCTAGGTGAGCCACAACTCGGTCCTATCACGACAGGACTTGGTCGGATTCTCATGTATACAGTCGAGAATGAGGGAGGCGCGGACTATTCGCTTACAGAAAGACGTACAGCCCAAGNCTGGCTGATCAAACCACAGCTGCGTACGGTCGATGGTGTGACTGGCGTGCTCTCGATCGGTGGTTACGAAAAGCAGTATCAAGTCCGCCTGGACATGNGTGCGATGACGGCCCGCGGCTTGACGCCGGCCGACGTTCGCGAAGCGCTACAGCGCAACAACCGAAACGTCGGCGCTTCATTCATCGAGCGCGGCGGCGAGGAATACATTATCCGCGGGTATGGTTGGGTCTCTTCGGGCGAGCAGGGTTTGTCTGATCTGCGCAACACCCGAGTAGACACGCGCAATGATCAGCCGGTTTATATCCGAGATATCGCCGAAGTCAGCTACGGGCGAGCCATTCGACGTGGTGCAGAACTCGCCAACGGCGAAGAATCTGTTGGCGGTTACGTTCTCAAGCTGATCGGAACGGATACCCAGCGCGTCCTCGAGGATACGAATGCAAAGCTCGAGGAAATCAATAAGTCGTTGCCTAACGGTATGGTCGCCAAAGTCTACTACTCTCAGGCCGAGCTAGTAGACAAGGCGATCAATACGGTCGTCGAAGCGCTTTTAATTGGCGCCGTACTAGTCCTGATATTGCTGTACTTGTTCCTGGGCAACTTGAGATCGACACTCATTGTCGTGTCGAGCGTACCGCTGTCGCTACTTGTAGCATTCATTGCTATGCACGTGTCCGGCTTGTCGGCGAACTTGATGAGCCTCGGCGGGCTGGCGATCGGCATTGGGATGATGGTCGACGGCTCGGTCGTCATGATCGAAAACATCTTCCGGCATTTTGAGGAACAGGACCTCAAGACCGCGAGCATGGCGGATTTGATTGGTGCCGCGGCTCGAGAAGTTGGGCGACCGATCGTTTTCGCGGTCGCCATCGTGATCATTGTCTTCCTTCCGTTGTTCACCCTGCAGGGCGTCGAGGGAAAACTCTTCTCGCCCATGGCTTACACGATTAGCTTCGCGTTGGCCGCAGCTCTGTTGCTATCCCTCACACTCGTACCCGTGCTGGCAATACTGGCATTCCGACGTGTTACCACGATGCGGGAGCCGCGGTTTGTGTCGTGGATGAAGGCCGGTTACCGCCCGATGCGCGACGCCGCGCTAAAAGCACCGATCGTTGTAGTAGGGACAGCGCTCATCTTATTCATTGCGAGTCTCGCTGTTTTTCCGCAATTGGGTACTGAGTTCATCCCGACCCTACGGGAAGGCACATTCATGGTTCGCTCCACACTGCCACCCGGGGCGAGCTTGGATTCCGCGATTGCGTACGGCAAGCGGATACAAGATACCGTCGGAGAATTCGACGAAGTTACCGGCGCCTATTCACGTGTCGGTCGTGCTGAAGTCGGCGGCGATCCCGAACCGGTCAATGTGGTCGCAACGACCATCAACCTGAAACCCCTCGATGCCTGGCGAAGTGGGCGTTCTTACGAAGGTCTTCAGAACGCGATGTCCGAGCGCCTTCAAGCGCGCGTTCCCGGGTTGGCGAATAACTTTTCTCAGCCGATCCAGCTTAGAACCGATGAATTGCTCTCAGGCGTTCAAGCACAGCTCGTGGTCAGTATCTTCGGCGATGACCTCGACAAGTTAGCTGAGGTCGGCCAGCAGGTCGCCGAACTCGCGCGTAATACCACCGGTGCTGTGGATGTGCGTGTCCAGCAGCAGGGCGGCAAACAGCAGATCGTCATAAAGCCAGACCGCGAAGCCTTGTCGCGTTATGGAATTAGCGTGGACGACGTTTTGAACACCGTGTCCGTAGGGGTCGGGGGAGCTTCCGTCGGCCAGGTCTTCGACGGCGTGCGGCGGTTCGATATTTTCCTACGGCTGCAGGCGAACCAACGTGAGCGGATCGATGCGATTCGAGACCTGAATCTTCGGACACCTGGCGGCGCGTTGATTCCGCTGTCACGAGTGGCGAACGTGGACGTCTATACCGGTCCCAAGCAGATATCACGATCGAACGCCAGTCGACGTCTGTATGTGCAGATGAACGTTCGCGGGCGGGACATGGGCGGCGTCGTAAACGATCTGCGTGCCGGTATCGATCGCGACATCGATATGCCGCCCGGTTATTTCGTTGACTTCGGCGGCCAGTTCGAGAACCAACAAAGGGCCATGAAGCGCCTTTATCTCGTCGTACCCGTCACGATGGCGCTGATCTTTTTGTTGCTCTACAGCGCATTCTCGAGTCTGCGCTATGCGGCGCTGATCTTTTTGAACGTTCCGTTCGCAATCATCGGCGGTATCTTCACGCTCTGGTTGTCGGGACTGTATCTATCCGTGCCCGCTGCTGTTGGCTTTATCGCGGTGTTCGGCGTAGCCGTTCAAAACGGGGTCGTGCTGGTTTCCTACATCAATCAGTTGCGTGATCACGGTATGGAGCTCGATGAGGCGGTAAGCACCGGCGCAGAACATCGGCTGCGCCCCGTACTCATGACCGCGCTGACAGCGATCCTGGGACTAATCCCGCTGCTCATGGCTAACGGTATCGGATCGAACGTGCAACGGCCGTTGGCCGCAGTCGTAATCGGCGGCCTCGTGACTTCAACGCTCCTGACGTTATTGGTATTGCCTGCCGTGTACCACTGGTTCGCCGAACCACGGCGCGAAGTCGAGCTGTGAGGAGGGGCTGATCATGGAGGTAACACCCACCCATATGGCGCAAGTCCCGCTCGACCAGGTGATTTCAGGGCAAGCGCCCTCGATTGATTCGCAGCGGAGTACTGCGAAGAATTCTCACGAATACATCGGCCGAGTGAATGGTGGTCTCGTTTGGAGCTACAGGCATAGTTTAGCGATCTATGCGCTAACTAAATATAAGCCCAATATCATAGGGGCCATTGGGTATAGGTCACTTGTTAGTCAGGGTGTTCCACGCTGCAGGCACCCAGAGTTTGCGGGTGAGCCACAAAACGAAGTCGCAAACGTTTGGAGGTGGTCGCGATGGTAGCGGCCAAATCCTTCGACCATCGGGTTTCGCGCCTGCGTGTGACGACCTCCGTGCTCGCATTGGCCGTGGCGCTGTTTCTAGTGACTACTGCCAATAACTCATTTTGGAGTGCGGCGGCAAGTGCGGCAGATATTTCCTGGCGGGGGAACTTTGGGTTTTTCGCCGCAATCTTCGTATTTCTTGTCGCCGCTTTCACGTTGGCTATCGCACCATTTGGCTTACGTTTTCTTTTTAAGCCGTTTATTTCCGTGTTACTCGTCCTGGCATCTGTTAATAGCTATTTCATGGATACCTACGGTGTTGTGATTGATGACGGAATGCTGCGCAACACGATACAAACCGACCCTAGGGAGGTTGACGGTTTATTGAGCCCGGTTTTGTTTTGGCATGTGTTATGGGCCGGAGTTTTGCCGGCGTTGGTTGTGTGGTGGGTTCCCGTGCGCTATGCGACTTTTCCTAGACAATTGGGTCGGCAAATATTGACGATGGCGCTAGCTTTAGCAGTAGCCGGGGCGGCACTTTATAGCCATTACAAAGAATTTTCACTAGTAGGGCGCGAAAATCGAAATTTACGTTATTTGATTAATCCGAGTTATTCCATTTACTCGGCTGGAAAGTTGCTGGCTGCCGAGTTAAGTGCCGGTGAGGCGGCACTTCGGCCATTGGGCCGCGACGCCTACCAACGACAGCATAGCTCACCCGGCGGCAAGCCAAGGCTCGTGGTTTTCGTTCTAGGGGAAACGGTGCGTGCTCATAACGCTACCTTGGAAGGTTATGAGCGGAGGACCATGCCGCTCATGGCCCAAGAAGAGATTGTCAAGTTTGACAGCGTATATTCCTGCGGCACTGCTACTGCAGTGTCTCTGCCCTGTATGTTCTCGCGCCAAAACCGCAGCAGTTATGACGAGTTCGTGTCGGATAACAGCGAGAATTTATTAGATGTCCTGAAACACGCCGGGGTACGTGTGCTATGGCGTGAAAACAACTCCGGCTGCAAGGGCGTTTGCGCCAGGGTAAAAACACAAAACACAGCTCAGATGGACGTGCCTAATTATTGCAATGAAGATGGCTGTTTTGACGAAATTTTATTGTATCGGCTGGATGAATCGCTAAACGAGCCCTCGAGAGACACTTTCATTGTGCTTCATCAACAGGGCAACCACGGGCCTGAATACTACAAACGGTACCCGCCTGAGTTTCGCAAATTCCAGCCTGAATGCCGTAGCAATCGCCCGCAGGATTGTAGCCGCCAAGAGCTGATAAACGCCTACGACAACGCCATTTTATATACCGACTTCGTGCTCTCTAGGGTTGTGAAGTTTCTAAAAAGGAACTCCGATCGCTATGCGAGCGCGATGATTTATATGTCCGACCATGGCGAGTCGCTTGGCGAGAGCGGCATTTACCTTCACGGCCTACCGTACTTAATAGCGCCGCATGAACAAACCCATGTGCCGCTGATGGTTTGGACCTCGTCTGATTTTAGGAAGGGGCGGGGACTCGAGCGCAAGTGCATGAGCCAAGTGAATGATCAAGAGTATAGCCAGGATAATTTGTTCGACACGGTTCTAGGTCTGTTCGCGGTACAGACACAGGTCTACCGGCCCGGACAAGACATCTTCGCAGCATGTCCGCCACCGCCTTGACAGGTCGGCAGGTTTGTTAGGAGTGCCACCCATGTCTGATGTGATTTCAGATCAGCATCCCCTGGCCGAGCGGCTGTTACGGCCCATACGGCGCTTCGCGGCGTATGGGCCATCCAGCGGCATTGTTCTGGTTATGGCTACTGCGCTCGCGGTGCTATGGGCCAACTCTGCGGGATCGTTATTACCGGGCTACGCAGACTTTTGGAACACTGAACTTTCTCTTCGTCTGGGCGATGTAGAGCTGTCACTTTCGCTCCACGAATGGATCGATGAGGCATTGATGGCGCTGTTCTTCTTTCACGTCAGTCTCGAGGTGAAGTACGAATTTCTCAGCGGTGCTCTGTCCACCCGAGACAAAGCGGTCCTGCCAGTGGTTGCGGCGCTAGGCGGCATGCTAGCGCCAGTCGCAGTTTTTCTGATTCTTAACCTACCGGCGGGGGATCCCGGGGGATGGGCCGTACCAATGGCGACAGATGTTGCGTTTGCTATTGCGCTTCTCACCCTACTAGGCAAACGGGTGCCCGCGAGCTGGCGGGCATTCCTACTGGCACTTGCGGTTATCGATGACGTCGGCACGGTTGCCGTGATAGCCCTGTTCTATTCGGCGAAGATCACCACTATCCCATTGCTCGTGGTGGCTTTCGGGCTAGCTCTCGTTTACGCGATGCGTCGTGCCGGGGTCCATGCATTTTTAGTTTATTGGTTGGTTGGCGCTGCCATCTGGCTGGCGATGGAGAAATCCGGCGTTCATCCGACCGTTGCGGGCGTCTTGCTCGGGTTCTTGACGCCGCTTTCCGCGCCACGCCATACGCATTCATACAATGAACAGGCCGCTGAACGCATTCCACACCTATTGCGCGAAGCCTCGTCCTCAAAACGTCGGCTCCTAGAAGAACTGGAACGCGTTAGGCGAGGCGCATTATCGCCGCTGAATATCCTGCAACATCGCCTAGAGCCGTGGGTGTTATTCCTGATCATGCCGGCGTTCGCGCTCGCCAATGCAGGGGTTGATCTGAGCGAAATTAGTCTCGCTGATAATGCCAGCCTATGGGTTCTAGTCGGGAGCGGCGTCGGTCTGGTGGTTGGCAAACCTCTTGGCGTTGTGATGGCCGTACGGCTGGCCACCCTCTCGTCCCGGACAAAACTCCCGGATGGACTCTCTTGGTCAGCTCTGACCGGTCTGGGGCTTCTCGCCGGCGTTGGTTTCACTATCGCTTTATTCTTGACCAGCCTTGCGTTTACAGATCCGGCGATCGCATCGGCCGCACGCGTTGGCATTTTGGCTGGCTCCTTAATCGCCGCATTGGCGGGGCTGGGATTACTTTGGTTGGTTTTACACAAGAATGATGAAAATCGGGTAGCGCAGAGCAAACACGTCGCGTGAGCTGTACGTAACGGCGGTATGACCGAGCTACTACGGTCACCAGTCACGCCAACGGCACACATCTGCGAACTCAAGCTAGCAAAAGGAGACTGATGGTGAAGGAAATCAAGGCTTATGTACGTGAAATCATGCTCGAACAGGTGATTTCAGAGCTGGCTCATATTGAAGGCATACCAGGAATCGCCGTGGTGCATCTACAAGAATATGGCCACGTTCAGGATGGCGGGTTAGAGCGGGTCAAAATGGCCAAGCTCGAAGTCGATGTGCCGGAATCACTTGCTAGGACAGTGGTTGACGCAATCGTGGCCAGCGGACGCACCGGCGACGGCCATCCAGGCGACGGGAAGGTATTCATATCGGACCTACGGGACGCCATTCGAATTAGCGACGGTCATCGCAACGAGGCCGCAGTGCAAATATCGCCGGAATCGGGGAGCTCAAATGAGTGAACATGACCATAGCGGGCATAGCCATAGCGGTAGCACCAAACTGCTGATCGTATCGCTGGTATTTACGAGTGCATACGCTGGCGTCGAGGTGGCTGGTGGCCTTTGGGCCAACTCACTGGCCCTGATTGCCGATGCGGGACATATGATCACCGACTCCTTATCTCTCGGAATCGGCGCTTTTGCGGCATGGCTAAGTCAGCGTCGCGCATCGAGAACGCATACGTATGGATTTGCGCGCGCCGAAGTTATAGGCGCGTTGGTCAACGTTCTGTTCATGCTGGGTATTGTGGTGTGGATTGTTTTTGCCGCTTTCGAACGACTTGCAAATCCACAGGAAGTTGGCGGAACGACCGTTATGATCGTCGCTTTCATCGGCTTACTCGTAAATGTTGCCGTTGCGTGGATTCTGATGCGGGGCGAAAAAAACATGAACGTGCGGGCCGCACTGTTGCATGTGATGGGTGATTTGGCGGGATCTGTCGCGGCCCTTCTTGCCGGGCTGGTCATTTATCTCACTGGGTGGCTGCCGATCGATCCGCTGTTATCACTCTTCATTAGTCTGTTGATTGGTTTCGCAAGCGTGAATGTTCTGCGAGATGTGCTGCGCGTACTAATGGAAGGCACGCCGAGTCACATTGATATCGATAAGCTAAAGCGGGCTATAGCTGAGGTCGACGGTGTCGTCGAGGCGCACCACGTGCACGTTTGGTCTCTCTCATCGAGCCGACATGCGTTATCGGCGCAAATAAAGCTCGACCAGATCGGATTGTGGGAAGAGGTTCTCCCCAAGCTGCAAGAACTGCTGCAGCGAGATTTTGGTGTCGGACACAGCACATTGCAGCCGGAAACCCACCAAGAAGCTAGCTCGTATTCCGCGGACGCTGCAGCACGCTACTAGATTGCGCAGCTTTAACGGTGGTAACCATGGGAAAGAGGTCTGGAATGGTTCGGTTTGTTATTGCCATATTCGCTAGCTTACTTACTCTGGACCATAGCAACGCTCTCGCGGTCGAAATTACTGCTAAAAGCGAAGTGATCCGAGAGCGTTTTGAGTCGACTCTGCAGCGCGCCGAGCGTGGCGACCCTAACGCACAAAATTCAGTAGGCGGCGCATTGGCTGTGGGAGGAGGCGTGACACAGGACGCCGCCGCGGCGTATCGCTGGCTGCGCAAGGCAGCTGAGCAAGGTCATGCGGCTGCCCAATACAATTTGTACCTTTTGTTGCGCCAAAGCCCTAGTCTTGGGGAAAGCTCGGAGGCTGCAATGCAATGGTTGCAAAAAGCGACCGATCAAGGAATTCTTCCTGCGCAATTCAGTCTCGCAGAACTCTATCGCAAAGGTAGAGCAGCTCACGACAATCGACGTGAGCGCGCCGCAATGTATTACTTATTAGCTGCAAAGCAGGGGTTTGCGGCTGCGCAGTTTTATACCGGATGGTGTTATGAAAAAGGAATTGGGGTAAACCAAAATGACGTTGAGTCCATTCGGTGGTACTTGAAAGCCGCGACCCAGGGTCACGTCGACGCCCAGATTAACTTGGCGGTGAAGTACGCCCAGGGCAGGGGCGTTGATAAAAGCCTGACGCAGGCTCGGCGATGGTTTAAGCGCGCAGCAAGACAGAATTCTGCTGTCGCTCAGTACAACCTTGGTAAGCTGTACCAGCGCGCGCAGGGCGATGAAGTCAATCTTGTCGAGGCCTACGTGTGGGTTTCATTAGCAGCAAACAAAGGGCTAGAAGCGGCTATAAAAGAGCAGGCGCTCATCCTGAGCTTAATGTCCGACGAGCAAATCAAACGAGCCGAAACTCTGATTGCAGACCGGAGCGAGACGCTTAATCGGAATGAAGCTCATGATCGCCAAGTGGCGAGTCGCCGTAGTGTAGGAGCCACAAAACCAATATCTGGACTCGAAGCGTTCGCGCCTGAGCAGGCCGAGGCTTTCGAAGACTAAAAACCGGTTAATGCCACCACTTCTAGTCGGGTGTTTCATCGGCCAAATTAGAAGTGTTACGCCTTGTGCCGTTCGAAACACGTGCGACCGTCGAAATGTTCTGAAAGAACAAGTCATTTGGCAAATCTGCTCAGAATAGGCGATGTCGGCATCGGCTCACTTTTCCGGCCGAGCACCGTGCGAACACTCAAGGGCTATTTCAGTAGCTGCCTAGGGAAGAATGGTGGCTTGTGACAGCATCCGCCATAGCGGATCTGCTAAGCCGCCCAGAGCGACGGTGAGCGAGGCGCATAAGAAGACAGAGACTGCCGCCCAGTAGCCGAGTATGTGCATGGGCCGTGCCGGCTCGGCGAAATATACGGGTGCAAGCACGCGCAGGTAGTAAATTAGCGAAACGACGGTATTGACCAGCGCGACCACCGCCAGCCAGGCGTAGCCGGATTCAATCGTGGTGACGAACAGCGCCAGCTTGCCGACGAAACCGGCAAGCGGTGGAATACCCACCAGCGATAGGAAACTCAGGATTAGTGCGGCCGCGAGCAACGGATGCGCGGTGGCTAGGCCGCGATAGTCGGCTAGGTTCGTGCGCCCGCGTAGCTGCGTCACGACACCGAATGCTGCGAGGTTCGCGACGGCATAGCCCGCGAGAAAGAACAGCAAAGCCGGCAGGGCATAGGGGTCGAGCCCCAGCACGACAACCGCCATCAGTGCGTAGCCGGATTGCGAGACCGAGGACCAGCCCAGCATGCGCCGCACGTCATTCTGACCAAGCGCGCCCAGGTTGCCGATGGTCATCGTCGCGACCGCGATCGTGGCAACCACGGCGCGCCAGGCAATGTCTTGCTGCGGGAACAGGTCGACGAAGCGGGCCAGCGCGATGGCCGCGCCGACCTTGGGTGCGATAGTGAGAAAGGCGGCGGCGGGCGGCGGGGCGCCCTCGGCGACGTCCGGCATCCAGGTATGGGCCGGCACGGCCGCGAGCTTGAACGCGACACCCACAACGACGAGGCCGAAGGCGACGAGCGTCATCCATTGCGGACTGTCGTTCGTGCGGGCGGCCAGCTCGCCGTAGTCCGTGGTGGCAAACAGCCCGAACATCAACGTCACACCAAGTACGAGTAGGGTGTTCGCCAGCGCGCCAACCAGAAAATACTTCATGCCGGCTTCGACCGACAGCGGCCAGTTACGGTGGTAGGCGGCCAGCGTATAGCCCGTCACCGAGGACAGAAGGACGGCCATGATCAATTGCATCAGATCTGCCGCGCCGGCTAGCAGCATGGCCCCGAGTGTGGCCAACAACAAGATCGCATAGTATTCGCCGTGGCGCCGGTCGCTGCGCAGCCACTCGGGCGTCAGCAGAACGCTCAAGGCGGCCGTGGCCAGGATGATCACGCGCGCCCAGATGCTGGCGCCGTCGAGGGCCCAGACCCCTGAAAAAGTCAGTCTCGGGGCTTCGCCCAGTTGGGCGATACAGAACGCGGCTGCCATGGCCAGACCGATGAGCGCGCCCGGGGCGGCCAACCATTGATCGCGCTCGCGCATGAAGCTCGCCGCCAGTAGCAGCGCCACCGTGCTGACCAGAACGCTGAGTTCGGGGAGAACGTCGCCGACCGGCATCCTAGAACCCGGCCGTCAAAAAGTCGGTTGCACTGTTGATCGGTTGCAGCAGCCAATTTGGATATATGCCGATCACCACGATCAGCAGTGCGAGTATGGCGAGGGTACCGATTTCGACGCGCGCGAGATCCCCGAAACCCTGGCGGTCGGCCGGCAGCTCACCGAAGAACAGCTGCTGCAGCATCTGCAGGAAGAGCGCGGCGGTAATGAGAATACCCAAGAGCGCGGTGGCGGCCAGCCACGGATAGACGCTGAAAGCACCGACGAATATCTGCAGTTCGGCAACGAAACCGGCGAGCCCTGGCAAACCCACGCTCGCGAACGACGCGAGAACCGTGAAACGCGTGAGGTTCGGCGCGACCTGGCTCAGCCCGCCGTAGTGCTCGAGGTCGTAGTCGCCGGTGCGCTGCCAGAACGCGCCGCAGATTAAGAACAGCGCGCCGGTGATCAGCCCGTGCGCGACCATTTCCACGGTGGCGCCGGTCAACGCCATCTGCCGCGCGGCCTGCTCGCCGCCGATCGTAGCGGCTGCGGCGATACCCAGCAGCACATAGCCCATATGATTGACTGACGTATAGGCAATGCGGCGTTTGAGATCGCGCTGCGCCATCGAGACCAGCGCACCCCATAGGATCGAGATGACCGCCAGAACGGCCAGCGCGAAAGCATAGCGTGCGAAGGTCTCGCTGAGCATCGAATAGGGAATGCGAATGAGACCATAGGCGCCCATCTTGAGCAGTACACCCGCGAGCACGGCCGAAGCCGGCCCGGGTGCATTCACATGCGCTGGCGGCAGCCAGGTATGCAGGGGTACGAACGGCGTCTTGATACCGAAGCCGACGACGAATCCCACAAGGACTAGCGTCGCGCGCAGGTCCATGCCCGCGAGTGCCTGTTCGGCGATCAGCGTACGCATGTCGAAGGTCAGCGGGTCGGTCGCCAGCACCAGGCCGATGATCGCCAGCAGAATGGCCAAAGAACCGGCGAACGTATAGACAAAGAACTTGATCGCGGCTCGCTCGGCATCGCCGTGGCCCCAACGCCCGATCAGGAAGAACAGACCAACCAGGCTCAGGTCGAAGAAGACATAGAACAGCGCCAGATCCAGAGTAAGGAACACGCCGAGCGATACCGCTTCGAGAAATAGAAACCACGCGTAGTATTCTCGCGCCCGACCCCGCGTTTCCGCAGGCCAAGCGATCGCCGCGACGAACAGCAGGGCGCTCATTGTGGCGACTACCAGCGCGATACCATCGACACCCATACGCCAGCCGATGCCGAGTGCCGGAATCCAGGGATAGTCGATGACGTACTGGAACGCGGGTGCGCCTGCGCTGGTATCGAAGCCGAGCCAGACCGCTGCGAGCAGGAGTAACGGCGCACTGCCTACGCCGCAGGCGAGCCATCGGTACGCTGGTTCATTCAGGCGTAAGAAACTGAACGCGAGCGCGCCCAGCAGCGGGATCAGAATGGTGGCCGTGAGCATGCTATCGCCCCACAAAGAGAATGATCGCCAACACCACGGCGCCCGCGGCCATGAAGGCAAGATAGTGGTGTGAAAGCCCGGTCTGGAAACGGCGGCTGTCATCGCCGCTCAGGGCAAACCAGCGATTGGCGCCCTCCGGCAGGCCGTCGGCAAGACGGTCTAGCCCTCGATAGGCGACACGCGCTGTGAAGAGCCCGCCGGCGCCGATTCGGCGCACGGCGCCATCGATGATGGCATCGTCGAATCCTGCGCAGCGCTGTGCGAGCGCATGAATGGGGCGCCCGATCAAGCGATCGATCGCGAAGGGCAGGCCAAGCCAGTCGGCGCAGCTTGCGAGCGCGCCGCTCGCGCCCAGCGCCGGGTGCAGGCGCGCGATCAGGAGGCCGGCGTACAGACCGACACCGACAGCCAGCAACGAGCCGATGGTCTCCCAGGCCGGGGGCGCCGGAAACGGGGTCGCGAACCAGCCGCCCAACGCCTGCTGTATGCCTGGCAGCCAGAGTAGGGCAAGCGCCAGGNTNGNGGCAGCCAGCGAACCGGTCGCTATGGTTTCGGTCGTTCGCGACGTGGCGCTGNTATCGTTGGCGCTAGGGCCATAGGCGCTATAGACAAAGCGCATGGCNTAGGCCGCGCTCAGGGCGCCGGCAAGCATGACGGCNAACGCCANCCANGGGCTGAAATGCCCGGCGGCCGTGACNANCATTTCCTTCGTCCACGCTGCGCCCAGGGGTGGTATNCCGGCCANGGCGAGCNCNCCGACCGCGGTTGCCANGGCCGTGANNGGNAGNACGCGNCCGAAGCCCATCTNCGTCAGGNNGAAACTCACGGCCTGNCGGCCCGCGATGCCGGCGCTNAGAAACAGCAANGCCTTNAANNCCGCGTGCGCNACCANNTGNAGCAGCGCTATTTCAGGATAGCCNGCGCCGACCGCNACGAACATCAAACCGTAGTGNGCNGAGGTGGANGCCGCGAGCAATTTNTTNGCGTGNGGCTGGAGCANNGCGGTCANACCGCCTGCNAGNGCCGTGGCGAGNCCGATNCCGATNGTNGCAGGNNCNAACCANGGCATCTGAGCGAGNNTCGGNTCGAGCCGGATCAACAGATAGGCCCCTGCAGCGACCATGGTGGCCGAATGCANCAGNGCAGACACCGANGTNGGCCCGTCCATGGCACGAAANANCCANGGCGCGAANGGNAGCTGNCCGGATTTCGNNGCCGCGCTNAGNACNANCCCGGCAACCAGAATCGTTTGCTGCGGCCCACCGAGGGTTTCGAGCGCGGCAAAAGCGAAGGTACCCGTATCCCTGAACACGACCATGGCCGCGNCGAACAGTCCGAGATCGCCGAAACGGGTCATCACGAATGCGTAGCGCGCCGAGGCCGCATGCGATACGCGTTGCCGTTCGTGCCCGATCAANGCCCAAGAGCAGGCGCCGACTAGCTCCCAGCCGATAAGCAGNGTGATNAGGTCGGCCGCGATCACNAGCAACAGCATGGCGCCGACGAACAGCAGTAACAGCGATACCAGACGGTTCAAACCCTGCAAGCGTTCGTGGGCCGCGGCGTAGGCCAGCACGGGTAGCGCAATGACCGGTACCAGCAACGCCATGACGACCGACCGTGAGGTCAGCACCACCTCGAACTGAAGCGGGGTACTCCAGGCGAATCGTCCGACCCAGCCCTCCAGGCCCGCAAAAACCGTCAGCAACAGTGTGGCGAGCAGCACACCAAGGCCCGCAGCGCCCAGAGCGGGGCGGCGCTGCATCGGCGACGCATGAACGATNACGGCAGCGAAAAGCGGAAACAGGGCGACAAGCCAGAGCATGATCAATGCTTCAGCGTCGTCAGGCCTTCGGTGACATCAGCCTGGCGATTGCGGTAGACCGCAGTGATCAATGCGAAGCCTACGGCCATTTCGACCGCCATCACGGCCATCACGATAATGGTCAGCAGCTGGCCTGTCGGCAGGCCGCCTGCGGTAAGCGACCAGAAACCGACCGCTGCGAGCATGACGCCGTTGAGCATCAGTTCGAGGCCCATCATCAGCATCACGAAAGACTGTTGCGACAACGTGCCGTAGAGCCCGATGCCGATGAGCGCGGCGGCGACGACCAATATCGTTGTGAGTGTCATGAGCGCCTCTCGATCAGTGGTGATGATGGGCGTGGCCGCCGCCCTGTTCCGGCTGACGGCCCGCCGGCTCGCCACCCGGTTCCAGGGGCGGCGGTACCGAGCCCGTATCGGCGGCGCCGAAGCGTCCGCTGCGGCTCGACAGAATGACGCTGGCAACCATGGTTGCCAGCAGCGTGACACCGGCGGTTTCGAAGATGAGCATCGAGTCGCCGAGCAGTTCCTTGCCGAGACCGGCGACGACCTCGGTGCCCGGTGCGACCGGGTTGGAGGCAAAGCGCGTGACAATGATCAGACCGGCCAGTGCCGCGAAGAGGAAGACGCCGGCCGCGATCGANAAACGGTGCTGGTGCACCATCATCATCGGNTTCAGGCCCGCCGGNTTCATCATGNACATGACCATGAACANCGCCATNACCATCATNTCCACTGCCATCATGAAGACGGTCGCGATGCCGAGATATGGCGCGTTCAGCAAGACCATGATCAAGCCGACGGCGATGAACGACAGCATCAGGAGGAACGAGGCGCGAACCATCGAGTCGGTGCAGAACACGCGCCAGCCGCTTACCACGGCGATCGCCGCGAAGATCCAGAATGCGATATCGGTGACGTTCATAGCGCCAGTACTCCGGCCCATACCAGGTGCACGAACGATAGCGGCAGTAGCACCGTCCAGATCAAAGTCATCATCCGACTTGGCGAAATCCGAGCCAGCTGGTGGCTGAGGCCGACCAGGGCCAGAAGCACGGCTGCGGTCTTGAGCACCAGCCATACCGGCCCGGGCAGCCAGGGCCCCAGGTAGCCGCCCAGGAATACACTGGCCGCTACGGTGGCNACCGCTGTAAGCATCGCGAGCCGCGCGAATTCCCAGACCAGNCGCGNCGCNCCNGANANCTCNGNNGCNGTGCCGNCNGCNANATCNGCCGAGTCNGCNTAGTTGAACGGGCCTCTGAAGCTNAGAGACAGGCCNANCAGCAGGAANAGCGGGAGCCCGAGCGGCTGGCGGATGACATTCCAGAGTTCGCGCTGGGATTCGATGATCTTCGGAACNGCCAGCGACTCGGCGGGCAANGCCGCNGCGATAAGCACGAACATGCTGATCAGCATCACCGGCAGCCCGATGGCGACATAGCGGTAGGCGCCGATCAGGCCGAGTTGAGAGTTGGCCGACCAACCGTGCAGGAAGACGACCACGACCGTCAGCGCTTCGACGGCGCCCCACCAGACGATGCCGACTTCGAGGTCCGCAAGCACGCTGGCACCGGAGAAGGGCACGAGCGCGACGCCGGTACCGGCCAGCCCGGCATACAGTGCAGGCGCCAGACGCCAGTTCAGNAAATCCGGCGCTTCAGTCAGATTGGACTGCTGGCGCAGCATCGTAGCGCACCGGTAGAGCGGGTTGGCGAGCGGGGCGCGCGGCGGTCGACCTTCGCGCGCGGCCGACCATAGACCGTCGAGCACGGCTATGTACCACGCCATGCCGAGGAGGAAAGCGACCCAGGCCACGGTCAGAACGATCGGGGTCATGGGGCCTCCAGTGGCGCCATGCGACACAGCGCGGCGCTATCGAAACTGTTGAGCACCAGCAGCGCCTCACTCCATTCAAGTCCGGGTAATAGCTCGGTTAAGCGATAGTCGACCGGCGGTGCCCGAAGCGCCCATGGCGCCTCGACAAGTGCGCCTTGGCCAATCATCGCGTCGGGCGCCGCCGAAACGAGCGCCAGCGCTTGTTCGGCTTCGTCGAACCANTGCGCCAGACGCGCTCGACAGTCGCTTTGTGTTTGCNTGACCGGCGTGAAGTCGAGTCGNNTGTACNTTGGGTTNTCGCTGCGGTNGTCGATNGCGTGGCCGGCAGCGCGNTGTNCCGGNCCNCCGAGNTCACGCGCCAGTCGGTCATCGATCCGACCGAGNCCCGGNGCGAGNGCAGCCNTCAAACCGGATCGGGCGGCCGCTTTTCGCAGCGGCGCAATAGCGATGGTCTCGTTCGCGCGTACGCGTGCCGCCAATATTTGGGCGCGCCGACTCAGTGTCGGCAATCCGACGAGCGACAGGAGGCGGGCGATGCACACGAGNTGGTGCGCAGCGCGTGCNCGCTCGATCTGGGCCAAGGCCGTCGTTTCGTGCAACAAGCGGTCGAACGGTACGCGATCGACGTCGCGCGGCGGNTAGGGCGGCTGAACCACTTCGGCTGACTGGATCACGTCGCCCTGGAACGTGACCTCNANTACNANTCCAGNNGGCCAGTACGGCATGAACGGCCCGATCTGGGTGGTGTAGACATCCAGCGCCAGCCCGTCGCGAATATCCGGCGTCGGCGGCATGGGCATCATGCGCCCGTAGGGCACGCCACCCATCATCCCTTCGCCGCCCTGACCGTGATCGCCCTTGCCGCGCCAAGGTGCGGGTGGTTCGTCCGGGAGCCGGTGGGTCTCCGATGCATGGGCGCCGGAAATCAGGTTGCGGTAAAGCGCACGTAAAGAAATTACTGGATCGTCGNATGANGCAGCGCGCTGNGCTTCGTCCACGTCGTCGCCNTGTTCGTCTCCCCACCAGAACGTNGCGCGTGGGTGNGGNAGNTGGTCGTGGANCCGGTCGAGNTANGCNTGGTCGCTATCCCGGACGCGNCCCGCGACCAACAGGATGCTGGCGTGTCGGGGTGTGGCGGTTACGTCGATATCCGCACTCTGCAGCAAGCGCTCGACGGCAGGGGCGCGGTCGCGCCCCATGGCTACGAATAGCGGCACGGGGGCGCGTGCCGCCAGGCGCTCGAGCATCTTCACTGCCACCGAAAGATACCTTCGCGCCAGCCGTAGAGAATGCCCACCGTCAGGATGGCGAGAAACATACCCATCTCCGCGAGTGCCTTGACGCCTTCAGCGACGTACACGACTGCCCACGGGTACATGAACATCATCTCCATCTCGAAGGCGATGAATAGCAGCGTCATCGAGTAGTAACGCACGTGAAACCGCTGCCAGGCATGCGTTTGCGGTGCGCTGCCCCCGAGGAACGGGATCTTCTGCGACTCGACCACGCGATCGCGACGAGCGCGTGCCGCAACCCACTGCAACAGCAGGGCGCCCGCCACGATCGTGCCCATGATGGTGAATAGGCCCGTTAACGCCATTGCGTTCTATCCCCTTTGCCTTGTCGCAAGTGGGTACGAAAAGTCCACAACTATGCTAATGAGATGAACGTCTTCTAGATATCCGGTGATTTCCCTATCAGTACCAGGCGCGGATACCGACCACGAAAGCGGTCGACGACGTTTCCTCGCCTTCGGCCTGGGCGATGTCCTTGGTTTCGCCATAGGTCTGCTCCCAGCGTACGCCGATATAAGGCGCGAACTCGCGCTTGATCTCGTAGCGCAGCCGCACACCCGCCTCGGTATTGTTGAGCCCGCTGGCGAGACCGTACTCGGGCACGTCCTGGGCCGAGGCGTTGACCTCGAGCCTTGGCTGCAGGATCAGACGCTGGGTGAGCAGCAGTTCGTACTCGAATTCGCCGCGAAAGCTGACATCGCCGTCCTCGCTCACGAACAGAGCTGTGTCCGACTCGAACCAGTAGGGCGCAAGCCCCTGAACGCCGAGCACGGCAAAGCCGCGATCGGGGTTGGGGTTGACGTCATAGCGCAGGCCCGCCTGGACGCCCCAGAACGGCGGTGGGGGTAGTATCTTTGGCGACG
>NZ_PBYA01000005.1 GCF_002729955.1 Salinisphaera sp. | reverse complement strand
GGGCGCAAGCTTCTGTCGAGCGCCGCCAGCGCACCACAGCTGGTCGAGTGGCTCCTCGTCAAAGGCGCCGCCGTACACGACCATCAGCCAGCCCGAGCTCGAGTAGATGAGCGACGCCGTGTGCAGGACGCACGCCTGCGGCGGCGCGCCCTGCGTGTGCGGCCGGATCCACACCATGATGCCCGTGTCGAGCACGACAAGCTCGTTCCAGTACTGGCGCTGGCCGTAGCGCTGGCCGGCTGTGCCACCACCCAGCGCACCAGTTTTCCGCCGCCGGAAGGCCCGGCGTCGCCGACCGTGCCCTCGCCGCAGCCGCGGGAGGAGCCGCAGCGCCCACCCGAGCGGCCGAGCAAGCCCGAGGTGATGCCGCCGCGCAGCGCACAGGAAGCCAGCAGCCCGGCCGTGCTGTCGTTGCTCGGCCGGGCCGATACACTGGCGCGTAACGGCAATATGGATATGGCCGCCGCAACACTGGAACGCGCCCTCGATCTCGAGCCGCGCAACGCTTTTGTTTATCAGCGTCTGGCGGCGGTCAAGCTCGCCCAGGGGCAGGGCGGTCAGGCCGAGGCCATGGCACGTAAATCCAATAGCGTCGCAGGCGATAATCCGTTCGTGCGCGCAGACAACTGGCGCCTGATTGCCGAAGCGCGTCGCGCCGACGGCGATCGCAGCGGTGCCGACGAGGCCATGCAGCGCGCCAGCAGCTATCGCAGCGCCAGCCAGCAGTTCATGCGATGAGTGCGGCGGCAGGCGCCGCGCTTTTCACCGACGATGACGCGCTCTCGCGGTCGCTGCCCGGCTACGCGGCCCGTGCGGGCCAGGCCGAGATGGCCAGCGCGGTCGCCCGTGCCATCGATGCCGGCGAACGGCTGGTGGTCGAGGCCGGTACGGGCACCGGCAAAACGCTGGCCTATCTACTGCCGGCGCTCGCCTCACAGCGCAAGATCATCGTCTCCACGGCGACGCGCTATCTGCAAAGCCAGCTCGACGACAAGGACCTGCCGCTGGCGCAGACGGTGCTCGGGCGCTCGGTACATGCCACGGTGCTCAAGGGCCGCGCCAACTATCTGTGCCTGCACAGGCTCAACCTCACCGAGGCCAGTGGCGATCTGTATCTTGCACCCAAGATTCGTGCGGTACGCGACTGGGCAGCCCGAACCACCACCGGCGATCTGGGCGAATTCGGCGACCTGGGCGACGGCGATGCGCTCTGGCCGCGTATCACCTCGACCACCGACAACTGTCTGGGACAGGAATGCCCGCTGTTCGAACAGTGCTGGGTGGTGCATGCACGCCGAGAAGCGCAGGCGGCCGATCTGGTCATCGTCAACCACTATCTGCTGTTTGCCGATCTGACGCTGCGTGAATCCGGCTTCGGCGAGGTGCTGCCCGGCGCCGACGCGATCGTGCTGGACGAGGCCCACCGGCTGCCCGATATCGCCGGACGCTTTTTCGGCCAGGCGCTATCCGCGCGCCAGCTCAAGGATCTGGTGCGCGACGGCCTGGCCGAGCTGGATACGCTCGGTGGCGACATGCCCGCGCTGAAAGCCAAGCTCAAGGATGTCGGCAACGCCGAACGCCGTTTTGCCGATGTGCTGGGCGATCCGCCGGGCAATCGCAGCTGGGAAGAGCTGGAAACCGAGACACGCCGCGGCGCGCGTGACGAGATGGCGGCCGCGCTGCTCGCGCTCAAGACCGGCCTTGAGCCGGTGGCCAGCCGCAGCGACCGCATGAAGGCGTTGTCGCGTCGCTGTGGCGAGCTCGAAGCAGCCCTGACCACCGTGAGCGCGAGCGACGTCGACCGGATCAGCTGGCTGGAAAAACGCGGCACGGCCTGGATCTGGCACAGCACCCCGCTGGACGCGGCCACGCCGTTCTCGCGCGCCATCGAAGCCTATCCCGGCGCCTGGATATTTACCTCGGCCACGCTCGCGGTAAAGAACGACCTGGACTACTTCTGTCGCCGGCTCGGGTTGGTCGACGTTACCCAGCAGGTGCTGCCCAGTCCGTTCGACTATGAACGCAACGCCATGCTGTATGCGCCCCAGGCCATGCCGGCGCCGAACACGCCCGATTTCGACGACGCCGTGGTATCCCAGGCGCTGGCGCTTATCGAGGCCTCGGGCGGCGGTACGTTCTTGCTGTGTACCAGCTACCGTGCGGTGGCCCGCTACGGCGAGGCACTGGCGGCGGCCGGCATCGATGTATTGATGCAGGGCAGTGCGCCACGGGCAACGCTGCTGGCGGATTTTCGCAGCAACGATGGCGCCGTGTTGGTCGCGACCAGCAGCTTCTGGGAGGGCGTGGACGTACGCGGTCAGGCCCTGCGGCTGGTGATCATCGACCGGCTGCCGTTTGCCTCGCCGGCCGACCCGGTGCTGGCCGCACGCTTCACCGCAATGAAGGAGGCCGGAGAGAACCCGTTCATGGATTATCAGCTGCCCCAGGCCATCATCACCCTCAAGCAGGGCGTGGGGCGTCTGATTCGCGACGCCGCCGACCGTGGCGTGCTGGCCATCTGCGATCCCCGGTTGTTCACGGCGCGCTACGGCGGCGCCATTCGCGCGAGCCTGCCGCCCATGCCCATTACCCGCGATCAGGCCGTGGCCTGTGAATTTCTCGACTCGCTGGCGCCGGCATGAAAATACTGGCCCTGGATGCCTCCACCGAGGCGCTGTCGGTCGCCGTGGTCGACGACGAGCGCGACTACGAGCTCGAACACTTCGAAATCGCGCCGCAGGCGCATGGCCGTCGGCTGCTGCCGCTCGCCCAGGAACTGCTGGAACGCGCGGAACTCGCGCTGGCCGATCTCGACGGGCTGGCCTTCGGGCGCGGCCCGGGCGCGTTCACCGGTCTGCGGATCGCCGCCGGGCTCATTCAGGGCCTGGCCGCGGGCGTCGACCGGCCGGTGGTACCGGTATCCACTCTCGCGGCGCTGGCCGCGCGCTGTCTGTACAACGACGCGCGCGTTCAGCGCGTACGCGTGGTCCAGGATGCCCGCATGGGCGAAATCTATAGCGCGGATTACCAGCGCGGGCAGGGCGCCGACCCTGAACCGCTCGGTGTCGAACGAGTCATGCGCCCGGCGCAGCTCGATGCCGACACGGCCAGCGCATACACCCGGGCCGGCAACGGCTGGCACGTCGTCGCCGGCGAGCGCGGCGTTGCGCCCGAGATGCTGGAACCCGTCGAACAGTGGCCGCACGCGCTCGATATCGCGCGTCTGGCGCTGCCGACCCTACGCGCCGGCGAGGGCCTGCCGGCCGCCCAGGCGCTGCCCGTCTATGTGCGCGACGACGTCGCCCGCAAGCCCGGCGGGCGGCGCTGAGCGCGCTCGATAATTAAAGACGACCGCAAGCAATCGGAGGAGACGACATGCTCTATCGACTGGACGATATCACCCCCCAAACACCGGACGCCGGACAGTTCTTCGTGGCCGAGAACGCCACCGTGCTTGGCAACGTCAAGCTCGAAGTGGACGCCAGTATCTGGTTCAACGCCGTGCTGCGCGGCGATCAGGAGCTGATCACGATCGGGCGGGGCAGCAATATCCAGGACGGCTGTGTGCTGCATACCGACCCCGGCTTTCCGCTGACCGTCGGCGCCGACTGCACCGTGGGCCATCAGGCGATGCTGCACGGCTGCACGATCGGCGATAACAGCCTGATCGGCATCAAGGCCACGGTGCTCAACGGCGCCAAGATCGGGCGTAACTGCCTGATCGGTGCCGGCGCACTGGTGCCCGAAGGCAAGGAGATTCCCGACAACAGCATGGTCATCGGCGTGCCGGGGCGGGTGAAACGCGAACTCACCGAGGAAGACGCGCAGAAGCTCAAGCGCGGTGCTACGCACTACGTCGAGAACTACAAGCGTTTTTTGGCCGGGCTGGCAGCCATTTAGCGCCGCGCGCGATTCAGCTCAAATAGATATCGAAACGAATCGCCTTGCCTTCGACCTGGCGGTCGGGCGGGGCGATTGGCGTCGCCCGAGCGTGCTGCTTGACCACCACTTGGCGGGTGGCCGTCCTACGGGCGCGTTCAAGCAGCAATGACACGTCGGTATCGGTACCGACGAGTTCGTGCATCCAGGCCAGTGCCTTCTGCGGGCGGGCCTTGCGTCGCGGCGCATCGAACATCGGGTCGATATAGACGATATCGAATTCTTCGTCGGGCGTATCCGCCAGCCAGCGCGCTGAATCGTCGTGGATAAGCCGTGGCCAGGCGGCAAGCCAGTTCGGCGGCGCGCTCTGTGCACGCGCGCGTGCATCCTCGAGCAGGGCGAACAGCACCGCATGGCGTTCGATCGACACGACGCTGCAGCCGAGCGCGGCAAGGGTGGCGCTGTCACGGCCCAGCCCGCAGGTGGTATCAAGCACCCGCGGTCGCGGATGGCGACGCAGCCCCAGGGCGCGGGCAAGCGGTGACTGCCGGCCGCCTGCGGCCCGGCGTTCGACGCTGCCATCGAGCAGGTCGATACGCAGGCCGCGGTCTCGGGCCGGCGCCTGGGCATGGTGCAGGGTGAGCCCGTCGGCGCTCGCGCGCAGGTAGAAGCCGTCCTCGGGCGGCTGGGCGACCGTTTCGAAGCCGGTCGGAATGGCTACGCCCTCCGAGGCGGAGTCGTCGTCGACGACCAGCGGCGGCAAGTCAACCGGCAACGGGTTCATGACGGCAAGCCCTTTGTCGGCGCGGCCGGGTGCGACCGCTTGGCGAGGGATCGCCGGACTGTTTTATAGTGAGGCCCCGGTTTGCCATGAGTCACGAGATGTCCGGATCCCTTGCGCCCGATACGGCGACGAACGCGCTCGAAGCCCTGCGTGCCCGTACCACGGTGGTCGCCGACAGCGGCGATTTCGAGACCATTCGTGCCTATCGCCCGACCGATGCCACCACCAACCCGAGTCTGGTGCTGCAGGCCGCCGGCGATACGCGCTATCGGCATCTCGTCGACGAGGCGCTGGCGGCGACACCCAGTGGTGGCCTGAGCCGCGTCGAGCGGCTGATGACGCTGTTCGGACGCGAACTCACGCAGGTCGTGCCGCGCTATGTATCCACCGAGGTCGATGCCCGTCTGTCCTTCGATACCGATGCCACGATTCGCAAGGCACGAGCGCTGATCGCCGACTACGGCGAACTCGGGGTCGCGCCCGATCGCATCCTCATCAAGATCGCCAGCACCTGGGCCGGCATTCGCGCGGCGAGCGTACTCGAAGCCGAGGGCATTGCCTGCAACATGACGCTGATCTTTTCGCTGGCCCAGGCCCAGGCCTGTTTCGAGGCCGGCGTAACCCTGATCTCGCCGTTCGTCGGGCGTATCACCGACTGGTACAAGAAGGCCGAAGGCGTGGACCACTATGCGCCGGAAGACGATCCGGGCGTGGCCAGCGTGCGGCGGATCAATGCCTATGCCAAGACGCACGGCTATCCGACCCAGGTGATGGCGGCGAGTTTTCGCAACCGCGAACAGATTCTGGCGCTCGCCGGCGCCGACCTGATGACGATTTCGCCCGCGCTGCTCGAGGAACTGGCCGGCTTGCCGCAGGCGGATACGCCCGGCATCACCGACACCGATTCCGACGTGCCGCGCCTGATGCTCGACCGTGGGGCCTTCGACTGGGCGATGAACGCCGATGCCATGGCCACGGAAAAACTGGCCGAGGGGATTCGTCGCTTTGCCGACGATCAGCGCGCACTCGAGCAGCAAATGGCCGGTTGAACGCGGCGCGTTTGCGCGCGTTCAGCCGTCGAGGTAGTCGAGTACCGCGCTATAGCCGCCTTCGGTCAGCAGGATGGCGTTGACGGTGCTTTCGTAGATACGACCGGCGCTGCGCAGCTGCTCGATCTCGCGCGCATCCTGGCTGGCGCTCAGGTAATAGTAGTCGCGGCCCTCGTCGAAACTGTCCTTGAGCTGCTTGAATGCCAGGAACGCCGTACCTTTCTTGTCACCGCGCTGCTGGTCGATTTCCTTGAGGCTCCAGGTCTTTTCGGTCTTGGCCATGCGTTACTCTCGGGTTGAGTTGGCGCCAAGCTAGCAGGCGCTTAGAAGCGGGTCAACGCGACTTTAAAAGGTGCATGCAACGTTGTTCGAATACGCGTGACTCTCGTAATCTATGCGGGCTGAAACGCGCATCGATTCTTCAAACTGCAGGTACCCGGATGAAAGTCAACGAACTGGTCGCTCAATGGAAAGCCAACGCCGGCGAAACCCGAACCGACGAAACCTATGAGATTCGTCTGCCGCTCTATGACGCGGCCAAGGTCGCGGCCCTGTGCGATCTGTTCCCCGGGCTGACCCAGGAGCGCATTCTGACCGACCTGCTGGCGGCCGCCCTGGACGAACTGGCGTCTTCCTTCTCCTACGAGCCGGGTAACGAAATCGCCGCCTACGACGAAGAGGGCGACCCGATGTATGCCGATGCCGGGCTTACGCCGCGCTTCCAGGCGCTGGCCAAGGAGTACGCGGAGAAACTCAAGGCCGGCGAGCGTATCGACCAGCGCCCGCCGTCGAACGGTTGATGCATTGACGGCTGTGGACGCGGCCGAGGCCTGGCGCCGACGCCTGGAACGGGCTCTAGCGGTCACGATGCCGCCGGGCCATACCGGACCGGGCGACAACCGCCCGATCGAGGACTACGGCGTGGCTGCGCGCCGTGCCGGCGTGCTCATCCCGGTGGTGGCCGCCCCCGAACCCTATGTCTACTTCACCCAGCGCAGCGCCGCGCTGCGTCATCACCCGGGCCAGATCAGTTTCCCCGGCGGCAGCATGGAAGCGCGTGATCGCAATGCCGAACAGGCCGCGCTGCGCGAAGCCGAAGAAGAGATCGAACTACAGCCGCGACACGTCGAAGTACTCGGCGAGTTGCCGGAGTACCCGACCGTCACCGGCTTCGTGATCAGCCCCTTCGTCGGCTGGGTGGATCCGCACGCCGACGTCTATCCCGACGATGCGGAAGTCGCCCGCCTGTTTGCCGTGCCGCTCGCGCATCTGCTGGAGCTGGACAACTATCGCGAGTATCCCTACGAGCGCAATGGCCAGACGTATCACGTCTACGGCATCGACTATCGCGACGATCATATCTGGGGCGCGACCGCCGGCATTCTGCTGGGGCTGGTCCAGCGGCTTGCCCATGCCGAAGACCGCCCGCTGGCGCTGCCCCGTCGGGCCGAAGAACCGGTGAACTCCCATGGCCGATAAGAAGGCGCTCGACGACGAACTGGAAGCCCTGCAGGCCGAGCTGGTCGCCATTCAGCATGCCTATGCACAGGACCGGCGCAGCGCGGTGGTCGTGCTCGAAGGCTGGGATGCCGCCGGCAAGGGCGGGCTGATCCGGCGTATCGCCTGGGTGCTGGATCCGCGCCACCTGACCGTCTGGCCAATCAAGGCGCCGAATAGCGTCGAACGTGACGAGCTCTGGTTGCAGCGTTTCTGGCGGCGTATTCCCGCAGCCGGCGAAATCGCGATCTTCGATCGCAGCTGGTATGGCCGCGTGCTGGTCGAGCCGATCGAAGGATTCATATCGGCGCAGGAATGCGAGCGCGCCTACGACGAGATCAACGCCTTCGAGCGCACGCTCGTCGACAACGGCGTGCGTCTGGTCAAGCTGTTTCTCGATATCGATGCCGATACCCAGTTGGAGCGCTTTAGCTCGCGCTATGCGAACCCGGCCAAGCGCTGGAAAATCACCGCCGACGATATTCGCAACCGCGCCCGCTGGCAGGACTACGAACAGGCATACGCGCGCATGTTCGAGCGCTGCTCCACGGCGGCCGCGCCGTGGATGCGCATCGACGCGAACCACAAGCGAAAGGCCCGCGTCGCCGCCATGCGTCATATCGTGGCGGTGCTGGGCGAGGGGATCGACCTGACGGCGGTACCGACGGTCGACCCGGTGGTCGAACGCTTCATGGCGGCCAGCGACTAGCCGCTCACCTGGGCTTCTAGCTCTTGCGCTCGCCCATCTTGTTGGCGGCATCGAGCAGCGGTTCGATCAGGTCCATGGGCAGCGGGAACACGATAGTGGAATTGTTCTCGCCGGCGATATCGACCAGCGTCTGCAGATAACGCAGCTGCAGGGCCTGGGGTTCGCGCGCGAGCTGTTCGGCGGCGCCGCGCAGGTTTTCGGCGGCCTGCATTTCACCCTCGGCGTTGATCACCTTGGCGCGGCGTGCGCGCTCGGCTTCGGCCTGGCGGGCGATCGCCCGGGTCATGCTTTCGTCGAGATCGACCTGCTTGATTTCAACGTTGGCGACTTTCAGGCCCCAGGCATCGGTATGGCGATCGAGGATTTCCTGGATATCGGCGTTGAGCTTGTCGCGCTCGGCAAGCATTTCGTCCAGCTCGTGCTTGCCCAGGACGCTGCGTAGCGTGGTCTGGGCGAGCTGGCTGACCGCGTCGTAAAAGTGCTCGACTTCCACGATGGCCCGGTCGGCGTCGATGACCCGGAAATACACCACCGCGTTCACGCGCACGGAAACGTTGTCGCGCGAGATCACGTCCTGCGGCGGTACGTCCAGCACCACCACGCGCATATCCACCTTGATCATCTTCTGGATGACCGGGATCACCAGAAACAGGCCGGGGCCTTTCACCCCGGTCATGCGCCCGAGCGTGAACATCACGCCGCGTTCGTACTCGGGCAGGATCTTGATCGAGGCAAAGATCACCAGCGCGAGCAGGATGATAAGGGCGAAACCGAAATTGATGAGCATGGCTATCTCCGCGTAGCGGGCGTACGCGCTGGCGCGTTGCCCGCTGCAATGGTTGTATCCGCCGGGCCGGCGGGGCGCACGAATACCTTGAGGCCTTCGGCCGCGGTGACCACGAGCGCGTCATCACGGGCAACCGGCGTCGGGCTGACCGCCAGCCAGGACTCGCCGTGCAGCAGAACGCGGCCTTCGCGTTCGAAGTCCGCAAGAGCCACGCAGCGGCTGCCGATCAGCCCGGCATGGCCGGTATGTATGCGCTCGCGCCGCGAACGCAGGAACATGTAAAGAATGCCGAACAGCAGCAGGGCGCTGGCCACCGCGATACCGCCGATCAGGCCGAAGGGAATCTCGAAGCCGGGCACGTCGGTATCCATGAGCATGATCGAGCCGAACACGAAGGCAGCGACACCGCCAAGGCCCAGAATACCGAAACTGGGCGCAAACATCTCTGCGATCATCAGGCCGATACCGAGGGCGATCAGCGCCAGCCCGGCATAGTTGACCGGCAGCACTTGAAAGGCGAACAGCGCGCAGAGCAGGCTGATGGCGCCGACCACGCCCGGTACGCCGGTGCCCGGGTTCAGGCCTTCCAGAATCAGCCCGTAGATGCCGATCATGAACAGCAGATAGGCCACGGTCGGGTTGGTGATCACCGACAGCAGCTCGGTCTGCCAGCCGGGCTCGTGGTGCTCGACGCGCGCGCCGGCCACGTTCAACTGCTGCATGCCGGCCGCCGTTTCCACGCGCTGGCCGTCGATCCGATCCAGAAGCTGCGTGGTATCGGCTGCGATCAGGTCGATGACGTTGGCATCGAGGGCGGCTTGCGCCGACAGGCTGGTGCCCTCGCGCACGGCCTGTTCGGCCCAGTCGGCGTTGCGCTCGCGCCGTTCGGCCAGGCTACGGATATAGGCCACGGCGTCGTTGACCGCCTTGCGACGTTTCGCGGTGGCGTTGTCGCTCGTCTGTTCGGCGATGTCGTCGCTTTCGGATGCCGGCGACTTTTCGGGCTCGGCATCGGCGGGGGGCGAACCATCGCCCCCAATCGATACCGGCGTGGCTGCGCCGAGGTTCGTCGCGGGCGCCATGGCCGCGATATGGCTGGCATAAAGGATATAGGTCCCGGCGCTGGCCGCTCGCGCGCCGCCCGGTGCGACATAACCGGCCACCGGCACGGGCGAGGCCAGAATTGCTTTCACGATATCGCGCATCGCGCCGTCCAGCCCGCCGGGCGTATCCAGGCGCAGGATGATCAGCGGCGTGTTCGCGGCCGCGGCCTGTTCGAGTTCGCGCTCGATGAACGCACTGGTGGCCGGGCCGATCGGCCCCTCGATCGCGATTTCGCGGATCGGCGCGGGGGTTTCGGTCGACGGCTGGGCGACGAGCCCGGTCGCGCTCGTCAGCAGGGCGACGAACGACAATAGGAACAGCAGGGTTCGCCGCATAGCCATACCCCGATAATACGCGATAGGCGTATCATGCGTTGCGCCAGCGAGAGGTTGTACAGCGCTTGCCTAGTCGAGTTGATCGTAAAGGGCGACCAGCTGCTGCGTGACCTTGTGGTTCGGCGCGTAGTGAATCAGCGGAATCGAGGCGTCGTGTGATTCACGCACCTTGATCGAGGAGGTGATACGCGTTTCGATCAGCGGGTGGCCTTCGGCCTTGAGCTCGGCGAGCATGCGCTCGGGCAGCTTGGCCCGGGCCTGGAACTGGTTCACGACGATGCCATCGATCACCAGGTCCGGATTATGGTCGTCCTGAATCTCGTGAATGTTGTCGAACAGCGAATACAGAGCCTGGCGTGCGAAATCGTCGCAGTCGAAGGGCACCAGGCAGCGATCGGCGGCGATCAGTGCTGACTGGGAATAGAAATTCAGCGCCGGCGGCGTATCGATGAAGATCGCATCGTAGCCTTCAAGGCGCGCCAGCGACTGCTTGAGCTTGTAGATCTTGTGCTTGGCCTCGAGCTTGACGCGCAGCTCTTCCAGATCCGGATGGGCGGCCACCACCGACAGGTTGTCGAAGGGGGAGTCGGTCACGTAGTCCGCGAGACTGTCGCCGGTGCGCGCCCGCGACAGCGTGGCTTCGAAGAAATCCGCGCTGCCGGACTCGGCCTGACGGTTGTCCGAGGAAAGAAGGTACTGGCTGGCGTTGCACTGGGCGTCCAGATCGATCACCAGCGTACGCTTGCCGCGAGCCGCGGCGATCGCGGCCAGGTTGCACAACAGCGTGGTCTTGCCCACTCCACCTTTCTGATTGAACACCACGCGACGCGTCATTCGTTACTCCCTGTGTATGGCCAGACCGGCCTTCGGTACGGCGCCCGGCAGACAGCCGTCAAAAGGAAAAGGCCGAACATCGAGCTTAGCGGGCCGCTCGCGAGGCGTCGAGCCTGTCGACAAGTGCGGGCAGCGCCGTACTCGCGGTTTGCGCGATATGTGTATCCACGCCAGCGGATACGGACGTCGTCTGTGGATTGACCTCGAGCACCGTCGCGGGGCCGGCGACCGCCATCTCGACCAGCGCGGCGGCCGGATAAACCTGATTGGATGTGCCCACCACGAGCACGCAGTCGCAGCGATCGAGCTCGGCCTGGGCCCGTTCGAGCGCGTGAATGGGCAGCATTTCGCCGAACCAGACAACGCCCGGGCGCATGAGCGCGCCGCAGGCATCGCAGCGGGGCAACGCCGCCGACTCGTCGGCTTCGGCTACGGGTTGGCTGTGCTCGGTGTCACAGGCGCTGCAGCGGTCCACCCAGATATTGCCGTGCAGTTCGCAGATATCGCGGCTGCCGGCTGCGGTCTGCAGGCCGTCGACGTTCTGGGTGGCGATCACCACGTCCAGATGCTTTTCGAGGGCGGCGATCGCACGATGCCCGGCGTTGACGCCGCCACGGGCGATGAGGCTGCGCCGCCAGCGATACCAGGCCCAGACGCGTTCCGGGTTGGCGTCGAAAGCTTCTGGCGTGGCCAGGTCCTGCGGCGAAAACTTCGCCCAGAGGCCGCTCTGGGCTTCGCGAAAGGTGGGAATGCCGGATTCGGCCGACAGCCCGGCGCCGGAAAGTACGAGCAAGCGCTGGCTGTGCGCGAGTGAGCGGGCCGCCGCATCTATCATCGGAGTCGCTGTCATGAGGCAGCGCCGGCCCGAAGACCGGCCATTGGAAAAACGCTGCCCGATACTCTAACGACCGTCGCCGCCGCCCGTCATGCCGCTAGCGACGATTGCGCGGCGCCTTGACCGCGCGCCGGCGCGGCATCCACTGCACGTGGTAGAGGTCGTGCCGGCGATCGAGCATGTTCTGTACCGACCCCGTGGTGCGTGCATCCAGCAGTACGTCCAGGCGGACGTCCGCGATTGCCACCATTTCCACGTTGGGGGTGGTATCCGCGGCCACGCCGTCGCGAGCGAAGGCGAAATCGCAGGGCGTGATGATGGCGCTTTGCCCGTAGTGGAGGTCCATGGCATGAATACGCGGCAGGTTGCCGACGTTGCCCGCGGTAGCGACATAGATCTGGTTTTCCACCGCACGCGCATGGGCCGAATAGCGCACCCGCAGGTGACCGTTGCGGTCTTCGGTGGAATAGGGCACGAACAGCATGTTGATGCCCTGGTCGGCCAGATGCCGACACAGTTCGGGGAACTCGCTGTCGTAGCACACCAGCACGCCGATCGGCCCGCAGTCGGTTTCGATCGCGTTGAGCGAATCGCCGCCGGAGATGTTCCAGTAGTGGCGCTCGCCCGGCGTGGGGTGGATCTTGGGCTGCTGGTATTCGGAGCCGTCGCGCAAATAGATATAGCCGACGTTCTGCAGATCGTCCCCGACCCGCGTGGGGTGGGAACCGGCGATGATGTTGATATTGAACTTGACCGCCAGCGATGACATCAACTCGCGGAATTCGTCCACGAAGTCGGCCAGGCGCTGAATCGCCGCGCGATGACGCAGCTCTTCGTTCTTGATCGAGAGCAGCTGGACTGTGAATAGCTCCGGGAACACCACGAAGTCGGCCTTGGCGTCCGCCGTTTCCTGTACGAAATAAGTCACGATCTGGGCGAACTCGTCGAACGAGTTGATCGCACGCTGGCCATACTGGATGGTGGCGATACGTACCGTGGCCGGGCGCTGCAGATGCACGTGCGAGTCGCCGGCGACGTCCTCGCGGTACTTGTACTCGGGGTTGCGCCAGAGCAGATGGGCACCGTAGCCCATGGACTCTTCGTCCGGCGGCAGATAGTTGGGCATGACGCCGAGAAGTTCGTAGCCCTGGTTGAGCTGAAAGCTCAGCACCGAGTCGCGGATTTCCTTGTTCTGGACTGCCTCGACATAGGCTTCGGCGCTGCCGTACTTCTTGAAACGCCGCTTGAGCCCCGGCAGGCGCCCGGAGAAGACGATGCCCTTGAGGCCCAGCTTCACGCACAGGGCTTCACGCTCGCGATACAGGCGCTGGCCGATGCGCAGCCCGCGTGCTTCCGGATCGACGCAGATTTCGTAGCCGTAGAGATAGTCGCCGTCGATATCGTGGGTCGAGCCATAGCCGTTGCCGGTGATCCGCGCCCAGGTGTGCGGGCGCATGACCTGATCCTCGGGCAGGCACAGCGTTGCGCAGTAGCCGACCACCACATCCTCGTAGACCGCGACGAGCTGGCCTTCGGGGAAGTTGTTGATCTGGCCGCGCAGCTCGTCGAAGGTGTAATCGTCGAGGTTCGGGTAGGTGCGCTGTACCACCCGGTTGATGGCCGGAATATCGGACAGATTGGCGGTACGAACGATCAGACGTGAACGGCTTTGACTGGGCATGAACGATCCCTCGGTAACCTCGATGACTAGAGCGGTGTGACGGCCACGATAACGCTGGCGCCCCGGCTGCGGCAGCTTGCGCGCAGCCGGGGGCGCCCGTGCTTCACATCAACCGCGGCTGGCTTTCTTGCGCTCGTGTTCCTTGAGCCAGCGCTTGCGCACGCGCACGCTGGACGGCGTGATTTCGACGAGTTCGTCGTCGTTGATGAATTCCAGCGCCTGTTCCAGCGTCATGCGGATGGGCGGAGTGAGCACGATGTTCTCATCCGAGCCGGCCGCGCGCACGTTGGTGAGCTGCTTGGCCTTGAGCACGTTCACGGTGAGATCGTTCTCGCGCGAATGAATGCCCACGACCATGCCTTCGTACACCTCGTCGCCGGGCGAGACCATCATCTTGCCGCGATCCTGCAGGTTGAACAGGGCAAAGCCGACCGCCTTGCCGGCCGCGTTGGAAATCAGTACGCCGGAATGACGCTGGCCGATGGCATCGGCACCGCGCGGGCCGTAGTGGTCGAACACATGGGTGACGATACCGGTGCCTGAAGTCAGGCTCATGAACTCGGTCTGGAAGCCGATGAGCCCGCGGGCCGGGATCATGAACTCCAGGCGCGTGCGGCCGTTGCCGTCGGGCTGCATGTTCTGCAGCTGCCCGCGACGCTGGTTGAGATTGTCGATGACCGAGCCCTGGTGGTCGTCCTCGATATCGCAGATCAGCAGTTCGTAGGGTTCGTGAATCTCGCCGTCGACCTCGCGGGTGACCACCTCAGGGCGCGATACCGACAGCTCATAGCCTTCGCGGCGCATGGTTTCGAGCAGCACCGACAGATGCAGCAGACCGCGTCCGGAGACCTTGAAACGGTCCGGATCGTTGCCGGTTTCCACGCGCATGGCGACGTTGGACTTGAGTTCGCGGAACAGGCGCTCGCGAATCTGGCGCGAAGTCAGATAGTCGCCGTCCTTGCCGGCCAGGGGCGATTTGTTGACCTCGAAGGTCATGCTCATCGTCGGCTCGTCCACGGTCAGCGGGGTGAGCGCTTCCGGGGCGTTCGGATCGCAGAGCGTGTCGGAAATATCGAGCCCGTCCATGCCGGTCAGGGCCACGATATCGCCGGCCTGGGCCTGGTCGACCTCGACCCGGTTCAGGCCGAGAAAACCGAATACGCCGGCGATCTTGGCGCTGCGCTTGTTGCCTTCGCGATCGACGATGGTGATCTGGGTGGCGGGCTTGACCGCACCGCGGGCGATACGCCCGATGCCGATCTGGCCCACGAAGCTGTTGTAGTCCAGCGTGGTGATCTGCATCTGGAAGGGGCCGTCGGTCTTGACCGGCGGCGAGGGTACGCGCTCGGTGATGGTGCGGAACAGCGGCTTCATGTCGCCCTCGCGCACGGACTCGTCGAGGCCGGCATAGCCGCCCAGCGCCGAAGTGTAAACGGTCGGGAAGTCCAGCTGTTCGTCGGTGGCGCCGAGCGAATCGAACAGATCGAAGGTCTGGGTGAGCACCCAGTCCGGACGGGCGCCGTCGCGGTCGATCTTGTTGATGACCACGATCGGCTTCAGGCCCAGTTCGAAGGCCTTTTCGGTTACGAAGCGGGTCTGCGGCATGGGGCCATCGACGGCATCGACAAGCAGCAGCACCGAGTCCACCATCGACAGCACGCGCTCGACCTCGCCGCCGAAGTCGGCATGGCCCGGGGTATCGACGATATTGATGCGATAGGCTTCGTTACTGTCCGGGTCACGCCATTCGATGGCGGTGTTCTTGGACGTGATCGTGATACCACGCTCTTTTTCCAGATCATTGGAGTCCATGATCCGGTCGGCGACTTCCTCGCGCGCCTCGAAGGTGCCGGACTGGCGCAGCAGGCAGTCCACGAGCGTGGTCTTGCCATGGTCCACGTGGGCGATAATCGCGATATTGCGCAGGTTGTCGATCATAAGGGCCGTGGCCGGTAGAAATTAAAGCGCGCCATTATCCGTGAAGGGAGCGCTCCCCGGCTAGGGCCGGAATACGAAGGGCCCCCGTTTTTTGCCCGCCGAACGCCGCGATGCCAGCAGATACCAGCCTTCCCGCAATTCTCGCCTGGGCGAAATGTCGGCCGCCGACGAGCGCGAATTGACAGACCAGGCCTGGCCTCGCCCGTAAACGCGCAACCATTAGGCTGGGGTCGGCCGGCCAGAGCCTGCCAACGCCTCGGCTTTACCTGTAACTCAGGGTCGATACCCTCGGCTGTCGCGATAGCTGCATGAGACACTGAGCCCATGAACGAAGCCCAATCCGCGCCCGAGCGGCGCTATCTGCAACGCGGCACGCGGACTTACTGGCGTGCCAACCTCGCCCTGTTCGCCTCCGGATTCGCGACCTTTTCTTCGATGTACGCGGTGCAGCCGCTCATGCCGGCGTTCTCGAACGAATTCAAGGTCAGCGCGGCGGCGAGCAGCCTGTCGTTGTCGGTGACCACCGGCGTGCTCGCGTTTACGCTCTTCGTGGCCGGGCTGATGTCCGATGCGATCGAACGCAAGCCGGTGATGATCGCGTCGCTCGTCGGCTCGGCGCTGCTGTCAATCGCGGCCGCGCTTGCCCCCGGCTGGGGCACGCTGCTGGCCGCGCGGGCGCTGGAAGGTATTGCCCTCGGCGGCGTGCCGGCGCTGGCGATCGCCTATCTTTCGGAAGAGATCGCGCCGGAGGATCTGGGCACGGCCACGGGGCTGTATATCGGCGGTACTGCAACCGGCGGCATGGGCGGGCGCGTGATCACCGGCTTCATTTCCGAGTTCGCGGACTGGCGTGTGGCCATCGCCACCATCGGCGTGATCGGTCTGGTTGCCACGTTGCTGTTCTTCTGGCTGCTGCCGCGATCGCAGAACTTCACCCCGCGCCGCGGTATGACCCTGGCCCAGCATGCGGGGCCGGTCGGCGAGCACCTGCGCCACAAG
Organism: Salinisphaera sp.; assembly: GCF_002729955.1. Classification (GTDB taxonomy): domain Bacteria; phylum Pseudomonadota; class Gammaproteobacteria; order Nevskiales; family Salinisphaeraceae; genus Salinisphaera. Next base: position 48,032 of record NZ_PBYA01000005.1, on the reverse strand, counting down.
GCGCTGCCCTGGGTCTTCGTCTGCGGCTTTCTGTTCATGGGCGCCTTCGTATCGGTGTACAACTACATCGGCTTTCGCCTGAGCGAAGCGCCGTTCCTGCTTGGGCAGGGCGCCATCGGCGCCGTGTTCGTGATCTATATCCTCGGCATCGTGACTTCGCCGATCGCCGGGCGTATTGCCGACAGCGCCGGGCGGCCGCCGGTGCTGTTGTTCGCCATCGTTTGCATGGCCGTGGGGCTTGCGATCATGTGGCCGGCCAATCTGGTCGCCGTGGTCGCGGGCATGGCCCTGATCACGGTCGGCTTCTTTGCCGGGCATTCGACGGCGAGCGGGTTCGTCGGTCTGCTTGCCGAGCGCGGCAAGGGGCATGCCGCCGGCCTGTATCTGCTGGGCTATTATCTGGGGTCGAGCGTGGTGGGCTCGCTCGGCGGGCTGTTCTGGAGCGCGGCCGGCTGGCCGGGCGTGACCCTGATGGTGGGCGTGGTGCTGCTGGCCGGTATTGCGGTGACGCTCTGGCTGATGCGCTGGCGCCGGCGCGTACCGGTCTAGCGGGCGTCGCCGAACGACAAGCGCCGTTTTCGGGGCAGCGAACCCGCGCTAGAACTGGCCGAAAAAAGTCTCGTAAAGCAGGAAGACGTTGAGCGCGATCACCACACAGGCGATCGCCCAGGCCGCGACGGTGGTGGCCCGCCGGTTGACCAGCTCGCCCATGATCTCGCGGTTGGAGCAGAACAGCAGCAACGGGATCAGCGCGAACGGTATGCCGAAGGACAGGACCACCTGGCTCATGACCAGCGCGGTGGTGGCGTCGACGCCCATGGCCAGAATCGCCAGCGGCGGGGTCATGGTGATCAGGCGGCGTGCGAACAAGGGAATGCGCCGGGCGATAAAGCCCTGCATGACGACCTGGCCGCTCATCGTGCCCACCGACGAGCTGGAAAACCCGCTCGCGAGCAGGCCCACCCCGAACAGCGTTGCGGCAAGCGGGCCGGCATAGTCGCGCAGCTGGGCGAACGCGCCTTCCAGCGTGGTGATCGGTGTGGCCGCGCCAAAGAACAGGCCGGCGGCCGTCACCAGCATGGCGGCGTTGATCAGTCCGGCCACGCCCATGGCAATGAGAATATCGATGAACTCGAATCGGAAGATGCGTCGCCGTTCGTCGGCGCTGCGCCCGATCACGCGCCGCTGGGTCAGCGCCGAATGCAGATAGATCACGTGGGGCATCACGGTCGCACCGAGGATGCCCGCGGCCAGCATCACGCTGTGGCTGCCCTCGAAGCCGGGCACGAGCCCCAGGGCCAGATCGCCCATGTCCGGGTCGGCCACATACACCTCATAGGCAAAGGATACGACCACGATGCCCACCAGTGCGGTGATGCCGGCTTCGAGCGGGCGAAAGCCGCGCCGCTGCAATTCGAGCAGGGCGAAGGAAAACACCCCGGTGATCACGGCAGCCGGGAACAGTGGAATGCCGAACAGCAGGTACAGCCCGAGCGCGCCGCCGATGAATTCGGCCAGATCGGTGGCGATCGCGATGATCTCGGCCTGTATCCACAGCGCGATCGTCACCGGTCGGGAGAAACGTTCGCGACAGACTTCGGGTACGTTCTTGCCGGTGGCGATGCCGAGCTTGGCGGACATCGTCTGGATGAGTATCGCCATCAGGTTGGCGACCACAACCACCCACAGCAGCAGATAACCAAAGGTCGAGCCGGCCTGGATATTGGTGGCGAAATTGCCGGGGTCGATATAGGCCACGGCCGCGATGAAGGCCGGCCCCAGGAACGGCCACAGCCCGCGCAGACCCCGGTGACGACCGTCGAGCGCGGCCTGGGCGGCGCGCATGGTCGCGGTTTCGCCCGGCAACATGTCGCTGTGAGGCCGACTCATGAACGGTTCGAGCCGGTGCCATCGGAGAAGAGCGGGGTAGAGGTGTAACGGATGACTGCAAAACTTAGCATTGGCTGAAATTAGCGCCCATGATGCGGGCGGTCAACACGCGTCGACTCACGGGCGGCCGCGCGCGCCGTACAATCGGCGCATGCAAGACATCACCGAATCCATACGGCCCGGTACGAACGACGTTCTTGCCGGCCCGATCCTGCGCCAGGCGCGCCCCGGGCGACTCGTGCTATGGCTGGTCGCCGCCACCGATCAGCCGCTGGCGTTGGCCCTGTATCGCGACGACGACGGTCGGCGCCAGATCGCCGACGATACGATCGCGCTGGATAGCCGCCATCGTCGCGATCTACGTATTGGCAAGCACGCGTGGATGATATTCATCGATATCGACCTCGGCGCGGCCGGGGTCGAGCCGCTGCCCGAGGGCACGCCGATCGGCTACGACGTGCTTGTCGGCGACGATCTTGTCTCGCTTGCCGCGGCGGAGCCGGGGCTGTGCTACGACGGCGAATCGCGCCCGCGCTTCGTGATCAAGACCCGGCTCGACAGCCTGCTGCACGGCTCCTGTCGGCGCCCGCATCATGCCTCGGGTGACGGCATGGCACGTGCGGACCGGTGGCTTTCGGCACGGCGCAGCGACAGCGATGACTGGCCTGCGGCCATGCTGCTCACCGGCGATCAGATTTATGCCGACGATGTCGCCGGGCCCATGCTGCGCGCCATCCATGCGCTCATTGCCCGGCTGGGCCTTTGGCCGGAAACGCTGGAAGGGGCGGTGCTCGACGACAGCGAGGCACTCTATGCCTGCAGCGCCTGCTACTACCGGCGCGACGAGCTGCTGCCCCAGGAAAAGGTCAATCGCGACCTGCGCGATCGTTTCTTCGGCGGCACGCGCAAGCCAGTGTTCACATCGGCGTCTTCCGGCAATCACCTGATCACCCTGGGTGAAGTCCTGGCGATGTATCTGCTGTGCTGGTCCGAGGTGGTCTGGCGCGGGCTCGAATACACCCGCCCCGAGCTCGACGAAGAAGAAAGCCGTCGCTACGACGAAGAAGCAGCGGTGATCGACGCCTTCGTCGCCGAGCTGCCGGCGGTCAGGCGTGTCATGGCCAATACGGTGACCGCCATGATCTTCGACGACCACGACATCACCGACGACTGGAACCTCACCGGCGAATGGATGGATACCGCCTACGGGCACCCTTTTTCCAGGCGAATCATCGGCAATGCGCTGATCGCCTATCTGCTGTGCCAGGGCTGGGGCAATCGGCCGGAGGCATTCGAAGACACGGTCTGGCCGAGCGTGGTGCGCCATATCGAAGCCCGCGACAACGCCGCCCACGATGCGCTCATAGACCATCTGCTGGAATTTCACGACTGGGGCTTCATGCTCGATACCGAGCCGGCCGTGCTCGTGCTCGATACCCGCACCCGCCGCTGGCGACGCGGGCGTGCGCCCGCCAAGCCGTCGGGGTTGATGGACTGGGAAGCCTTGAGCGAGATGCAGGGCCACCTCATGAACCGCGATAGCGTGGTGATGGTCTCGGCCGCGCCGATTTTCGGCGTCAAGCTCATCGAGAACATCCAGCGCGTGTTCACCTGGTTCGGCAAGCCGCTCATGGTCGACGCCGAGAACTGGATGGCGCACCGCGGCGCCGCCCATACGCTGCTAAACATCTTTCGCCACGGCAAGACGCCGGAGAATTTCACCATCCTGTCGGGCGATGTGCACTACTCGTTCGCCTATGACATCACCCTGCGTTTCTCGGCGGCACGCCAGCGGATCTGGCAGATCACCAGCTCCGGGGTGAAGAACGAATTCCCGCGTCGTCTGCTGGACTGGTTCGACCGACTCAATCGCTGGCTCTATGCGCCGTATTCGCCGTTGAACTGGTTCACCAAGCGCCGGCGCATGCATATCGAGCCGCGCCGTCCCAGCCCCGCCGACCACGGCGAGCGGCTGGTCAACGGCGCCGGCATGGGCTATGTGCGCTTCAACGAACACGGTCAGCCGAGCGAAATCCGGGAGCTGTGCGCCGACGATTCCGACGTGTTGTTCGAACGCGACGACGATGAACGGGCATGAATACTGAACCTCGGAGCGGCGCTGTTGCCGAACGCCTGTCCATGCCTGCCCATGCCTGACCGGGGACGACATAAGATGAATCGATCGAGATTGCCGCTGTGCGCGATGTTTGTGCTGGCCGCCGTATCTGCCGGCGCCTGGGCACAGAATGCGCTATCCGCCCTCGACGCCAACGACGACGGCGCGATCAGCCGTCAGGAGGCGATCGACGGCCAGCGCAAGACCTTCGAACGCCTGGATGCGAACGAGGACGGCGTTCTCGACATCGACGAATTCGCCGCCGGCCAGCCCGCGCCGGCGAGTGAAGAGCTGCCCGCCGACGTGCGCCGCAAACGGCGCAAGGCGCTTGAACGCCAGTTCGCCACCCTTGATCGGGACGACGACGGCGCTATTTCGCTGGCCGAATATCAGGCCGCGATGACGCCGTATTTCGATGCCCTGGATACCAATTCCGACGGCGTGCTCGACGGCGCCGAACTGCGCCAGGCCATCGAAAGTGACGACGCCCGCGACTGACATCCTATCGTCACAGCCTAGACGAGGCCTCGGGCCGTGGTTCGGTTGTTTTATCGGCGTGCTTCGCACGGCGCTTGCTCGCGGCAGGTGGTAGACGCGACCCGGGGGTATGTATTGCCGGCCGTTACGCGCGAAGGCCGGCACTAAGAGTTGTCGCCTCGTAGTGCCGGCTTGTCGATAGGGGCCACGGCCACGAACGCCGTGGGGTGTGCGCGCGGACGTCTCAGACGCGCAACGCCTCGCGCAGCGCGTGGGCGCCATCGGTCAACGCTGCGTCAGCGCCTGCGACCGCACCCGCAAAGTTCACGAAGCCGTGAATCATCGATGGGTAACGTACGGCTTTGGCCTCGGCGCCCGCGGCTTGCAGGGCGTCGGCGTAATCTTCACCTTCATCGCGTAGCGGATCGAACCCGCCGGTAAGCACCAGGGCAGGGGCCAGACCGGTGAGATCGCCGAGCATCGGCGACACGCGTGTATCCTGACTGTCCAGCGCGCCCGACAGATAGCGCTCGCGGAACCAGTCCATCGACGTTTTTTCGAGCAGAAACCCCTTGGCAAAAATGCGCACGGATTCGCGTTCGTTGACGAAATCCACCGCCGGATAGAACAGAAGCTGGAAACAGGGCGAGTGGGTATCGTCACGCGTCAGCTGCGAGACCACAGCCGACAGATTGCCGCCCGCGCTGTCACCGCCGACGGCCAGCCGATCAGGGTCGATTCCGAATTCGGCGGCCCGGCCGGCGATATCGCGAAACGCGGCCACGCCGTCTTCGACTCCGGCCGGTGCGGGATGCTCGGGCGCGAGGCGATAGTCGATGGCGATTACTACACATTGCGCGCGTTCCGCGATGGCCCGGCATACGCCGTCGTGCGTATCCAGGGAGCCGATGACGAAACCACCCCCGTGATAGAACACCAGCGCGCCGCCACCGGATTGCAAGCCCTCGGGACGATACAGCCGGGCGGGGCGGGGGCTATCGCCGCCCGCTACCTGAATATCCCGGGTCGAGACCGGCCGCGACGTTCCGGGTTCGAGCAGTTGGGCCTGCGCGTCCATAAGGGCACGTTCGCGTTCGACCGAACGTCCCCCTAGGGCGGCATTGCCGCGTACGGTTTGCAATCGCAGCAGCATTTGGGTCTGTACATCCAGGGTCTGGCCGTCGCGTACCACCGGCCGTCCGGCCAGGGTGCGCAGCAGACCGGCCGGCAGGTTGAGAATGCCCCGGGCGAGCGCGCTTTCCATACGCGCGGCGAGACGTGTCTTTTGTTTGTGTTTGCCCATTTTGTTCCTGTCGACTCGATTCGAGCGGGCGTGTCTGCAGTGAATTGCGAAACTGACCCGCGGCGTTGTCAGAACAACAGATTCTAGCGCATAGCTGCTTGAATGAAGCCGCAACCGAACGCGAGTGGCGGCACTGGAGGGGCGACACTCGCCGTGACGTGGGACGGGCTGCATCGGTTGCTCTACGCCGGCACCCGCTCAGACTTTGGCGCGCAGTGTGTGCAAGCGCCCGGGTGGGTGCGAAAACGGATACGAAAGCTGCGTGTTTCGTGATAGTTTGGGATCGATTGCCCACGAGTACGTAGCGACGATCGCTTGCGATCCGAATCGTTGTGCGGCTGGGACTGTGGCGAACGCGTGCCGGTACGTATTGTCCGTTATTCAATTGTGGCGTAAATACTGCTCTACTACCTTATTATCCCGTGGAACGAAAACGGCTGATGATCGATCTTGAGCTTCTACAGCACGCCGTGCTGGATTCGCGTGACGGCATCACCATTGCGGATGCCCAGGCCGAAGATCTGCCACTGATCTTCGTCAATCCGGCGTTCGAACGCATGACTGGGTACAGCTGCGACGAGGTCGTGGGCCAGAACTGCCGGTTCCTGCAGCGCGGGCGTACCGAACAGGCCCGCAGCGAGGAAATGCGCGCAGCGCTGGACCAGGGCCAGGGCTTTTCCCAGGTGATCATGAATTACCGCAAGGACGACACGCCGTTCTGGAACGAACTGAGCGTATCGCCCATTCATAACGAGCGCGGCACCGTGACCCACTTCATCGGGTTCCAGAAGGACGTGACCCAGCGCATGCTTCTCGACGAACAGCTGCGCTCACGCAATCGCGATCTGGAATCGGCCAAGAAAGCGCTGGAGGAACTGGTGACCCTCGACGCTTTGACCGGCGTCTATAACCGCCGCCATTTCGACGATCGCATGGAGTCCCTCTGGAAGATTTCCACCCGGACCGGCGAAACGCTGGCGGTTTTCTTCATCGATATCGACCATTTCAAGGCGTTCAACGACCGCTTCGGCCACCAGGCCGGGGACGATGCGCTGATCCAGGTGGCCCAGACCCTGGCCGAAAGCTTTCAGCGCGGTTCGGATTTTCTCGCGCGCTACGGTGGTGAAGAGTTCGTGGTCGTGGCCTGTGGTATGGAGCGCGAACCGGCCCATTATTTTGCCGAACGTCTGTGTCAACGGGTGCGCGAGCTTGATCTCGATAACCCGGATACGACCCGCGGTACCTTGACCATCAGCGTGGGCTACAGCGTGGTCATGCCACGCGAAGTACCGAATGCACAGGCCATCGTCGCCCAGGCGGATGACGCACTGTATGCGGCAAAGCGAGCCGGCCGCGATCGCGCCTGCGAAGCGCCTATGGCGCCCCGGTTCCGGCGGGCCGCGTCGGGACGCGATAGCGCCAGCTAGGCAAGCGCTGCATAACCTCTCGCGGGTCGCGTTCGAGTCCTCAAATGCGTTGTGACAAGGCGTTCGAGCGCAGCGCCTGCCTTATTGGCAGGTCAAGCTCGGCCACGCAGTCGCGGCGCATTTCAGGCCGAACCCCTTGCGGGCCGGGGCTTTGCGCGCGCCTGGTCGTCGTCAATGCACGCTACGCGCACCTTTGCTCGCCAGCCACGCGCAAAGCACGCCGGCGCGACCGTGACAGGGTGTGCAGAGCTTCCCTAGCGGAAACCGTCGGTGGCCTCAAGCAGGGCATGCCGGTTGCCCGGCTCGAAAGCGGAATGGCCGGCATCGGGGGTGATACGCAGATCGGCCTCGGGCCAGGCGCGGTGCAGGTCCCAGGCGTTGGCCAACGGACACACGACGTCGTAGCGTCCATGCACGATCACGCAGGGAATATCGCGAATACGGTCAAGATTCTCGAGTAACTGATCGTCGCGCTCGAAAAAGCCGCCATGTACGAAGTAGTGGCATTCGATACGCGCAAAGGCCAGGGCAAAACGGCTCGCCGCGTTCGTGCTCAGGGCCTCGCTGCTGGCCTTGAGATAGCTCGTCGCGCCTTCCCATACCGACCAGTGACGCGCGGCTTCCAGCCGGGTCTGTTCGTCGTCGCTGGTCAGCCGACGATAGTAGGCGCTGATCAGGTCACCTTGCTCACCGGTCGGAATATGGTCGCGGTAGGGCTCGAAGGCATCGGGAAACAACGCGTTCGCGCCCTGCTGGTAGAACCAGAGCATTTCGGCCCGCCGGAGCATGAAGATACCGCGTAGCACGAGTTCGCTGACCCGTTGCGGGTGGGTCTGGGCATAGGTCAGCGCGAGCGTTGAGCCCCAGGAGCCGCCGAAGACCTGCCAGCGGTCGATATGCAGATGTTCGCGCAGGCGTTCGATATCGGCGACCAGGTGCCAGGTGGTATTGTCGACCAGGTCGGCATGCGGCGTGGAGCGCCCGCAGCCACGCTGATCGAAGAGCACAATGCGATAGTGGGCCGGATCGAAAAAGCGACGGCTGTTCGGCCCGGCGCCGCCGCCCGGGCCGCCGTGCAAAAAGACCACCGGCTTGCCGTCGGGGTTGCCGCACTGTTCGTAATAGAGGGTGTGCCGCGAGTCCACGGCCAGCTGGCCGCTATCGTAGGGCTCGATTTCGGGGTAGAGCGGGCGATAGTCGCCCGCGGCTTGGGTATCGGTCATGGCAGGGCCGGCCTGAATTACGCACACAGGCTATCACTGGCCTGCCTCAGTCCATGAGCACGATCGTGGTGGTCGCGGCCAGGCTCGATGCCACGGCCAGTGCCAGCAGCGAAAGCTTGAGACTCCAGCCGACCGTGGCCCGCCAGTTGTCGTAGCCGGTCAGGCGCTGCACGAGCAGGGCGTTGGCGGAATAGGGCGTGCCGGCGATGGTCAGCCCCCAGCCGGCGACCATGGCAATGGCCAGACCCAGCCCGGCGGCTTCTGGCCAGAGCCGGCTCGACAGCCCGCCCGCGAGGGTGACCAGAATGAGCGGATTCATGCCGATCAGCCCCCCGGCGAACAGCACCCAGGGCAGGCCGAAGGCGGTGGCCGGAAAAGCCCAGGCCGGCAGGGCAAAATCCGTATCCAGCCCGGCGGCAACGAAGGCGCTCAGCGTGGCCCCGAGAAATGCCGATCCGCAGATGATGGCCAGTTCGTTGCTGATCCCGTCCATGCGCGGCAGGCGCCGTTCGCCAGGGCTGGCGATCAGGCCGATTGCCACCACCAGCAAACAGCTGCAGGTGACCGCCTGTGCATAGGCCAGCCCGAAGGCGGCCCGCGATACGAACGTGCACACACAGATCAGCCCGATACAGCCACCGAAGAACAGCCATGACGGCAGAACCCGCGGCGGGCGTGCACGCGCATCGCCCTCGAGCGGCGCTGCTTCCGGCTCGCGGAACAAGGTGCCCGTGAGCAGATAGCCCGCGGCCAGGGGAAAGGTCAGGCTCAACAGCTGCCACCCGTGCAGTCCGGGCACCAGCGTGAGCGTAAGCACCACGGCGATCGACAGCGGCGAACAGACCGAGGCCGAGCCAAAACCCCGGAGCACCGCCCGAGCGGCATTGCGGGCGCCGCTGGAGTCGCCGTGGCCTTCGATTTCGCGCCCGATCAGCGTCGATACCACACTCACCGAGCCGAAGTTCAAGGGCATGGCCAGAAACAGCGTGCCGAAGGTGATGCTCAGATAGCGGGTCAGGGCACGTCCGGCAAACAGATGCTCGGAGATGACCGACAAATGGCGCGAACGCCCCAGCGCATGCGATAACAGCATGACGGCCACCACGAGCGCGGCCAGGCGCGTGATCGTCATCAGCCCGGCGGTCAGCAACGCCGGATCCACGATCAGCGCAACCGCAAGCGTCAGCAAAACGGCGGACACGATCACCCGCGGTATGCGGTTGAGTCCCGGCCAGGCCAGTACGACAGCGATGATCACCGCCGGCGCGCCGACGAACCAGGCCAGCCACGGCAGCCCCAGCACGCCGGCAATCAGGGTCAGATAGACCAGCCCGCTGCGGACATCGTCAATGCGCGCGTTCGTCATGGACGAACCGTGTGCGGGCACGACACACGCGCCGGGCGCTGCCGGTCGATGGCGTTCACGCCGGCGGCAGCAAACGCGTACCGGTGACCGCCTGAACGTCCTCGAAGCTGTTGTCGCCAAACAGCTCGACCACGCGCGGGCCTTCGTCGGTGATCTCGAGCACCGCCAGATCGGTATAGATCCGGCTCACGACGCCGGTGCCGGTCAGCGGATAGGTACAGGCGTCGAGAATCTTGGGCTCACCGGCCTTGGTGGTATGGCGCATGAGCACATACACCGTTTTGGCGCCCACCGACAGATCCATCGCGCCGCCTACGGCCGGCGGATACTTCTCGTTGTCGGTCGCCCAGTTGGCGAGATTGCCGTCGGCCGATACCTGGAAGCCGCCCAGCACGGCGATATCCAGATGGCCGCCGCGCATCATTGCGAAGGAGTCGGCGGTATCGAAATAGCAGCCGCCCTTGATCAGGGTGACGTACTGCTTGGCAGCGTTGATCAGGTCGGGATCTTCGGTGCCGGGTTCAGGGGTCGGGCCGACGCCGAGGATGCCGTTCTCGCTGTGATAGATCACCTCGCGACCTTCGGGGACATAGTTGGCGACCATGACCGGCATGCCGATACCGAGGTTCACATAGCTGCCATCGGGGATGTCCTGGGCAAGACGCTCGGCCATCTGTGGGGGTTCGAGACGGGTCATACGATACCTTCCTGTGCGACGACGCGATCGACGAAGATGCCGGGCGTTGCCACGCTTTCCGGATCCAGTTCGCCGAGTTCGACGATATGTTCGACTTCGGCGATGGTCATGTCCGCGGCCATCGCCATCACCGGATTGAAGTTGCGGCCGGCCGTGTTGTAGGCGAGGTTGCCCCACTTGTCGCCCTTGTGCGCCTTGATCAGCGCCACGTCGGCCTTGAGCGGCGGCTCCAGCACGTAGCCGACGCCGTCGATCTCGCGGGTTTCCTTGCCCTCGGCGAGCTTGGTGCCGTAGCCGGTGGGGGTAAAAAAGCCGCCCAGGCCGGCGCCCGCGGCGCGCATGCGTTCGGCGAACGTGCCCTGGGGCATCAGTTCGAGTTCGATCGCGCCTTCTTCGTAGAGTTTTTCGAACCAGACCGAACCCTGGGAACGCGGGTAGGTGCACACCACCTTGCGGACCAGGCGATCGCGCAGCAGCGTGGCGATACCGATTTCATGGGAACCGGCGTTGTTGGAGATCACCGTGAGATCGTCCGCGCCGTGCAGGCGCAGGGCCTCGATCAGTTCGAAGGGAATGCCCGAGCTGCCGAAGCCGCCGATCATGACGGCCGCGCCGCTCTTGATGCCGGCGATCGCTTCGCGCAGGGACGCGACTCGCTTGTCTATCATGGTTTCCTACCTTTTAAGAAGAAGCTTTGGCCTGCTGCTCGGCCTGTTCTGCCTGCTTGGCACGGGCCAGTCGCTGGGCGTCCTTCGAACCCAGCCGGCCGCCGAGCAGCGCGTCCGCGACATAGATGCCGATCACGATCGTCACGCCGACCGCGTCCGAGAGCCGTTCCGGATAGATCAGGGCGGCGCCGGCCACGAGCACGATGAAACGCATGACCAGATTGATCGCGCCGACCTTGTAGAGATAACCCTCGAGCGCCGCTGCCACCAGCCAGATCGCGGCCACCGCGGTGACGGTCGACAACAGGATGTGGAACAAATCGCCCTGCAGGATCAGCGCCGGATTGGTCACGAACAGAAACGGCAGCACGAACAGAATGCTGCCCAGGCGCATGGCATAGACACCGGTACGCCCGGCATTCGATCCGGCCACGCCGGAGGCGGTGATCGCGGCGAGTGCGACCGGCGGCGTGATGTACGACAGCATGCCCCAGTAGAGGATGAACAGATGGCTGGCGAGCGGGTTAAGCCCGGCGTCCACCAACGCGGGCGCCAGCAGGATCGACAGGAAGATATAGCAGGCGCTGACGGTCATGCCCATGCCGAGCACGAAGCTGGTGATCGCTCCCGCGCCGAGCATCAGCGGGATACTGCCGTCGGCATAGAGCAGCAGTTCGCGCGAAAAGGCGCCGGCCACGCCGGTATACGACAGGCCGCCCACGACCAGGCCGATGCCGGCGAGGATAGCCACAAGACTGGCCACGCTGCTGGTGAGGGTGAGAATCAGATACTGCAGGCGCGACCAGTTCAGTCGGTAGCTGGGTTTGAATACTGCGATGACCAGCAGGATCACGGTTGCGTAGTAGGGCGCATAGGCGTCCAGGCGCATGACCAGCAGCATGTAGATGAGCATGCCGAGACTGAACAGATAGGGCCAGCCCTGTTTGAGGGTATCCGCCACGCGCGGGATTTCGGATTCGGGCATGCCGATCAGCCCGCGGCGGGCGGCATAGGCATCCACCTGAAACAGCAAGGCCAGATAGAACAGCAGGGCCGGCAGGAAGGCCGCGACCATGACGTCGGCATAGGGCACGTTCAGGAACGAGGCCATGATGAACGCCACCGCGCCCATCACCGGCGGCATGAGGGTGCCACCGGTGGAAGCACAGGCCTCGATGGCGCCGGCGTAGTGGGCTGGATAGCCCGACTTCTTCATGGTCGGAATCGTGATCGGCCCTGTGGTCAGGATATTCGAGATCACGCTGCCCGACAGGCTGCCCATGATGCCGCTGGAAAGCACCGCCACCTTGGCCGGGCCGCCCCGGCTGCGGCCCATCAGGGCCATGGCGAAGTTCATGAAGAAGTCGCCGCCGCCGGTCACGGTAAGCGCTGCGCCGAATACCACGAAACCGATGATCAGGTTGGCCACGACCTGCATCGGGATACCGATGACCGACTCAACGCCCAAGACGTGAGCGCGCAGCGTTTCGCCGAAGCCGTACTGGGTGCCCCAGAGAAAGCCGGGCATATGATCGGCGAACAACGGATAGCAGCCGAACAGCAGCGCGACCAGCACCAGAATCAGCCCGCCGCAACGGCGTGTGCCTTCCAGGATGAGGGCGAGCATGACGCCGGAGGCGACCGTGGCCTCGACCGGTGCGCTGAAATCCCAGCCCTGCTGGATGATCTCGAGACCGTGGTAGCCGAGATAGATCGCCGGCACCAAGGCGACGCCAGCCAGTATCCAGTCGTAGAACGGGACGTGCTGCTTCGCGCCGGACCAGGCGGGGAAATAAAGAAAGGTCGCCGCGAGGAACAGGCCGATCAGGTAATACAGAAACGAATTGCCCAGGGGCTGAAAGCCGAACAGGCCGAGCGTGAACGTCTGATTGATGGTCAGCAGCAGACCGAGGGTGCCCAGCGCCATGACGGTCCAGTAGGAGGCGCCGCCCAGGCGGCTGGCTTCCTGTTCCGTTTCCAGGCTGTTCTCGGTGGCCGAAGGCGTGTTTGTGGCCATGACGACCTCTTCGAGTGTCGGTGAACGTGAAACAAAAAACCGGCCGGCATCTCGGCGCCGGCCGGTTTTGCTACAAGCCTTGTGGGCTTACAGCGATTCGATCGCCTGTTGACGATGCTTGGCCCAGATGTCGGCGAAGGCTTCGTCGCTCTTGCCCTTGCCTTCGGCGATGGCATCCTTCCAGGCGGCCTTCAGGGCTTCCAGGCGGGCCAGACGCTTGTCGTTCCACGCCTGCATCTCGTCGGTCCAGATGTCTTTCTCCTTCAGGTACTTGATCGCACCCGGATGGAACGGCACATCGACCGGCGGCGTGCCCGCGTTTTCGAGCTTCCAGCGCCCCATGACCGCGGTACCATCCTTGTACATGGGATAGGTCTCGTCGAAGGCCTTGAGATAGTTGTAGACGAAGTCTTCATCCTGATCGGCCTTCACGGTCAGTACCGGGTAGCGATAGGCGAAGATGTTGACCGGGTTGTCTTCGCTCAGGCCGGCGCCGACCGTTTCCCGATAAGGCTGCAGGAAGGGCGCGATCTTGCGCAGGCGTTCCCAGGCTTTTTCATCGTCCGGATCCACTTCCAGCCAGCGAATGCCGCGCGGCGATTCGGCGAGTTCGTAGAGCTGGCTCGGCGTGGTCGTGGTGCAGGAGGCATCGGCCTTGCCCTGAGCGAGCGAGCTCATGGTGGCGTTGTAGGTCGGGAACATGCGGGCATCGACGTCGTCGCGGGTCAGCCCGGCGGCGCCCAGCAGGGCATCGCACTTGAGGTTGATCGACGGGTTGCCGGCCACATAGGCAAAACGCTTGCCCTTGAGCTCCTTCATCGAGGTGATGTTGGCATCCTTGGCGGTGAAGATGCCGAACGACGACGGACGCCCGCCGAGCGTACGCAGGTCCTGCGGGCCCCAGCGACGGTCACCGAAATCGGCCACGCCTTCCGAGGCAAAGAACGCTTCCGTGGCGAGATAGGCGACTTCGGCGCGGTCGCGCAGCAGCGGCTGCAGGCGGCCGATGGAGGAACCCGAGGGCTGAATACGAATACGGGTGCCGTACTTGCGGCCGAACGCATCGGCGATGGCGGACGCTTCGGCATAGCCCGCCGAGCCCACGTCGTAGGCGGCCCAGGTCATCGAACGGGGCAGATCGGGCTCGCTGTCGTCTGCAGCGAAGGCGCCGGTCGCATGGGTCACGCCCAGGGCAGCGGTCAGTAGCAGGGGTGAGAACACGCGGAGCGTGGATTTCAGGCGCATGTAATGTCTCCACAGTTTTATTGTGTCGGTCGGGCGAGACTCGGCCGGGGCCAAAAATCGCGAGTGCTCGATGCGACTGCATAGCGAACATCTGGTCGCAAAGCGTATGCGCGCGTCGGGGCGCGGTCAACGCGATGGTCCACGGCCGGCTCGGGCGGCCCGGCCGTAGAATTTGGAAACGTCGGCGCGCTGCGCGGCGCTGAATGCCCCGCCTTGTTGGCTGCAGTCGGCATACGGCAAACGACTGTGGGGTAGGGGTGCGTGCGACATTGCTTCGCCAGCGAGAAACGCCGCCCTTGCCGGGTTTCGTTAGCGATATCGTATGCGAGAGATAGGTACACGCTATATTCGACCCACAGCGTCGTTTTATCGAAAGGCGCGTTGGCCGGGCGGTGCGAAACCCCTGTCCGAACGGGCGTTCAGCCTCGGTTTGCGCGGTTCGCGCCGGCACCGGATATGAACTTATGGCCTCCTACCGGCGTAACCGATTAGACCTTGGTATGAAATACGCCGTGAACGCATACGACGGCTCGGACGCGCTAGACACAGGCCCGGCGCTATGGCGGGTTCGTGGTTGGCGTGGCAGCGCCGGCGAACCCGGCCCTGTTCGTGATCGGTGCGTGATCGTGGGCGGGGTCGGTGTTGACGAAGCGCGTCGCTCAACGACGTGGGGCAACGGCAGGCCCTGGCGGGCACTGACTATTTAGGCTGCATGCGGATCGCGCCGTCCAGGCGAATGGTACTGCCGTTGAGCATGGTGTTCTCGATGATGTCGCGGGCCAGGCGCGCGAATTCCTCGGGCTGGCCCAGGCGAGAGGGGAAAGGCACCATCTTGCCCAGCGAATCGCGAACCTCCTCGGGCAGTTCTGCCATCATCGGTGTATCGAAAATGCCCGGGGCGATGGTCATCACGCGAATGCCGTGGCGCGCCAGCTCGCGTGCGATCGGCAGGGTCATGCTTACGATGCCGCCCTTGGAGGCGGAATAGGAAGCCTGGCCGATCTGGCCCTCGAAGGCCGCCACCGAGGCCGTGTTGATGATCACGCCGCGTTCATCGTCGGCCTGGGCATCGGCCGCGGCCATGGCCTCGGATGCCAGCCGGATCATGTTGAAACTGCCGATCAGGTTGATCTGGATGACCTTGGAAAAGCTCGCCAGATCGTGCGGGCCGTTCTTGCCCAGAACCTTGGACGGAATGCCGATACCGGCACAGTTGAGCAGGCCGTGAAGACTGCCGCCGTGCTGGCGTGCCGCAGTGACCGCGGCCTTGCCGTCTTCTTCCCGGGTCACGTCGCAGTTGACGAAGCGCGCTGCCTCGCCCAGAGCGGCGGCCGTTTGCTGGCCGGCCTCGGCGTTGACGTCGGCAAGCACCACGCGGGCGCCGGCATCGACCAGCATGCGTGCGCTGGCTGCGCCCAGCCCCGAGCCACCGCCGGTAATAAGAAAGCATCGATCGGCAATCTGCATCGGTTATCTCCTCTATGTTGTCAATTTAACGCCGCGGGCAAGCCTACCACCGGCAACGGCCGGCGGCCGTCAGTCGGAGTCCGGCCAGCCGAAGCGATCGAGATCCACCCGACCGCCGATAAGCGCGACGCCTTCTTCCTCGAGCCGTCGTCTTTGTGCGAGGCCGGCCGTGCTATCGGCGGGCAGCGATATCCGGCCCTGCGCGTTGATGACCCGGTGCCAGGGCAGGCCGGGCGGACAACGGTGCATCGCATAGCCGACCACACGCGCCGCCCGCGGTCGGCCGATCAGGCGTGCGATCTCGCCATAGGTGCAGACCCGGCCACAGGGGATACGACGCACGACATCGAAGACCGCCGTATAGGTATCGGGCGGGGTCGAACTCGTGTTGGCGCGGTCGGGCATCGGGCGGCTCTGGTCTTTACAGGTTCGCAGCAGGGTGGCACAAAGGCTGTCGCCGTTGTTCGACTACTCACGGGCCTTTTCATGACCGACGCCTATATCGTATCTGCCCTGCGTACCGCCGGTGGCCGCCGTGGCGGGCGTTTGGCCGGCTGGCATCCCGTCGACCTGGCTGCGACGTTGATCGATGGTCTGGTCGCAAGAAGCAAGGCCCCGCCGGATACGATCGACGACGTCATTCTGGGCTGCGTGGGCCAGGTGGGCGAACAGGCGGCCAACGTGGCGCGCAATGCGGTTCTTGCATCGGGGCTGCCCGAGTCCGTGCCCGGCACCAGCGTGGATCGCCAGTGCGGCTCCTCCCAGCAGGCCTTGCACTTCGCCGCCCAGGCGGTGATGTCGGGGACCATGGATATCGTCATCGCGGGCGGCGTGGAAAGCATGACGCGCGTGCCGATGGGCACACCGCTCACGCTGGCCCGAAAGGCGGATATGGGCATCTACATGAGCCCCGGGATTCGCCAACGCTATGCCGACACCGAGCTGTTCAGCCAGTTCGAGGGCGCGGAAATGGTGGCCGCCAAATACGGCATCGAACGCGCGGCGCTGGACGAGTTTGCGCTGGAAAGCCATCAGCGCGCGATACGTGCGACCCAGACCGGTGCATTCGACGACGAAATCCTGCCGGTGCCGGTGCTCGACCCCGAAACCGGCGAGCAGGTCGAGCACAGGGTCGATGAAGGCATTCGTTTCGATGCCACGATTGATTCCATCGCCGGGGTGAAGCTGCTGGCCGAGAACGGCCGTATCTCGGCGGCGACGGCGAGCCAGATCTGCGACGGGGCAAGCGGCGTCATGGTGGTCAATGAAGCCGGTCTGAAACGACTGGGCGTCGAACCGCTGGCGCGGATTCATCACATGAGCGTGCTGGGGCATGACCCGGTGATCATGCTCGAAGCACCGTTACCCGCCACCCATCGTGCGCTCGATCGTGCCGGCATGACGATCGACGATATCGATCTGTTCGAGGTCAACGAGGCGTTCGCGCCCATCCCGCTGGCCTGGCTGCAGTACACGGGCGCCGATGCCGAGAGAATGAACGTCAACGGCGGCGCCATCGCGCTCGGCCATCCGCTCGGCGCTTCGGGCACCAAGCTCATGACCACGCTGGTGCATGCGCTCAGGGCGCGCGGCGGACGCTATGGCCTGCAGACGATGTGCGAAGGCGGTGGCATGGCCAATGTCACCATCATCGAAAGACTCTGAAGCGACGCCCAGCGCGCTGACCCAAGGCGCGCCCGGCGGCCGGCGACCATCGCCGGGCGCATTGATTTCCATCAATGTGGGTCTGACCGGCCGGCGGCATAGTAGGCACCATCTGATCGAGGGTGGAGCGGGGCACAATGCCGGGTTCGGTATTCGAGGCAGGGCGGTGCTTGATACGGGCGCCGCATCGGCTGTTTTTCATGGGCGGGCTGGGCGCGCTCATCGTCGGCATGCTCTGGTGGGCGCCGGTTCTGGTCATGCGCTGGGCGGGTATGGCGTCTGCGTATCCGGTGCCGGCGATCTGGCTGCACGCCTGGCTGATGACGGTGGGCGTTTTCCCGTTCTTTGTTTTCGGTTTCCTGCTGACCGCCCTGCCGCGCTGGGTGGCGGCGCCGCCGGTGAGTCCGCTGATCTATCGAAGCATGGCGGCCGTGCTCTATGCCGGCTATGCGCTCACCGTGGTGGGTACGTTGGCCGGGATGCATTTTCTGAGGGCCGGTATAGCGCTTACCGCGCTCGCCTGGGCTCTGGGTCTGGGCGTGCTCATGCGCTGCGTACTCGTTGCCCGCGCCCCCGCGCTGATGCATGCGCGCTGGTCGATCATCGTGACTGCGGTGGGCTGTATCGGCGCGCTCGCCGGCCTGGGTGCGCTCGGTCAGGCCCGGCAGGCACTGTTCGCAGCCATGCCAACACTCGCGCTCTGGGGGTTCGTGGGCCCGATCGTTTTCGTGGTCGCACATCGCATGCTGCCGTTCTTTTCCGAGCCGATGATCGCCGACTACCACCGCTACCAGCCCACCTGGAGTCCGCCCCTGGTTGTTGCGTTGTCGCTGGGCCACGGCGTGCTGGCCTTCAACGGCCATCACGCCTGGCTGTTCGTGCTCGATCTGCCGCTGGCCTGCGTCACCGGCTGGCATGCGATCCGCTGGCGGGGCTGGGCGGCCTCGCATGTGCCGCTGCTCTGGTCGTTGCATATGGCCTTTGCGTGGCTGCCGATTGCTGCAGTGCTTTCGGCCATCCAGAGCCTCGCGCTTTGCGTCGGGTATGGCGCGGTGCTGGGCCTCGCGCCGACCCATGCCTTGGGCATGGGGCTTGCCACGAGCATGGTGTTTGCCATGGTCACCCGGGTGAGTCTCGGTCATTCCGGCCGCCGACTGGAAATGGATAATCTCAGCGTGCTGTGTTTTCTCATCCTCCAGCTGGCGGTGGTCGCACGGCTGCTGACAGAGGTAACGGCGGGCCACCTGCGCTGGCTGTTCCTGTTCGTGGCCATCGGCGCGTGGTTCGAAGCGATCCTTCCCTGGGCGATTCGCTACGGGCGTATCTATTGCAGCCCGCGCGTCGACGGCCAACCGGGCTGAGGGAGGCGATACGTGTCCACGGCAACCCTCTACGTGCTGCTGAAAACGCTGCATGTTGGAAGCGTAATCCTGACGCTGACCCTGTTTGTATTGCGGGCGGCCTGGATGGTGTTCGCGCCGTCGCGGCTGGCCCAGCGCTGGGTGAGGGTGTTACCACACTGCGTGGACACGGTGCTGCTGGCCAGCGCCGTGGGGCTGGCCGTGTTGCTGGGCCAGTACCCCGGCGCACAGCCCTGGCTGACGGCCAAGGTGCTCGCGCTGTTCGTCTATATCGTGCTGGGTACGATCGGGCTCAAGCGCGGGCCGACGAAAACGATACGTAGCGTTGCCTGCATGGCAGCACTCCTGGTGTTCGCCTATATCGCCAGCGTGGCACTCAGCCATAACCCATACGGCTTTTTCGCCTGAAATGGATCGCCTGCGCCCGCGCCACGCCCGGCGTTGAACGACGGCCCGTGGGCGGGCCGAACGGGCCGCCAATCCCGGTGCGCCCCGCGCTGCGAATTACACGACCGCATTCACCGTTGAAAAGATTGCCTTTCGGGCACGTTCGCGCAGCCGCCTATGGAAAACAGGGCGGTTAAAGCAGTCAATCGTGTTCGATCAGCGCTGAAAAATAATAACGAATCTTGATTCAAATCAATGAGGCGTATCGGCACGGCGCATTAATTTGGCGCAGCCCGGTCGGTGTCGCGATGTCGGCGGGGCAGCCAAAGCCATTCATCATGCAGGGGCCGGTCATGCGTCAAACAAGCGTTCCATGGTTTTTCTTCGTCAAGTCGCTGGGGCTGGCGGTCGCGGCTGCGCTGCTGCTGACCATCGTCTATGCGGCGGCGATGGTCGTCAGCTACTGGGGCTACGTGGGTGTTTGATTCACCGGCGGTTTTCATCGTCGACGTAGTTGGGGAAAGGCCATGACCAAGAAACAGAGCCGGCTGTTCTTTCTGATCAGCACGGCTGTTTTCACACTTGTTTTTCTGGGGCTGACGCTGCATAGCCATACGCGATTCGGCGAACTCACCCATGCCGACAAGATGAGTGCACAGGTAGTTGCCGGCAAGGACGTATGGCACCACAACAACTGCATCAACTGCCATACGCTGCTGGGTGAGGGCGCCTACTATGCGCCCGATTTGACAAAGATAACCCAGCAGCGCGGAGAGGCCTATCTGAGCGCGTTTCTAAAGGATCCGTCGAAGTTCTATTCCGAGGAACGTCATCGTCGGCTCATGCCCGATCCCGAGCTTAGCGACACGGAAATCGCCAACGTGATCGCTTTTCTGGACTGGGTTTCGCAGATCGACAACCAGGGCTGGCCGCCGCGGCCGATTCTGGTGTCCGGCGCCACCTTCCCGGGCACGAATACAACGTCTGCGAGCACGGACAGCGAGCCCGCAGAGGCACAGAGGCCGGCCAGCGTGGCCGCTGGCGAGCGACTGTTCAACGATGCCTCGACGGCGTGCAGCGGCTGCCACTCGATCGCGCCCGGGGTGGATCTGGCGGGCCCCTCGCTGGCCGGCGTTGGCGAGCGCGCTGACCGCACGGTTGCCGAAGCGGGCTATACCGGCGAGGCGGATACCGGCGAAGGCTATCTGCGCGAATCGATCGTTGCGCCAAGCGCGCACATCGTCGGCGGCGAGCGATTCTCGGCCAACGGTATTTCGTTCATGCCCACCCATTACGGGGAAAAGCTCGATAGCGATCAGATCGATGCGCTAGTCGATTATCTGAGCACCCTGAAGTAGGAGAGATCTGATGCGTTTTCGTTCTCAACGCGTGGCGTACTGGTATTTCGCCGTTGCGCTGTGCCTGTTCGGGCTGCAGCTCGTCATGGGCCTGCTCATGGCAGCCAAATACCTCGGGCCCGACCCGCTGCTGGGTTTTCTACCCTTTGATGTCGCCAAGGCGATGCACACCAACCTGCTGATCGTGTGGGTGCTGGCCGGCTTCATGGGCGGCACGTACTACGTCGTGGCCGAAGAGTCGCGCACCGAGCTTTACAGTGAACGACTGGCCTATATCCAGCTTGCGGCATGGACGCTCATGGGCGCCACGGCGATCGTGGGCTATATGCTCGGTTGGACTGCGGGCATCAAGATGCTCGAGCAGCCGTACCCGCTCAAGCTGGTGATCGTTGCCGTGATGCTGCTGTTCTTTTTCAACATCTTCATGACCATTCGCAAGGCGGGGCGCTGGACGCTCACCGAAGGCGTACTGATCGCGGGCCTGGTACTGGCGGCCCTGCTGTACCTGCCGGCGCTGTTGCCCTACGAAAACTACACCGTGGAAACCTTCTATCGGTGGTGGACAATCCACCTGTGGGTCGAAGGCGTATGGGAAATGATCCAGGGCTCCATGCTGGCGTTCCTGCTCGTGCGTCTGTCGGGCGCCGATCGGGAAGTCATGGAGAAGTGGCTGTATGTCATCGTCGGTCTGGTGTTCATGGCCGGCATTCTCGGGACCGCCCATCATTACTACTGGACGGGCGTACCCGGCTACTGGCTGCCGATCGGCGGCTTCTTCAGCGCGCTCGAACCGGTCGCCCTCGTCGGCATGGCCATCTATGCCTATGCGGCCATGCGTCGCTCGGGGGCCGCGCATCCGAATACCCTGGCCGTGCACTGGACGATCGGCAGCGCGGTATTCACGTTGTTCGGCGCCGGCCTGCTGGGGCTGGCCCATACCTGGCCGTCGATCAATAAATGGACGCACGGCACCCTGATCACTGCCATGCACGGTCATGCCGCGTTCTACGGCGCCTACGCAATGATCGTACTCGCCATGATCAGCTATACCCGGCCGTATCTCACCGGCAACGATCCCGCCCGCGGCCAGAGTCTGGGCTTCTGGGCGTTCTGGCTTCAGATCGCCGGTATGTTCGGCATGACGCTGTCGTTTGCCACGGCCGGCATCGGCCAGGTCTATCTCGAACGGGTGATGGGCCTTGGCTATCTCGATACGCAGCTCAAGATCCAGATTCATTTCATGATGCTGGTGGCAACCGGCGGGCTGTTCGCGGTCGGGGTTGTGCTCTATATCGTCGACTTCTTCCGCTTCGCACCGAGTCACATCACGGCACCGAATGATGCCGATGGCTCGATCCAGCCGCGAGGTGCGGCATGACGCTCGCGGCGCCGGAGTCCGAGCAGGCGCCGCCTTACTATGCGGCGTCGGCCGAAGAGATCGCGCTGTTCGAGCACTGCCATGCCCAGCAGCTGGCGGTGATGCTCAAGGGCCCGACGGGCTGCGGCAAGACGCGCTTCGTCGAACGTATGGCGTGGCGCCTGAACAGGCCGTTGATCACCGTCGCCTGCCATGACGATCTCTCGGTCAGCGATCTGATCGGGCGTTTTCTGGTGCGCGACGATGCCACGGTCTGGCAGGACGGGCCGTTGACACGCGCGGTACGCGAAGGCGCGATCTGCTATCTCGATGAAGTCGTCGAGGCGAGACAGGATACGGTCGTCGTCATCCATTCGCTGACCGATCACCGACGGCTGCTGCCCATCGACAAGACCGGGGAGACGCTGACCGCCGCGCCGGGTTTTCAGCTCGTGGTGTCCTACAACCCCGGCTATCAGCATGCGCTGAAGGATTTCAAACCGAGCACCCGGCAGCGCTTCGTCGCGCTCGAGTTCGACTTCCCGACCTTCGAGCGGGAAACGCAGATCGTTGCCCACGAGGCCGGCGTGGCCCGCGACACCGCCCATGCGCTGGTGGAGCTTGCCCGGCGCATGCGTCGGCTGGAGGATCGTGGCCTGGCCGAGCTGCCCAGCACTCGGCTGCTGGTAGCCACGGCGCGGTTGATCGCCTGCGGGATCGAGGCCCGCCAGGCATGTCGTGTGGCCTTGATCGCGCCGCTGACCGATGATCCCGAAGTCGCCGGCGCGCTCGCCGATCTCGTGGATGTGGCGCTGGTGTGATGAGCCGAGATGTCGCGGCATATCCCAGGCAGGGCGCAACCTCATCCATGGGCCGGCGCCTGTGGTTCCGGTGGGAGCGCCCTACGTTGACGCGCAAGCGACGGCCTGCGCGCTCAGCCGTACTGCTGCGGGATTACTAGGCCAGCGCTGCGATCATGGCCGAACCCGAAGGCGTACTCATCGACGCGGCGCGGTGGCTGGTCGAACGGCTGCGACCGGCGCCCACGCCTGCCGAGCCCCCCGCGCTCGAACAGCTATCCACCCACAGGCGCCGCCTGTCGCTTCTACTCGAAAGCGTGTTCGCGGCCGAGTTGCCGATATGCGTGGCACATCCGCCCCGAGCGCCGGGCCTGTTGGAGCGCACGGTACGCCGACTGCCGCGAGCGCATGTCGATACGCGCGCACTGCCGGCTACGGACGGCAGCCATGTCTTTCTTCCACAACGGCTCGCCGGCGAGGGCGAGCATACGCCGCGCCTGTATCGCGTCATGGCATTGCACCAGGGCATCCGGGCAATACGGCTGAGCCGATGGCGGCCGCCGGCAGGCACTGCGCTCGAGCACGATCTGTTCTGTCTCTACGAAGCCATCGCCGCAGACCTGACGCTAAGAAAGCGCCTGCCGGGTGCGGCGGGCGATCTGGCGTTGCTCCACGACTGCGGCGCGCGCCAGCGCCGGGGGCTGCGCTATCGCCATCCAGCCCAGCAATGGGTGGAAGAGCAGCGCCTGTACGCGCAGCGTTGCGCGGCCGAAGCCGGCGACGCGAGCGCTGTCACAGTCGCGCATTCCTGGGCGCGGGCACAGGCGGATGCACGACGCCTGGCCGGCGACAACGCGGGTTATCAGCTGTTACCCCGCGATGTCTGGTGGGGACGCCTGTTAAGCCCGTCGTCTACGGGCGCGGTCGCCGCACCGGGAGACACCGGCACGGCCAGCGGTAGGGAAAAGGTCGCACGACTCGAACGAATGCCGGAGATCCGCAGCCGTGACGACGAAGAAGAGGATAGCGAGCTCGGCCCCTGGATGATTCAGACCGACGATCCGCACGAACACGCCGAGGATCCCCAGGGGCTGCGCCGCCCGGCGGATAACAGCGACGACAGCGAGGCCGAATCCCTGTCGGAATCGGTGGCCGAACTGCCCCGGGCGAGCCAGGTCACGAGCCCGGACCCGGTGCGCGAGATTCTGCTGGCCGAGGAGTCGGCGGCCCCGCCAAGAAAGCTCTCGATCACCGCGGGCGACGGCGGCCACGGCATCGCATACCCCGAGTGGGATTACCGCGCCGGCAGGTATCGCGAACACGCCGTCCGGGTACGCAGCGAAGACGCGGAATCCGGGGATATGGCCTGGGCAAACGACTGCCTGCGCCGGCGTCATGCGCTGGTGAGCGATGTACGCCGCCAGTTTCAGAAACTGCGCGCTCAGCGTCAGTGGCGAAGACGACAGGCGGACGGCGAATCGGTCGATATCGATGCGCTGGTGCTGGCTTACAGCGAACGCCGGGCCGGCACGTTTGCCGACGATCACGTCTACCAGCGCTCGCTGGCCGCGCGCCGCGATGTCGCGATCATGCTGCTGGTGGATATCAGCGGTTCGACCGACGCCTGGGTCGAGGGCGATCTGCGGATTATCGATGTCGAGAAAGAGGCGCTGCTGGTGGTTTCCGAAGCGCTGTACGCGCTGGGCGACGCGCATGCGATCTTCGTGTTTTCCGGGGAAACCGCATCGGGGGTTCGCGTCGACCGGGTCCGGGGTTTCGAAGAAGAACAGCCTGCGGCGTGCCGCGCGCGTATCGCGGGCCTGGAACCCCAACGATTCACGCGGACCGGGGCGGCCATGCGTCATGCCTCGACATTGCTCGCCGCGCGCCGTGAACGAAAACGGCTGCTGCTGGTGATCTCCGACGGCAAGCCGAACGACGCGGATGGCTATGAAGGACGCTATGGCGTCGAAGATACCCGCCAGGCCGTGCGTGAGGCCCGTGCGGAAGGTATCGAAACGTTCTGTATCACCGTCGATCGCCACGCGCCCGCTTATATGCCGGCGGTGTTCGGGGTGCATGGGTATACGCTGCTGCGTAACCCGGCGAACCTCGCGTTACGGTTGGTGCACGTCCTGCGCCGCATGCTCGAATGATATTTGCCCGCGGTCACCGGTATTACCCGGAAAAACGCCGTATTTTGATCGACATCAAAGCCTGACGGTTCCCGCCTGCCTACCCTCCAGCTATCGACTACAGGTAGCAGGGAGAGCTCCTATGAAAATGAGGCGTTGGATCAGTCTGTTAGGCGTGCTGTTGCTGGGCACCGCCGCGTCGGTCGCGAGTGCATCACAAACCAATATAGCGGAAGGCGTCAGTTCGAGACCGGACGTCTCGATCACGCTGAAAACGGGTATCGGCGAAGAGGGAATGTATTTTCAAGGCGTCGGCGGAAAGATCGACGGTCAGATCAATCCGGAAATAAAGATTCCGGAAGGCGCCGTGGTGCAGCTGACGCTCATTAACGGCGACGGCGCCTTGCATGACGTTGCCATCCCCGAGTTCTCGGCGAAGTCCGACCAGGTCGTCGGACGGGACTCGAGTTCGGTTTTCGTGTTCCGTGCCAGTGAAGCCGGCCAGTTCGCCTATTTCTGCAGCATCCCGGGCCACCGGGCTGCCGGCATGGAAGGCAAGCTGATCGTCGGCGAAGGCGACACCGCTGAGCAGGCGGGCTCGTTGGCCGATATCAGCCGCGATCCGACGGATCTGCCGGCGCCGATCGGTGAACGTGAGCCCAAGACGATCAGTGTGGACATGCAGACGGTCGAGAAACAGGCACGGCTTGCCGACGGCACGAGCTATCGCTACTGGACGTTCGACGGCCAGGTGCCGGGGCCGCTGCTGCGCGTGCGTGAAGGCGATACGGTGGATCTCACCCTGAGCAATGCCGAAGACAGCACGATGATCCACTCGGTGGATTTTCATGCCGTCACCGGCCCGGGCGGCGGGGCAAGCGTGCTGCAGGTGCCGCCGGGCGGGCAGAAGAGCCTGTCGTTCAAGGCCATCAAGCCCGGGCTTTATGTCTACCACTGTGCCACGCCGATGGTTGCCCACCATATCGCCAACGGCATGTACGGCATGATTCTGGTCGAACCGGAAGGCGGCCTGCCGCCGGTGGATCACGAGTTCTATGTGATGCAGGGCGAGATCTACACCACCCAGGCCTACGGCCAGCACGGCGAGCAGTCCTTCGACGTGCGCAAGCTGCTGGATGAAAAGCCCGAGTACTACGTATTCAACGGTGCCGTCGGCGCATTGACCGAGCGTCATCCGCTCAAGGCCAAGGTCGGTGAGAGCGTGCGTATCTTCTTCGGTGTGGGCGGCCCGAACGCGACATCCTCGTTCCACGTGATTGGCGAGATGTTCGACAAGGCCTATGCCTGGGGCGGCACCACCAGCGCGCCGGCCGAGCATATCCAGACCATCAGCGTGCCGCCGGGCGGTGCCACGATCGTGGACTTCGAGCTGGAAGTACCGGGCAAGTATGTGCTCGTGGACCACGCGCTCAGCCGCATGGAACGCGGCCTTGCGGGCTTTTTGCAGGTCGAGGGTGAGGACGTGCCCGAGATCTATGCGCCGGGCGAAGGCTAGCCGAACTCATTGATGAACCATCGCCGGCGTCCTTCGGGGCGCCGGTTTTTTTTGCCCAGCGTAAAAGCTCAGATCAACCGATAGGTCCGAAGCCATGCCTGTGCCTGACCCGAGGTCTGCAGGCGAAACGCCACGTTCGGGGGAATCGGGACCGCGTCGTCCGGCGTGAGCGGCCGTTCGATATGCAGCGCATCGATGAAAAGCATGGCATGACCCTGACCGAGTTCGAGCGTTCGCCAATCGCCCGAGGGCGCGCCGGGGTCATCGAATCGATTCGTACCGGTCGAGTCGAGCTCGATATGACGATCGGGCGGCCGATGTTGCAGGATCCGGGCTGGCCATTCCAGGCGATCGCAGCGCAGGCAATCGAAAGACCGGCCCAGCCACGAGGCACGGCCCGCGGCGTGCATGACCCAGGGGCGGTTGATGAACGGTGGGCGGTGGCGCACATGGCGGTTGTGGCCACAGGCCAGCCGCGCCGCCCAGTCGCCTTCGTCGTCGCGGCCAAAACCGAGAATATGGCGCTGCATTCGATTTCCATAAAAAAGGCCACGCGACAAACGCCGCGTGGCCCCAATGCGATGACCGCAGCCGCTTACTTGACGATCAGCTTGCCGTGCATCATCGAGCTGTGGCCCGGGAAGGTGCAGTAGTAGCTGTAGTCACCCCCGGCTTTGAGGTCCGCGGTGCTGAACGTGACGCTCGACGATTCACCGCCGCCGATCAGATCGGTATGGGCGATGATCTTGTCGTCGTCGGGCAGGTACTCGTTGTCCAGGCCGGCCTGCATGCCTTCGGAGGTGATGGCCTGCTTGTCGGCTTCCTTGGACAGCACCCAGTTGTGACCCATCTGGGCCACCGGCATCTTGCCGGTATGCTCGAGGGTGAGCGTGACTTCGTCGCAGTCGGCGGGGACCACGAGTTCGGATTTGTTGAACTGCATCTGGTCGTTACCGCTAATCGACAGCTCGCAGCTATCGGCAGCGGCCGCCGGGCCGGCCATGAATACGGCACCGACCGCGGTCAGCGCGCTTGCAGCTAGAAATTTCTTCATCATTGTCGTTTCCTTTTTACAGGTGGGTGAAAACATCAGCATGGGCACGATAGGGCGAACCCATGCTCATAAAAGCGTTTCGCCCGGCCCACAGAGGCCGAGCATGTTGAGATAACCGCCGGCCGGTGCGTGGTGCATCAGCCAGGGCATGAGGGCGGTCAGCAGACCCAGCACCACCACGAAGGCGCCGCCGGTACGACGGAACGCGGGCCGACGGGTCAGCCGCTGTAGCCGCGACGCGGCGGTTCCCGTGGCGATCAGCGCGGGTGCGGTGCCCAGCCCGAAGGCGAGCATGAGTCCGGCACCCTGAAGACTGCCGCCGCTGAAGGTCGCCGCCACGAGAATGGAATAGACCAGGCCGCAGGGCAGCCAGCCCCAGAGCCCGCCGAGCAGGAGCGCAGGCAGCGCGCCGCGTCGACCGATCAGCGATCGTGCCGCCGGGGAGACGCGATGCCACAGGCGAAATCCCAGATTCTCGATAGGCCGCAGCAGACGCCAGTTCAGTGCGATCTGCAGGCCGATGGCGACCAGCATCGCGCCCGCGAGCGCGCGCAGCACGACGATCAGCACCTGCGGATCGAGCAGCTGACCCAGGCCGACGCCCAGGCCACCGGCCAGGGCGCCGGCGATGGCATAGCTGGTAATACGGCCGCTGTTGTAGAGCAGGGCCGAGGCCAGCGGGCGTCGCCGGCTCTGGGCGCCAAAGGCCAGCGCGATGCCCCCGCACATGGCAATACAGTGGGAACTGCCGACCAGCCCGGCGACCAGGGCCGCAGCGAAGGTGAGCCCGTCCGCGTTCATTGCCGGCCCCCGGGCGATGGGTCGTCCTCGGTGTCCTCGGGATCGTGTTCGGCTTGCCTGCCGTCGGCATCGTCGCCGTCGGCCGGCGCGCTGCTGTCGGCGCCGGTGGACCAGTCATCGTCATCCAGCAGAATCCGGTAGGCGGGGCTGTCCATATCGTCGAACTGGCCATCGCCCACGGCCCAGAAAAAGGCCCACACCGCGATACCGACCAGCAGCAGCGTCAAAGGCAGCAGTACGAGCACGATCGTCATGTCGACACCGCCGGCAGGTGCGTCGGGCGCATTTGTTCGCCGGCTACGACGGGCGTTTGCTGGTCGGCACGGGCAAGGCGGGCGGCGTTGGCGACCACCAGCAGCGAACTGGCCGACATCCCCAGCGCGGCCATCCAAGGCGCCACCATACCCGCGGCTGCCAGGGGCAGGGCGACCAGGTTGTAGCAGGCCGCCCAGGCGAGATTCTGACGCACGACGCGCATGGTGCGACGTGCCATGCGGATGCCGCTGGCCAGATCGCCGAGTTCGGCCCGGGTGAGCAGCATGTCGGCCTGGGCCTGGGCCAGCACCGAGCCGCTGCCCATGGCCACCGACACATCGGCACCACCGAGCACGGGCGCATCGTTGATGCCGTCGCCGACCATGACCACCCGCTTTCCTTTTGCCTGCAGGCTGCGAAGGCGTGCGAGCTTGTCTTCGGGCGTCATGCGGGCACACCAGCTGTCCACGCCCATGCGCCGTGCCATGGCCGCGACCGCGCCCGGGCTGTCGCCGCTGGCGATTTCCAGGGTCAGGCCGAACTCGCGCAGGGCGGCCAGTGCGCCTTCAGCCTGTGGGCGCGGCGTGTCTTGCAGAACAAAGCGAGCGGCCGGGCGCGAATCGATTTCCAGCACGATCGGCGTGCCGCCGTCGTCGGCCTGTTCGGGCAGGCCCAGCCAGGCCGGTTGGCCCAGACGCAGGCGATGCCCGTCCACCGTGCCCTCGATGCCGTGGCCGGCGTGTTCCTGAACATCCTCGGCGAGCAGCGCATCGTGGCTATCCTGTTCGAAGGCACGCGCGATCGGATGGGTCGAATGGGCCTGCAGCGCGGCGGCAAGCCGGCGACAGTGCGCGTCGTCGTAGTCGCTGCCCAGGCATTCGACGTGTTCGATGCCGAGGCGCGCCTCGGTGAGCGTGCCGGTCTTGTCGAGAATCAGATGATCGGCGTTGGCCAACGTCTGCAGAGCGCCCGCCCGGGCCACGAGCAGGCCGCGCCGTGCCAGCGATGCGGTGCCCGCCACCAGCGCCGTGGGCGTGGCCAGCGACAGCGCACAGGGGCAGGTGACCACCAGCACCGACAGCACGATCGGCAGGACCTGATCCGGGGCGACCTGCCACCAGTACAGGCCGGTGGCGCTGGCCAGCAGCAGCACGGCAGAGACGAATACGCCGGCGATACGGTCGGCGAGCAGGGCCAGTCGCGGGCGCTCGCTCTGGGCGCGTTCCAGCAGGCGCACGATACCGGCCACGAGCGTGTTCTGGCCGATGCGTTCAAGCTCGACATCCACGCTCGCGCCCAGATTGAGGCTGCCCGCGATGGCGGTTTCGTCGACGCCGTGGCGCGCTGGCATGAACTCGCCGGACAGCAGTGATTCGTCGAATGTGCTCTCGCCGGCGAGGATGCGCCCGTCCCCGGGTACGACCGCGCCGGCCGGCACGCGGACATGATCGCCCGCGCGCAGCTCGGCCAGCGGCACGGTTTCCGTGTCGCCCTGGGCGCCGATCCGACGCGCGGTGGCCGGCAGGGCACGGGCGCTGTCGCCGGTCGCCATCGCGGCGCGGTGGCGCGCAGTCATTTCCAGAAAACGCGCGGTGGTAAGAAAGAAGACGAACATCGTCACCGAGTCGAAATAGATCTCGCCGCCGGTGAAGAAATGATAGACGCTGGCGACATAGGCGCCGCCAATCGCCAGACTCACGGGCACATCCATCCCCGGTCGGCGCGCGCGCAGGTCGCGCCAGGCGCCGCGCAGAAACGGCATGCCCGAATACAGCAGCACCGGCGTGGCCACGATGAGGCTTACCCCGCGCAGAAACAGCGCGATGTCGGCATCCATGTCGTGATAGATCGCCCCCGCATAGAGCGCGACGGCATACATCATGACCTGCATCATGCCCAGGCCGGCCACGATCAGGCGCTTGAGTGCGGCCCGGCGTTCGCGGGTGAACAGCGGTACGGCCTGGTCGGCGCTGAGCAGATGCGGGCGATAGCCCAACTGCGCGATACGCCGCAACAGCGTCGACAGGGCAACGGTCTGGCGCTGCCAGCGCAGAATCGCGCGACCGGTGGCCGGATTGACCTGGATGAGTTCGACGCCGGCCTCGTCGACGAGCACGCGCTCGATCAGCCAGCTGCAGGCCGCGCAGGTGATGTTTTCCAGCATCAGAACGGCTTCGCACAGGCCGTTGTCGAGCGTGCGCACGTAGTTTTCGCCTACGCTTTCGCGATCGTAGGCGTTCCATTCGTCGTCCTGTGCCAGCGCGCTATCGGGGGTGGGCGCGTATTCGCTGCGAAAACGATAGAACTCGCCCAACCCGCCTTCGTCGATCAGCCGTGCCACCGCCTCGCAGCCGGCACAACACATGGGCTGGTCGATGCCGGCGATCGCAACATGGCGCAGCGGCCCTTTCGGCAAGGCCTCGCCACAGTGATAGCAATGGCCGCGGGCGTCGCTCACGCGCTATCGACTCCACCGTGTGGGGCCAAGCGCACGCTGGCGTGGTCGGCATCGAGCTGACCGGTCACGATCCAGGCGCCGTCGGCCGGCGCAAGCCGCAGCTCGCGATCGCCGACAATGCGCGCACCCGTGCTGCCGTGGTAGATGCCCGCGCTGTTGCGCTTGAGTTCGATGGTCTGATCGCCGCTGGCACGGGTGGCATGCACCAGCGCCAGACGCAGGGTCGCCGGCGCATGCTCGAAGCCGTCCACCCGCAGGCTGACCCGGCCGGTATCGCGATCGACCTGGGCGTTGGCGCTAAGCTGCAACCGTTCGGCGGCCTCGCGCGCGGTGGCGTCTTCGGTATAGGTCAGCGCAACCTTGGCATAGTCCTCCACCACCAGATCGGGCGGCCCGGCCATGGTGGTAATGATGACCACCCAGAACACCACCGAGGCCAGCGGCGGTGCCATCAGCGCCCACGGCCAGACGTGGCGATACCAGGGGCGAGCGGTTTGGGTCATCGACATGGTATTCACCGGTTGATCGGCATATGAAAGCGCGTGGTCTCGCTGACCGATACCTGGCCATCGACGCTATACGCACGCAGGACGATGTCATGCCCGCCACCCTGGACATCGCGGCTGTCGACGACAACACGCGCGGGCAGGTTGCGGACTTCGCCCGGAGCAACGCGCACGCGTTCCGGATCGGTATCGACCGAGTAGGCGTTGTTGCCTTCGACCTCGACACGATACAGACGCGGCTCTTGGCTCATGTTCATGAGCTTGATGGTGTAGACGTTCGCCACATGAGTATCGTCGACTACGCGATAAAGGGCGTTGCGGTCGGGCAGGATATCCATGCGCAGCGGATTGCGCAGGCCGATGCCCAGCACGAAGGCCGAGGCGAGCACGACCAGCAGGGCGGCATAGATGAGCACGCGCGGGCGCAGCAGCGACGAGCGCTTGCCTTCGAGTGCGTTCTCGCTGGTGTAGCGAATCAGCCCGCGCGGGTAGTTCATGCGGTCCATCACGGTATCGCAGGCATCGGCACAGGCACCGCAGTTGATGCATTCGTACTGGAGGCCCTCGCGGATGTCGATCCCGGTCGGGCAGACCTGAACACACATGGTGCAGTCGATACAGTCGCCCAGACCCACGCTGCGCGGATCCGTGCTGCGCTTGCGCGGGCCCCGCGGTTCGCCACGGTTCGGATCGTAGGACACGGTATAGGTGTCGCGATCGAACATCGCACTCTGAAAGCGCGCATAGGGGCACATGTACAGGCAGACGTTCTCACGCAGGAAACCGGCGTTGCCCCAGGTCGCGAACCCGTAGAACAGCGTCCAGAACAGCTCCCAGCCGCCCACATCGAGGGTGAGAAAACGCGCGCCGAGATCGGTGATGGGGGTGAAAAAACCCACGAAGGTGAAGCCGGTCCACAAGCCGAGCAGCACCCAGATCGTGTGCTTGGTGGTCTTGCGCCAGATCTTGTCGGCGTTCCAGGGCCCGCGATCGAGCTTGATGCGATGCATGCGGTCGCCTTCGATCTTGCTTTCAACCCAGAGGAAGACCTCGGTCCAGACCGTCTGCGGGCAGGCATAGCCGCACCATACCCGGCCGACCACGGCGGTGACGAAAAACAAACCCAGCGCACAGATGACCAGCAGCAGAGTCAGGTAGATGAAATCCTGGGGCCAGAACGTCAGACCGAGGATATGAAACTGACGCGCAGGCAGGTCGAACAGCACTGCCTGGCGACCGTTCCAGGGCACCCAGGGCAACAGATAGAAAAGGCCCAGCAGCACGAACACCATGATCGTGCGCAGGCGCTGATAAAAGCCCTTGATTTCGCGCGGGTAGGTCTTGGCCCGCGACTGGTACATGCTGATCGGCTGTACCGGTGCGGCCTCCGCGGACGCGCCCTTGCGGTTATTGCGATGCGTCTGCTGGCGGGTCGTCATTTCGTATCACGTGGCGTGGGGTCGGGGCGTGTCGTTCTGGGCCGACGCATGAGAACAACGGTCAACGCGCTCGAGGCTGCGCCGATCGCCCAGAACATGAGAAAGCCGAGCGCATAGCCGGCTTCGCGGCTGAGTTCGATATCCGGCAACGTCTGCATGCGCAGCGTTGCCGGATCGATATTGGCGAAGAACACGATCGATCCCACGCCGGCGACCAGAAACGCGGGCCAGAGCGTCGCACCCCAGATATGGATGCGACGCCGGGTGTCACGCTTGTAGTAAGTCGTGTTCTTCATGGCATACCTATTCGCTATCGCTGGGCGCGGATGCCGCTCCGTCGGGATGCGACAGGCTGTAGACATAGGCCGCGAGCACGTGCACCCGATCCTCGCCGAGCAGGTCGGCGTGCGCGGGCATCTGGTTCGTACGGCCATTAGCGACGATGTCGCGAATCTGCTCGATCGAACCGCCGTGCAGCCACACGTCGTCGGTGAGGTTGGGCGCGCCGATGGCCTGATTACCCGTACCGTCCATGCCGTGACAGCCCACACAGGTCGCGGCGAAGCGCTCCTTGCCGGCTTCTACGAGTTCCGGGTTGGGCGACGTGCGACCGTTGAGCTGGTACACATAGGCTGCCACTTCCTTGACGCCGTCCTCGCCGAGTACCGGCTTCCAGCCCGGCATCATGCCGCTGCGCCCGTTGAGGATCGTCTGCGTGATCGTCTCGGGGGCACCGCCGTACAGCCAGTCGTTGTCGGTCAGGTTCGGATAGCCGGTCGCACCGCGGGCGTCCGAGCCGTGGCAGACCGCACAGTTGTTGGCGAACAGGCGCCGGCCGGTGTCCATTGCGTCGCTGTTCTCGGCGAGCGCCGGGATCGGCGTGGCGGCATATTCGGCAAACAGCGGCGCGACGCGTTGCTCGACTTCGGCGACCTGCTCTTCGTAGGCGTCGTACTGGCTCCAGCCCAGCAGGCCCTGGAACTTGCCCAGCCCCGGATAGAGCACCAGATAGCCCAGCGCGAAGATGATGGTCAGGTAGAACAGCCACAGCCACCAGCGCGGCATCGGCTTGTTGTACTCCATCAGGTCGCCGTCCCAGACGTGGCCCGTGGTCTCGTCGGCCGAGGCCTCGCCGGGACGCGGCTTGGCGGTCCAGCGGATCAGCAGAAAGCAGCCGACGATGTTCGCCAGTGCCAGGACGGTGATGAATACACTCCAGAAATTACTCATGACCGACGCTCCCCATGCTGGCGGTCATCGCCATTGTCGTTAAGAGGCAGACGCGAGGCTTCATCGAAGTCCGCGCGACGGCGGCTGCTGTAGGCCCACACGACGATTCCAAGGAACATCACCAAGAACACGAGCGTGATGATTCCCATCAATGTGCCGACGGTCATGCTATTTCTCCTGCGCCGAGAAATTGGTGCCCAGGTGCTGCAGATAGGCGATGACGGCCTGCATCTCGGTCTTGCCCTCCAGCTCCGCCTGGGCCTCGTCAACCTGGGCGTCGGTGTAGGGCACGTTCAGCCAGTCCTTCTGAACGCGCATGCGCGTTGCCACCTGCTCGGCGTCGACCTCGTTGTCGGCCAGCCAGGGAAAGCCCGGCATGTTCGACTGCGGTACCACGTCGCGCGGGTTCATCAGATGCGCGCGATGCCATTCGTCGGTATAGCGGCCGCCGATACGGGCCAGGTCCGGGCCCGTACGCTTGGAGCCCCACTGGAAGGGGCGGTCGTAGACAAACTCGCCCGCTACCGAGTAGTGGCCATAGCGCTCGGTTTCGGCGCGGAACGGGCGGATCATCTGCGAGTGGCAGTTGTAGCAGCCTTCGCGCACGTAGATATCGCGCCCGGCCAGTTCCAGCGGTCCGTAGGGCTCGATGCCCTCGGCCGGCTGGGTTGTGGATGCAGAGAAGAACAGCGGCACGATTTCGACCAGCCCGCCGATGCTCACCACGAGCACGACGAGGATGGCCATCAGACCGATGTTCTTTTCGACTACTTCATGCGATGCCATGAATGGATCTCCCTCGATTAAGCCGTGGCCGGCGCGGTTTGCGCGACGCTATGCGGGCCGGAAATGGTGCGCCAGGTGTTCCAGGCCATGATCACCATGCCGGCGAGGAACAGCAGACCGCCCAGCAGCCGCACCGCGTAGTAGGGGTAGGTCGCCTGCAGCGCCTGAATGAAGCTGTAGGTGAGCGTGCCGTCGGGGTTGCTCGCGCCCCACATCAGGCCCTGCATGACACCCGAGATCCACATCGCGGCGATATAGAGCACCACGCCGATCGTCGCCACCCAGAAATGCAGGCTGATGGCCTTCACGCTGTACATCTGCGTCTTGC
Source organism: Salinisphaera sp. (assembly GCF_002729955.1). Lineage (GTDB taxonomy): Bacteria > Pseudomonadota > Gammaproteobacteria > Nevskiales > Salinisphaeraceae > Salinisphaera. Next base: position 12,700 of record NZ_PBYA01000005.1, on the reverse strand, counting down.
CGTACAGGCGCGGAATGAGCGCATACAGCGAGCCGATGGTGATGAAGGCGACCCAGCCCAGCGCGCCGGCGTGGACATGGCCGATGGTCCAGTCGGTGTAGTGCGAAAGCGCATTCACCGTCTTGATCGACATCATCGGGCCTTCGAAGGTGGCCATGCCGTAGAACGACAGCGACACGATCAGAAAGCGGATGATCGGATCGTCGCGCAGCTTGTGCCAGGCGCCCGAGAGGGTAAGGATGCCGTTGATCATGCCGCCCCAGGACGGCGCCAGCAGGATCAGCGAGAACGCCATGCCCAGCGACTGTGCCCATTCCGGCAGCGACGTGTAGTGCAGATGGTGCGGCCCGGCCCACATATAGACCGAGATCAGCGCCCAGAAGTGCACCACCGACAGCCGGTAGGAATAGATCGGACGGCCGGCCTGCTTGGGCACGAAGTAGTACATCATGCCGAGGAAGCCCGCGGTCAGGAAAAAGCCCACCGCGTTATGGCCATACCACCACTGGACCATGGCATCGACCGCGCCGGAATAGACCGGGTAGGAATGCGTCCACGAAGTGGGAATCTGGATGCTGTTGACGATATGCAGCAGTGCGACCGCGAGCACGTAGCCGCCGAAGAACCAGTTGGCCACGTAGATGTGTTTGGTCTTGCGCTTGACGATGGTGCCGAAGAACACGATCGCGTAGACCACCCAGACGACGGCGATCAGGATATCGATCGGCCAGATCAGTTCGGCGTATTCCTTGCCTTGCGTCAGGCCCAGCGGCAGCGAGATCACCGCCCCCACGATGGCCGCCTGCCAGCCCCAGAAGGTGAAGGCGGCCAGCTTGAAGCGGTCGCCGAACAGGCCGGCATGACAGGTGCGTTGCACCACGTAGTAGGAGGTGGCAAACAGGCCCGAGCCGCCGAACGCGAAAATCACCGCGTTCGTATGCAGCGGTCGCAGGCGGCTGTACGTCAGCCAGGGGATATCAAAGTTGAGGGAGGGGAAGAGCAGCTGGGCGGCGATCAACACCCCCACGGCCATCCCGATAATCCCCCAGAACACGGTGACCAGTGCAAACTGGCGCACCACCTTTTCGTTATAGCGCGGGGTTGCGTCCATTGATCGTTCCAGCGGTTGCAAGACCAGACAACCCCCGGTTTTCGCTGCGATTTCGAATTGTTCTCAGCGAGCCGGGGTACGGCGACGCGCAGATGCTAGACCCCGGGCCGGGCAAGCGAATTGATCTAAATCAAATTTGGCGGCGCACCGGGAAGCGACCCCCGTATCGACGGCCTCGGCGGTCGATCGGCCCAACTCTGGGAACGGCGAGAATCGTCAGGAACACACCGGCGCTGCGCGTGCCGACCGGATCGCGCAGACACGCTCAGCGGCGTAAACGCGGGCGACGATGGCAGCTTGTGTGCGGGGAGGGTGAGCGGAAGAAAACGTCGCCCACAAAAAAGCCGGCATCTGCCGGCCTGCATGGATTATCCGAAGTGGGGATGGCTCCCCGGGACGGGCTCGAACCGCCGACCTAGTGATTAACAGTCACCCGCTCTACCAACTGAGCTACCGGGGAATCGGATATCCGCTTGTGTTCGCTCTCTAGCGAAGGCCGCGTATGCTAGGGGACTGCCATGCGTTTGGCAAGCACGAATCGCAAATTTTTACGGTTCGACGCGTGAGCCGTCCGACAGTGGCGGCGCCTCCGGCATGGGTGTCTCGACGTAGGCCCTGGGCAGGTGATTGAACCGTCTCGCACGACGCTTGTTTTCGGGCCAATCGTGCCAATCGTGGATATTCATGAGCGAAAGCAGTTTCAAACTCAAGGCAGACTGGGCGCCGGCCGGCGATCAGCCCGCGGCGATAGAAGGCCTGGTGGAAGGCCTGGACGACGGGCTGGCCCACCAGGTCCTGCTGGGCGTGACCGGTTCGGGCAAGACGTTCACCATGGCGAACGTCGCGATGCGGTCGGGCCGGCCCATGCTCGTCATGGCGCCGAACAAGACCCTGGCCGCCCAGTTGTACGGCGAAATGCGCGAGTTCTTCCCCGACAACGCGGTCGAGTACTTCGTGTCGTACTATGACTATTACCAGCCGGAAGCCTATGTGCCGGCCTCGGATACGTTTATCGAGAAGGACTCGTCGGTCAACGAGCATATCGAGCAGATGCGCCTGTCGGCGACCAAGGCGCTCATGGAGCGTCGCGACACCATCATCGTGGCCTCGGTCTCGGCGATCTACGGCCTGGGTGATCCGAAGGCCTATTTCTCGATGGTGCTGCATCTGGACCAGGGCGATCGCATCGGCCAGCGCGATATCGTCAAGCGCCTCACCGAGCTGCAGTACAAGCGCAACGACGTGGCGCTGGAACGCGGCTGCTATCGCGTGCGCGGCGAAATCATCGACGTATTCCCGGCCGAGGCCGACGACGAGGCCGTGCGTATCGAGCTGTTCGACGACGAGGTCGAACGGCTGTCGTATTTCGATCCGCTTACCGGCAGCGTCAACCGCAAGGTGCCGCGCCTGACCATCTATCCCAAGACCCATTACGTGACCCCGCGCGAGCGCATGGTCGGGGCCATGGATTCGATCAAGGCCGAGATGAAGGAGCGGGTCAAACAGTTCGAGTCCCAGGGCAAGCTCCTCGAAGCCCAGCGGATCGAACAGCGCACGCTCTTCGATCTGGAGATGATCAACGAAATCGGCTTCTGTTCGGGTATCGAGAACTACTCGCGTTATCTGTCGGGCCGTGCGCCGGGTGAGCCGCCGCCCTGTCTCCTCGACTACCTGCCGGACGACGCCATCATGGTGCTCGACGAATCGCATGTGACCGTTCCGCAGATCGGCGGCATGTACAAGGGCGACCGGGCACGCAAGGAAACGCTCGTGGAATACGGCTTCCGGCTGCCTTCGGCGCTGGACAACCGTCCGCTCAAGTTCGAGGAATTCGAGCGCGTGGCGCCACAGATGATTTATGTATCGGCCACGCCGGGCAACTACGAAACCGAGCATGCCGACAACACCGTGGAACAGGTCGTGCGGCCCACCGGCCTGGTGGACCCCGAGGTCGAAATCCGCCCGGCGGGCAATCAGGTCGACGACCTGCTGTCCGAGATCAAGGAAGTCACCGCCAAGAATCAACGCGTACTGGTCACCACGCTGACCAAGCGCATGGCCGAGGATCTGACCGAATACCTGCACGAGGCCGGTGTCGCGGTGCGTTATCTGCACTCGGATATCGATACCGTCGAACGCAGCGAGATCATTCGCGATCTGCGTCTGGGCGAGTTCGACGTGCTGGTCGGCATCAACCTGCTGCGCGAGGGGCTGGATATTCCCGAGGTCGCGCTGGTGGGTATTCTCGACGCCGACAAGGAAGGCTTCCTGCGTGCCGAGCGCTCGCTCATCCAGACCATCGGCCGCGCCGCACGCAACGTGGACGGCCGCGCAATTCTCTATGCCGATCAGATTACCGGTTCCATGCGTCGCGCCCTGGACGAAACCGAGCGCCGTCGCGCCAAGCAGATCGCCTTCAACGAAGAGCACGGTATTACGCCGAAAACCATCCAGAAGGCGGTGGCCGACGTCATGCGCCACGGCTACGAGGAATACAGTGAGGTCAAGGAGCGCAAGAAGGTGGCCGAAGTCGGCGCCGACTATGCCCGCATGACCCCGAGCCAGCTGGCCAAGGAAATCGAAAAGCTCGAAAAACAGATGTTCAAGCACGCCGAGAACCTGGAATTCGAGCAGGCCGGCGAGATCCGCGACCGGATCGGCAAGCTGCGCGAGCACGCCTTCGATCTGCCCGCGAAAGCCGGTTGATCCACCGCTGCTGACGAGCGGACATTCGTGGCCGCCGAAGCCAGGTAAGGGCATGTGCTCGTCACCGGCGGTCCGGGCTCAGGTACCAGTACGCTCGCCGAGGCACTCGCCGGGCGTATGGCGGCGACCTGGGTCGAGGCAGACGATTATTACTGGAAGCCCAGTGATCCGCCGTTCCAGTACAAATACGGCACGGCCGAGCGCGCCCAGCGATTGCTCGAGGCTTTGGCACGGGCAGAGCGCGCCGTGGTGGCGGGGTCGGTGATGGGATGGGGCGACGCCGTGGAAACAGCCTTTGATCGCATCATTTTTATTTGTACCGATCCCGCGACGCGCATGGCCCGCCTGCAGGCGCGCGAACGCCAGCGCTATGGCGAAGCCAGGCCGGGTTTTCTCGAATGGGCGGCTGGCTATGATGGCGGCGATCGTCCTGGGCGCACACTGGCCAGGCATCGGGCCTGGCTCGACCAGCGCCATGTGCCGTTGCCTCAGCTCGATGGCGGCGATGCGCTCGACGCCCTGGTCGCGCAGGCCCAAACCTTCTGTGCGCCGAGCGCGATTTAATCAAACGTACCGAAAAGCGAAAATGTTGCCGTAAAGGGTTGCCTCGGCCCGTCCGCGCCGGTATTGTTTCGCACCTCGACAGGCGCGTAGCTCAGTTGGTTAGAGCGCTACCTTGACATGGTAGAGGTCGGTGGTTCGAATCCACTCGCGCCTACCAGTTTGTTTATCTCTGGTTGTCGTGCCGTGGTTTCGATATCACGGCGATCGACGGGATTCTCACCACCGACCCTGCGGGTCGGGGTTGTCGGCTTCTNGGCGAAGCCGATCCTTCGGACTCCCTTTGGTCGCGTTCCCTCGCTTCGCGAGGTTATCGAATCCACTCGCGCCTACCAGTTTGTTTATCTCTGGTTGTCGTGCCGTGGTTTCGATATCACGGCGATCGACGGGATTCTCAGCACCGACCCGGCGGGTCGGGGTTGTCGGCTTCTGGCGAAGCCGATCCTTCGGACTCCCTTCGGTCGCGTTCCCTCGCTTTGCGAGGTTATCGAATCCACTCGCGCCTGCCACCAGAATGATCGAGAAAGCCGCAGCCGGGTTCTCCCGCCCGCGGCTTTTTTGTTTGAGGCATTCGCCAGGCGGCGAATGACATGCACGCGGCCTCTGGTATGGGCCGCCACTGACAAAAGGAATGCCATGCCCGCTATTACTCTTCCCGACGGTTCCGTCAAACAGTTCGACCATCCGGTGACCGGCATGCAGGTGGCCGAGTCGATCGGCGCGGGGCTGGCAAAAGCCACGCTCGCGGCCCGTATCGATGGGCGCCTTGCCGACGCCTGTGTCGAGATCGATCACGATGCCGAAGTCGCGCTGATTACGGCGCGCGATCCCGAGGGGCTGGATATCATCCGCCACTCCTGTGCGCATCTGCTCGGGCAGGCGCTCAAGACGATCTACCCGAACGTCCAGATGGCCATCGGGCCGGTCATTGACGAGGGCTTTTATTACGATATCGCCATCGATCGCACGCTCACGCCCGAAGATCTCGAAAAGATAGAGGCACGCATGCACGAACTGGCCGAGCGCGATCATGAGGTGATCCGCGAGGTGGTCACTCGTGAAAAGGCGCTGGCCACCTTCGAGGCCCGGAACGAGCCCTACAAGCAAGAAATCGTGCGGGGTATCCCCGAGGGCGAGACCATCGCCCTGTATCACCACGAAGACTACACGGACATGTGTATCGGCCCCCATGTGCCGAACTCGCGCCACCTGCGTGCCTTCAAGCTGACCAGCCTCGCCGGCGCCTACTGGCGCGGCGATGCCGACAACGAGATGCTGACCCGTATCTACGGCACCGCCTGGGCGAACCAGAAAGACCTCAAAGCTTATCTGGCCCATATAGAAGAAGCCAAGAAGCGGGATCATCGCCTGATCGGTCGGCGCCAGGATCTTTTCCATATTCAGGAAGAAGCGCCGGGCATGGTGTTCTGGCATGACCGCGGCTGGCAGATCTATCTGCAGATCACCGACTACATTCGCGCGCGTCTCAAGCGCCAGGGTTATCGCGAGGTGCATACGCCGTCGCTGATCGACCTGTCGCTGTGGGAAAAGTCGGGCCACGCCGACAAGTTCATGGACAACATGTTCATCACCGGCTCCGAAGAGCGCCAGTTCGCGGTCAAGCCGATGAACTGTCCGGCGCATGTGCAGATCTACAACCGCGGGCTCAAGAGCTATCGCGACCTGCCCCTGCGCCTGGCCGAGTTCGGTTCCTGCCACCGCAACGAGGCCTCGGGCACGCTGCACGGACTGATGCGCGTGCGCGGCTTCACCCAGGACGACGCGCATATCTTCTGCACCGAGGCCCAGATCGGCGAAGAGGTCGGTGCCTTCATCGACCTGCTTTACACGGTCTATCGTGACTTCGGCTTCGACGATGTGCTGATCAAGCTGTCGACCCGGCCCGAGAAGCGGGTCGGCTCCGATGCGGTCTGGGATAAGTCCGAAGCGGCACTCCAGCAGTGTCTGGAAGACAAGGGGCTGGGCTTCGAGCTGCAGCCGGGCGAGGGCGCCTTCTACGGGCCGAAGATCGAGTTCTCCCTGCGCGACTGTCTGAACCGTGTCTGGCAGCTGGGCACTGTCCAGCTCGATTTCTCGATGCCCGACCGTCTGGGCGCCGAGTACGTGGATGAAAACGGCGACCGTCAGGTGCCGGTGATGATCCATCGCGCCATTCTCGGTTCGCTGGAACGCTTCATCGGCATTCTGATCGAGCACTATGCCGGGTCGATGCCGCTATGGCTGTCGCCGTCGCAGGCCGTGCTGCTCAACATCACCGATGCCCAGTCCGATTTCGTGAACGCGACCGCCAACACCCTGCGGGACGCGGGACTGCGGGTCGATACGGACTTGCGTAACGAAAAGATCGGCTACAAGATTCGAGAACATACGATGCAGCGCGTGCCTTACCTGCTGGTGGTGGGCGATCGCGAGGTCGAGTCGAACGCCGTGGCCGTGAGGACACGGGAAGGCGAGGACCTCGGCACGATGAGCGTGGAAGCGTTCATCGAGATGGCCAACGAGCGGATCGAGGCGAGAAATTAGCTGTAAAGGCTGGTGCGCGCGCGATCATCTGGTATACTCGCGCGCTTCGCGCAATTCGTGCGTGCATCAAGCTGTACGGATATGCCGGTAATGCAAGGAGGACGCTGAAATCGCTTCTGGACAAAAGGATCGTCGCAACGATGCGATAACCGCGCGGGAAGTCCGCGTGATCGACCCCGACGGGGAACAAGTCGGCATCATGCGAATCGAGGATGCGCTTGAAAAAGCAGGCGAGTACTCGCTCGACCTGGTCGAGGTCTCGCCGAACGCCAATCCGCCGGTCACGCGGATCATGGACTACGGCAAACACATCTTCGAGAAAAAGAAGACCCAGCAGGCCGGTAAGCAGAAACAGAAGCAGACGCAGCTCAAGGAAGTGAAGTTCCGCCCGGGTACGGACAAGGGCGACTACAACATCAAGCTGCGTAAGCTCAAGGAGTTTCTGGAGGACGGCGACAAGATCAAGATCACGCTGCGGTTCCGCGGCCGCGAAATGGCGCATCAGGAGCTCGGCATGGAGCTGATGAACCGGGTTCGCGACGATCTTGAGGAAATGGCTGGCGTTGAGCAGCATCCGGAAATGCAGGGTCGCCTCATGACTATGGTCATGGCGCCGCTCAAGGGCGTGCCCAAGAACAGCAAGAAGTAACCAGCCCCCGTTTTTTCGGGGACATGTCGATTTAGAGAGAAGTTATGCCCAAGCTCAAGACGAACCGCGGTGCCGCAAAGCGTTTCAAGCGTACCGGCAGCGGCAAGCTCCGTCGCCGTCGTGCTTTCGACAACCATATCCTGACCAAGAAGGCGCCCAAGCGTAAGCGCCGTCTGGCCCAGGGTGCGCTGGTTGCGCATTGCGATCAGCCCGCGATGGATCGCCTGATCCCCTACAAGTAGCGATTTCGCGCGGCCGAGAGTTGCCGCGGTCATTGCATATCAGTTCGGCTCGTCGCCATGCCGGTTTGTATGGCGACGTATTGTTTTCAAACAGTTATAAACAGGAAACGCGAAAATGGCACGAGTCAGTCGCGGCGTGACGGCCAAGGCCCGTCACAAGAAAGTGCTCAAGCAGGCTAAGGGTTATTACGGTGCGCGTAGTCGCACGTATCGCGTTGCCCGCCAGGCCGTATTCAAGGCCGGTCAGTATGCCTATCGTGACCGTCGCAACCGCAAGCGCGATTTCCGCGCGCTGTGGATCACCCGCATCAGCGCGGGCGCGAAAGAGCTGGGTATCTCCTACAGCAAGCTCATGAACGGTCTGAAGAAGTCCGGCGTTGAGCTGGACCGCAAGATCCTTGCGGATCTCGCGGTGCGCGACAAGGCCACGTTCGCGGCGCTCGTCGAGCAGGCGAAGTCCGCCCAGGCCTGACCCGTGTCGCCCGATTTTCTTGAATCGGGCGTTTCCGACCGGCCGGCGTCGTATTCGATGCCGGCAAGCGCTCGAGCATTCTTCGAAAGGGAAAGGCGTCTGCCTTTCCCTTTCGTGTTTGTGAGCGGTTATTTCATCGGCCGGCGGTCCGCGCGAACGCCAGCCCGAGGAGTTGCGGCGCATGACTAGCGAACTCGATCGCCTGCGCGAGCAGGCCGTGGCCGACATCGAGGCGGCCGAAAGCCTCCAGGCGCTCGACGCCCACCGCGTGGCGCTGCTGGGCAAGAAAGGGCAGGTAACCGCCCAGCTCAAGCAGCTGGGCGCGCTGGCGCCCGAGCAGCGCCGGGAAGAGGGCGCGCGGATCAATCGGGTCAAGGATGAACTGGCCGAGGCGATCAATGCACGTCGGCAGGCGCTCGAAGCCGAGGCGCTGGCTCGCCGCATGGCCGAGGAAAGCGTCGATGTGACCCTGCCGGGGCGTGGGCGCAGGCCGGGTGCGGCGCATCCGATCACGCTCACCCGACAACGTATCGAACGCCTGTTCGTGCACAACGGTTTCGAGGTCGTGCAGGGGCCCGAGATCGAAGACGACTACCACAACTTCGAGGCCCTGAACGTACCGCCGGATCATCCCGCGCGGGCGATGCAGGATACCTTTTATGTCGACGGCGCCCGGCTGCTGCTTCGCACCCATACGTCGCCCGTGCAGGTGCGCACGATGGAATCGCGGCAGCCGCCCATTCGTATCATCGCGCCGGGCAGGGTGTATCGCTGCGATTCCGATCGCACCCATAGCCCCATGTTTCACCAGGTCGAAGCGCTTTACGTGGCCGAGCACGTGAGCTTCGCCCAGCTCCGAGCCGAATTGCAGGCCTTTCTCGAAGCGTTCTTTGCGACCTCGCTCAAGCTGCGCTTTCGCCCGTCCTACTTTCCATTCACCGAGCCCTCGGCCGAAGTCGATATCGACGGCCGGAGCCTGGGTACGGGGTCGGGCTGGATGGAGGTGCTGGGCTGCGGCATGGTGCATCCCAACGTGCTCGAAGCGGCCGGTATCGACAGCCGTCGCTACACCGGCTATGCGCTGGGTATGGGCGTGGAGCGCCTGGCGATGTTGCGCTATGGCGTGACGGACCTGCGCCAGTTCTACGACAACGATCTGCGTTTTCTCGAGCAGTTTGCCTAGCTCACGTACCCGCTGCAGGCGGGGCGACCGTTCTTTCGATATTGGCTGATGTATGAAGATTAGCGAACAATGGCTGCGCGAATGGGTCGATACGAGCGCCTCGATCGATGATCTGGCCCAGCAGCTCACCATGGCGGGCCTTGAAGTCGACGATATGCTCGACGGCGGCCCGCTGCTGGATGGCGTGGTGGTCGGCCGCATTCTCGAGTGTGAGCCGCATCCCGAGGCCGATCGGCTCAAGCTGTGCCGTGTTGACGCAGGCGAGGCGGCACCGTTGGCGATTGTCTGTGGTGCGCCCAACGCCCGCGCTGGCCTCGTGGTGCCGGTTGCCCGCGTGGGGGCGACCCTGCCGAATGGGTTGACCATCGAAGCCGCCGAAATTCGCGGCCAAGCCTCGGCCGGCATGCTCTGCAGCGCCAGCGAACTGGGCTTGAGCACGGATGCCAGCGGCTTGTGGCCGCTAAGCGATGATGCGGAGCCCGGCACGCCGGTGGCCGATTATCTGGGCCTGCCCGATCGCATACTCGATATCGATCTGACGCCCAACCGGGGCGATTGCCTGAGCGTACGCGGTGTGGCGCGTGAAGTCGCCGTCGCCGAAGACGTGGCGCTGAAGACGCCTGACGTGGCCCCGGTCACGGCTACGATCGAAACCCGGCCGGTGGTTCGTATCGAGGCGCCCGAGCGCTGTGTGGCCTATGCCGCGCGTGCGATCGAAGACACGTCGGCCGGGGCGTCGACGCCGGTCTGGATGGCCGAACGCCTGCGCCGCTCTGGCATACGCCGTATCAGCCTGCCGGTGGATATCGGCAATTACGTCATGCTCGAGTTCGGCCAGCCGATGCATGCTTTCGATGCCGACAAACTCGACGGCGCGATTCATGTACGCCTGGCCACGGCCGACGAGCGGATCGTCACGCTCGACGGCGAAGAGGTGACCCTGTCGGCCGATACGCTGGTGATCGCCGATGAGACCGGCCCGGTCGCAATCGCGGGCATGATCGGCGGCGAGCGCACCGCGGTCGACGCCAACACCCGTAACCTGGTGTTCGAATCCGCCTGCTTCACCCCCGCGGCAGTCGCAGGCCAGGGCCGGCGTTACAAGATTCATACGGATTCCCTGCACCGCTTCGAGCGGGGCGTGGACCCGGCGCTGCACCGGCTCGCCCTCGAACGAGCCACACAACTGCTGGTCACCCATGGTGGTGGCGGGGCCGGGCCGTTGAGCGTCGCCGAAGGTACCCCGGTATGGTCCGAACAACGACGTATCGCACTCGACGGTGCGCACGTCGAACGGCTGCTGGGCCAGCCGATCGAGCCGGCCTGGATCGAAAAAGCGCTGACCGCGCTGGGCATCGAAATCCAGGCGAGCGGCGAAAACCGTTGGACGGCCATGCCGCCAAGCTGGCGCTACGATCTCGAGATCGAAGCCGACCTCATCGAGGAAGTCGCCCGCGTTTACGGCTACGATCGGCTGCAAAGCGGGGATCCCGGCGTGGCGCTTCCGCCCGTACCCGCGGACGGCGGTTTCGATCCCGCCGGCCATGTTGCACCGGCGTTGCAGGCGCGCGGCTACAGCGAAGCGATCACCTACAGCTTCGTTGAAGCCGGTCTGCATGCCGAACTGACCGGCGGCGAGCCGGCTGTCGTGCTGGACAATCCGATATCCGACCAGCTTGCGGAAATGCGGCGCACGCTCTGGGCGAGTCTGTTGCCGAGCTGGCATCACAACGCGCGGCGCCAGCAGAGCAGCATCCGTTTATACGAGCGGGGGCTACGCTTCATCCCGAACGAACAGGCCGAAAACGGCATCGGCCAGTACGATACCCTTGCCGGGCTCGCCAGCGGCCTGGCCGACGATACGCACTGGGATCGCGCCGGCCGGGCCCTCGACTTCTTCGATGTAAAAGGCGATGTGGAAGCGCTGTTCGCCGGTACCGCCGGACGGCTCGCATTCGAGGCGGCCACGCATCCGGCGTTGCACCCGGGCCGCACTGCACGGATTCTGCTGGACGGAACGGCCGTGGGCTGGATGGGGCAGTTATCGCCCGCCTTCTCGAAGCGCTATAAGAACATAGAGTTACCCTATGTTTTTGAAGTGGATTACGAGGCGGTGAGAAAAGCACCGGTCATCCGCTTCGAGGCGCTTTCAGAGCAGCCGACGGTACGTCGCGATCTCGCGCTGGTGGTTGCCGAGGCCGTCCCCGTCGCCGCGCTCGTCGATGCGATCGAAAGCGTCGACTCGCCCGAGCTACGCTCGATACAGGTCTTTGACGTGTTTCGCGGCGAGGGGCTTGAGACTGGTTTCAAGAGCGTGGCTTTAGGCTTGATTTTCCAAGATAAAGCGAGCACGCTTACTGACGATCGGGTGGAGAGAATAATAGATCGTGTTCTGGCGGTTCTTCAGGAACGCTGCGACGCGCGAATCAGGGGTGAATAAGCGTGGCACTGACCAAAGCGGATCTTACCGAGAGTCTTTTCGACCAGCTCGGTTTCAACAAGCGCGAGTCCAAGGAGTTTGTCGACTGCTTCTTCGAAGAGGTGCGTCAGACGCTGGAGGACGGCGAGTACGTGAAGCTGTCCGGTTTCGGTAATTTCGAACTCCGGGACAAGAACCAGCGCCCCGGGCGTAACCCCAAGACCGGCGAGGAGATTCCGATCTCGGCCCGTCGTGTGGTGAGCTTCAAGCCGGGCCAGAAGATGCGCGCACGCGTCGAGTCGAGCATTGACGCAAACAGCTGAAGAACTGCCGCGAATCCCCGACAAGCGCTACTTCACGATCGGTGAAGTCAGCGATCTGTGTCGGGTCAAGCCGCATGTGCTGCGCTACTGGGAGCAGGAGTTCACTCAGCTCAAGCCGGTAAAGCGTCGCGGCAACCGTCGGTATTACCAACAGCATGACGTGATCATCGCTCGTGATATCCGCATGCTGCTCTACGAACAGGGTTTCACGATCCAGGGTGCACGCCTTCAGCTACGCGATAAAGGGCGTGTTCTGGCGTCCCTGCCGGTCGCCAGTGCGGCCGATTCGCTGGCCTCGATTCGCCATGAACTCGAGGCGATCGCGCAGCGCCTGGAATAACTCAATCGATGTGCCCGTGTTTGACGATTATTGCTCGACGTACGGCATATCTCTGTTAACATACGCATCTTCTCGGGGTATGGCGCAGCTTGGTAGCGCGTCTGCATGGGGTGCAGAAGGTCGTAGGTTCAAATCCTGCTACCCCGACCA
>NZ_PBYA01000004.1 GCF_002729955.1 Salinisphaera sp. | reverse complement strand
GCGCCGGTGCCCGTTTTTTCGGCGCTCGGTCCACGGCCGGGAGGCATCTTGCCCTTGTCGTGGTCCATGCCGGCCATTTTCGAGCCGCCCATCGCGTGGCCTTGATGGCTTGCCTCGCCCATGCCGCCCATATCGTGGCGCTTGTCTGCACCCGACATCTTCTGCATCGAGCCGTGATCCATGGCCTTGTCGTCATGGCTCATCGCCTGGGCGTGCTGGCCGTGGTCCATCTGCATGCCGCCCATGTCCATATGGCTCATGTCCATGCCCATATCCATCATCGTGCGCTGCGGCTGTTCGCGCAGCGCGGGCACGGGAGCGACCATGCCCAGGCGCGGGGCGAGGGTGCCGCAGGCGTAGCCGCTACGGTCCATGCTTTCGGCCATGACGGTATAGGCCTGGTCGGCCTGCGGCTGGACCACCACATCGAAGGTTTCGGCGACGCCGATCTGGAATTCGTCGGTCTCGACCGGTTCGACTTCCTTGCCGTCGGCCGCCACCACGGTCATCGGCAGGCCCGGCACGCGGACGTTGAAATAGGTCATGGCCGAGGCATTGATCACCCGCAGGCGGATACGCTCGCCCGGCGTGAACAGCCCCGTCCAGTTGGCCTCGGGGTGCAGGCCGTTCATCAGATAGGTGTAGGTATGGCCGGTGACGTCGGCGATATCGCGGGCACTCATGCGCATATCGCCCCAGGCCAGACGGTCCCTGAGCGTGTCGGCCACACCGGCGGTACGAAAATCCTCGGCCAGATCGCCCAGGGTGCGCTCGCTGAAGTTGTAGTAGTCGCTCATCTTCTTGAGCCGGGCGACGATCCGTTGCGGATCCTCGAAGGTCCAGTCGTTGAGCACGATGACGTACTCGCGGTCGGCATCGATGCCGTCATCCTGGGCCGGATGAATCACGATCGGGCCGATCTGGCCGCTTTGTTCCTGCAATCCGGAATGGCTGTGATACCAGTAGGTGCCCGCCTGCCGGACCGGGAAATCGACTTCGAAGCGCTCGCCCGCGGCGATCCCCGGAAAAGCCACGCCGGGAACGCCGTCCATCTGAAACGGCAGCAACAGGCCGTGCCAGTGCATCGAGGTCGGTTCATCGAGATGGTTGTGTACCCGCAGGCGGGCATTACGGCCTTCCCAGAGTTCCAGGATCGGGCCGGGCGTACTGTGGTTGATGGTGAGCGCAGAAGCCCGGCCGCCGGCGATATCGATGCGCTCGCGGCGTACGTGCAGATCCATGACGACATCCCGGGGCGCCCCGCCTGCGACCCGGGCCGCAGGGGCGCTCGGCTGCTGTCGTGCATCCGTGCCGCGGCTATCTCGGGCATAGGCCGGTAGCAGGGCATTGAAGCCGGCCAGCAGCCCGCTCGCCCCCATGGCGCGTAGCAGGCGGCGACGGTCGCTATCGGTGGTTCGTTGCGCCATGAGTGCTCCTGAATTCGAAATCCTGGGCCGGGTTCGGAGTGGGTCTAGAGGCGCGCATAGACGTCGGCCTGCAAGGTGCGCACGACGAAGGTCTGTGTTTTCTCGCCGGGCATGCCGGGGGTGCCGATCGGCATGCCGGGCAGGGCGATGCCGTCTATATCCGGCTGTTCGCGCAGCAGTTTCGCCACGACTTCGAGCGGCACATGGCCGACCACGGTATAACCACCGACGCGCATCATATGGCAGGAACTCAGCTCGGGCGCGACGCCCGCAGCGCGAAACCGCTCGGCGCGATCGCCCATTTCGGCCACCGTCACGTCGAAGCCGGCTGCGCGCAGATGATCGACATACTTATGGCAGCAGCCACAGTTGGCATCGCGATACAGGGTCGCGCTCAGCGGCGCGGCGAGGGCGGCGCTGGCGACGGCCCATAGCAGAAGGGTGGCGGTGAATCGGTAGAGCGAGCGAAAACGAGACGCGGTCATGGCGTGGCTCCGACAGCTGGGCGCGTTGCATGCGCGGGTTGGATGACCCCGAATATAGCCACGCGCACGCCACGGCGACAACGTGGACCCGGGTACGGACTTTGGTCCTCGTTCTGTCGAAAAATCATGTTTATTCAATAATATGAGAATGATTCGCGGGTTTCGTTCAGGCCCGGCCCGACGGGCGTCAGTCGCGCCCTGCGCGCAGGTCGAGCGGCGGGCGCGACCGGGGATCTCGAGGTCCGGCCCGGCCTGCTTGAGGACAAGCGCGTACACTACGGCGCGTTACGAACCGGTGACAGGACGACGACGTATGCGAGTAGTGGCGATTGGGGCCGGCGCCTGGGGCAAGAACATCATCCGCAACCTCGACGAACTCGGCGTGCTGGCCGGGATCGTGGAAGGCAACACGGAGCGGCTGAACGGATACGGCGAACAGTATCCGGGCGTGTCACTGTTCGAGGACTGGCGTGCTGCCCTGGAATCCGCCGACTGCGACGCGGTGACCATCGCCACGCCCACCCCGTCGCACTTCGAGATCGCCATGGCGGCCATCGAAGCCGGCAAGGACGTGTTCGTCGAAAAACCGCTTACGCACAGCTCGGGCGAAGCCCGTCAGCTGGTGGACGCCGCCCGGCACAATAACGCCATTCTCATGGTCGGCCATCTGCTGATCTACCAGCCGGCGATCGCCTGGATACGCGACTATGTTGCCAGCGGTGAAATCGGCGAGCTGTTCTCGATTCGCCACGAACGGCTCAATCTCGGTCGGGCGCGCAGTGCCGAGAACGTGATCTGGGATATCGGCGTGCACGATATGGCGGTGATGCTGTATCTCGTCGGCGAGGCACCGGAACGGGTGCGCGGCACCGGCCATCGCATGCTCGGCCTGGGCGTTGAGGATGAAGTGCATGTACATCTGGAATTCGCCAACGGCGTGCGTGGCAATATCCATACATCCTGGCTATGGCCGGAAACCGATCGCCGCACCATTCTGCGCGGCTCGCGCGGCATGCTGGTCTACGACGAAGTGGCCCAGACGGTGACCCACCACCGCCGCTGGATCGATGCCGAACTGCAAAACCACGACGAAGGCAGCGAAGTGGTCCACCGCGGCGACGGCCAGCCACTCAAGCTCGAGCTGCAGCATTTCCTCGACCGCATCGCCGATCGCAAGCCCGCCCGCTCCGACGGCGAAAGCGCGCTGGCGGTGGTGGAAACGCTGGAGCGCATCAACGCGGCGGTGGAAGAGTCCAGCCGCTACTAGCCGGCCTGCTGCAACCGCTCGATAACGGCGCCCGAGAGGCGCCGTTTTTGTTTGTGCGGACCGCCGATACAGGCCATATTCGTTGCCTCGGGGCGCGGACGGCGATCTCGAAAAAAAACACAGCCGTGCTGAAAACGGCGCCATGAAAAAATGGAGGAGCGCGCGTGGAACAGGGTCCGCTGATTCAGATCGGTTTGCCGGTCTCTTTGTTCATCATCATGCTCGGGATGGGGCTGACGCTCGCACCGCGCGATTTCCGCAACGTTGTCGTTTATCCACGCGCCACGATCATGGGCGCCATCGCCCAGATTCTCCTGCTGCCGGTCGCCGCCTTCGGAATCGTCGCGCTTCTGGGGTTGCCGGGCCCCATCGCGGTGGGCCTGGTAATCATCGCCGCATGCCCGGGCGGGACCACGTCCAATCTGTTTACCTTTCTTGCGCGCGGCAACGTGGCGCTGTCGATCGTGCTCACGGTGCTGGCGAGCCTGGTGACGATCCTCACCCTGCCGTTGTTCACGAATCTGGCCATGCAGCTCTATATGGATACCAGCGAGCGCATCTCGCTACCCGTGCTGCGAACCGTTGCAACGCTGGTGGTCATCATCCTGATTCCGGTATCGCTCGGCATGGCGATACGCCGTGTGGCGCCGGCCTTTGCAAAACGGTCCGAGAGTCTGGTCAGCCTGTTCGGCATGTTCGTGCTGGTCGCGCTTATCGCTGCCATCGTGATGCAGGTACGCGACGAGTTCTGGGCCCTGCTACAGACCGCGGGGCTGGCCGCGGCGGCTCTGAATATCGCCGGTATCCTGCTGGGCTTGCTGGGTGGCCGGCTTGCCGGACTGCCTTTACGCGATGCCCTCACCGTCGCGATCGAACTCGGCATCAAGAACGCGACGCTGGGCCTGCTCGTGACGCTGACACTGCTGGATTCGAGCGAAATGTCCGTGCCCTCGGCCGTCTACGGCGTTCTCATGTTCGTGTTCGGTGTCGGATTGATCGGCGCCGGTCGATTGATCCAGCGCCCGGCCGGCTAGAGATCGAACTCGGCCACCACCGGTACATGGTCGGAGGGGCGCTTGCGCCCGCGCTCGCCGACATGGGCCTTGCAGTCGCGACAGGCTTCGACCAGCGCCGGGGTGGCGAGCACGTGGTCGATACGCAGCCCAGCGTTACGCGCCCAGCCGCCATTGCGGTAATCCCACCAGGTGAAACGATGCCGGCCTTCGCGTTCGTCGAACAGCCGCCAGCAGTCGGCAAGTCCGGCGTCGAGCAGCGTCTGCAGGGCGGCGCGCTCGGGCGGCGAGCACAGGATACGGCCTTCCCATTTGTCCGGGTCGTAGGTGTCTTCCGGGCGCGGGGCGATATTGAAATCGCCGGTGAGCACCAGCTTGTCGTGGTTCTGTAGCTCGGCTTTCAACCAGCTTGCCAGCGCTTCGAACCAGGCCAGCTTGTATTCGAACTTGGGTGAATCCAGCGCCTGGCCGTTGGGGCAGTACACGCCGATCACGCGCACGCCGTTCACGGTGGCCGCGATCACGCGCTTGTGGTCGTCCTCGAAGCCGGGCAGCGCATAGGCCACGTCCTCGGCCGGCGTTTTCGTGAGCAGGGCCACGCCGTTGTAGGTTTTCTGGCCGGTGAATACGGTTTCGTAACCGGCCTCGCGGATGGCCTCGTGCGGGAACTTGTCGTCGGTGAGCTTGGTTTCCTGCAGCGCGAGCGCATCGACCGGGTTCTTCTCCAGCCAGGCCAGCACGTGTTCCAGGCGCACGTTGAGCGAATTGACGTTCCAGGTGGCGATCTGCATGCGACGGGGTTCCTTTGCGTTGCGGTCGAGGCGGTGGGCGCGCTATACCTTGGGTCACTCCTTCGACCCTTTTGATAGCACGCCATGCGTCGACTTCTATCCAAGCCGTTTACCGCCGCCATTGTAATGACCTCGGGCGTAATCGGCTGTGCCAGCCCGCCGCCGAAGCAGTTCACCCGTTCGGCGGACGAATTCACCGCCTGTTCGAGCGCGCCCCACTGCGTATCTTCCCAGGCCGAAAAGGGCGGGTCGAAATACGTGGCGCCGTTTGCCTACAAGCAGACCAGCGCAGACGTCGCCCGCCAGACCCTGCTCGATATCCTCGCCGCCAGCGAGGGGGCGACGGTGGAGCGCGCCGAAGAGCGCTTCATCCATGCCACTTTTCGCAGCACGCTGGGATTCGTCGATGACGTGACCTTCATCGTCCAGCCCCAGGCCGAGATCATCGACGTGAAGTCCTCGTCGCGGCTGGGCTACTACGACTTCGGCGTCAATCGAAAACGGGTGGAACAGCTGCGCGCCCGCTTCAACGCGCAGCTGTCGGCCAAAGCCTGAGCCGCCCCGACACGCGCGCAAGCTTCCCTAGGCGGCGCGTTCGTTGCCGTCGAGACCGCTATGGCGCAGCAGCGCCTCGATCGACGGTTCGCGCCCGCGAAAGGCCACGAAGTTGTCCATCGCATCGCGGGTGCCGCCGCGTTCGAGCACTTCGGTGAGAAAACGCTGGCCGGTCGTGGTATCGAACAGGTCGGTTTCCTCGAAGGCCGAGAAGGCATCCGCGGAGAGCACTTCGGCCCATTTGTAGCTGTAGTAGCCGGCCGCATAGCCGCCCGCGAAGACATGCTGAAAGCTGTGCGGGAAGCGGTTGACCGCCGGCGGCGTGAGTACGGCCACTTCGGCGCGCACTTTCGCCAGCGTATCCATGACCTGGCTGATGGTGGTCGGGTCGTAGTCGCGGTGCAGGCGCAGATCGAACAACGAGATTTCCACCTGGCGCAGCATCTGCCAGCCGGCCATGTGGTTGCGCGAGGCATAGAGCTTGTCGAACAGATCCTGGGGCAGCGCCTCGCCGGTCTCGAAGTGGGCCGCGAACAGATCCAGCGATGCCCGTTCCCAGCACCAGTTTTCCATGAACTGGCTGGGCAGCTCGACCGCATCCCATTCCACGCCGGCGATGCCGGAAATCGGGCCATAGTCCACGCGGGTGAGCATGTGGTGCAGGCCGTGGCCGAATTCATGGAACAGCGTGGTGACTTCGTCGTGGGTCAACAGCGCCGGTTCGCCGCCGATCGGCGGCGAGAAGTTGCAGGTCAGAAACGCGACCGGCAGCTGCAGGCCATTGTCGTCGGCACGCCGGCTCTGGAAGCCGTCCATCCAGGCGCCGCCGCGCTTGCCTTCGCGGGCATAGGGGTCGAGATAGAACACGCCACGGCGTTCGTCGGCGTCGTCGCGGATTTCGTAGACGGTGACGTCCTCGTGCCAGGTCGATACGCCCTCGAGCGCGGCGATACGAATGCCGTAGAGCTTTTCCACCACCTTGAACAGGCCGTCGATGACCTTGGGCGCCTGGAAATAGGGCCGCAGATCCTCGGCGGAATAGTCGTAGCGCTGTTCCTTGAGCTTTTCGCTGTAGTAGCCGACGTCCCGGGCGGCGAAATCGTCGATGCCGTCGTCGGCGGCCAGCGCCTTGAGTTCGGCCAGTTCCGCTTCGGCCGGGGCACGGCTGCGTTCGGCCAGATCGAGCAGGAAGGCTTCAATCTCATCCGGCGTTTCGGCCATCTTGGTGGCCAGCGATTTCTCGGCATAGTTGTCGAAGCCGAGCAGGCCCGCCGCTTCATGCCGTAGCGCCAGAATCTCGTCCATGATCGCGCCGTTGTCGAATTCGTTGGCATTCGGGCCCACTTCCGATGCCCGGCTGGAGAAGGCCTCGTAGACCTCGGCGCGCAGCTCGCGATCGTCGGCATGGGTCATGATGGCGATGAAGCTCGGCGCATCGAGGGTGACCAGCCAGCCGTCGAGTTCCTTGTTGCCCGCATTCTGGGCCAGCAGCGAACGCGCCGAGTCGGGCAGGCCGCTCAACCGGGCTTCGTCGGTGAGATGCTTGCGCCAGGCCTGGGTGGCGTCGAGCACGTTCTGCTGGAAGGTGGTCGACAGTTCGCTCAGGCGCTGGGCGATATCGGCATAGCGTTTCTTGTTGGCCTCGTCCAGCGCCACGCCGGCCAGACGGAAATCGCGCAGCATGTCGGTGATCACCCGCTGCTGGGCGGCGTCGAGCGTGTCGAATTCGTCGGAGTCGCGCAGGCGTTGCACGGCTTCGAACAATGCCGTGTTCTGGCCCAGCTCCGAAGAAAAGGCGGTCAGCTTGGGCAGGCAGGCCTGGTAGGCCTCGCGCCAAGCCGGCGAATCCATGACCGAATGCAGATGCGATACCGGCGAAAACGCGCGCCCGATGCGATCCTCGGCGGCGTCCAGCGGCGCGATGAGCTTGTCCCAGGTCGGGTTCACGCCTTCGGCGATGGCGCGATCCACCGCTCGGCGGGCGTCGGCAATCATGCGTTCGACGGCCGGTTCGGCATGTTCGGGCTTGATGGCATCGAAATCCGGCAGCTGGCCGCCGTCGAGCATGGTCACCAGCGGGTTGTCTTGCGTATCGGTCATGATCATCTCGGCTAGGAAGCGAAGCAGGCGCCACGGCGCCGTCAATTAACCTGAATCTGCGGCTGGGCTTGTGCTGTATCAAGAGCGCAACACGACGTGCCGCGTTTCGGTGAATACAATGGGCACCATCATATGGTGAGCGAGCAGTTATGAGCGAACATTTCGACCTGGTGGTCATCGGCGGCGGCAGCGGCGGCATGGCCACTGCCCGCCGGGCCGCCAGCTACGGCAAGAAAGTGGCACTGATCGAACGCGGTCGGCTGGGCGGCACCTGCGTCAACGTCGGCTGCGTGCCCAAGAAGGTGATGTGGCATGCGGCCGAATTCGCTACCCACGCGGGCGATGCGGCGCACTACGGTTTTGCCACCGGTGTGCCCGAGCACGACTGGGCCAAACTCGTGGATAACCGCGAGACCTATATCCAGCGCCTGAACGGCATCTATGCGCGCAATCTCGACAAGGACGCGGTGGAATTCATCGCCGGCGACGCGCGCTTTCTCGGCGAGCGCCGTATTGCCGTCGGCGAGCGCGAGCTCGATGCCGACCATGTGGTAATCGCCACCGGCGGCAAGCCGCACTGGCCGGATATTCCGGGGGCGGCGCTCGGCACCGATTCGGACGGTTTCTTCACCTGGCGCGAACGCCCGAACAGCGTGGCCATCGTGGGCAGCGGCTATATCGCGGTGGAACTGGCGGGCGTGCTCAATGCGCTGGGCAGCGACGTCAAACTGCTGCTGCGCAAGGAGCACGTCATCAAGAACTTCGATTCGATGCTGGGCGACACGCTGATCGAGCGAATGAAAGAGGCCGGCATCGATGTGCAGATGAATCGCAGCACCGCCGAACTCAGCGAGGTTGGCGAACAGATCCGGGTCGATTTCGAAGACGGCGACTCGGTCACCGTGGACAAGCTGATCTGGGCGATCGGCCGCCTGCCCAACACCGACAATCTCGATCTGGAAAACACGGGCGTGGAGCTGGCCGCCGACGGCACGATCGTGGTCGACGAATGGCAGGACACCGCCATCGACGGCGTGCATGCGCTGGGCGACGTGACCGGGGGGATCGAACTCACGCCAGTAGCGATCGCCGCCGGGCGACGGCTGTCGGATCGGCTGTTCGGCGGCCAGCCGGATCGAAAACTGGATTACCACAACATCCCGACCGTGGTGTTCACCCATCCGCCGATCGGCAGCGTGGGCCTGTCGGAAGCCGACGCCCGCAGCCAGTACGGCGACGCTGCGGTGAAGATCTATACCACCCATTACGTGGCGCTCTATCACGGCGTGCTCGAACACAAGACACCCAGCGACATGAAGCTCGTCTGCGTGGGCGCAGAGGAAAAGATCGTTGGTGCGCATGTGATCGGCGACGGCGCCGACGAGATGCTGCAGGGCTTTGCGGTGGCGGTGAAGATGGGCGCGACCAAGGCCGATTTCGACGATACCGTGGCGATTCATCCGACCAGTGCGGAAGAATTCGTCACCATGACGTGAGACATGTCGTGCGTATGGGCGGGGCGCTGCTAATGGGCGCGCTCGCTTTGCTGTCGAGCGCATGTTCCGGGCAGTTCTGGGCCAATGCGCTCACCCCGCGCTGGGGTTACGATCGCCATGCGGATATCGCCTATGGCGAACTCGAGCGCCAGACGCTTGATGTCTACGTGCCCAACGACCGCGCGGCCGGCGCGCCGGTGGTGGTGTTCTTCTATGGCGGCAGCTGGCAGAGCGGCGACAAGAACGGCTATCGCTTCGTCGGCCAGGCCCTGGCCTCGCGTGGCTTCATCGCGGTGCTGCCGGACTACCGGCTGTATCCGCCCACGACCTTCCCAGGTTTCGTCGAAGACGGGGCCAAGGCCGTGGCCTGGGCTCAGGCGCATGCGGCCGACTATGGCGGCAACGTCGGGAACCTGTTCGTCTCCGGTCACTCGGCCGGTGCCCATATCGCCGCCATGCTGGCCACGGACGGGCGCTATCTGAACGCGGCCGGGTCTTCGATTTCGGCGCTGTCGGGCTTCGTCGGCATGGCCGGGCCCTATGATTTTCTCCCCATTCGCGACCCGGTGCTACAGCAGATTTTCGCCCCGCGCGAAGACTGGCCGCAAAGCCAGCCGATCGAGTTCGTCGACGGCGACGAGCCGCCGATGCTGCTCATGCACGGCGCGACGGATACCACGGTGCTACCGAAAAACAGCCGAAATCTGGCAGCTCGCGTGAATGAGGTCGGCACAAGCGCCGAATTGGAAATCTATCCGGATACCTCTCATATCGGTGTCATCGCACCGCTTGTCGCGCCTCTGCGCAGCACGGGCAGCGAACTCGATGACTTCGCGGACTTCGTCAATAAAGTGGTCTCGGACAGCTTACGTTAAGCTTCGGCGTGTATCCTGCGCCGCTTAATTTAGTCGCCTACGTAATCATGCGTCGTTTTGTCATAACAACGATAAGCGTGCTCGTACTGCTGTGCGCGTCACTTTCTACGGCAATGGCCGAGTCCGTTGAATGGAAAGAACTTAGCGTCTCGGCTACGGCGTATAATTCCGTGCCGTGGCAGACCACGGCGAACAAGCCGTCGATTGCCGCCTGGGGTGACGAGCTGCGACCGGGGATGCGCGCCATCGCCGTATCCCGCGATCTGATCAAGCAGGGGCTGACCCATGGCGCCCGGGTCAAGATCGAGGGCATGCCCGGCGTGTACGTGGTTCGCGATAAGATGAACAGCCGCTGGAGCAACAAGATCGATATCTACATGGGCAAGGATATCGACGCGGCACGCGAATTCGGTATACAACACGACCTGCGTATCAGCTGGGCCGAGCCAGGCAGCTGATACCCGTCCGGCGTGCATGCGTCGGCTGCCATCGATACAAGGAGAGACGATGCCCGGCAAGCTCGTACTGCTACGCCACGGTCAGAGCCAGTGGAACCTCGAGAATCGATTCACCGGCTGGGTCGATGTCGACCTGACCGATCAGGGCCGGGCCGAGGCACGCGCCGCGGGTCGTCTGCTGGCCGAAGAAGGCATTCGCTTCGATATCGTGTTCACGTCCATGCTCCAGCGTGCCATCAAGACCATGTGGCTGGCGCTGGAAGAGCTGGAGCAGCCCTGGGTCGAGGTGGTGCGTCATTGGCGCCTGAACGAACGCCATTACGGCGGGCTGCAGGGCCTGGACAAGGCCGAAACCGCGGCCAAGCACGGCGAGGAACAGGTTCATGTCTGGCGCCGCAGCTATGATATTCCGCCGCCGGAAATGGCCGCAGACGATCCGGGCCACCCGCGCAATGATCCGCGCTATCGGCATCTGGACGCGCGCGTGCTGCCGGGCACCGAGTCCCTCGCGCTCACGCTCGATCGCGTGCTGCCCTACTGGCACGACGCCATCGCGCCCCGCTTGAAGGCGGGCGAGACGGTGCTGGTGACCGCCCACGGCAACAGCCTGCGTGCGCTGGTCAAATACCTCGACGGCATCGCCGACGATGTGATCACCGGGGTGAACATCCCCACCGGCATTCCGCAGCTGTATACGCTCGACGACGAGCTCAACGTCATCGAATCGCGTTATCTGGGCGACGCCGAAGCCGCCGAGGCCGCTGCGAAAGCGGTCGCCGATCAGGCCAAGTCGAAATAGCGCCGGGCGTTGCGCTCAGCGGCGTACTTGAACGTTGAGCGCGCCGCTGTCGGCGTCGACGAGGCCCGCGGCCACCAGCCAGGCATGGGCGTCCTCGGCGTCGTCGGCAAACCAAGCCGCGGCGCTGCCCAGGCGAAAGGTATAACCCCAGCGGTCCATATCGGCGCACATGCGCTCCCGGCTCATGCCATCGAGATGGTCGCTGGCCAGGATCTGCCAGTAGCAGACCGCGTTCTCCTCGTCGTAGGTGCCGCCCGCATTCGTATGCAGACCGTTGCGGCGTGTCTGGTCCATGCACACGTAGTGGCCGGCCTCGTGCATGGCCGAATGCACCGGCGTATCGTCGCGCACGTACAGCGTGTCGCCGATCAGGCCGGCTTCCTCGTCGCCCCAGAAGCTGCCGGGGATGGGCTCGCCGCCCGGGACATGCGCAAGCGTGAGGCCCAGCCGGTCGAAAAAGCGCGCCAGGGTGTCGAAACCCAGGGAGTCAACGGCGAGCACGTCGTGCGTTTCGGGCACGGCGTCGGGGCTTTGGCGTACAGTATGCAGATTGCTCAATGCACAGGTGAAACGTGAAACCGCAAGCGAAATCCTATCTTATTGGCGTGTTGATGGCTGCTGCCGTGTTGGCGGGTTGTGCGACCGGACCGGTCGACAAGGCCGCGCAGGAAAGCGCTGCCGACCGTGTGATGGCGGCCTATGACGTACCGGACCTGCTCGCCCAGGCCGCGCCGGCCGTGACCCAGTCGCTCAACCAGAACCTGCCCGACGACGTGGACACGGCCACCCGCAGCGCGCTGCGCGATGCCGTCTATGAAGCCTACGACCCGCAGACGCTGCAGCAGGACGTGCTCGATCGTCTGCGCGATGCCGCCGCCCGGGACGACCAGCAGCGCGGGCTCACGCGCGCGGCCGACGCCCTGCATACGCCCCTGGCCACGCGCATGATCGCGCTGGAGTCGGCGACCGGGGATCCGGACTTCGCCGCCAACTTCAAGGCGTTCGTCGAACAGCCGGCCACGGCCGAGCGCAAGGAGCGCCTGCGCAAGGTCGATATGCTGGCCGAGAACATGAAGGTCGTCGAACTGCAGACCGACTTCAACGTCACGCTGCTCGAAGCCATGATTCGCGCCCGCAACGAGGCCTCGGCAGCGGAATACCAGGTCGACAACAGCCGCGTGGAACAGATGGTCGCCGAAACGCGGGCGGATATCGGCAACAAGCTCGAACAGCGCGTGCCGCTGATGCTGCTCTATGTCTATCGCGACGTCGACGACAGCACGCTGAGCGAGTATGTCGCCCTGCAGAATCAGCCGGCGCTCGTCTGGGCCAATCAGGCGCTCAAGAACGCCATCATCGACACGCTTTCCGCGGCCAGCGATCGCGTGACCGAAAACTTCACTCCCGCTTCCAGCTGATCCAAATGCCCATAGTTACCGAAGATAGTCGTATTCGAGAGATCCTGGCCCAGACCCGTCGCGTGATCGTGATCGGACTGTCCTCCAACCCGGATCGGCCGTCCTACGAAGTGGCCCAGGCGCTTCAAAGCGAGGGCTTTGATATCGTGCCGGTCAACCCGAACGAGCGCGAAGTGCTGGGCGTGAATGCGTTCCCGGACCTACGCCATGTCACGGGTTTGACGGACGTCGTGGACGTGTTCCGTTCCTCCGAGCACGTGCCCCAGATCGTCGATGCCTGTATCGAGTGTCATGTCCGCACCCTGTGGCTGCAGGAAGGCGTGATTCACCACGAAGCCGCGCAAAAGGCCGTGGATGCAGGCATCGAAGTGGTCATGGACCGTTGCATGCTCAAGGAATACCGGCGCCTGCTGGGCTGACAAGCCCCCTGGCCTCAGCTCGAACCGCCCGTTGCTGGCGCAGGATTGTTGCCAGTGACGGGCGGCGAGTGCTGGGCGATATCGTGCCCCTGCGTCTGCCCCACGCAGGCGGCGCGCAAGCCCGTTGATCGCGACCTGGGTTGCATGCCTGGCACTTGCCGTTCGCGACGCGACAACACAGTATGGGGCGCACGTACGATTCATGCCCTGCCCCCGGGAGATACCGCTCCATGGACAATCTCAGCCCTATCGTCCTCATCCTGATTCTGGTCGTATGCGTCGGCATCGCGCTCGCGGTCGGTTATTTCCTCGGTAGCCGCTTTGGCGGCAGGAAATCCGTGGCCATGAAAGAGGCGACGGAAAAGCACGACAGCTACAAGAACGACGTACGCGAACACTTCGAACAGACCTCGGCGATCATGTCGCGCATGGTCGACGACTATCGCGACATGTATAAGCACATGGCCGATGGCGCCGAGAAGCTGGCCGAAATGCATCCGGAAAAGCTGGTGACGCCGCCGCCGGCCCCGGAGGCGATCACCCGCGATACGCCGGTGGATCAATCGACGGCCAAGACCCACGCGGCCCAGTCGAAGCAGGGCGGCGATCGCAGCGCCAACAATACGGCCGAAGCCAAACCCGCCGCATCGCCACAGAAACCGACCGGGACCCACACCCAGTCGTCCACGCAGACCAAGACAGGCGAGCCGGCACAGGGCAAGAACCAAAGCGATACTGCCGCGACCTCGGCAAAAGCCGACCCGAAGGCTTCCACGAGCGCAGCGAGCGCCGAGAAGAGCGCCACCCAGACCGCCGGCACGCCGGGTGCCAAGGCCGATACCGATCCCAAGGCCAAATCCGATGCCAAGGCCGATACGAAGACCGGAGACGCCACCAACCGCGATGCGGTGATGAACAGCGATTCCTCCAACGACCGGCCCTGGAACAAGGAAAGCAACAACAAGGACGGCAAGCGCTACGGTCTGGAATGACCGCATCGCGCGGGCGCGCCCTGCGCTTGCGTGGAAAACGAAATGCTGTTCTGATTCAGCCGGCCCCGTGCCGGCTGTTTTCGTAGCGACGCCGGCACTTACGAAATAAAGCAATAATCGAGGAGTACGCCGGTGGAACGCAGCAACACCCCCTACGGCAATCATCAGTTCGGGATTTACAGCGCCGGTCTCAAGGGCGAACTGCCCACCTTGCCGTTACGCTATGAAGACCTGGAAGCGCGGGCACGCGAGGTGCTCGACCCGGCGGCCTACTGGTATGTGGCCGGTGGCGCAGGCGAGGCGTCGATGACGGCGAATCGACGCAGCTTCGATCGCTATCCGCTCGTGCCGCGCATGCTGACCGACGTCAGCGAACGCGATCTGAGCACCACGGTGCTCGGCAAGACGCAGGCCACGCCGCTGATGCTCGCACCGCTGGGCGTACAGGAGATCCTGCATCCCGAGGCCGAGCTCGCGGTTGCACGCGCCGCGGCCGAGGTGGGCGTACCGATGATCCTGTCGACCGTGTCGTCCTATCCGATGGAACAGGTCAAAAGCGAGCTGGGCGATACCACCGGCTGGTATCAGCTGTACTGGCCCAACGACGACGAACTGGCCACCAGCCTGGTACAGCGCGCGGAAAAGGCCGGTTACGAGGCCATCGTCATCACCCTGGACACCAAGATGCTGGCCTGGCGCGAGCGCGATCTCGAAGGCGCCTACCTGCCGTTTCTACAGGGCAAGGGGCTGGCCAACTACACCAGTGACCCGGTGTTTCGTGCCGGGCTGGACAAGGCACCGGAAGAGGACGTGGTGGCCACGGTCAAGCACTGGTCCAAGGTCTATGCCTCGCCCGAACGCAGCTGGCCGGACCTGGCCAAGCTGCGTGCCGCCACCAACCTGCCGCTCATTCTCAAGGGCGTGCTGCACCCCGAAGACGCGCTGGCCGCACGTCGTGCCGGCATGGACGGCGTGATCGTATCCAACCACGGGGGCCGCCAGGTGGACGGCAGTATTGCCGCCATCGATGCCCTGGCCGGCGTGGTGGACGCCGTGGGCGATCATATGAGCGTGCTCTTCGACAGCGGCATCCGCCGCGGCGCCGACGTGCTCAAGGCGGTGGCCCTGGGCGCGGATGCGGTGCTCGTCGGGCGTCCCTTTGCCTGGGGGCTGGCCTGTGCCGGCGAGCAGGGCGTGGCCGAAGTGCTGCGCCGGCTGCTGGCGGATATCGACCTGACCCTGGCCTTGACCGGCCACGATCGGATCGACGGGCTCACACGCGCAGCGATCGCGCCCGTTCGCTATTGATTGTGGCGTGACGCGGCTTGCCTGCCGTGTGCCCTGTTGGATTACGCTTCGCTAATCCAACCTACGTCCGCTACGGCCTCAACGCCTGGCCGAAGCCGCGTAGGTTGGCTTAGGCTGCAGGCCGTAAGCCAACAGGAAGCGCCTCGGGGCTTGCCGCAGCGACGGGGCGCGATACGGCTTTGCGGGCGGTGTTCCCTGTTGGATTACGCTTCGTTAATCCACCTACGTGCTATCCGAGCTGCATTACATCCGCCCGAGATGCATGCCGGCGTCGAGCAGCAGCGTTTCGCCTGTGGTAATACCCGCGCCGGCGGCGAAATAGGCGATCGACTCGGCCACGTCTTCCGGCGTGCAGACGCGGGCCAGCGGCGAGTTGGCTTCGAGGCGCTCGATCATCGCGGTGTAGCGTTTCTCCCCCAGGCCCTCGGCCAGCCAGCTGCCGCGCACGAAGCCGGGGCAGACCGCGTTCACGCGAATGGCCGGGCCGAGCGCACGGGCCAGGGATTTGGTCATGGTAATCAGCGCGCCCTTGGAGGCGGCATAGGCAATCGAGCTGCCAAAGCCGAGCACGCCGGCGATGGAGGCGACGTTGACGATGCTGCCCTGGCCGGCCTGCTGCATGGCCGGGGTGACGGCCCGCACCATCTGGAAAGCGCCCACCGTATTCACGCCGTAGAGCGTATGAAAATCCTCTGCGCTCAGCCCGTCGAGGTTTTCGTGGGCACAGAAACGCGTGGTGCCGGCGTTGTTGACCAGGGCGTCGATACGCCCCCAGCGCTCGAGCGCGCTATCGGCCAGGGCGCGACAGTCGGCGTCTTCAGCGACGTTGGCCTGCTGAACGAGCGTCTGTGCGCCCAGCGCTTCGCATTCGGCGGCCACCTTGTCGGCGGCCTCGGCGCTGCGTGAATAGTTGATGACGACGTTGTAGCCGCGTTCGGACAGCAGGCGGGCAGTGGCCGCGCCGATGCCGGAGGACGAGCCGGTGATCAGGGCGACGGGGCGATCGTTGGACATGCGCTATTCCTTGGCAGGCCGCACATGCCGGATGTGACCGAGGCGCGGCGTGAATCAACGCCGCAGCATAGCCGATCGTGCCCGTTCTAGAGCCTGTTTGTCCCGAAGAGTTGGGCCGCGAATCGTGCTTGGCGGCGTTGCGAGTCTTGATCGAGGCGCGCCACGACGCTGCGACTCGCGCCTTGCTAAACATGATTTACGCACGCCAACGCGGCGCTCGTATGAAACCTCAACAGGCGCTAGGCGTCGAGCTGCCGGTGGGCGGTGCGCTGGATTGTTTCCACCATCGAATACAGGCCGTTACGCCGGTTCATGGTGATGTGCTGCTCCAGGTTGAGATCGGCGAATACCTGGTTGATATCGATTTCGGCGATCTCGCGCGGCGTCTTGTCGGAATAAATCATCAGCAGCACGCCGATGAGCCCGCGCACAATATGGGCATCCGAATCGCCGCGAAAATGCAGCCGGTCGTCGTTGCTTTCGTCGGCCACCAGCCAGACCTGGCTCATGCAGCCGCGTACGCGCGTGGCCTCGTTGCGCTCGTCGTCGTCCAGCGGTTCGAGCTTGCGGCCCAGATCGATGATGAAACGATAGCGTTCCTCCCAGTCGGGCAGCATCTCGAAGGTGGCCTTGAGTTGCTCGATCTGTGTATCCATACGGCGCGTGTTCAAACGAGGTGTACCTGTTACAAGCTTGGGCCATAGCGCGGGCCAGTCAAGCGTTCATGCTCGTGTGCATCGTCGCCAGCGGCTAGACTGGCCGCATGCAAAGCCCATCGGTCATGGCCAGAATCTCGGCAGCGCTGCGCTGGCTGCTGGTGCGCCTGCTGCAGCTGCCGATCGTGATCTATCGCTACACGCTCTCACCCCTGCTGGGGCCGCGCTGTCGCTATGTGCCCAGCTGCTCGGCCTATGCGCTGGAGGCGCTGCAGGTACACGGGCCGATTCGCGGCTCCTGGCTGGCGTTTCGGCGCATTACGCGGTGTCATCCGCTGCGCGAAGGCGGTTTCGACCCGGTGCCGCCGCCCCGCGACAAGCGTTGACAGCGCCCTGCGACCGATGCATGGGGCGCACGCAGGGTTTATGATGTCGCGCTTTGACTGCCAAGCCTGCCTGGATCGACGCCTCGCCCATGACCGGTTTCACCGAACACAAGCCGCTGGATCTGTCTGCACTGGACGGCGATATCCGCCGCTGGTGGGATCAGCAAGACGTTTTCGAGGCCAGCACCGCCGCGCGTGCCGATGGCCCGACCTTCACCTTTTATGAAGGCCCGCCCACGGCCAACGGTCGGCCGGGTATTCACCATGTGCTCGGGCGCACGATCAAGGACACCTTCTGTCGCTACAAGACGATGCGCGGCTATCGGGTCGATCGCAAGGCGGGCTGGGACACCCACGGCCTGCCGGTCGAGATCGAGGTAGAAAAGGAACTCGGTCTTTCCTCGCGTGAGGATATCGAGAACTACGGCATCGCCGAATACAACGCCGCCTGTCGCGAGTCGGTTCTGCGCTACAAGACGCAGTGGGACGAGCTGACCCGACGCATCGGGTTCTGGGCGGATCTGGACGCGCCCTACGTCACCTTCTCCAACGAATACATCGAGTCGGTCTGGTGGCTGCTCAAGCAGCTCCACGAACAGGGCCTGCTTTACAAGGGCCACAAGATTCACTGGTATTCGCCGGGCTCGGGCACGGTGCTGTCCTCGCACGAGGTCAGCCTGGGCTACAAGGAAGTGCAGGACCCGTCGATCACGGTGAAGTTCTTCCTCGAAGACGAGCCGGACGTCGCACTTCTGGCCTGGACGACCACGCCCTGGACCATGCCTTCCAACGTGGCCCTGGCGGTCGGGCCGAGCATCGAATATGCCAAGGCCCGCGGCGAGGACGGGTCGGTCTATATCGTGGCCAAGGCCTGCGTGAACGCCACCTTGGGCGAGCGGGCCGAAATTCTGGAAACCTTTGGTGCCGATGCGCTCATTGGCCGGCGGTACAAGCCGCCCTACGACTGTTTCACCGATCATCCCGAGGCCGACCGGGCCTGGCGCGTGATCGCGGCCGATTTCATCACCACCGACGACGGTACCGGCATCGCCCACGAAGCCCCGGCCTTCGGCGCCGACGACTTCCGGGTGACCTCGGCCGAGGGCATGCCCGTATTCAACCCCATCGAGCGCGACGGCCATTTCCAGGCCGATTTTCCGCTGGTCGGCGGGCTGTGGTTCAAGGATGCCGACAAGCCGGTCGCACGCGATCTCAAGGAGCGCGGGCTGCTGTTCGAGCAGAGCGTGACCGTGCATAACTACCCGCACGACTGGCGCAAGGGCACGCCCTTGATGAACTACCCGGTCGAGTCCTGGTTCGTGGCCACGCAGCAGAACAAGGACAAGCTGGTCGCCTACAACGACCGTATCAACTGGTTCCCGGCCCATGTCGGCACCGGCCGCTTCGGCGACTGGCTGGAAAACAACGTCGACTGGGCGCTGTCCAGGCACCGCTACTGGGGCACGCCGCTGCCGATCTGGGTCAACGACAACAACCCGGACGATATCGTGGTTATCGGTTCCATTGCTGAGCTGCGCGAGTATGCCGGTGATCAGGTCGCCGACGACGACAGCCTCGATCTGCACAAGCCGCAGGTCGATGCCATCACCTGGACGGCGAAAGACGGTGGCACCATGCGCCGTGTGCCCGAAATCATCGACGTCTGGTTCGACTCCGGCGCCATGCCGTTCGCGCAGTGGCACTACCCGTTCGAAAACCAGGAGCGCTTCGAGGCCAACTTCCCGGCCGATTTCATCTGTGAAGGCGTGGACCAGACCCGCGGCTGGTTCTATTCGCTGCATGCCATCGGCACGCTCATCAAGGACTCGCCGGCCTACAAGAACGTGGTGGTCAACGGGCTGCTGCTGGACGCCAACGGCGAGAAGATGTCCAAGTCCAAGGGCAATACGGTGGACCCGTTCGAAGCCCTGGATACCCACGGCGCGGACGTTATCCGCTGGTACATGCTGGCCAACAGCCCGCCCTGGGATAACACCAAGTATGCCGATCGCGGCCTGCGCGAAACGCGCACCAAGGTCTTCGGCACGCTGGAGAACGTGTATTCGTTCTTTGCCACCTACGCCAATATCGACGGTTTTACCGCCGATACGCCAGCGCCGGCCGTGGCAGAGCGCCCCGAGCTGGATCGCTGGATTCTCTCGCGGCTGCAATCCACGGCTGCCGAAGCCTCGGCCGCACTGGACGAATACAACCCCACCCGCGCCGCGCGTGCGGTGGAGCGCTTCATCGATGCGCTGTCGAACTGGTATATCCGCCGCTCGCGGGCGCGCTTCTGGGCCGGCGCACGTGCCGATGCTGGCGGTGCGGCCAGTGATGAAGCCGTTGCGGACAAGCGTGCGGCTTATCACACCACGCTCACCTGTCTGCGTGACGTCGCGGCCATGATGGCGCCGATCGCGCCCTTCTTTGCCGACTGGCTGTACGGCCAGCTCGGCCGCGAATCCGGCGCGCGGGCCTCGGTTCATCTCGCCGACTTCCCGGCGACCGATGCCGCGCTCATCGACGCCGATCTCGAACGCCGCATGGCGCTGGCACGGGCGATCGTGGCCAACGCGCTGGCGTTGCGTAACGAAGCCGGGCTGAACGTACGCCAGCCGCTGGCCCGTATTCTTGTCGTCGAAGAAGCCGACGTCGCGCGCGCCGACGTCGACGCCATCGCCCCCATCGTGCGCGACGAGATCAACGTCGATGCCATCGAGTTCGTGGCCGGCGAGGGTGATCTGGTCAAGCGCAGCGCCAAGCCCAACTTCAAGACCCTGGGCAAACGTCTGGGCAAGAAGATGAAGGCGGTCGCTGGCGCGGTCGCCGCCCTGGACGACGAAGCCATCGCGCGCTACATGCGCGACATGCGGCTCATCGTGAGCGCCGACGGCGAGGACATCGAACTCGGCGAAGGGGACCTGCTGGTATCCGCCGAAGGCGTGGAAGGCTGGCTCGTGGGCCGCGAGGATGGCGTTACGGTCGCACTTGATAGTACACTGACGGATTCACTACGCGAACGCGGGCTGGCGCGCGAAGTGATCAATCGCGTACAGCGGTTGCGCAAACAGGCCGAATTTCATGTCGCCGATCGGATTCGCGTGCAATATCACGCCGATGACGAACTGGCGAAGGCGATCGAAAGCCACAGGACGGTGATCGCACGTGAAACCCTGGCCGAAGCGTACGAGCCGAACGCGCAGCCGTCGGGCGAGGTCGAACAGGCCTTCGATATCGACGGCGCGCAGATCACGCTAGCCCTGGCGCGCGTCTAACAACGCGCGAATCGCAACGGTTTTACTTTTTAACGATCGACAGTCGAGACAGCAGGCCATGCAGAAAGACATCCACCCCAATTATCGCCCCGTCGTATTCAAGGACATGGGCGGCGATTTCGCGTTTCTGACGCGCTCGACCATCGAGACCAACGAAACCATCGAATGGGAAGATGGCAACGAGTACCCGCTCGTCAAGCTGGAAGTCACGAGTGCGACGCACCCGTTCTATACCGGCAAGCAGAACATCATGGACACGACCGGCAAGGTCGAGCGCTTCAACCGCCGCTTTGGCATGATGAAGGGCGCCAAGAAGCAGTAAGGCTTCTGGCCCCCGCGTTCGATCGCATTCGGGCGCGGCGCGTGATGCATGCAAGCCGGCCGGCGTGAAATACGCCGGCCGGCTTTTGCGTGTCCGCTATTCGCGTTTTTAGATGGCCACTTGGGTGGCTCGGTTGTTTCACCGCATGGCCCCAACGGGCAACTCGGACACCCGCTTAATCTCGGCATCGTCATCCAGGGTGGCCGGATCGGCCAGATACTGCGCGGCCATGGGCATCGCATCCGCACCCCAGAACAGTTCGTTGCCGATCGCGAGCGTCGGCACGCCGAATACGCCTCGCGCGCAGGCGTTCTCGGTCTCGACGCGCAGCTGCTGTTTGACCTCGGGCGCGGCGAGTCCAGCCGGGTCCACGTCCAGCGCCTGCGCCAGCCTCTGCACCACGGCCGGATCCTGCGGGTCGACGCCGGTCGTCCATAGTCCGTCGAAGATGCGGTCGATCGCCTCCGCCGTGCTGCCGGCCGCGATTGCCAGCCGCAGATACGGCAACGGGTTGAATGGATGCGCGGCCGGCATGCGAAACGCCAGCCCGTTTTCGCGCGCATGCCAGGCACACCAGCGATAGGTCCAGCGTCGTTTCGGGTCGATTTCGGCCGGCCCCTTCTGACCGTGGTGGGCCAGCACGCCCGCAAACAGGATGGGGCGATGGGCCACCACGGCGTGCTCTCGGAACTCGCCGAGGCGCTGCCAGGCGAAATAGGCGAATGGGGAGATGAAATCGAAGTACCAGTCGATGGTGTGGGGTTTGTTCATGGGATATCCCGAATCGGCTGTGGCGCGAAATGCAAGATTAGCCGAGTCCGTGAGTTCGGCGGTGATCGTAGATCGAATCCGCGTGCGGTCTGAATCAACTGAGGGGGTGCATTTTGGCTTGTGGTTTCGCGCTGCTGCGCGAGTGACTTTCATTTGCTTGTCCAAATGAAAGTCACCAAAGCAAAGGACACCCTGTCTTGCGTCGGCGCTACGCGCCGATGCCCTCCCATCGCAGCCGGCAAGCGGGGCGGCCGGAAACTCGCTGCGCTCAAACATCCGGCCGTCTTTTCCGCTTGCCGGCCGCGCTGCTCGGCGCTGCGCCCAAGGGGCCCAATACAGACAAGCTCGCTATCGCTCGCTCAAGGTCACGATTGGTGTAGGTCGGATTAGCCGAAGGCGTAATCCGACAAGAACGTAGCCAATAGCCTTGATTCCGGTGTGTAGCCGTACCAACTCACTGCTATGGGTTACCCGTCTGTATTCAGGCCCCGTGTGAAGCGAACGAGAAGCACAGGGCCGAAGGGTTCCCGGCGCACTGCGCCGGTGCGGCAAGGTGTTTGAGGGCGGCGAAAGCCGCCCGAGTTTTTGCCGCACCCTTCGGCCCGAGAACTTCTTATTGCTCTGGCAGTGGTTCGGCGCGCAGCGCCGACGCGTAACCCGGGCGTCTTTTTCTTTGCTTCCTTTCGTTTGGACGAGCAAACGAAAGGGAGTCGCACAGCAGTGCGAAACCGAGGGTTCGATAAACTCGTGAGTGCTGAAAAACGTGTAGCTCGAAGCGCCCGTTTTCTGAATTAACTCCAGAAATAGATGTGGCCCAGTAGGGGAGTGCGCTGCGAAGGAAAACCCCCAATCAAACCCTCCCCCTGTGCGCAGCGGCAAGCTCAAGAAACCCCTCGAGCGCCGGCAGCCCACGATCCCCCCGACGCACCCCCAGATGAATCTGCTTGGCGATACCCTGCTCGCCCAGCGGCCGGGCAACGATCGCAAGCTGCGGCTGGTATTCCTCGATCAACCAGCGCGGCAGGGCTGCCACACCGCGGCCTGCGGCCACCATCTGCAACATGATGTCGGTCGATTCCACCGTCTTGTGACGATGCGGCATGACCCCGGCCGGGGTCAGCAGCGATACGTAGACGTCCAGCCGGCTGGGGTCGACCGGGTAGGACAACAGCGTTTCCCCGGCCAGATCCTCGGCCCGTACCACGTCGCAGGCGGCCAGCGGATGGTCGGCAGCCACGGCCAGCACCTGTTCGTAGTCGAACACCGGCTCGAACTGCACGCCTTTCTTGTTGAGCGGGTCGGGCGTGACCAGGATATCGATCTCGTGGTTGAACAGCGCGGCCATGCCGCCGAACTGGAACTGTTGCACCACGTCCACATCCACCCCCGGCCAGGCGCTCAGATAGGGCTCGACCACCTTGAGCAGCCACCGATAGCAGGGATGGCATTCCATGCCGATACGCAGGGCGCCGAAGGTGCCGCTGGCATAGTCGGCCAGCATGTCGTCAACGCGTTCGAGTTGGGGCAGCAGCCGGTTGGCGGCGATCAGCAGCTGTTCACCGGCGGCGGTGAGCCGTACCCGCCGGCCTTCCCGGCTCCAGATCGTCGCGCCCGAGCGTCGTTCGAGCTTGCGGATCGCATGGCTCAGGGCGGACTGGCTCAAATGCAGGGTTCGGGCAGCGGCGGTGAGCGACCCCTCCCGCTCGATCGCCCGGAGGATGCTCAGGTGGATACGCTCGATCATCAGTCAATGAGCGGAATTCATTTATTAATGCAAATATACCAATTTTATTCATCAGTCGCCCGCTATAGAGTTCCGGTTCGCGAATACCGGAGTCAGGCAGCGGACGTCGGCAGCACCCCACACCTATCGGAGCGACCATGACGATTTCCCAGAACCTCGGTTTCCCGCGTATCGGCGAGCGCCGCGAACTCAAGAAGGCCACCGAGGCCTACTGGAAAGGCGATCTCGACCATGCCGGTCTCGAAGCCACCGGCGCCGAGCTGCGCCGTGCCAACTGGGCGAAACAGCAGGCGGCAGGCATTGATCTGATCCCGTCGAACGATTTCTCCTTCTACGACCAGGTGCTGGGTCTGTCGTGTCTGATCGGTAACGTGCCGCCCCGCTTTGGCTGGGATGGCCAGACCATGAATATCGACGTGGCCTTCGATATGGCCCGTGGCACCGACGCCGCGATCGCCTGCGAAATGACCAAATGGTTCGATACCAACTATCACTACATCGTGCCGGAATTCACCCGCGATACCACGTTCCAGCTGGTCGGCACGAAGATTTTCGACGAGTTCGCCGAGGCCAGGGCGCAGGGCATGATCACCAAGCCGGTGATCGTCGGCCCGGCGACCTATCTGAGCCTGGGCAAGGTCACCGACGGCTCCGATCTGAACAAGTTTGACCTCGCCGACGAGCTGATCGCGATCTATGTCGAGATCGCCGAACGGCTGGCCGCCGAGGGCGCCGAATGGCTGCAGATCGACGAGCCGATCTTTTCACTTGACCTGGACGATGCCCAGCGCGAGGTCATTCGCAAGGCCTACGATGCACTCGCGGGCGTTGCCGGCATCAAGGTCATGGTGGCCAACTATTTCGGTGCCCTGGCCGACAACCGCGAGCTGTTCGTCTCCCTGCCGGTTGCCGCCCTGCATATCGACGGCATGCGCGGCGTCGATGAAATCGAGGCCGTGGCCGCACGCCTGTCGGACGACAAGCTGCTCTCGGTGGGTATCGTCGATGGGCGTAATATCTGGAAAACCGATCTCACCCGAGCGCTGGACCGACTGCAGCCTGTGCTCGGCGAGCTGGGCAGCGACCGCCTGATCGTCGCGCCCAGCTGTTCGCTGCTGCATTGCCCGGTGACCCTTCGCAGCGAGCACAAGCTCGACGATGAACTGCTCAACTGGCTGGCCTTTGCCGAGGAAAAGCTCGACGAGATCGTATTCCTCGCCGGGGCGGTGGACGGCAAGGTCGACAAGGACATGCTCGCCGCCAACGCGGCCGCCATGGTCGACCGCGCCAACTCGACGCGTATCCATGACAGCGCGGTCAAAACCCGGATGGCCGATACCAGCGATGCCGACTATCGGCGTTTTTCTGCCTATCCCGAACGGGCCGAGAAACAGCAGGCCAAGCTCGATCTGCCGGCTTTCCCCACCACCACGATCGGCTCCTTTCCGCAGACCGCGGA
This sequence comes from Salinisphaera sp., assembly GCF_002729955.1. Taxonomy (GTDB): domain Bacteria; phylum Pseudomonadota; class Gammaproteobacteria; order Nevskiales; family Salinisphaeraceae; genus Salinisphaera. The sequence continues at coordinate 154,393 of NZ_PBYA01000004.1, read as the reverse complement.
GGTGCGCAAGGCCCGTGCGGCCCACAAGCGCGGCGATATGAGCGACGCCGACTACGATGCCTTTCTCGAGGCGCAGATCGCCGAGGCCGTGGAAATGCAGGAGGCCATGGGCTTCGACATGCTCGTACACGGCGAATTCGAGCGTAACGACATGGTCGAGTATTTCGGCGAACAGCTGGCCGGCTATGCCTTCACCAAGTTCGGCTGGGTCCAGAGCTATGGCACGCGCTATGTGAAGCCGCCGATCATCTTCGGCGACGTCTCGCGGCCCGAGCCGATGACGGTGAAATGGTCGAAATATGCCCAGTCGCTGACCGAAAAGCCCATGAAAGGCATGCTCACTGGCCCGGTCACCATGGTGCAGTGGGCGTTCGTGCGCGATGACCAGCCGAGGTCCGAGACGGTCAAGCAGGTGGCCCTGGCCATTCGCGACGAGGTCTGCGATCTGGAAGCCGCCGGCCTGGCCGCCATCCAGATCGACGAGGCGGCTTTTCGTGAAGGCCTGCCGCTGCGCCGCTCCGAGTGGGCCGAATATCTGGACTGGGCGAGCGCAAGCTTTCGCCTGACCGCAGGCGGGGTCGCCGACGACACCCAGGTGCATACCCATATGTGCTATTCGGAGTTCAACGACATCATCGAAGCGATCGCGGCCATGGACGCCGACTGCATCTCCATCGAAACCTCGCGCTCGCAGATGGAACTGCTGGATGCCTTCGTCAAATTCCGCTACCCGAACGAAATCGGCCCGGGCGTCTACGACATCCACAGCCCGCGGGTGCCGGCCAAGGCCGAAATGATCGCCCTGTTGGAAAAGGCCACCGAAGTGCTGCCGCCCGAGCGGATCTGGGTGAACCCGGACTGTGGCCTCAAGACCCGCGGCTGGGCCGAGGTTCGGCCGGCGCTAGAGCATATGGTCGACGCTGCGCGCGAACTGCGCCAGAGACAGGCCGCCTGAGGCGATCGCCGCCGCCCCGCTAGCTCGTCGGGGCGGCCGGCTGCGACCTCACGGGCCCCAGCGCAGCGGATGATCGGCGCGTAGTACGCCGTTCGCGTCCCAATCCTGCCAGCCGGTGAACGGGATCGGTCGGGCCGAGTCGAGCGTGTTCAGGCGCTCGGCCCAGCCCCGTTTCAGGCTGTCGAGATGCTGTTCGAACACGTCGCGCTGTTCGTAGGCGATACCGCCGCCCTGAATGCCGTGGGCGACGAACGGTGGCAGCACATCGAAACCCATATAGTGCAGCGAGTAGTGGATGGGCCAGAGCAGGCGTTCGATCGGCCCGCCGCGGCCGTAGGGCAAAAACGTGGCCGCCGGCCCGCCGGTGGTCACCGACAGCAAGGCGCGCCTGCCGTTGAAAACGCCCTCGTCGTAGCGCATGCGCCCGGTATAGAGCTCGCCGTAGACGAATACGCGATCGAACCAGCCCTTGAGGATGGCCGGCTGGGCATGCCACCAGAGTGGAAACTGGAGGATGACCATCTCCGCCGCCATCAAGCGGTCGATTTCGCGCTGTACGTCAGGTGCACGGGTGCGCTCATTGCCTGCATGGCGTTGTTCGGTCAGCGCCGAGAAATAGTCCGCATCGGCGCGTGAGTCGTAGTGGGCCGGGCCTTCGACCGGGTCGAAACCTTCGCCGTAGAGATCCGAACGGGTGACCCTGTGGCCCTGGTCGGCCAGCGTCTGCTCGGCGGTATCGGCGAGCGCGCCGTTGAAGGAGGCGGGTTCGGGATGGGCGAATACGATATGGGCGTGCATGACGGGGTGCCTTTGAAACCGGGCCTTCAGTCTGTGGTTTGCGTTATCGTCGCGAAATAGACAGAACGGCAAGCCGTATTTGCGCGTATGCAAACTGATATCGCCTGGGACGATCTGCGCCTGGTGCTGGCCATTGCACGGGCCGAAACGCTGGCCGGTGCTGCGCGCACGCTCGGGCTGCACCACGCCACGGTCTACCGACGACTGATTGCCTGTGAACGCGCCCTGGGCACGGCGCTGTTCGAACGTGATCGGGGGCGTCATGTACCGACCGCGGCCGGGGCGGAATGGGTGGCCGTGGCCGACGACATGGACGGCGCGGTAATCGATGCCGCGCGCCGTATCGCCGGACGCGACGTCACCCCGGCCGGCACGGTACGCCTGACCACCACGGATACACTGCTGCACGGCCTCGTCTCGCCCGTATTGGGAGCGTTTCGCCAACGTTTTCCGGCTATTCGTCTGGATGTGCGGTTGTCCAACGCGCCCCTCGATCTGGCGCGCCGCGATGCCGATCTGGCGATTCGTGCCGCCGACGCGCCGCCGGACCCGTTGATTGCCCAGCGGCTGGGCGATATCGCCATGGCGCGTTATCGCTGCGCGCAGCATGCGCCGCCGCCCAACGCCTGGGTCGGGCTGAGCGAAGCCGTGCCGTTTGCAGCCCTGCACCGATGGATGGCGGCTTACGTCGATCAAGACGACATCGCCTTGCAGGTCGACAGCATGCTCGCCATGCAGCGTGCGGTGGCCGATGGCGTGGGCGAGGCGCTGCTGCCGTGTTATCTCGCCGATGATGATCCAGCCCTGGTACGTGTTACCGAGCCGATTCCGCCACTGAGCACGCCGATCTGGCTGCTGGTGCATCCCGACATGCGCCGTACGGCAAGGGTGCGCGTGCTGCGCCAGGCGCTCATCGACGCCTTCGAGCCCCCGGATCTGCGGGCACGGCTGTCCGGGGCATAGGCGCGGCGATAAGGCCGGTCGTCAGCCGGCGCGCTCGGCATCGGCGCTCTTGGCCTGTTTGTGGCTCTCCTCGTTCGCGCCGTGCTGCCAGTAGCTGGAGATATACATTTCCTCGCGGGCCACATCGCGGTCCTGCTTGAGGTAGGTGCGCAGGCGGCGCATGGTCTGGAATTCGCAGGCGCACCAGACTGCCGCCCGGCCGTCGAGCCAGTCGAGTGCGCGGACTGCATCGAAAAGCGCGTCGCTGTTCTCGCCGGGTTGGGGGTTGATGACCCAGTGCAGCTGTAGGTGTTCCGGCGCGGAGAGCGGCTGGATATCGCGTTCGTCCACGACTTCGATCACGGCATGGCCGCGGGTGTCCGCTGGCAGCTGTTCGAGGTTGGCGCTGATCGCGGGCAGGGCGGTCATATCGCCGATGAGCAGCACCCAGTCGGCGCTGGCATCGACGCGTTTCTTTGGCCCCGGGCCGGCGATATCGATGGTATCGCCGGGCGCGGCGGTTTCGGCCCAGCGCGCGGCCGGCCCGTCGTCGCTATGGCGTACGAAGTCGATATCCACGGCATCCGGTCTTTGGGCACGGATGGTGTAGGTGCGCAGCAAAGGCTTTTCGCGCTCCGGATGCGGCAGCTGAAGTTTTACATAGGCGCTGGGCTGATCGGCCGGAAAGTCGTCCATGCCTTCGCCACCCAACGTGATGCGCAGCATATTCGGGGTGATCTCGGTCTTGTCGAGCACGGTGAAGGTACGAGGCGGGGCGCGGCGGCTCATAGCGGGTTCTCGCGGGGTTCGAGGTTGGCGATCATCGCCTCGGCGATGTCGATGAAGCGTTCGATATCGTTTGCCGGCAGTTGGCCGGCCATGCGCGTCCCGGCTTCGGCCTCGACTTCGGCGATGCGTTCGGCGAGCGCTCGGCCGGCGTCGGTGAGCAGGAGCTGGCGATACCGGCTGTCTTGCGGGTGCGGGCGGCGTGTCACCAGATCCAGGCCTTCCAGATCCCGAATGAGACGGGCGATATGGCCCTTGTCCTGACGCGTGCGCGTGGCGATGTCCTGAGCGGAGGCGTTCGGATCGCCGGCGATGCCCTTGATCATGCGGATCTGGGCCACGGTAAGTTCGATGCCCGCGGTGGCATAACCTTCGCGCAGGGCGCGTTTGTAGGCATGCAGCAGCCGGTGCAGGGTTTCGCCGATGGGGGGGTGCATGACGCTTAATAGTTGACTAAGGCAACTGATGGTCGATGCATTGGTTGATTTTGTCAACTAATCGGGTGCCACCGACAGCCGGGCGGGTTGTTAAACTACGTCGCCTGTCATTACCCGCCCGGCCTGCTCCTATGACCATCACCACCCGTTTCGCGCCGTCGCCGACCGGTTATCTGCATATCGGGGGTGCACGTACCGCGCTGTATTCCTGGCTGCATGCCAAGGCCAGCGGTGGGCGCTTCGTGCTGCGTATCGAGGACACCGATCGCGAGCGCTCGACCGACGAAGCCGTGCAGGCGATTCTGGATGCCATGGCCTGGCTGGATCTCGAACACGACGGCGAGATCTACTACCAGACCAAGCGCTTCGATCGCTATGCCGAAGTCATCGACTGGCTGCTGGCCGAAGGCAAGGCCTATCGCTGCTATTCGAGCGCCGAGGAAGTCGAGGCCATGCGCGAGGCCGCGCGGGCCCGGGGCGAGAAACCCAAGTACGACGGCACCTGGCGGCCGATGCCGGGCAAGACCCTGCCCGAGCCGCCGGCGGGCGTTGACCCGGTCATTCGTTTTGCCACGCCGCTGGACGGCCAGACCGTCATTCATGACATGGTCAAGGGCGATATCACCATCTCCAACACCGAGCTGGATGATCTGGTGATTGCCCGCGCTGACGGCACGCCCACCTACAACTTCTGTGTGGTGGTCGACGACATGGACATGGCCATCAGCCACATCATTCGCGGCGATGACCACGTCAATAACACGCCGCGCCAGATCAATATCCTCAAGGCGTTGATCGGCGATTTTGCCGAGCTGCCGGTCTATGCCCATGTGCCCATGATTCTGGGCGCCGACGGCAAGCGTCTGTCCAAGCGCCACGGCGCGGTCGGCGTGATGCGTTATCGCGAAGAAGGCTATCTGCCCGGCGCGCTGCTCAACTATCTGGTGCGCCTGGGCTGGGCACATGGTGATCAGGAAATCTTCACCCGCGAACAGATGCTCGAGCATTTTGATATCGAGCATGTCCAGGGCGGGGCTTCGACCTTCGACCCGGACAAGCTGCTGTGGGTGAACCAGGAACACCTGAAGATGGCCGCGCCCGAGGAGCTGGTCGGCGAGCTGCGCTGGCATCTGGCACGCCTGGGCATCGAGGGCGTGGGCGATACCCGTCTGGCCGAAATCGCCGCGATCCAGAAGGGCCGTTGCAAGACGGTGCTGGAAATGGCCGAGCAGAGCCTGTTCGTCTTCCAGCCGGTGGACGAATACGAGCCCAAGGCGGTCAAGAAACATATCAAGGCGGATACGCCGGACCTGCTCGCCCAGGTACGCGATGGCCTGGCGAAGCTGGACGACTGGACCGGCGAAGCCGCGAGCGCGGTGGTCAAGCAGGTATCGAGCGACAACGAGGTGGGCATGGGCAAGGTCGCCCAGCCGATTCGAATTGCGGTGACTGGCGGGCCGGTATCGCCCTCGATCGACGATACGCTGGTGCTGCTCGGGCGCGATGAAACGTTGGCACGCCTGGATGCGGCGGTGGTCGCATTCGCCTCGGAACAGGGTTAGACGCGCCTATAGCAGCGCGTTCAACTCATCAAGGCTGGTGATCGTGTAATCCGGCACGATCGCCGTATCGTTGGCCCGGCGGTCGCGGTTGAGCCAGACCGACGTGGCACCGACGGCGTTGGCGCCGGCCACGTCAGTATCCAGCGCGTCGCCGACATGGATCATATCTGCCGGGCTGCAGCCGGTACGCATGAGCGCGTGCGAGAACATGTCGGCTGCCGGCTTGGGCCGGTGGGCGTCGTCTGCAAACGCGATTACGTCGAAGTAATTGGCGATCCCCAGGTGCTGCGGATGGGTATTGCCATTGGATAGCAGCGCGAGCCGGAGGCTTTTGTCGAGGGCGCCAAAAAACGGGGCGGTATCGGCATACAAGGACGTTGCCTCAAGGCGGTGTTGCAGATAGGCCGCATATAGCTCATTGCCCAATGCCTCGTCGGGCCGGTCGTGTTCGGCGAGCAGCGCATGAAACGCACGCCGGCGAATCTCGGCAAACGACAGGCCCGAGGCGCCTTCATCGGCCAGAATGCGATCGCGCAGAGCCATCATTGGCGTAATATCGACAAGCGCCGCAGCCATATGCGGCCGGCGCTCGATCAGGAGCGTGCGGGTGTTTTCGAGTGCTGCACGCATGCTGGCCTCGAAATCCCAGAGCGTCATGTCGCCGTCGAAGCTGAGCAGTCGGTATTGCGATCGCAACGGAAGCCGTCGCCGCTGTTTTATTGTGCGCAATACCATAACAGGCGCTCGCTCGATACAATGCTTGTTCAATTGTCGAGGTTCGCATGACCACCACGTATCTTGAACTGCAGGTTCTGAGCACCGGCCAGACCTCGCGCCTGGCCGAGATGTTTCGCCTGCTGGGCGAGCCGAACCGGCTGTCGCTGGTCTATGCCTGTCTCGAAGAGCCGCAGAGCGTGCAGACGCTGGCGGCCGATATCGATATCTCCATGTCGCTGGCCAGTCATCATCTGCGCCTGCTGCGGGCCGCGCGCCTGCTGCGGGCCGAGCGTCGCGGCAAGCAGGTGTTCTATGTGGCCGCCGATGCGCATGTACAGCGCGTGCTGCGCGACATGGTCGAGCACAGCATTCAGGAGTAGTCGTCATGGCCCATGCGCATGCCCACGCCCGTCATGACCACGAACACGGTCACGAACACGAACACGAACACGAACATGGCCTGGGCGGCCACCATCATCATGGCGGCAGTGGCCGGGCGCTCGTACTGTCGCTGTGCCTGACGCTTTCCTTTGCCTTCGTCGAAGCCGTCGGCGGCTGGTGGGCCGATTCGCTGGCCTTGATGTCCGACGCCGGCCATATGCTCACCGACAGTTCCTCGCTGGCCATCGGCGCGCTGGCGGCCTGGATGGCCAAACGACCGGCGTCCAAGATGCATTCCTTCGGCCTGCAGCGCGCCGAGGTGCTGGGTGCGCTCATCAACGCCGTGCTCATGATCGTCGTGGTCGTGGCGATCGCCTTTTCGGCGATACAGCGTTTCGCCGAGCCGCGCGAGGTGGCGGGCATGCCGGTGATGGTGATTGCTACCATCGGGCTGGTGATGAATATCGCGGTGGCCGCCATTCTCATGCGCGGCGAACAGACCATGAACGTGCGCGGCGCGCTCATTCATGTGCTGGGCGATCTGCTCGGGTCGGTGGCCGCGATCGTGGCCGGCGCGGTGATTCTGCTGACCGGCTGGATGCCGATCGACCCGCTGCTGTCGCTGGCCGTGAGCGCGCTGATTCTGGTCTCGGCCTGGCGTTTGCTCAAGGATGTGGTGCACGTGCTCATGGAAGGCGTACCCAAGGGCGTGGACGCGACGCGGGTCAGCGATGAACTGGCCGGCGTGGAAGGGGTGCATGCGGTGCACGACCTGCATATCTGGAGCCTGTCTTCGAGCCAGCGCGCGCTGGCCGCGCATATCGAGATTGGTCGCATGAGCGACTGGCAGGCCATCCTGCCGCGACTGCAGACGCTGCTCGCCGAGCGATTTTCCATCACCCATACCACGCTGCAGCCGGAAGACCGCCAGACCGCCAGGGCCTGTGCGGTGGACACGGACTGCGGCGTGGCTACGTAAGCCCGACAGGCAACGGGCAAGGATTGGCCATGTCGATACAACTCAAGCGTATCTACGATTCGGTATCCGATGACGACGGACGCCGCGTGCTGGTGGATGGCATGTGGCCGCGCGGCGTCAAGAAAGCCGATGCCGCACTGGACGACTGGTACAAATCGGTGGCGCCGTCGAGCGAACTGCGGCGCTGGTTCGGCCACGATCGTGATCGCTGGGAAAAATTTCGCGAAAGCTATCGCGCCGAGCTGGACGACGCCGACAACGAGGCTCTCGATGCCCTGCGCGAAATCGTGGCCCAGGAAGACGAAGTGACGCTGCTTTTTGCCGCCCGCGATACCGAATGCAACCACGCCGTCGTGCTCAAGGACTGGCTGGAAGACGCCGCATGAGCGATACGGCCGGCCTGAACGACGCCGAACGCGTTCGCGAGGCCTGTATCGCAGCCGCGCTTGAGGGTTACGAGGAGGCCGCCATCGCCGGCCTCTGCGGGGAAGGCGCCCTGGAGATGGCGATCAGCGTGATACGCCGTCTGGATATGGCCGAGGTTGTGGGCCAAGAGGGCGCCTCTGCGGCCGAAACTAGCAAGCAAAGGCGATAGCGCAGGCGCGTAGCCGCCCCGCGGGCGGGCATGAAAAAGCCCGGGCGCTGTTGTCCTGCGCACCCGGGCTTTGGAAACGACGCGCGAGCGTCGAGCGCGCTATTTGCTCTGGTAGTACTGCATGAGAATCTCGGCCACTTCGGGGCGCGAGAACTCTTCCGGCGGGGCGATGCCGTTGCCGAGCATTTCACGCACCTTGGTGCCGGAGAGGATCACGAAGTCTTCCTTGGTGTGATCCGGCACGTCGCGCATCATCACCACCTTGCCGAGTTTCTTGGAAAACGCGGTGTGATCAGCCGCGAAGATCTCGATATCCAGGGCGTCGTCGGGCACGCGTTCCTCGAAGATCTTCTGGGCATCGAAGGGCCCGAAGAAATCGCCCACGCCGGCATGGTCGCGGCCGACGATGAGATAGGAACAGCCGGCGTTCTGGCGAAACACCGCATGCAGCACGGCCTCGCGCGGGCCGGCATAAAGCATGTCGAAGCCGTAGCCGGTGATCATCACCGAGTTCTTGGGGAAGTAATGATCCACCATCGTGCGAATGGCGGCATCGCGCACGTTGGCCGGAATATCGCCAGGCTTGAGCTTGCCCAGCAGCATGTGCACGAGAATGCCGTCGGCGCCGGTGGCTTCCATGGCCATCTTGCAGAGTTCTTCATGCGCGCGGTGCATGGGGTTGCGCGTCTGGAAGGCCACGACCTTCTCCCAGCCGCGTTCGGCGAATTCGTCGCGAATCGACTGGGCGGTACGGAAGGTGTCGGGGAAATCCTTCTCGAAATAGCTGAAGTTCAGCACCTGGATCGGCCCGTGGACCACATGGCGGCCAAGCGATTTGAAGGTGGCCACACCGGGATGTTCTTCATCCGTGGTGGTGAAGATCTGCTCGAGCAGGGTGTTCAGCTCGTCGTCGCTGAATTCGTCGATGCCCTCGATATCCTGCACCGCGATCACGGGGTTGCCCTCGACGTTCGGGTCGCGCAGGGCGATACGGGCCGCACCCTTGATCGGTTCGATGTCCTCGACAAGGTTGAGCACCGGTACCGGCCAGAACAGGCCGTCGGCGGTACGCAGGTCGCGGCCGACGGATAGCGCATCGGCCTTGCTCATGAAGCCGGTCAGCGGGTTGAAATAACCGGCGCCGAGCATCACCGCGTTGGCCGCGGCGGCGGAGCTGACGGTGATCGCCGGCAGTTCGTGGGCTTCCTGTATGAGTTGCTCGCGGTCGGCCTCGTCGGCCACATACAGCGGATTGAGCGTATCGGAACCGTGCGGTTTGATCATGTCGTCGCGCCTTGCGTTGTCGAATGGCAAAAACGGGTCGCATGACGCGCCCAGCGTGCCATGCGTAACCGAAAACGCGGCTGTCGCGCCGCGTTTTCGATCGTCAGGATTTTGCAGATTCTAACGTATTGCGGGCGTCATGCCCGTGACACAAGGCCGCGACCCATCGGCTGGCGCGCCGACCGGCCAAAATGGTTTCGGCTAGGAGCTTTTCTTGCTGGTGTCGTTTTCGCAGTTGTCCGCCCGGCATTCGCCGTAGAGCACCAGCGTGTGCTTGGACAGATCGAAACCGGATTTCTGGGCCACGTCGCGCTGACGCTGCTGGATTTCGGTATCGAAGAATTCCTCGATCTTGCCGCATTTCACGCAGATGAGGTGATCGTGCGGGCCCTGTTCCAGCTCGAACAGGGCATGGCCGTCCTCGAAATGGTGACGAATCACCAGGCCCGCGTCCTCGAACTGGGACAGCACGCGATAGATCGTGGCCAGGCCGATGTCTTCGTCCTCGGCCATGAGGCGCCGATAGACGTCTTCGGCCGAGAGATGATCCTCTCGGTTGTTTTGCAGCACTTCCAGGATCTTCAGGCGGGGCAGTGTCGCCTTGAGTCCGGCTTTGCGCAGATCGCTGGTTTCCATGCGTCGGCACCTCGATGAATCGCAGAACGGTCCGTTGGTAAGGACCGTCCGGGCGCTGAATGATTCAGCCCGGTCGTCGCACTGCCTAGCGCGTGTGATCGCGATCGTAGGTCAGCGCTCGGCCGATACAGCCTCGGCTAAGTTTACCTTCATGATAGGCCAGTTGGCCAGACACGAAAGTGCTCATGATGCGGCTTTGGAACGTATGGCCGGCGAACGGCGACCAGCCGCATTTGGCCAGGATCGGCTCGTGATCGACCACCGTCTGGCCGCTCGGGTCGGCAATGACCAGATCGGCCCAGTAGCCTTCGCGAATATACCCCCGCTCGGCGATATCGAAGCGATCCGCCACGTTGTGGGCACTCTTGGCGACCAGCTGTTCCAGGCTGAAATGCCCGGCGCTGACATGGTCGAGCAGCGTGGGCATGGCATGCTGAACCAGCGGCAGCCCGGCCGGTGCCGAAAAATAGGGCTGATCCTTCTCCGAGAGCTGATGCGGGGCATGATCCGTGGCCAATACATCAATGCGGTCGTCGGCCACGGCTTTCAACAGGGCCATGCGATCGGCATGGGTCTTGATGGCCGGATTGCACTTAATCAGCGTGCCGCGGGCGGCGTAATCGCTGTCTTCGAAGAACAGATGATGGGCACAGGCCTCGGCGGTGATCTGCTTGCTGGCCATCGCCCCGGCTTCGAACAGATCCAGTTCGTCGGCGGTGGTGATATGCAGGATATGCAGCCGTGCGCCGTGGCGCCGGGCCAGGTCGATGGCCTTGGAGGAGGATGCATAGCAGGCCTCGCGCGAGCGGATGATCGGATGCTCGCTCATCGGTACATCCTCGCCGTAGAGCTCGCGCGCCCGGGCTGCGTTCGCCTCGATCATGGGCGTGTCTTCGCAGTGGGTGAGGATGGTCAGCGGCGAATGCTCGAAGATCTGTTCCAGCGCACGGTCGTCGTCGACCAGCATGCGCCCGGTGGACGCGCCCATGAAGATCTTCACGCCGGCCGACAGGCGGGTGTCGAGCTTCTTGATTTCTTCGATGTTGTCGTTGGTGGCACCGAAGTGAAAACCGTAGTTCGCCGTGCAGCGCCCCTGGGCAAGCGCATGCTTGGCCACCATCGCGTCGTGGTCGACGGTCGGCGGCTTGACGTTGGGCATGTCCATGAAACTGGTGATACCGCCGGCCACGGCCGCTGCCGACTCACTGGCCAGATCGGCCTTGTCGGTCAGCCCGGGCTCGCGAAAGTGCACCTGGTCGTCGATCATGCCGGGCAGCAGATAGTGCCCCTGGGCATCGACGACCTCGACACCGTCCGGGGCGTCGATCTGGCCGGCGATCTTTTCGATGCGCCCGTTGCGAATGAGCACATCGGCTTCGCGGCGCTGGCCTTCGTTGACGAGACAGGCGTTCGCAATCAGGTAATCGGTCATGCGGCGAGGCAGTAGGAATTTGCCCCCAGTTTATGACCTGTGACCGTTTCGTACGAGTCCACGCACGGGATGAAAGGCCGGGCCAGCGTGACGCGGTATCTCTTCGTGGTCGCTGGCTAACGCCCGGATGCTAGGCGTGGCTGGATAGATCGATGCCCCGCTCGGGCAGCATCACCGGAATGCCGTCGTCCACGCGATAGGCGGTATGGCGGTCGGCGGTGACCAGCGCCTGTTCGAGCGGGGCGTCCACCGTGCTGTCGTCCGCATAGCGGGCCTGGCCGGCGCTCACGCGTTCGTTCAGGCGGGCCAGCGTGTCCTGATCGGCCAGGGTGACGGCCGCGCCCGAGACGGGGCAAACCAGAATATCCAGCAGTTTCTTGTCCACGACGGCCACTCGTTGCGATCCAGGCCCGCGATTCTAGCATCGGCGGGGTATCGTGCCATTCAAGAATCGCCTGGCACGGCCGCTATCCGTTCTCAGGATATAAGCCGTGGGCCGGCGAGAGCATGTACGCGGCGTGCAACGGGACAAGCATGCAAGACGCGACGGGCACTCTCATGACCGCCTACCGACAGCGTATCGACCCAGTCATGGGCACGATGGCGCTCATGTTCATGCTGCTCTGCCTGGGCGTGGGGCTGGGCACGGGACACATGCTGCTTGCGCTTGGCGTGCTCGTGCCGAGCGCGGTGGTGGCCCTGCTGGTCGCTTTCCTTGCGCCGGGAGCGCTGGCCAGCGCGCTGTTGATGGCGGCTCAGTTCGTCGTGCTGGCGGCTTTGCTCATCGAACAGAGTGGCGGGCGCGGCGAAGCCCATCTGGCTGTGTTCATCCTGCTTGCCGCACTCGTGGCCTATGCCGACTGGCGTGTGCCGGTGGCGGGTGTGGCTATCGCGATCGCGCATCAAGGCGTGTTCGCCTATCTGCAGTCCCAGGGCCTGGTTTCGCTTTATGCACAGCCCGGCCAGACCACGGCGCCGGCCGTGCTATTCGCGATGCATGCCGGCGCGCTGGCGGTCTATGCCGGCGTGCTCGGTTATATCGCGGCAAGCCTGGGCCGCGCGGTGCGCGATAATGCCGCGATCCAGGTATTCGCCGAAGCGGCCGAACGCGGCACGCTCACCCAGGCATTCACCGCTGCCGAGCTGCAGCGCCCGGCAGTCGCCGCCGTCGCCCGTCTGCAGTCGCGGTTTTCGCAGCGGCTGGCCGCGGCCGGCAAGGCAGCGAATGCGGTACGCCGGCTCAGTGGCGATGCCACGCAGGTTCAACAAAAGCTTCAGGTTCAGACCGAGCGCAGCGGCGTCCATATCGAACGCATGGCTACCAACAGCCGCAAGCTGGCGACGACTACCCGCCATAGCACCGAGCAGGCCGAGCAGGGCCACGATCTGGCCACGAACGTGGGCGGGGCGCTCGATGAAAGTGCACAGAGCGTGCAGCGTCTGGACGATACGATGGCACGAGTCGATGAAAGCGCCCGTGATATCGCCCGGCTGCTCGGCGAGATCGATGCGATCAGCGCACAGACCAATCTGCTCGCGCTGAATGCGTCGGTGGAAGCGGCACGCGCCGGCGAGCAAGGGCGTGGCTTCGCGGTCGTGGCCGGCGAGGTGCGCAAGCTCTCGCAGCGCAGCAGCGATATCGCCCGCTCGATCCGCGAACGTGTCGAGCGTTCGCTTGGCCATGTCGAAACCGGGGTGGCCGATGTCGAGTGCGCGGCCGAACGCATGCAGGCCGTGGTAGCGGTGTTCGAACAGATCCAGCAGCGCATGCACGAAATCAGCGCCTCGGGCGGCGAGCAGCAGGTCGGCCTCGACGTGCTCGACGAAGGTATTCGGGCCATGCAGCAGGCCATGGCCGCCTCGGCGCAGTCGATCGAGAGCACGCGCGACGTCGCCGAGCGTTTGAACCGCGAAGCCGACATGCTCGGCGAGGCGATCGGCTATTTTCGTATCCCGGCCGAGGACACCGCCGGGCCTGGCGGGCGACGCGAACGCCGGCACCGCCAGCGTCCGCCCAAGGAATCGGTGACCGAGTCCGTACGTCGAGGCGTATTGCCGACCTGAAGGCCGGCCATGGCGGCCGTGCGATGCGGCGGTATAAGCTGTATCGGTCGTTCCCCTTATACGATCGATCATGCGCGACGAGGTCAAGGACTATTACGGCCGCCAGCTCACCGGCAGTCAGGATCTGGCCACCACGGCCTGCTGCGATCAGGCCCCGCCTGAGCATCTCAAGCCGGTATTGGCCAAGCTCCACGACGAGGTGATCAGCCGCTACTACGGCTGCGGTCTGGTGGCCCCGGCCGCGCTCGAGGGCATGCGCATTCTGGATCTGGGCAGTGGCAGCGGGCGCGACGTTTATCTGCTGTCCGCCCTGGTCGGCGAAACAGGCGAAGTCGTCGGCGTCGACATGACCGACGAACAGCTCGAGATCGCCCGCCGCCACCAGGATTATCATCGGCAGGCTTTCGGTTTCGAGCGTTCCAACGTGCGTTTTCTCCAGGGCTATATCGAAGCGCTCGACGAACTCGATCTGGCGCCGGCGAGCTTCGATATCGTGATCTCGAACTGCGTGATCAACCTGAGTACCGACAAGGCCAAGGTGCTGGCCGACGTCAAACGGTTGCTTAAACCCGGCGGCGAATTCTATTTTTCGGATGTCTATGCCGACCGCCGCGTGCCGGCCGAGCTCGCGCGCGACCCGGTGCTCTACGGCGAATGTCTGGCCGGCGCGCTCTACTGGAACGATTTCGAAAATCTCGCCCGGGCATCGGGCTTTGGCGACCCGCGCCTGGTGGAATCGCGACGCCTGGGCATCGACAACCCGGCCATCGAAGCGCGCCTGGGCAATATTCGTTTCTATTCGGCGACCTATCGGCTATTCAATATCGATGCCCTGGAGCCGGCCTGTGAGGATTACGGTCAGGCCGTGATCTATCAGGGCACGCTTGCCGACATGCCGCAGGCCTTTGTGCTCGATGGCCACCACAGGATCGAAACGGGCCGGGTATTTCCCGTATGCGGCAATACCTGGCGCATGCTCGCCGAGAGCCGTTTCGCGGCGCATTTCGAGTTCATCGGCAATTTCGACACCCATTACGGCATCTTTGCCGGCTGTGGTACGGCGCTGCCTTTCGATGAACAGATGCCTGAGACAGCCGAGGCCGGTGGCTGCTGTTAGCTCGGGGCCGCGTGGGCTGGCTCGGGCCGCCAGGACGTAAGCCAACATGGAACGCCCGCCTCGGGTTGAAAGCGGTGGGAATCGAACCCGCGGGCTGCGTTCCCTGTTGGATTACGCTGCGCTAATCCAACCTACGTTCTTCGTTCGCGGGTGCTCTTTATCGTCGTCGAATGGCGAGCCATCCTTTGATCGCTTGGTGCCCAGCGGCGGACTTTATGGGGCGTTGGCCGAGGCCGCGTAGATTGGCTTGGGCCGCCAGGCCGTAAGCCAACAGGGCACGGCTTCTGTGGCGCGTGCAAAAGACGCGGGTTGAATCGCTCACTCTAATTTGCGCTTTTAGCGTTCATTTGCGGACTTCCTCGTCCGCCGAGTCTCGTAGGCAGTCAATAACTGCTCTTGAGCCCGATAACTGCGACCACGATTGCCAGCACGCACACAAGCCGCGCCGGGCGGGCGGAATCGCCCCAGAACAGGATGCCCAGCAGGGTGCTGCCCACAGCGCCCACGCCGGTGAACACGCCGTAGGCCACGGCCATGGGGATGCTGTGCATGGCGTAATGCAGACAGGTCAGCCCCAGGCCGAAGCCGCCCACGCCCAGCACCAGACCAGAGAGATAGACCCGCCGGGTCAGACGTTCGAAACCGGCCACGCCCACGATTTCAAAAGCCCCGGCACAGAGCAGGGCCAGCCAGCTCATGACGTGGCCTTCGCGGTCGATGTGGCGGTGAGCTTGAGCCCGCAGACCGCCGCCAGCAGCAGCGTCAGCCAGGCCAGCGCGGCCGGGTCGAAATGCATGCCAAAGGCGAAATGGTCGAGCAGGGCAGTGCCCGCCGTACCCAGGCCGACGAACAGGATATAGACCGTGGTCGCGGCCAGCCGGCGTGCGGCGAGCAGCGCCAGGCTGAAACTCGCGACCACGCAACCCCCGGTTGCTACCCAGTCGACGACGCTGTCGGCGGCGTTGAGGCCGGAAATCCAGCCGACTTCCGCGGCGGCGGCCAGTACCAGCCACATCACGCTACGCATTTCTGACTCCTGCTAACTAACGGTCGTTAGTATAAGCCGGCATGGCGCGATTTCAAGTCCGGTCGATCGGTTGGGTCAGGCTAGAATGGGCACGATGAATGACGCTGCCGCATCGACCGCCGAACGTATCCAAACGACTGCCCTCGCGCTGTTCGCGCGCCAGGGCTATGAAGCCACTACGCTCGCGCAGATCGCCGACGGCGTGGGGATCCGCAAGCCCTCGCTCTACAACCATATCGACAGCAAGGCGGCGCTGTTTCTCGACCTCGTGGCCCAGGTGGAGGCCGCCTTCTTCGTGGTTCAGGACGCAAGCCTTGCCCGGCATGCCGAAGCCGATGTGAAGACCCGGCTGCATGCGCTGGTCGAGGATTTGAGCGTATTCATCTTCACCGAGTCCCAGGGGGCGTTCTACAAGCGCTGTCTTTTGTTTCCGCCGGAGCCGCTGGCCGCGCAGATTCGTGAAATAAACGCCGCCAACGAACGACGTATCGACAGCGCCTTGCGCGATCTCTATCTGCAGGGCCAGCGCGAGGGCTGCTGGCGAAACGTTGGCGAACGCGCTTTTCTCGATGCCTTCTATTGCCTGATGGACGGCCTTTACAGCCAGCGCTTCATCTACGACGAAGCCGAATATCGGCGTCGCCTGACTTCGAGCTGGACGGTGTTCTGGGCCGGGCTCATTCACGCACAGGACTGAAGTACGGTTTGGGTGTGGCTTTACCCACGTGATACAAATGTAATGTTATTTCATTTTATATTTGCGTTGGGGAAGTCATGTTGGGGGATCATCAATACGGGCCGGTCGTGGTGGGTCGGTCGTGGCGGCATTCGGCTGTGTGTCTTGCGCTGCTGTGCCTGCCGGCATCGGTCTGGGCAGCGGGTGGCGATGTCGACACGCTGGCCTTGCCGGACCAGGGCGCCGAGCAGCAGGAACTCGGCCCGATTTCGGTGACCGGCGCGCCGCTGCCGGGCAGTCCGTTGTCGCAGGCGGCGGATGTCGACGTGGTGGAATCCGACGATATCGAAGCCAAGGGCGCGACCAATCTCGGCGAGGCGGTCGAGGATCTGGCCGGCGTGGATTCGATCAGCACCGGCAACAGCGTGGGCAAGCCGGTGATTCGCGGCCTGTCGGGCGAACGCATCAAGATTCTGTCGAACGGCGTGGGCGTCGATCACCAGCAGTACGGCGTGCGCCATATGCCCACCACCGACACATTCCTGATGGATCGGGTGGAAGTCGTGCGTGGTGCCTCAAGCGTGCTCTATGGCTCCAGCGCGCTGGGCGGGGCGATCAACCTGTTGCCGCCCGCAATCGCTTGGGATACGCCGGTCGAAGGGGAGGCGCTGACCCGTTATTCCACCAACAACGGCCAGTGGGATACGGGCATCAAGGCCACCGGCGGCAACGGCCGCTTCGGTTATGCGGCCGGGCTCATTCGCCGCAGCGCGGGCAATATCGAAACGCCCGACGAAACGACCTATTTCCCGCCGCCGCCGGCCGAGCAGTTTCGCGACGCGCCGGCCTATACCGGCAAGCTCGGCTATACCGACTTCAACCAGGTCAACGGCGATTTCGCGCTGGGCTATCGCGATGACGGCGGCGGCGAATGGACCGCGCGCTACTCGCGCTACAACGACGAGCATAATTTTCTACTGCCGCCGCCTGCGGGCAACCTGCCGCCGGCCGCCGGTGAAGAAGGCGTGGGTCAGTACATCGATAACGAACAGGTCGAGCTGGCCGGTCACAAGCAGGCCGGGGGCATCACCTGGAAGCCCAAGCTCGTCTGGCAGAACAACCGGCGCCGCTCGAACGCCGCCGGCACGCCGCGCGCGGCCGGTTTCGATAACGCGCTCGATATCGAATTCGACCAGTACACGGTCCGCCTGGAAGGCCAGCACGGCCCGCTGCTCGGCCTGGACGGCGGCACCGTGGGTATCGAATACGTGAACAAGGATCAGGTCTCGCGTGGCACCACCCAGCTTTCGCCGGGCGGCACGGTCGAAAACGCCGCCATCTTCGCCTTCGAGGAAAAAGGCGTCGGCGATCTGCTGTTACAGGCCGGTCTGCGCTACGACCACCACGAGGTCGAAGGCGAGGCCTCGAAGACGGCGAGCCCGTCGCAGAGCGTGCTCGACGCCAAGACGCAATCCTATGATGTCGTCACCGGCTCGCTCGGTGGTATCTACAGCCTGACCGAGCGCCTGTCGGTGGCCGCCAACGTGGGCCGTGGCTTCAGGGCGCCGAGCCTGTTCGAGCTGTACGTCGCCGGCCAGCACGGCGGGGTCGCGGCATTCCAGCAGGGCAATGCCGATCTCGACGAGGAAACCTCGCTCAATACCGACCTGTCGCTGCGCTGGGCCTCGGATACGTTGCGCGCCAAGGCTACGGTGTATCGCAACGCCATCGACGATTACATCTTTCTGGCCAACACGGGCGACACGATCAACGGCCTGCCGGTGGCCGCCTACAACCAGGCGGATGCCAAGCTCACAGGCGCCGAGCTGTCCGTCGAAAAGGATATCGGCAGCTGGATGACGCTGAGTGCTGCGGCCGCCACCGTGGACGGCGAACGTCGGGACAACGGCGACGAGCTGCCGCTGCTGCCGGCCGATAACGTGCGCCTGGGCGCCGAGTTCACCCCCGCCAGCGACGGCTGGATCAAGGATCCGCGGGCGTCGGTGACCGTGCGCTACTACGACTCCAAGGATGCGGCCCCCGGCGAACCCTTTGCTCAGTTCGACGATGCGCCGTTCGGCACCGCCTCCACCGACGACTACTACCTGATCGACCTTGGCGCCGGTTTCTCGCCGCAGCTTGGCGGGCAGACGGTGCACCTCGATCTGGCCATCAACAACCTGCTGGACGAGGACTACCGCGGTTTTCTGGATACCTATAAAGGCTATGCGCTGTCGCCGGGCCGCGACGTGCGCCTGACCGCGCGCCTGCCGTTCTAGGTGCGTTGTGCCTATGGAAACCCGGCCCGGCATGCGCCGGGCTCATCCTTCGAGGGAGGCCGGAACGCGCGAGCGCGCTCGCGGCCGTGGCAGACGATGAGGCAACCGGTGGCTGACGCGCCGGTCGATCGGCCCGGGCGCAGTGCTGGCTATACGATCGCGGCGGTGTTTATCGTCGCGGTCGGCTTTACTGTGCATACGGGCTATACAAAGGTCGCCTCGATCGCCCTGATTGCCTGCGTGGCGATGCTGGCCGGCGGCGTGCTCGGCTATCGCACGCAGGGCACGAGTGCGTTCTGGCAGGCCCTGGACGGCGTGGCCGGCGGGGCTATGATCGCGGCGGCCTGTATTTTGCTGTTGCCCAAGGCCGTGTCCCTGGATGCGGGGCTGGCGGGCGTGGGCGTGTCGTTCGGCCTGCTGTTCGGTCTGGCCTTGCATCGCGCCTGTCGCTTCCAGGCCTGGCGCCCGGGGGCGCTGGGCGAATCCAGCCTACTGGCGCTGACGGTGCATTCGGCCGGTGCGGGTGTCGTGATCGGCATGCTGTATGCGCAGACGCCGAGCCTGGGGTTATGGGTGGGCAGCGTCATCGTGGCCCACAAGTTCCCGGCAGGCTATGCGGTGGCAAGGCGTCTGCGCGCCAACGACGGCGCGCTGGCTGGCATCCTGCTGCCTGCCTGTGCGGTGGGGATCGTCGCCGTGCTCGCGGCCATGACCACCGGCGTGCTGCCACCGTCGGTCGGGGTGGGGGCAGTCGCTCAAGGCCTTGCCGCCGGGGTGTTTCTGCATGTGGGTCTGGAATGCGTCGCCCTCGAGGGTCCGGCCTCCGCTAGCCCCGACACGCCGGGCTGGCATATCTGGCTGCCGGTCGCGATCGGCATCCTGCTCATGCTCGGGCTGAAACTCCTTCTGGGTTAAGCCGTCCGCGCGCTCGATGCTTGACAGCTTCTATATAGTTTATTTGTTATGTTATAACGTATTAAATCATGACAGAAGACGAACTCCGGGCCATGCCCGACAGCCAGTATATGAGCCCGGACCAGCTCGCGTTCTTTCGAGACCGCTTGTTGCAGCTGCGCGAAGAAGTGCTCGTACGCGAACGTGATATTCGCGTACGGCTCAATGAAAACCTCACGTTTGCCGATCCGGGTGATCGCGCTCTGGCCGAAGAGGCACGGTGGCTGGACCTGCGCCTGCGGGATCGCGAAGCGCAGCTGCGCAACAAGATCGATGCCTCACTAAAGCTGATTCGCGACGGCGATTACGGCTGGTGCGAGGTTTCGGGCGAGCCGATCGGCGTTGAGCGCCTGCTGGCCCGACCCACCGCCACCACCTGTGCCGACGTCAAGACCGACGCCGAGCTGCGCGAGCGCGCGTTTCGCGCGGCGCGCTGAATTACCCCACACGCTTTCAAAAAGGATTGGATATGCGCGACACACGCCTGCCGGTCACCGTGCTTTCGGGCTTTCTAGGCGCGGGCAAGACCACCGTACTCAACCACGTACTCGCCAACCGCGATGGTCTGCGCGTGGCCGTAATCGTCAACGACATGAGCGAGATCAATATCGATGCCGCCCGTATCCGCGATACCGGCGCGCTGTCGCGGGTCGACGAAAAGCTGGTCGAATTCTCCAACGGCTGCATCTGCTGCACCCTGCGCGACGACCTGCTCGCCGAGGTCACGCGGCTGGCACGAGAAGCGCGTTTCGACTATCTGCTGATCGAATCCACCGGCATCTCCGAGCCCATGCCGGTCGCGGCCACGTTTGCAGTACGCGACGAAGACGGCTTTTCGCTGGCCGACGTCGCGCGTCTGGATACCATGGCCACCGTGGTCGATGCCGCTGCGCTTCTGGCCGACTACGAAAGCGCAGACATCATCGCCGATCGAGGCGAATCGCTGGGAGAAGAAGACGAACGCAGCGTGGTCGATCTGCTGGTCGACCAGATCGAGTTTGCCGATGTCATCGTGCTCAACAAGACCGACCTGGCCACGCCGGAGCAACGTCGCGCCGCGCGCGGCGTGATTGCCGCGCTCAATCCGGCCGCGCAGGTGATCGAGGTCGCGCACGGTCGCATCGCCACGGGCGATATCGTCGGCACCGGGCGTTTCGACTTCGACCGCGCGGCGATGTCGGCGGGCTGGGTACGAGAGCTGCAGGGCGTGCATACCCCCGAAACCGAGGAATACGGCATCAGCAGCTTCGTCTATCGGCGCCGCCAGCCGTTTCATCCACAGCGCCTACTCGAACTGTTCCATTCGGACTGGCCCGGCGTGCTGCGCAGCAAGGGTTGGTTCTGGCTGGCCACGCGGCCCGATTTCGTCGGCGAAATGGCCCAGGCCGGCGGCGCGCTCACCCACCAGGCGATCGGTCTGTGGTGGGCCAGCGACCGGGCGGGCCAGGCACCTGAAGATGCCGAAGCACGGGCCAGCGTCGAAGCGCTTTGGGATCCGCTCTACGGCGATCGGCGCCAGGAGATCGTGATCATCGGCATGGGCATGGACGAAGCCGCGCTGATCGAGCGTCTGGATGCCTGTCTGCTGACCGAGGCCGAATGCATGGGCGGGCCCGAAATGTGGCGCGAGTTCGACGACCCGTTCCCACGCTGGCAGCTCGCCGCCCACTAAACGCCTTCTGCAACAACCGGTCGTCCGTCTGTCCCGGCGCTCGTTTCCTCGCGACGCCGGGGCCTTTTTATCCTGCTAGCCACCCGCTATCGAAACAGCGGATGCGGTCAGTGGTTTCAACGCCGTTTCTGATATCTATGAAACTCAGATGGCTGTTTTCAAGCAGGCAGGTTGTCCGCAAATGAACGCGAAAAAACGCGAATAAGGCGAAAGACAGATCGATTGAGCCCGGGGATTGCTTCACGGCGCCTGCTTGATTTCTTGTATAACCAGGACGCGATTAAAAGTAAGGGCGGGTACCGGTTAGTCGTTTGTTTTTAAGCTTCGTGGCTGCGGGTTGCGACTCGCGTGGTTTTACGCGCTCGCTTGACCCGAAAAGTCATCGATTCTTTTGTCGCTAGATGCGTCAAAGGCTATCGCAGAGGCGTTCGGCGTTTCGATTGCGGGCGCGCTGCGTTGCGCGTGCGTGCCGACACAAGCGCGAGCCCAGGCTATGCCGTAGTGTCCAGCGCGGCCAGAATGCCCGCCAGCGACTCGCGCGGGATATCACGGGTAATGAAGACCAGTCGCGAGCGTCGATCTTCGTCCGGCCAGGCGTCGAGCCATGTCATGGGGTGAAAGATATGCTGCACCCCGTGGATGACGGCGGGTCGGGCTTCGCCAGTGATATGGATCAGGCCCTTGATACGCAGCATGCGCTCGCCCATGAGCGATACCATCAGCTGCAGCCAGACCTCAAGACGATCGGCGTCGATGGGCGTATCGAAAGTAAAGCAGTGCGCACGCACGCGATCGTCGTGGCGATTCGGATCGTTGGCGACCGACGTCGGCGCAAGCGTGGGTGCCGGGGTCTTAACGGCCGCGCCCAGGCGCAGTCCGGTAGCGGCGCCTGTCTGCGGCGTCTTCACGGTGGGAGTGCTGCCCAGCCAGCGTTCGATATCGGCCCCGTGTGCGCTTTGCGGGTCGATGCCGAGATCGGTCAGCGCGCCGGCATCGACATGGCCGTGGGTCACCGTGATCTGGCGTGCGCCGTGGTTGAGGGCGCCTAGACGTGCGCGAAGCTTGGCCAGCGTCGCGGTATCGGCGAGATCCGCCTTGGTCAGCAGCAGCAGGTCGGCCATGGCGGCCTGCTTCATCGCCTCGTCGTGCGCATCGAGGCTGGCATGACCGTGGACGGCGTCGACGCAAGTCACCACGCCGTCCAGCCGGTAGGCGCGGGCAATACGGGCGTCGGTCATCAGGGTGTGCAGAATCGGCGCCGGGTCGGCCAGGCCGGTGGTTTCGATCACCAGCCGGTCGAAAAAGCGTTCGCCGCCGCGGGCGAAACGCCAGGTGGCATCCCGCAGGGTACGGACGAGATCGCCGCGTACCGTGCAGCATAGACAGCCACTGTCGAGCGCGACGAGTTCGGTTTCGCGGCTGGCGCTGAATAGCTGGTGATCCAGGCCGATTTCGCCGAATTCGTTAATGACCACCAGGGTGCGGTCCATGCCGGGTTGGCGTACCAGCTGGTTCAGCAGGGTGGTCTTGCCGCTGCCCAGGAAACCGGTCAGCAGGGTGATGGGAATGGTCGTGTCGGCGGATGAAGGCATGGGCGGGAGAAGTGGCGGGATGTTTCGGCGCTCGGCCAGTCAGTGTGCCGGATCGGGCGTGTTCAGCTCGGCGGCCGCGCGTTCGAACCAGTCGATGACGGCACGATGGTGGGCCGCTCCATAGACTTCGATGAATCGCCGGGTGGTGTAATCCGCGTCATCGCGCAGCGCGTGCAGCCGTTGTTCGATATAGGCCGACGTCAATGCGATACCGCAGTCGACCGTAATGCAGTGGCGCCACTGTTCGTAGCTGTGGGGGACGACGTCGTTTTGGGCTGTCATGGCGGCCTCTTGCAGCAGGTTAGCGACGGGATAGAGCGAAAGCCCGCCGCATGAGCCATGCGGCGGGCCGGTTCGGGATGCGTCGTATCAGGCGGGTTCGACCACCGCGTTTCGGGATGTGACCAGTTCACCCGGCAAATCCGGCGTGAGGGTGTCGTCGCGATAGTGAATCACCGAACGAATCGCCTGGCCGCTGCGCAACAGGTCGAAGGCCGTATTGACCTGCTCATGGTCCATGTTGTGGGTGATGTACGGGTCCACGTCGATGGTGCCGTTGAGCCATTCATTGACCATGCCGGGCAGCTCCGAGCGACCCAGCACGCCGCCGAAGGCGGAGCCACGCCATACCCGGCCCGTTACCAGCTGGAACGGGCGGGTCGATATTTCTTCGCCGGCGCCGGCCACGCCGATGATGATGCTCTCGCCCCAGCCCTTGTGGCAGCACTCCAGCGCCGCACGCATCAGCTCCACGCTGCCGACACATTCGAAGGAGAAATCCACGCCGCTGTTGGTCATGTCGATGATGACTTCGTGTAGCGGCTCGGAATAATCACGCGGGTTGATGTACTCGGTCGCACCCAGCGATTCGGCCAGGGCGAACTTGTTGGGGTTGATATCGATGCCGATGATACGGCCCGCACCCTGGAGAACCGCGCCCTGGATCACGGCCATGCCGACCGCGCCCAGGCCGAATACGGCGACCGTGTCACCCGGCTGGACCTTGGCCGTATTGCGCACCGCGCCCACGCCCGTGGGTACGGCACAGCCCATGACACAGGCCTTGGACAAGGGCGCGGCCGGGTCGATCTTGGCGACGGCAATCTCGGGCAGCACGGTGTATTCGGCAAACGTCGACGTGCCCATATAGTGGTGCAGCATCTGCCCGCGGTAGGAAAAGCGGCTGCTGCCGTCCGGCATCAGCCCCTGGCCCTGGGTCTTGCGGATGGTCTGGCACAGATTGGTCTTGCCCGACTGGATATAGGGGCAGTTCGGGTCCTCCGGCTGGTAAAGCGGGATCACGACGTCGCCTTCCTTGACCGAGGTCACGCCCTTGCCGACATCTTCGACGATACCGCAGCCTTCGTGGCCGAGAATGCAGGGAAAATTGCCCTCGGGGTCGCGCCCCGAAAGGGTGAACATATCGGTATGGCACAGGCTGGTGGTGACGATACGCACCAGGACTTCGCCCGCCTTGGGGCCTTGCAGATCGACTTCTTCGATCTCGAGCGGGGTGTTGGGCGCCCAGGCGATGGCAGCACGCGTTTTCATTTGCAAACCCTTGGGTTCTGTTAAGGACGTTATAACGTATCAAATCTGTCAATTAAGCTGACCATATCGAGGCTTCGCAGGTAACGGTGCTGGCAGGTCCCGCCGGACGGTGGCCCACGCCCGGCGGTGTCGACTCGCGCTAGCGGTTGACGACCCGGGCGTCGGTCAGACGATAGAGCAGGCCGTCGTCGGTCTGGGTTTCGGCCTGGAGCGTGCCTTCAACGACCACCGGCTCCCAGGCCATCTCCATGGCGCGCTGGGTATGGACATCCACCACGGTGGCCGGGCCGCCCGGCATATGGAAAAAGCACACCGGCGGATTGGCCGAAAGGATGAAGCGGGTCTGGGTCGTGGACATCTGCATGGGCAGCATATAGCCGACCAGGCGCACGCTCTGGCCGAAGCGCTCTTTCAGCGCTGCCGGGTAGGTCGCGGATACGCGAAACTGTTCGTCATAGTCGATCTGGGCCTGCATCAGCGCCGCCCAGCCCAGCACGTTATCGCTGTCGTCGATGCCTTCCAGGGCGCTGGCGTAGTCGTCCACCGCGTCGGGTTCGCGCACGTCGAGGCCGATCTGGGTAGAAACCGAGCCGGCCGACACCGTGAGCGTATCGCGGCCGAGCGAACGGGCGACCAGGGCCAGATCGGTATAGCCGCCGTCGCGGGTCACCGGCTCGGGGCCGACGAGTGCGTTGTCGCGGGTGGAGCTTAAGCTGATGGGTACATCGTCGAGCAGCTCGCCGTCGGCGTCGCGTACCTCGGCGGCCAGATAGACGATGTCGTTCTGAATGGCCGGGATCACGGGCGCGCCGTCGCTGGGGGCGAGCTGTTCGTAGATCAGGTCGATGGAGGCCGGTTCATTCGCCCAGGCGGTGCTGGCGATCAGCCCGATCGCCAGGCCCAGCAGCAGGCTGCGCCAGTGCGCACGCCGATTCATTCGCCGGCCAGCGTCCGGGCGATATCCACCCGATAGGCCTGAATCGCCGGCAGGAGTGCGGCCAGCAGGCCCACGACCACGGCCATCACCAGAAGGCCCCATTCCGCGGGCTGCCAGGCCCAGCCGGTCAGATGAAACAGTTGTGCGTCCTGCAGCCATAAACCCAATCCTTCGGTCACCAGATGTCCGATCAGCAAGCCCAGTGTGACACCGCCGAGCGCGAGCATCTGACCTTCGAGCAGGATATGGCGCAGCAGTTGCACGCGGGAAGCGCCCAGCGAGCGCATCATGGCCAGATCCACGCGCCGGGCTCGCAGGGCGTTGTAAAGCGCGACGAATACGCTCAGCGCGGCGGCTGCGATCATCAGCCCCGCAAAGGCGGCGAGCGTGTCCAGGCCGAAGCCGATCAGCCCCAGCAGGCGGGTGATTTCGGCGACCGGCGCGGCCGCCTGCAGGCTGGAGACGCGGTTGATCAGCCGCGGCAGCGTCAGGGCCGCCAGCGGCGAGTCGGAAATCAGCAGCAGCGCGGTGATCTGACGGCCCGTGGCCGGAAAGTCCGGCTCCAGGACCGACGGCAGCGGCGCCTGCTCGACGGCTGCGTGCGTGTCGTGATGGTCGTGATCAGGAGCGCCCGGCTGTTCGGCATGTCCGTGGGTATGGTCTTCGTCGTGCTCGTGCTCGTGCTCGTGCCCATGGTCATCGGCGGCGTGCTCGTCTTCGTGCCCGTGGTCGTGGCCCAGGCCGCCATGCAGCGCCCAGACGCTGCGCACATCGGTGAGCGCCAGCCGGTCGATCACGCTGCGCGTAGGCGCAAGCACCCCGACCACGGTATAGCGTGAATCCTCGTGGGTATGCCCGCTGGCGGCGAAGCCATGCACGCCGGCAAAGTTGTCGCCCACGGACAGGCCAGTGGCAGCCGCGACCTGGGCGCCCAGCACGGCTTGCATCGGTGCATGCCAGCCGCGGCCACCCGCAAATTCGGCATCGTAGAGCGGCAGGAAATCGTCGCTCGTGCCGACGATACGAAAACCCTGCACGCTGTCGCCGAGCGCAACCGGAATCGCGCGGTCGACCAGCCGGTGGCGGGACCAGCGCCGGGCCTCGGCGAGATCGATATTCCCGGTGGGTGCATCGATATGGTAGATGCTCGATAGAATCAGCTGCAGCGGCGAGCCCTTGGCGCCCACCACGAGATCGATACCGCCGGCATCGCGTACCAGATTGTCCTTGAGTTGAGTCGATGCCAGCAGCAGGACCACGATGATGGCGCTGCCAAGTGCCAGCAGGAACACATTCAACGCAGCCGTAAGTTTCTGATGGCGCAGATAGGCCAGGCTCAATCGCCAGAGATTCATGCCACCACCCTGGTCTCGCCGAGTGTGAGCCGGCGTTCAAAGCGATCGGCGAGACGGCGATCATGGGTGGTCACCACCAGCGCCGCATCTGCGGCTCGGGCCCGTTCGATCAGCAGCGTGGCCACGCGCTCGGCGTTGGCATCGTCCAGGCTGGAGGTGGGTTCGTCGGCCAGGATCAGCCGCGGTTCGTTGACCAGGGCACGGGCCAGGGCCACGCGCTGGCGTTGCCCTTGGCTGAGTTGTGCCGGGTAGCTGGCCTTGAAGGCGACCAGGCCCACGCGTTCGAGCGTATCGTCAATACGGGCCGGATCCGGCGCGAGGCCAGCGAGATAGCGCGCCAGGGCCAGATTCTCGGCCACCGAAAGCGCTGCGATCAGGTGCAGGCTCTGATAGACCAGCCCGATATGGCGGCCGCGAAAACGATCGCGGGCGGCTTCGCTCATGCGTGCCAGCGGCTGTTCGCAGACCTGGATTTCGCCCCGCGTCGGCGTGAGTACGCCCGCTAGTAGATGCAAAAGCGTGGACTTGCCGCTGCCGGAGGGGCCGAGAATCGCCAGCTGTTCGCCGGCGCC
This sequence comes from Salinisphaera sp., assembly GCF_002729955.1. Classification (GTDB taxonomy): domain Bacteria; phylum Pseudomonadota; class Gammaproteobacteria; order Nevskiales; family Salinisphaeraceae; genus Salinisphaera. The sequence continues at coordinate 127,093 of NZ_PBYA01000004.1, read as the reverse complement.
CACATCCAGATGCGCAAGGCGTACGACGGGCACGTCGGTATAGCAGTGCTCCAGATCGCGAATACAGAGCATGAATCAACAAGCAGGCCAGGGACGCTATAACGTTACATGTGTTGGGCCTGCGTGTCTTGCCTATTCGCTGCCCAAGGCCAAAAAAAGCCCGGACGCGGCTGCGCCCGGGCCTGTAGGGCAAGTGCCTAGTTGACCACTTCCAGCGGGCCGTGATCGTCGCAGTGATCGCCGTGTGGGTGGTGCAGGTGGCCATCGACGAGGTAGTCGATATGGTCGCCGTGCGGAACCGGCTCGTGGCCGCAGCCGGGGCCGTGCGTATGCGAGGCGTCATGGCAGCCGCAGTCGTGGGCCGGGGTGCACTGCTCCGGATTTTTCTCGGACACCTCGATCACGTGTTCGTCGACGTGATCACCGTGGGGGTGGTGCAGGTGGCCGTCATGCAGATAGTCCACATGGTCGCCGTGGCGTACGCCGGTGTGCTCGCACTCAGGGCCGTGGGTATGCGGATGGGGCTGATGATGGTGGTGATTGCATTCGGTCATGCTGAACTCCTGGGATGGATGATCCGAGGGTGCGTCCGCGCATCAGCGCGAAACGGAATCCTCGGCTGAGTGTTCGAGGGCCGTGATGACGATCTGCAGTACGTGATCGTCGGTCAGCCGGTAATACATATGCTTGGCTTCACGGCGCCTGCTCACCAGCCGCGCGCCGAGCAGCAGCTTGAGCCGCGCCGATACGGTCGTAACCTTCTGGTCTTCCAACGCGGCCAGCTCGGTGACACAGGTCTCGCCGTCGGCCAGCCGTGCCAGCAGGCGCAGGCGATCGGGGTCGGCGAGTGCCTTGAACATGTCTGCGGCAAACGAAAGATCCGCATCGAGCGGCAGCCGTGGCGGCTGGGGATCGACCGAATGTTCGCAGGCGCTGTGTGCTGTAGCCGTCATCTGTATTCTTTCGTTCCATGAATCGATGTAATGATAGATTCAGCGGCTGCTTGATGCAAGCGTTTCGAGAACTCGGAACGGTTTTCCCGTGCGGCCGGGCGAAGGCCTCCCGGTTTACGCCACGCGCGCCAGCACAGCCAGTCCGCAGCGCTTGGCCCCGTGGAAACGCGCCCCTTTATTCGGCCCGCAGGGGCGGGGCGGCGGAGGATGGTAACGGTTCGACATCGCCCGAGAACGCGCGCAGGAAGCGTTCGTAGAAGGCGTCCATCCGCCAGACGGGTGTTGCCGCGCCGGGTGTCATGCCGGTCTGCCACTGCCAGCTGTCGATGGCGCCGAGCACGGCCGGATCGGTTGAGAGGATATGGATCGGCACGTCCCGCGAGGCCTCGCTGCCAGTGATGATGGGGGCCGGCTGGTGGTCGCCGAGGATGACCAGTACCAGATCGTCGTGTGCGCGTTCGGCGACGAACGAGGCCAGGGTGGCCAGCGAATAGTCGATGGCCTCGAGATACTGGGCGCGGACCCGATCGGGATCTTTCCAGACCTCCACCGGCGGATCGCCCGCGCGGGCATACTCGTCGAACACGGTTCCGTCGCCGACCGTGGCCCAGTCCAGCAGCGGCGGAATGGGCACCCAGGGCGCATGGCTGGAAATCAGCGCGGCTTCGATCATGACCGGCTGGCCACTGGCGCGGTCGAGTTCGGCGCGCTGCAGGGCGGCCAGCGTGTACTGATCGGGCATGGTCACCCAGTTGAAGGGCTCGCCTTCATAGCCCAGATCGTCGCTGGCATAGACCCGGTCGTAGCCGAACCAGGCGGCCTCCGGCCAGGCCCGGGTGATCGCCGGCATGACCGCTGCCGTACGCCAGCCGACCTGGCGAAAACGGCGATTGAGCGATACGCGATCGCTGGCGATCAACGCCTCGTAGCGCGGCTGGCTGTCGATCCAGAGCCCGGACAGCAGCGTGCCATGGGCCAGCCAGCTCTGGCCGCCGACGGTCGGTGACGTAAGCCAGCCGCTGCGGGCCGCAAAGCCGGCCTCGCCGATACGTCGTTCGAAATCGCTCAGCCGTGCGCTGACCGTGTCGGCATAAAGCGCGCGCTCGAACAGGGTGCGTCCATAGGATTCCACGAATACGAACAACACGTCCTTGCCCGCCAGACCGGCCAGGGGCGTTTCGGCCCGCGGGGGTGTCGCACGCAGACCGGCTTCGAATCGTGCGGTCTCGGCATGGCGGTTCTGGAACTGGTCGACGTGCATTGCCAGGCGGTCGTAGACCGGCGTCGGCTTGTGCGGACCCAGCCAGGCCGCGACGAGCGTGGCCGCGATGAACACGCCGAGCACCGCCGCCAGCACGCGCCGATCACGCCCACTTGCCTGCGCCCAGCTGCCCAGGGCCAGAAACAAAAGCGTGAGTAACAACAGCAGAACAGCCGCGAAAGCGATCAGCGCCGCGGCGGCCGGTACCGGTCCAACGGCATGGGCGAACACGTTCCAGCCGAACCCCGGCAGCTGGCTATCGCGGCCGAGGTTGAACGGCCGGCCGAACGCCAGGCCGGTGGCCCAGTCGGCCAGGGTCAACGCCAGCACACCGGCAACGATGACCACGAACAGCCCGCGCAGCGCTTTTGCCGGTGCGCGCGGCAGCATCAACAGCGCGCCGAGCAGCAGGGCGGGTTCGATCGTGGCCCAACGCCAGTCGCCACCGGGCAGGCGCGGTACAGCCGCCAGTGCATACAGCAGGGCCGGCGCGATGACTGCGCCGGCTACGGGGGCGAAACGAAAAACGGGCAAAGCGTTCAGCTCCAGGGTCGAGAGCCAGGGGCGGTGGCGGGCGCAGCGGTGCACCGCCCGCGCCAGTGTTTCATAGTCGCTCGGCGGCCGGCGCGACAAGGGTCTTCGACGACGAAGCCCGACGGGCCGCGGCATTGTGCGTTCGCACGTCTTGCATGCGCCAACGGCTGGGCTGGGACCGCTGCGCCGTCGGCAAGCCGGCGTATGCGGCGAATGGCGAATACAACGATTCAAACGCCGAGCGTAGGATCGAAATACAGCCCATGAGCCGGAACCGGCGCCGGTCCCGGTCGGCGGCTGATTTCATGGTAGCTGTTGTGCGGTAAAGATACCGGCATGCGCCCTTGGCGCATGCCGGTTTTTTTTGGCTTAGAAAGCCTGTCGGTGGGCGGCCGGGGCAATCGCGTCCTGGGCCTGATGTTCGCGCCGATAGTCGCGTGGCGGCATGCCGGTCACCTTCTTGAACAGCCGCGAAAAATAATAAGGGTCGTCATAGCCCAGGTCGCAGGCAATGTCTGTGACGCTCCATTCGGTGATATCGAGCAGATAGCAGGCCCGGCTGATCTTCAGGCGCTGGAATGCCTGCATGGGCGTTTGCCCGGTCTGGCGCTTGTATTCGCGAATGAAGTGATAGCGCGATATCGAGCTGGTCGCCGCGACCAGTTCGTCGAGATCGATACGGTCGTGCAGATGCGCCTGCAGCCAGGCCTGGACGCGATCGATATCGAGTGCGGTGCTGCGCTGGCTGTGCTGGCGATGCACCAGCGCCATGAACGACAGAATGCTCTGCAGCAGGTTCGCGGCGTACACGAAGTGATGGTCGCGAAAGCGTTCTGCCACCGCCAGCAGCAGATTCAGGTCGTCGGTCAGGCGCGGATGCAGCCCGACCGGCACGACGAACGTCTCCCGCGTTTCGGCAATCTCATCGAACAGACAGTCCACCGCGGCGCCGCCCAGGTGCGCCCAGTAGATCGACCAGGGGTCGTTACGGTTCGCACAGTAGCTGTGGCGTTCGCCGGCTCGTAGCAGCAGCACGTCGCCCGGGCCGATCGCCTGCTCACGGCCCTCCCGCCGCGCGATCCCTGAGCCGGCCAGACAATAGATGAACAGATGATCGCCCGGATTGCGCCGGCCCATGCGATGGCCGGCAGCGGTGGGGTAGTAGCCCACGCCGTGGGGCAGGCAGTCGCGACAGAGCGGGTTGCCTGCCATGGCATCGACCAGGCTCTGCGGGATGATCACCCGTCGGCCGGTGTCGGGCAGCGGCCAGCGCGAGGTTTCGATACCGGCATCCGCTAGATCACGCATGAAGCAATTTTGTCCAGCCCGGGTCAATTAAAGCCATTTCAGACGGTAGATCAGCATGATCTGATTGGCAATAAATTAGAAATCGGCACGACGGCCCGGCGGTCGATCGTCGTCGAGACATAACAAGAGGACGGAGGAGACGAAATGCTGATGCTCAGCTATTTCGGTCTGTTGGCGAGCCTGGTGCTGCTCGTCGCGCTGACCATGCGCGGTGTGAACATCATCGTGGCCGCGGTCGGGTGTTCGGTGCTGGTGGCCCTGTGCAGCCAGGTGCCGCTGCGCGAGGCCATGCTCGTCGACTACATGGATGGCTTTACCGGATTTTTCACCACCTGGTTTCCGGCCATTCTGCTCGGCGCCATCTTCGGCCAGCTCATGGACGACAGCGGCGCGGCGAAGGCGATTGCGGCCAAGTCACGGCAATGGTTCGGCGAAAAGCGGGCGGTGGCGGCCGTTGTCGGCGCGGCCGCGATCCTGACCTATGGCGGGGTGAGCGTGTTCGTGGTGGGTTTCAGCGTCTACCCGATCGCCTACGAGCTGTTTCGCGGTGCCGATCTGCCGCATCGCTTCATCCCTGTGGCCATGGTGTTCGGCTCGATCTCCTTCACCATGACCTCGCCCGGCTCGCCGGAGGTGCAGAACCTCATTCCCACCGAGTATTTCGGTACCACGCCGGTCGCCGGCGGACTGATCGGCGTATTCAGCGGGCTGCTGATCCTCGTAATCGGCTCCTTGGTGATACGTCGCACCATCGGCCGTGCGGTGGCCGCCGGCGAAACCTTCGATCCGCCGGCTGCTGCGACGGCCGAGGCCGGCACTGACGCTGATAGGCCGGTCCATATCCTGGCCGCGCTCACGCCGATGATCGTGCTCGTGGGCTCGTTCAACGTCTTTTCCTTCGTATTCGATATTCGCGCGGTGGAGGCGCTGCTGGTCGCCATTCTGATCAGCCTGGCGCTTGGGTTCGTGCTGTTGAACCGGCGCCTGCAGGCGCGTATTCGCACGCTCGGCAGCGGCGCCGACAATGCCTTGGTAGCCACTGCCAACACCTGTGCGGTGGTGGGCTTCGGCGCGGTGGTGTCGCAGACGCCGGCCTTCGATCAGATCGTCGATCAGCTCACGAGCATGCCCGGCCTGGAATACGCGGGCCTTGCCATGGCGGTGACCGTGATCGCCGGCATTACCGGCTCGGCCTCGGGCGGGCTGGGGATCGCCCTGCCGATCCTGGCGCCCATCTATCAGGGGATGGGGCTGGACAACGGCGCCATGCACCGTATCTCCGCGCTCGCCTCGGGCGGGCTCGATTCCCTGCCGCACAACGGCTATGTGGTGACCACCATCCGCGTGATCTGTAACGAAACGCATCAGCGCGCCTATCCGGCGATCTTCATGGCCAGCGTGCTGGTGCCGTCCATCGTGCTCGCGATCGCGGTGGTGTTGTACACGATTTTTTGACCCGCAACCGCGGCACAGCCCTGTGCCCGGTTCGCCAGACATTCGTTGATTCGGCGGCTCGAACAGCGCCGACCATTTGAAAGCCAGAAGGTGAATGCCATGACCTCGTCCCAGATCCAGAACATACGCAAGAGTGGCCGCGTGCCGCTGTTCATCGACGGTGAATTCGTCGATAGCGCCACTTCGGAGTGGATTGAGCTGAACAACCCGGCCAGTCAGGAGGTCATCGCCCAGGTACCGGTGGCCACCGACGACGAAATGCAGCGGGCGGTCGAATCCGCCAAGGCCGCGTTCAAGGCCTGGCGCGATGTGCCCACCGTCGAGCGGGTGCGCTATCTGTTCAAGTATCAGGCGCTGCTCAAGGAACGCCAGGAAGACATCGCCAAAGTGCTGGCCGAAGAAACCGGCAAGACTTTTGCCGATGCCATGGGCGATGTCTGGCGCGGGATCGAAGTGGTGGAGCACGGCTGCGGCATGACCACGCACATGATGGGCGAAACCGCTGAGAACGTGGCCCGCAATATCGATACACACAGCTATGTGCACCCGATCGGCGTATGCGCCGGCATCACGCCCTTCAATTTCCCGGCGATGATCCCGCTGTGGATGTATCCGTTGGCGGTGGCCTGCGGCAACAGCTTCATCCTCAAGCCCTCGGAGCAGGACCCGCTCACCCCGGTCATGCTCACCGAGCTGTTCGCCGAAGCCGGTTTCCCCAAGGGGCTGTTGCAGCTCATCCACGGCGACAAGCGGCAGGTGGACGCCATTCTCGATCACCCGGACGTCAAGGCGGTGTCGTTCGTGGGTTCGGTGCCGGTGGCCGAGCATGTCTATCGCAAAGGCACGGACAACCTCAAGCGTGTCCAGGCCATGGCCGGGGCCAAGAATCACATGATCGTCATGCCCGATGCCGACAAGGATCAGGTCGTATCGTCGCTGGTGGGTTCGTCCTGCGGGGCGGCGGGCCAGCGTTGCATGGCCATTTCCGTGGCCGTGCTGGTAGGCGAATCGACCCGCGCCTGGGTCGATGACATCAAGAACGCACTGGCCGATATCCGCCCCGGTGCGCCGGGCGACGAGGGCGCGGCCTATGGTCCGCTGATCAACAAGAAATCGCGGGATCGCGTACGCGATCTGATCCAGGGCGCTTCCGCCGAGGGCGCCGACGTGCTGCTCGACGGCTCGAACTGCACCGTTGAAGGCTATCCCGACGGCAACTGGGTCGGCCCCACGCTGTTCGACAACGTCACCACCGACATGGCGATCTACCAGGAAGAGATCTTCGGCCCGGCCCTGTGCGTGATGCATGTCGATACGCTCGAAGAAGCGATCGAACTGGTCAATGCCAACCCCTACGGCAACGGCACGTCGATCTTCACCAAGTCGGGTGCTGCCGCGCGCAAGTATCAGCACGAAACCGAAGTCGGTCAGGTCGGCATCAATCTGCCGATCCCGGTGCCGGCGCCGTTCTTCTCCTTTACCGGCTCCAAGAACTCCTTCTTCGGCGATCTGCATGCCTATGGCAAGCAGGCGGTGCGTTTCTATACCGAAACCAAGACCGTGCTCTCGCGCTGGCCCGAAGACGATGTGCCCTCAGGGCCGAACATGACGATCAACATGCGTTAAGAGGCAGTCATGGATTTCGAACTCAACGATACCCAGATCGCCCTGCGCGAGGCGGCCGAGGACTTCGCCCGTGCAGCACTCGCGCCCAAGGCCGCCGAGTGGGACGCCGAGGCCTATTTCCCGCGCGAGGTGATCGCCCAGGCCGGCGAGCTGGGCTTCTGCGGGCTGTATACGCCCGAGGCCCAGGGCGGGCTCGGGCTGACACGCCTCGACAGCGCGCTGATCTTCGAAGCCCTGTCCGGCGGCTGTACGTCGACCGCGGCCTACATCAGCATCCACAACATGGCGACCTGGATGGTCGCCACGTTTGGCGGCGACGATGTACGCGATCAGTGGTGCGGCGAACTCACGGCCGGCCAGAAGCTGGCCTCCTACTGCCTGACCGAACCGGGCGCCGGCTCGGATGCGGCATCGCTCAAGACCCGGGCCGTGCGCGACGACGAGCATTACGTGCTCAACGGCAGCAAGTGCTTCATTTCCGGCGCGGGCGATACCGATCTGCTGGTGGTGATGGCGCGTACCGGCCAGGCCGGCGCGGGTGGCATCAGCGCGTTTGTCGTGCCGGCAGATGCGCCGGGCATCAGCTATGGGCGCAAGGAGCCCAAGATGGGCTGGAACAGCCAGGCCACACGCACCATCACCTTCGAGGATGTGCGCGTGCCCGCCGCGAACCGGCTGGGCGAAGAGGGCCAGGGCTTTGCCATCGCCATGAAGGGCCTCGACGGCGGACGTATCAATATCGCCTGCTGTTCGCTGGGCACCGCCCAGGCAGCACTCGATGCCGCCCGTCGCTACATGAGCGAACGCCAGCAGTTCGGGCGCAGGCTGGAGGATTTTCAGGCGCTGCAATTCAAGCTGGCCGATATGGCCACCGAACTGGTCGCGTCGCGCCAGATGGTCTGGCTTGCCGCCAGCCGACTCGATGCCGGGCACGGCGAAGCCACCGCCTTCTGTGCCATGGCCAAGCGCTTCGCGACCGACCGCTGTTTCGATATCTGCAACGCCGCGCTGCAGATTCACGGCGGCTACGGTTATATCCGCGAATATCCGCTGGAGCGTCATGTACGCGATGTGCGGGTGCACCAGATACTCGAAGGCACCAACGAAATCATGCGCCTGATCATCGCCCGGCGCGTGCTCGCCGACCACGACGGCGACATACTGCGATGAGCGGCGCCGGCTTCCGTATGGAACGTTTCAGCCGCACGGCCGTGCTCACGTTCGACCGCCCGCCGGCGCATGTGCTGGATGCCACGTCGCTGCGTGAACTGGCCACACAGCTGGACGCGCTCGAAGCCGATCGCGATATCAGTACGCTTGTGATCACCGGCGCCGGCGAGCGTTTCTTCTGTGCCGGCGATGATCTCAACATGTACGACGGCATCAGCCCGGCTGTCGCCCGCGAACTCACATGCCTGCTGGCGGCCGTGGTAACCCGGCTACACGATTTTTCCGGCCTCACGCTCGCTGCCATCAATGGCTGGTGTCTGGGCGCCGGGCTGGAATGCGCGCTGGCCTGCGATATTCGCATCGCAGAACGCCATGCCCGTTTGGGCTTGCCGGAAGGGCGGGTCGGGCTGCTGCCCTGTGGCGGCGGCACGGCCACGCTGGCGCGCCAGATCGGCCGTGGCTGGGCCAAGCGGCTGATTCTATGCGGCGAAACCGTGGACGTGGAAACCGCCGAGCGTATCGGGCTGGTCGAACAGTCGGTGGCCGGCGGCGAGAGTCTGCCGGCCGCACTGGCGCTCGCCCAACAGGCCGCCCGCCAGAGCCCGACCGCGCTTGCGGCCACCAAGCGGCTGATCGACGCCAGTCAGGGCGCGGCGCTGACCAAGGCGTTGGCCAGCGAGCGGGCGGCTTTTGGCACGCTGTTCGAAACCGCCGACGCTGCCGAAGGTGTCGCCGCCTTTCTGGGCAAACGCGAGCCCGTATGGACACACGACAGGAGCCGCAATCGATGAGCGAAGCAACGAACGACAGCAGCGTGGTGTTCGAGGAACGTAGTACGGCCAAAGGCTATTGCGTGGCCTTTGCCCAGCTCAATGCACCCCGGGCGCTGAACTCGCTGTCGCGCACGATGATCGACCGCCTTCAGGCGCAACTCGACGCCTGGGCCGAGCGCGACGATATCGTATGTGTCGTGCTTTACGGCGCCGGCGAGAGAGCCTTCTGTGCCGGTGGTGACGTCATCGGGTTGTACAAGGCGATGACTGCGACCGCCGACGCGCCCAGTGCGGATGCCGAAGCTTTTTTCGCCCGCGAATACCGGCTCGATCATCGTATTCATCGCTATCCCAAACCGGTGTTGTGCTGGGCAACCGGCACGGTCATGGGCGGCGGCCTGGGTGTGATGGCCGGGGCCAGCCATCGCGTGGTCACCGAATGCAGCCGGATTGCCATGCCTGAAGTCACCATCGGGCTGTTTCCGGATGTGGGTGCGAGCTGGTTTCTGGGGCGCATGCCCCAACGCATCGGCCTGTTTCTGGGGCTGACCACCACGCCCATGCAGCCAGGCGATGCGCTCTGGCTGGGCCTGGGTGACTATCGCATCGACTCGGGCCAGCGCGAGGCGGTGTTTGCCGCGCTCACGCAGCTGGACTGGCAGGGCGAGCGCGCTGCCGACGATGCGGTACTCGCACGTGGCCTGCACGAATTCGAGGACGTCGCCGAAAGCGACAACGCACGGCGCGAATCCATGCTCTTTGCCAATCAACAGACCATCGCGCGGCTGACCGATACGCCCAGCGTGGCGGCGTTCACTCAACGCCTGGCCGAGCAGGCCGAAGCCGACGATTGGTTCGCCCACGGCGCCAAGGCCATTGCCGGCGCATCGCCGTTGTCGCTGACGGTGGTACATCGCCAGCTCGCCCGCGATCCGAAACTGTCGATCGAACAGGTGTTTCAGCGCGAACTGGCGATGGCCATTGCCTGTACCCGCCGGCCCGATTTCGCCGAGGGCATCCGTGCCCTGCTGGTCGACAAGGACAAGAACCCGCAGTGGACGCCGACCACGCTGGATGCGGTTACGTCCGAACAGATCGCGGCCCATTTCACGCTGCCCGACGATTACGCGCAGCACCCGCTGGCCGATCTTTAACCGGCTACGGCCAGCGCCCAAAACAGACAAACGATTACGACAGGGAGGAGAGAATGGCCAAGGAAATCGCTTTCATCGGCCTGGGCAACATGGGCGCGCCGATGGCCGCCAACCTCATCAAGGCCGGCTATGCGCTGACGGTGTTCGACCTGGTCGAACAGGCCATGGCCGATGCCGTGGCACTGGGCGCCGAGCGCGCCGAGAGTGCGGCCGCCGCGGCGCAACAGGCCGATATCGTCATCTCCATGCTGCCGGCCGGCCAACATGTGGCCGCGCTTTATCAGGGCGAGGGTGGGCTGTTGGACGTCGTCGGCCAGGAAACGCTGCTGGTGGACTGTTCGACCATCGACGCCGAAACTGCACGCCAGGTGGCTGCAGCCGCGGGCGAACGCGGGCTGTCCATGCTCGATGCGCCGGTCTCCGGCGGCGTCAATGGCGCCAAGGCGGGTGGCCTGACCTTCATGGTGGGCGGCGAGGCGGCCGCGGTTGAAAAAGCGAGCGCCTTGTTCGACGTCATGGGCAAGACCTATTTCCATGCCGGGCCCGCCGGGGCAGGCCAGGTCGCCAAGATGTGCAACAACATGCTGCTGGGCATTCTCATGACCGGCACTTCGGAAGCCATCAACCTGGCCGTGGCCAACGGCCTCGACCCGAGCGTGGTGTCCGACATCATGAAAAACGCCTCGGGCGGCAACTGGGCGCTCAACGTCTACAACCCCTATCCCGGCGTGATGGACAACGCCCCGGCCTCGAACGGCTACAAGCCCGGCTTCGGCGTGGATCTGATGTTGAAGGATCTGGGCCTGGCCATGGACTCCAGTCTGAAGAAAGGCGTGGCCACCCCGCTGGGCTCGATGGCCCGCAACCTGTATTCGGTGCATAGCCAGGCCGGCCACGGGGGCGACGATTTTTCAAGCATTCTCAATCTGTTGCAAGGCTATTCCAGCGACAACGCAAACGGCTGAATACGAAGCCGCGACGATTAAAACCATAACGACGGCGGGCATAAAACGAACCCGCCGAACGCGATAAAAGGAGAGGGCGATGCATTCGGCAGACGCATTCAAGGCCGCGCGCCAACAGCTGTTGGACCTGCGCGAGGACTATGCCCGGGCCTACGAGGCCTTCAAGTGGCCGCAGCTCGACGAGTTCAACTGGGCACTGGACTGGTTCGACGATTATGCCCGCGGCAACGACAAGATCGCTCTGTGGCTCGTCGATGCCGATGGCAGCGAACAACGCTACAGCTTCGAGGCCATGCGCCAGCGCTCGAATCAGGTGGCCAACTTCCTGCGGGACCACGACCTCGGCCGCGGCGATACGCTGCTGGTGATGCTCGATAACGTGGTCGAGCTGTGGGAGACGATGCTGGCCGCAATCAAGCTGGGCGCGGTGGTGATTCCGGCCACCACCCTGTTGTCGCAGAAGGATCTGGGCGATCGCCTCGGCCGTGGCGGGGTCAGCCATATCCTGGCGGCCGAAGAGCATATCGCCAAGTTCGAGGGCGTGGCCGACGGGCTCACCTGTATCGCCGCAGGCGAGCCGGTCGGGCAATGGATCGGCTATGAAGCAGCCTACGAATGCGCCGCCGAGTTCGAGCCCGTGGGCACCACCCATGCCGCGGATCCGATGCTGCTGTATTTCACCTCCGGCACCACGTCCAAGCCCAAGCTGGTGCTGCATACACACCAGAGCTATCCGGTGGGCTCGTTATCGACCATGTACTGGCTTGGCCTGCAGCCGGACGATATCCATTTCAATATCAGCTCGCCCGGCTGGGCCAAGCATGCGTGGTCCAATCTGTTCGCGCCCTGGGATGCCGGCTGTACGGTATTCGTCTATCGCAGCGCGCGTTTTTCCGCAACGGATGCCCTGCAGGTGATCGCCGACAAGGGCGTGACCAGCCTGTGTGCACCGCCCACCGTCTGGCGGCTGCTCATTCAGGAGGATCTCTCGGCTTACGATGTGAAGCTCAAAAGCCTCGTCGGCGCCGGCGAGCCGCTCAATCCGGAGGTCATCGCACGCGTCGAACGCCTCTGGGGCCTGAAAATTCGCGATGGCTATGGCCAGACCGAAACCACCGCCCAGATCGGTAACCCGCCCGGTCAGCCGATGAAATCCGGCTCCATGGGCCGGCCGCTGCCGGGCTATCGTATCGCGCTGCTCGATGCCTTTGACGAAGAGGTCGGCGAAGGCGAAATCGCCATCGACGTACGCGCCGATCGCCCGCTCGGGCTCATGCAGGAATATCGCGACGATCCCGAGCGTATGGCCCAGGCCCTGCACGACGGCTATTATCGTACCGGCGATGTCGCCAGCCGCGACGAAGACGGCTACTACTGGTACGTCGGCCGTGCGGATGATGTATTCAAGTCGTCCGACTACCGCGTCTCGCCGTTCGAGCTGGAGTCGATTCTCATTGAGCACGAATCCGTGGCCGAGGCCGCCGTGGTACCCGCGCCCGATGATCTGCGCCTGAACGTGCCCAAGGCCTATGTGGTGCTACGCCGTGGCCACGAACCCGGTCGCGAGGCCGCGAAAGCGCTGTTCGAATTCAGTCGCGAGCGTATGCCGGCCTATATGCGTATCCGCGAACTCGAGTTCGCGGAACTGCCCAAGACGATCTCCGGCAAAATTCGGCGCGTCGAGCTGCGTGCCCATGCCGCCGGGGACGACAACGGCGAGTTCGCCTATAGCGAAACCGATTTCCCCGAGCTCAAGGCATAGCGCGGGCTGCACAATGCCGAGCTGTGGTCGGGGCTGTTCGCAGCCCTGGCATCGCAGCGCGCCCGCGTCTGGATCAGCCGGCCTTGTCTGGACATCGGGGTAGCCTGTTCGCGGGTCGGCCTCACCACCATCCGGTGGTCAGGCGGTGCAGCACATGCCACGTGCCGCCAAGCAGACGCGTGAATCGCCGCGGGAAGAGGAAAGCGAAGGCGGCGAGAAACACGATGGCGCCAATCAGCCAGCCCAACCCAACCGATGGCTCGTGGAAGGGAAAAGGGTGAAAGGCGAGGCGTTTGTTAAGGGCAAACCACAGAAAGGCCGCAGTCGGCACGCTAAAGAAAAGCGACGCTGCCGCGCCCGCGAGGCGGTCGCCCCAGCTGTCGTGCTTTTGCTTTCGTGTTGGCCGCCGTCTCATTGCGTACGACGTTACTGGCTCGGGCGGTTCGCGGCCAGGCGTCGAACGCGCCAGTCGAGCGCGGGCGTCAGCCGCGCTGTGCACAGGCGGCACAGGTGCCGCCGATTTCGATGGTTTCGTGATCGATGGTGAAACCGGCGCGCTTGGCTTCGCGGGCCAGGGCCGTGTCCACGGCCGGGCTGGGGATTTCGGCCACGCGTTCGCAGGCCCGGCAGATCAGAAACTTCGGATGGCCGTCGCCGTGGGCGGCGTCGCAGCCGATGAAGGCGTTGAGCGATTCGATCTTGTGGATGAGGCCGGCATCGAGCAGAAAATCCAGCGCGCGATAGACCGTGGGCGGGGCCGCATTGCCGCGTTCGGCGTTGATCGAATTGAGCAGATCATAGGCCTTGGTCGGCCGATGATTTTCCCAGATCAGCTCCAGCACCCGGCGACGAATCGCGGTCAGGCGCAGCCCCTGTTGCGCGCACAGCGTTTCAGCACGGGTCAGTGCATCGTGGATACAGGCGCCATGGTCGTGGCCGCTGGCATCGAATACGGAATTTTCGGGGGCTTGAATCATAAGTGCGAGCGTGCACGCTTCGAGTCTAAAAGGCTAGGGCTTCCCTAGACACCCGATACGTGCGCACGTTCATGGTGGCAGGCGTGGCTGCTACGCGTGAGCCGATAATTCTGGATATGCGCCGCGGCCAGCAGCAGGCCGCCGGCTACGGTCACGGCGCGTTCGACGCTTTCCGCGCCCAGCGCATGCATTCCGAACGCGGCCACGACCAGCATGAAGACCCCCGCAACGCCCAGCGCGGGCACGAGCGCGTGGCGGTGGCGCCAATAACCCATGCCCAGGGCAATGGCGGTGGTGGGCACGACCACGACCAGAATGATCTGGTGGAAGGTGGTATGGGAGACAAAGGAAAACCCGAACACCGGGAACAGCGCGATCAGCAGGGGAAACGCCAGACAATGCACCAGGCAGATGCCCGAAAGGATCACTGCGGCCTTGTCGAGTTTGTCGGTAACATTGGAAGACGAGCCTAGGCTCACGGCGATGCCCTGAACGAAAAATATTCAATCGTTAGTATATAACATTTAAAGCGGAGCAAGCGATGGCAGACATATATATCGGGCAACACGCACGGCGCTGGCTGTTGTTCACCCTGGCCGGCGTACTGTCGCTGCCGCTTGCCGCCTGTGGCAGCTCCGAGGCGCCCGATTGCGGCGGGCTGCGCGTGGACGAGCCGTGGGTGCGTGCCGCGCCGCAGGGCGCGGATGTCATGGGTGCGTATTTCACCCTGGCCAACGACGGCGAAGGCAAGGTGGTGGTCAACGGCGTATCCAGCACCCAGTTCGACCGTGCGGAAATGCATGAAACCGTGGTCAACGATAACGGCCAGGCCAGCATGCAGCCCATCGAGCGGGTCGTGATCGTGCCTGGCGAAGAGGTGGCCTTCGAAGCCGGCGGGCGCCACGTCATGCTGTTCTCGCCCAGCCAGGCGTATGCCGCGGGCGATCAGGTGGAGCTGGTGCTGGCCTGCGGCGCCGATCAGGCCGAATTCCCGGTCGCGGCGACCGTGCGCGCCGACGGCCCGGACGAACAGATGCAGCACGGTGGACATGACATGGGCGGCATGAACCACGGCGATGCCGCGCACGACAGCGACGAACCGGCGCTGTCCGAGGATACCGACAGCGCCGGCAGTGCCAACGAAGACTCGGCCAGCGCGGAATAGGAAGCTCATGCGTTTTACCAAGATGCACGGCCTGGGCAACGACTTCGTGGTAATCGACGGCACGCAGGCGCCCGTGGTGCTCGACGAAGTATCGGCCCGGGCAATCGCGGATCGACATTTCGGCATCGGCTGCGACCAGATTCTCATCGTGGAAGCGCCGCGCAGCGCCAACGCCGATTTCGGCTATCGCATCCTCAACTCGGACGGCAGCGAATCCGGCCAGTGTGGCAACGGCGCGCGCTGCTTTGCACGCTATGTGCGCGAGCAGGGGCTGACCGAAAAGCGCGAGATCGTGGTCGATGTACGCGACGGCCAGATGGTGCTGGAAAGCCTCGGCGACGACCACTATCGGGTGGCGCTTAGTGTACCGGCGTTCAATCCGGCCGATATCCCCTTGAGCGGCTTCGATATGGCCGATGAATATCGGCTTGAAGACGTAGCTGCACGCACCATTCGCTTCGGCGCGCTGTCGATCGGCAACCCGCATGCGGTTTTGCGCGTAGAGGATATCGATAGCGCCGATGTCGAAGCCGTCGGCCCCGCGCTGGAAAGCCATCCGGCCTTTCCCGAGCGGGTGAACGTGGGCTTCATGCAGGTGGTCACGCCGCAGCATATTCGGCTGCGGGTCTACGAGCGCGGCGCGGGTGAAACGCTGGCCTGTGGCAGCGGCGCGGCCGCGGCGGCGATCGTGGGTATGCGCGCCGGTGTGCTCGAACCCAGCGTGGCCGTCGAGCTGCCCGGCGGTACGGCCACTGTGGAATGGGCCGGCGAAGGCAAACAGGTATATTTGAGCGGGCCGGCCGAGCGCGTATTCGATGGTGAACTGGTATTGTCGAAGGCGGGCGGTTGAAACGAATTGCCCTGGTCTGGCGCGATTCGTGCGTTGCCTGGCAACGGGCAGGTCTACACCTCTTGGAAGAGATGCTCCGACATGAACGAAGCTGAAAAACAAACGCCAACGCCGGCCCTGGACGAAGCCGAAGTCGCAGCCTATCTGCAGGCACACCCGGGTCTGATCAACCGTTATCCGGCCGTGCTGGAGGCGCTGGAGGTCTCCCACGACAGCGGCAACGCGGTTTCGCTGATCGAGCGTCAGGTCGCCGGCCTGCGGACCACCAATCGCCAGCTGCAGGCCCGCTTCAACGACCTGGTGGAAACCGCCCGCGACAACGAGCAGCGCGTGGTTCAGCTCAACCGTGTGGCCAAGGTGTTGGTGACGGTACAGAGCGCGGCCGAACTGGTGCCGCAACTCACGCAATGCCTGCAACAGCATCTGGATGTGGACGATATCTATGTCGGCCTGTCGGGCACGGCCGCCGATGTCGAAGCCCTGGCCGATGGTCAGATTCATGCGATTAGCGACGACAGCCCGGCCGGCAAGGCGCTCACCAACGTCTATCGCCGCGGCAAGCCGATCTGCGGGCCGATCTCCGAACAACAGTCGGAAGCGCTGTTTGCCACGCGCAGCAACGATGCGCCGGCCATGGCGAGCGCGGCCATGATCCCGCTGGGCGCGCACGGCGTGCACGGGGCTCTGGTGCTGGCCAGCCGCAAGGGCGAGCGTTTCGTTCCGGACGTGGGCACGCTGTTCCTGGAACTCACCGGCGAGCTGGTCACCGCCGCGCTGCAGCGCCTGCTTGGCCGCGACGCATTGCCCTAGCCTTGATTCGGGCACCGATCGCATCGTGAGCGCGCTTACCGACCGGGTCGACGCGTTTCTGGCCCATCTCACCCACGAACGGCGCATGTCCGCCCATACCCAGGCCGCCTATGCACGCGATCTGGGCAGTGCCGCCGACTGGCTGGAAGCGCGAGGGCTGGCCGACTGGCGCCGTGTGACCACCGCCGACCTGCGCGAATTCGTGGCCGGCCGGCATCGAAGCGGTCTGAAACCGGCCAGCCTGGCACGGCTGGTTTCTGCGCTGCGCAGTTTCTATGTCTGGCAGATGCGCGAGGGCCTGGCCCTACGTAACCCGGCCACCGACGTACGCGCGCCCAAGCGCCCGGTGCGCCTGCCGGAAACCGTGGACGTCGACGATCTGGCCGCGATGCTCGACGTGACCCCCGAAGACGATCTCGAGATTCGCGATCACGCCCTGCTGGAGCTGTTCTATTCCGCCGGCGTGCGTCTGGCCGAAGCCGTGGGCCTGGATATCCACGACGTGGACCTGGCCGACGGCGAGGCCCGCGTGCTCGGCAAGGGCTCGCGCCAGCGCAGCGTGCCGATCGGCTCGCGGGCGATCGCCGCGCTCGAACGCTGGCTGCGGGTACGCCCGCAGCTGGCCGGCGCCAACGAAACGGCCCTGTTCGTCTCCCAGCGCGGCAGCCGGCTGTCGCGCTCGAGCGTGGCCGCCCGCATGCAGCGCTGGGCGGTGCAAAACGGCCTGCCCGTGCATCTGCATCCGCACAAGCTGCGGCATTCCTTTGCCACCCATCTACTCGAATCCAGCGCCGACCTGCGCGCGGTTCAGGAACTGCTGGGCCACGCCAATATCGGCACCACGCAGATCTATACCCATCTGGACTTCGCCCACCTGGCCAAGGTCTACGACGCGGCCCACCCGCGCGCGGGTCGGCGTACCGAGCCCGACGAGGCTTAGCTTCAGACCAAGCGGCTGTCCCGGCCCTGCGCCGACTCCGACCTTTGTAGAACGCCCTGCATGCGCGCTGGCCGCTAAGCTGAACGGTGGCCGAACGGCCCCGCGAAACGATTGCTTGAATCGGCTCGCGCATGGCCCCAACTCGAAACAGATCGACGTCAACGCAGGGCAAATGCTTTGAAACAATTCGACGGCACAACAATTCTCGCCGTGCGCCATAACGGCAAGGTGGCCCTGGCCGGCGATGGCCAGGTTTCCATGGGCGACACCATGTTCAAGGGCAATGCGCGCAAGGTGCGCCGGCTCTATAACGACAAGGTGCTCGCTGGCTTTGCAGGCGGCACGGCCGACGCCTTCACGCTGTTCGAGCGTTTCGAAGGCAAGCTTCAGGAACATGGCGGCCAGCTGGTCAAAGCCGCGGTCGAAATGGCCAAGGACTGGCGTACCGACCGCGCGCTGCGGCGCCTGGAAGCGCTGCTGCTCGTCGCCGACGAAACCGCCACGCTGATGATTTCCGGCAACGGCGACGTCATGGAGCCGGAATTCGCCTGCATGGCGATCGGCTCGGGCGGCTCCTATGCCCAGGCAGCCGGGCGCGCGCTGGTCGAACATACCGACATGGATGCGCCCACCATCGCCGAAACCGCGATGCATATCGCAGCCGATACCTGCATCTATACCAATCACCACATCACCGTCGAGGTGCTGGACAATGTCTGATACAGCCTCCGAGACCATGGCCGACGACAGCCGCGAACAAGCCGCCGTGCTGCCGCGCCACGAAATGACGCCGCGCGAGATCGTGGCCGAACTCGACCGCCACATCATCGGCCAAGGCGAAGCCAAGCGCTCGGTCGCCATCGCGCTGCGCAACCGCTGGCGGCGCATGCAGCTGGATGAATCCATCCGCGGCGAGATCACGCCCAAGAACATCCTCATGATCGGCCCCACGGGTGTGGGCAAGACCGAGATCGCCCGTCGACTGGCCAAGCTCGCCAACGCGCCGTTCACCAAGATCGAGGCGACCAAGTTCACGGAAGTGGGCTATGTCGGCAAGGAAGTGGATTCCATCATCCGCGACCTGGTGGAAGTGGCCATCAAGATGACGCGCGAAGCCGCCAAGAAGGCGGTGCGCATCAAGGTCGAGGACGCCGCCGAGGAGCGCATTCTCGACGCGCTGCTGCCCAAGCCGAGCACCTGGGACGAAGCCGGCGAATCCGATCAGAAGGCGGTCGAGTCCAGCGCCACCCGGCAGGTATTTCGCAAGCGCCTGCGGGAAGGCAAGCTCGACGACAAGGAAATCGAGCTGGAGCTGCAGCAGGGCGGCCAGAGCTTCGAGATCATGGCGCCCCCGGGCATGGAGGAGATGACCAATCAGCTCCAGTCCATGTTCCAGAACATGAAGGGCGACAAGACCAAGCGCAAGAAGATCAAGATCAAGGACGCCTACCGTCAGATCGTGGACGAAGAGGCCGCCAAGCTGGTCGACGAAGAGCAGATCAAGACCCAGGCCATCGATCAGGTGGAAAACTCGGGCATCGTCTTCATCGACGAGATCGACAAGGTCTGCAAGCGCTCGGACGCCGGCGGCGGCTCGGGCGGGGACGTCTCCCGCGAAGGCGTGCAGCGCGACCTGCTGCCGCTGGTGGAAGGCTCGACCGTGTCCACCAAGTACGGCATGGTCAAGACCGACCACATCCTGTTCATTGCCTCCGGCGCCTTCCACGTGGCCAAGCCCTCGGATCTGATCCCCGAGCTGCAGGGCCGTCTGCCCATCCGGGTCGAACTCGACGCCCTCAAGGCCGAAGACTTCGTGCGCATCCTCACCGAGCCGCACTGCTCGCTCACCGAACAGTACGGCGCGTTGATGAACACCGAAGGCGTGACCATCGAGTTCACCGACGACGGCGTACACCGCATCGCCGAGATGGCCTTCAAGGTCAACGAAGGCACCGAGAACATCGGCGCCCGGCGCCTGCACACCGTCATGGAACGGCTGATGGAGGAAATCTCCTTCGAAGGTCCGGACAAGGCCGGTGAAACGCTCAAGGTCGACGCCGAATACGTCGACTCCAAGCTCAAGGATCTGGCGGCCGACGAAGACCTGTCGCGCTACATCCTGTAACGCGAGCGCGCTATGCTCGAGTCCGACAGGTCGGTCTCGAGCGCGGCATTGCTCGAACGAGCCGGGGCGGGTTTATCCTGTCCCGGCTTTTTTTGGTTGTTCTTGGAGGCAGACTCGTCCGCCAATGAACGCGAACGCAGCAAGCTGCCAAACGCAAAGGAAGACAAGCGAATAGCTTTAAACGATTTCGTGAACGACCACGTATAGGCGTGGAGTCGAATATGTGTAAGTCGGCGTGCTTCTGCGTGAACCACAAACAACGGAGCCGGCTACTCGGTCGGCTATCGCAAAGACTCGCTGACGCTGAACACATCCATTTGCGCTCATCCGCGTTCATTTGCGGACTGTCTTGATTGAACACGCCCCCAAAACCGAACCCGAAAGGTGACCCATGGACGCCCCGACAGACATCACCCTGCATCAGAAATCCAAGGTGCTCGAAGTCGAATACCCCGACGGCGCCAATTACAAGCTGCCGCTGGAATACCTGCGTGTGTACTCGCCGTCTGCCGAAGTGCGCGGCCACGGCGGCCCCATGCAACTGGTCACCGGCAAGCGCGACGTCGGCGTGGAGAAGATCGAACCGGTCGGCAACTACGCCATCCAGCTGTACTTCGACGACGGCCACAACACCGGCATCTTCTCCTGGCAGACGCTGCGCGAACTCGGCGACCAGTACGAAGACAACTGGAACGACTACCTCAAGCGCCTCGAAGACGCCGAAGCTTCAAGGGACAAGCTCTGGCACTAGGGGCTTGGCGCAACGCGTGCCGCGTCGTATTTTGTATTACAAATGCAATGCATCGAGGCGCCGCCATGAAAACCGCTTCTATTCCTGCCGTTCGTGTTTCGCCCGAGTTACGTGAAGCCGCCGAACGGGTATTGCGCGATGGCGAAACGCTGTCCGCCTTCGTGGAAGCGTCGATTCGCGAGCAAATCCATGTGCGGGAAAGCCAGGAAGCATTCATCGCCCGCGGCCTGGCAGCACGCGAAGAAGCACAGCGCACAGGCGAATACTTCACGGTAGATGAAGTTCTCGACGGGCTGGATGCCGTCGCCGAAGAAAACGCGCGGGCTCGTGGCAAATGACCTATCGCGTGGTCTTCACGCGCCAGGCGCGTGACGACCTGACGCGTCTCTACGATTTTCTCGACAGGCGCGACCCCGCCGCTGGCGCCAACGCGCGCGTCGCGATACGCAAGGCGTTCGGCCTGCTCGCCGACTTTCCTTTCACCTGCCGCAAGGCGGCCGAAGAAAGGCCGTTCCTGCGTGAACTCGTTATCAGCTTTGGCCGGGCGGGTTATGTCGATCTGTTCGAAATCAGCGACGAGGCGACCGTAACCGTCCTCGCGGTTCGGCACCAGCGCGAGCGTGACTATCTTTAGTCGTGCGGTAGCGCCGCCATTGAAAAGTCATGCGAGTAGGTCGACAGATCGCATCAGCGAACATAAAAGATCTGCCCGGTTTGACAGCCCTCAATGCTCTTTTGGTAAGCCATGCCGACGCGCTCGCCCGATACGCTCTCGAAGCCTGGGAAGAACGCGCCGTACTTGGACCAGGACTCATCCAGCACTGACGGATTGACGACATTCAGCCGAAGACCTCGCTGGAGTTCGCAGCTTGCGCTGCGCACGAAGGCTTCCACGCCCCCGTTCGCCATGGCCGCGGACGCACCGCAGGCAATCGGATCGTCGACCATGACGCCGCTGGTCAAAGTGAAGTTCCCGCCGTCCGCGAGGTAGTGCTGACCGACAAGGACAGTATCGACCTGGCCTTTGAGCTTGCTCTCGATCGCCGTCTCGTTGTCGGCTGGCGTGAGTTCGCTCAAGGACTTGAACGCGGCACCACCGGCCGCGACAACGACCGCCTCGACTTGCGCAAGGCGTTTGAACATCGAGTCAATCGACTCTGGCGACGTCATGTCGACCGTCATATCCGGACCGTGGCGGCCCGCGCGAACGATGTCGTGACGATCTCCCAAACGGTCGACCACAGCCTGTCCGATCGTCCCGGCTGCGCCCATGATCAAGACCTTCATACGGTTCTCCTTTTAGCGATTTGCTCAGCCCTTTCCGAACTCGCAGAAGTGATGAATTGCCATTTCGGCGCGCGTTGCGCTACGCGTGCGAGTGACTCCCGGCATGCGATCGGCGAACTCATCTAGGTCGCTCGGTTGCCGGCTAGTGTGCGGTCACCGGGCCGCCCGGGGCATTAGGCAAAGCGCGCGGCTTGCTCTCGAAACGTGCGTTACCGCGATTGCGCCGGGCGTTCATTTCGCCGCGGGCGGAAGCGGTAGGCGGTCGGCGTAAGCTCTGTGTGACGCTCGAAGAGATCGATAAAGCTGGAAACGTTCTGATAGCCGAAGGACAACGCGATCGATGTGACAGATTGATCGGTCTGTTCAAGTATTGCGCGTGCATGATCAACCCGCGCTCGAGTGACAGCCGCCTGAGGAGATGATCCATATTTACGACGAAATAGCCGCCGGAAGTTCGCATGAGAGAAGCCATGGTCTCGCGCGACCGATGCGATCGAACTGTTGCATGTGGGGTCGAGCAGTCGATTGTGAGCGTGGTTCAGCCGCGCCATGCGACGGTCGCCGTACCTGCCACGCGGCGCGACCGGCTGCACCAGCGTGGCCGCGAGGATATCGATGCTGGGCCGGATAATGGCTAGCAGGACCGAACGGTTGAACTCAGCCTCACGCGCGAGATAGCGGATAAAACGAGTCGCATGGGATGTAAGCACGATCGTCTGCGCGCCGCGCGTACTGTCGCGCGTGAATCGCGTGTCACCGTAGGGCAGGTCGATGATCAGAAAAGACCCGCCGATCGGGACATTGAACGAATGCCGCGTTCCCTTTGAAAACATGACCGCTTTGAACAGGTCTGCTTGCCCGCACTCTCCATCGGCCTCGAATTCGATGGGCGCGTTTAGCGGTATAACGAGTTGATGCTGCTGATGTACATGGACGTTTCCGTCGAATACGCAGGGGGATAGACGGATGTTCTCGCCGAGCGTCTGCGAGCTGTTCCAATCTCGCGTGTCGATTCGATGCATCCCACCACCGCGCGCAACCGGTTGTCAGATGCAGCTATTTCTATAGCATCATTCGGGTCAGCTCAAGTGGCGGACGTTGTGCATGTCAACAGTAGCCAGGCACGAGACAGCTACACCTCTGTTGCGGCTTTCATTCTGCGTTTGTTGAGTCAGGGCTACTAGCCCGATTATTAGAGAGTTTATTTTCAGTCGAGGGGCGTCGGTTAGAGTTCCGGGCCTATGAATGCGCGTGGAGCAGGCGGCTATCCGGTCAAAACGATAGTTTTGTACCAGCAATGTCGCTCGCTGGTCGTTCGTCATTAAGACCCGGCTGCGCTTAAAGAACGCGTGGGCCCATGCCCGCTGCGATACGCTTTACCGCAGTTTTTGCGCGTAGTAGTTTCACAGGAACTGCTTTAGCAATAGAAGGTTAGCGATGTTGAGACCGCCCCTGGATGATGCCCGTCTGAAAACGCTGGTCGATGCGGCCGGGCTGGAACTCCCGCCCGAGCGCCGTGAGGTGTTGCGGCCGGTGCTCGACGGCGTGCTGCAACAGCTCGATCGACTCTACGAGGTACAGGTCGATGAAACCGTGCCGGTGCATTCCTTCGATGCACGCTGGGAGGCCGAACGATGAACGATATCCTGTCGCTGTCTGCCGCCGAGCTGGGCGCCAAACTCAAGGCCCGCGACCTGTCGCCGGTGGGCGCCGTCGAGGCCTGCCTCGAACGCATCGAAGCCACCGAGCCCAAGCTCAATGCCTACGTGCGCGTATTGGCCGACGAGGCCCGTGCTGCTGCCCGCCAGGCCGAACAGGAGATTGCTGCCGGAGACTGGCGCGGGCCGTTGCACGGCGTGCCGGTGGCGCTCAAGGATCTTTACGATCTGGCAAATGTGCCCACGACCGCCTCGTCGCGCGTGCGCGAAGACTGGACGCCGACGACCGACAGCGCGGCCGCCGAACGGCTCAAGCGGGCCGGCGCGATTATTCTCGGCAAGACCCATACCCACGAATTCGCCTACGGCATCAGCACGCCGACCACCCGCAACCCGTGGGATACCGAGCGCACGCCCGGCGGTTCAAGTGGCGGCTCCGGTGCGACGGTGGCGGCGGCCGGGGCGTTCATGGCCATGGGCAGCGATACCGGCGGCTCCATTCGTATCCCCGCCGGCTTGTGCGGCACCGTGGGCCTGAAGCCGACCTTCGGCCGGGTCAGTCGCGCAGGCATCACCTCGCTTTCCTGGGGGCTGGATCATGCCGGCCCGCTGACGCGTACGGTCGAGGATGCGGCGCTTTCGCTCCAGGCCCTGGCCGGCCATGACCCGCGCGACCCCGGCAGCGTCAACGAGCCGGTGCCGGATTATCTGGCCGGTCTGAGCGACGGTATCCAGGGCCTGCGCGTTGGCGTGCCGACGAACTATTTCTTCGACCGGGTGGACAGCGAAATCGAAGCCGCGGTGCGTGAGGCCTACGCGCAACTACAGGCACTCGGCGCCGAACTGGTCGAGGTCGAACTGCCCATGGCCGACCAGTTCGTACCGGTCGAGTTCGGCATCATGATGCCGGAGGCCAGCGACTATCATCGCGACATGCTGCGCGAGAAGGCCGAGCTGTATAACGACGACGTGCGTGTATTGCTCGAAGCCGGCGAACTCGTGCCGGCATCGGCCTACATCCGCGCCCAGCGCGTACGCTATCTTATTCAGCAGGCATTTCGCAGGCTTTATGAAAAAATAGACGTGATCGTGGCGCCCACGACGACCGCGCCGGCGGTCACTGCAGGCACAGAGTCCGTCACCTGGTCCAACGGCCGTGAAGAGTCGCTGATGTCGGCCTATACACGCTTTGCCGTGCCCGGCAACGTGACTGGTCTGCCGGCCATGAGCGTGCCCTGTGGCTTTACCGAGCACGGCCTGCCGATCGGCTTCCAGGCCATCGGCCGTCCCTTCGACGAAGCTACGGTGTTACGCCTGGGTGCGGCATATGAGGCTGCTACGGATTGGCACCAACGCCGCCCGGATATCTGAGTGTAGGCTCAGGCGGCGCGGCAACGACGATTCGGTTGTCGAGCCTCGCCGCCACTGGCCATCCCGGTAAAGCCGTACTGCCCCGCGATACAGGGTCATTCGGGTGTTGTATGTCGAATTCGTGGCGCCGGCTCAAAGCCTTGGGCTAATTGGTTTCCGCAATCCGTAATGAAGCACCCTGTCCCCAGGGATCTGGTCAGATCGCGAGATGTCCGGCCAGTCTGGTCGCAGCCCCTAGCCGGACTTCCAAGTCATGCGCCGTTCGCGCGCCAGTTCGACGACCCTGGCGATATCCTCGTCCGTATAAACGCCGTTCACGCCCGCGATCGGGGCCAGCTTCATGCCGTGCTTGAGGCCGAGCTTGTAAATCTCCTTGACCTTGCGCCACTCGGTATCGCGGCCGACCGTGAACGCTTCGAAGCGGCCTTCCAACGCCAGCACGATGGTCTCTGCGAGACAGGCATAAACGATGTTTTCCGGCAGGGCGATATCGCGTAGGCCGCGGACCTTGGAGGGCAGTTCGATTTCGCCGGATTCGATCACCAGAACGTCCGGGCGCTTGGCGCATTCCTCGGGCGGCAGGTCGAGCGGGCGGGCCACGTCGGTGATTACGCAGCCGGGTTTGACCGCGGTGATGTCCAGCACCTTCTTGCCGGCGCCCGAGGTCGTGGTGACGATCATATCCATCTCGGCTAAATGCGCTTCATAGTCGGCCGCCGCGACCACTTTCGCCTCGGGCGTCTCTTCGAGGATGGATGCTTTCAGCGCCTCAAGCTTGTCCTGATCGCGGCCGGCGAGATAGAGCTCGTCGAACGTCATCGCCAGCAGGCGCGCGCTCACCGAGCCGATCGACCCGGTCGCGCCGATCACCATGGCCTTGGCCTTTACGCGGCCGCCTTTCGGCGCTTCCACCAGGCCCATGCGGCGCATCGCGTCGGCGGCGGCCCATAGCGCGCCGGACGCCGAGTAACTATTGCCGGTGGTCACCGGCAGGTTCGCGCGCTGGGCCACGGTCATGCCCGCGTCACCGACAACCTTCGTAAATGCGCCCAGGCCGATGATTTGAGCGCCCATTTTCTGTGCCTTGTCCGCGGCCGCGAGCAGCCGGCGATAGGTGAATTCGGGGCTACGGGCAAGCATCTCCTTGGGCGTGCCACCTACCGCAATCAGCCAGCCCTCCGCTTCCGCGCCGGTCGGCGAGACGATGTTCGTCATCTTGCAGTACTCCATCGGCGGTAACATGGCAGCGGCTTTTTCGACCTGATCCATCAGGCGCTTGGGCGTGGATTTCGGTAGCAGCGGTAAGCCCTTCCGGATCGCTTGCTGGCTGAGCGGATGGATAATGAACGCGAACCGGCGCACGTTGCGGAAGTGCCCGGTGGGGTGCAGCAGCTGCGCGGTGAGCTCCAGCTCGTCGATGATGCCGGCACGTGTTTCGTCCGAGAGCTCCTGCGGCTCGAGCCCGGTCGCCGCAAGGATCATCGCCTCGATCACGTCGACGTCGACCACTTGCTTGAACGGCTGCGGGCAGATATCGATCGCGAGATTGACCTCCTGTGCCTTCAGCCAGGCCAGGCTCTGTTCATCGATCGCCGAGCTGAGCAGGGTCTTGCCCTTTAGATTGCCGTCGCCAGCAAAGGATCGGATATCCTCGATCGCGCCGACAATCACATGCGACTTGGCCATTTCCTGGGCCAGCAGGCGCTGCTTGATCTTCGCCAGTCTGGGCAGCACCGCGCCTAGCTTGCGTGTCGCCCAGATGCCGTTGGCCATGGTGCTGCCGGTGGCGAACAGTTCCAGCTGTGCCAGAGACGACAACATGGTGGGCGTGCCGGTCTGTAACAGTGCGTCGGCAAAACTCAAATTGGGCGTGTACTGCGACATCTCGACGGCGATGTCGTAGTTCACCCTGCCGGACATGAACAACACGCGGCTGTTGTTGAAGTAGCTGCCCAACGTCTTATGCACATGGCGCACCGCGCGCAGCTGCAGCACGCGACGCAGATGCGCGCCGGTGGTCGCCGGTACCCGTGTTACCACCTTGAGCAGCTTGTCTTTATCCACGAAACGCCGCGTGCCCACATCGCAGTAATCGCGGCTCAGCCCCAGCCCCACCGCATCGGCGTGGGACTGCGCGCGGCGTAGCAGATCCCAGGCGCGATCTTCGTCGCCGCCCGCGCCCTGGCGGGTGACGGTGAAGTCCTTCCCCAAAAATTTGGTTTTAAGGGAATAGTCCTGCGCGGACGGTCCCATCGAGACGGAAATGACGTGTTTCAAAGCCAGCTCCCCAGTCCGTTTTCTTGTGCGAACAACTTGCTCTGGGCGCGAGGTCTTCCGAATATCGGCGCCTGCTTGCCCTGGACACGGTGGGTTCAAGCTCCGACTGCGACATCGCAGCGGTGTTCTAGAGCCTCTCGAGGCGCGAGATAAGCCAAGCGTTTTCGTGGGCAATCATTAAGCGAACATCCTACTTTTGTCTAGGTCTGCTTGCGTAATGCCTCGAACAGAGGGTTTTGGCGGTGAGGCCGTAGGCAGTTGCGTCGCAACGCCTCAAGGTATGTGCAGAAAAAATTGCCGGGACTATTTCTCGTGCTCTCGGTTGATCGAGTCCACAAGACGGGAGAGGAGTTGATCGAGTTGCTCGACTTCGGTTTTAGACAGCCCGGTCAGCATGTTGGTCTGCCGGTCCACATGCACGGTCAGCATTTCCTCGATCATGTCGAAGCCGGCGGGTGTCAGTTCCACGATGACGCCGCGCCGATCTTCCGTGCTGCGGCGCCGTTCCACGAGGTTGGCCTTGGCCAGCCGATCCACGCGGTTGGTCAGCCCGCCGGAGGAGATCATCATGGACCGCCGTCGGCGCGGGTGCTTAGTAGGTAAAGCCTTCTACCATCGAATAGCGCGCCATTGGTTCGCTGCTTTAAGCAAACGCCGGGGAAGGCCCCGGCGTTTCATCATGGGCCAGCGCGCTCTCGCTAATTCGCCAGCGAGAACTCGTCGAACAGCTCGACTTCGCCGTCGAGATTTGACGGATCGAAGACATAGCTTTTCACCGTGCCTGTGCCGGTATCGAGGATCGAAAACACGCTGAGTTCGTTACTGGCAACGAACGGCAGCGGCCCGTAGTTTTCGTTAACCCGGCTCATGGGGCTGGCGATGTTGGGCGTGATCATCTCGCGGCCCTGCGGGTCGCCGCTCGGCGGGTAGTCTTCGATGCGCCAGCGCGGGTTGGGGCCGTTCACGTCGTCCCAGAAGTTGGCATAGCTGGCGCGTACGTCGTTGGTGTAGACGCCGTTCGGGTCTTCGTAGTAGGCGCCGTAGCTGTTGCCGACGTTGGAGGTTTCCAGATAGTGCATGCCACCCACCTGGGCCCGGTTCCACAGGTGTGAATGGCCGATATGCACCAGATCGACGCCGTTTTCCACCAGCAGCGGCTCGATATCGCGACGCCAGATATCCTGTTCCAAAGGATACTGATAGCGGATTTCAGTGAGCGTATCGGATGCGAGCAGCGGCTGGACCTGGTTGGTCCATTGGGCGTCGCTTAACGGGAAGGTCAGCTCGGTGATCGATTCGGTGCCGTTGATGGTTTCGACAAGCTGCATGAGCGGCTGGGCCAGCACCGGCAGGGTGTTGTCGCCCAGGCCGAACACGCCCTGATGGGCCATGACCACCTTGTAGCGGGCCTGTTTGAAGGCATCGCTTTCGAGCACGCCCTCGAGCCAGGCGTATTGTTCGGATTCCTTGTCGAAGCGCTCGAACAGGAATTCGCCAAAGCCCCAGGCGTCGGGCTTGTCGAGGTTGCTCACTGCTTCCTTGAACTTGCCGCTCTGGTCGTCGCCAACGTTCCAGCCGCGCCAGATGCGTGACACGTTCATGGAGATAAGAAACACGTCGCCGAACGCGATGGCGTAGAAATCTTCGCCGCCGGGGCTGTCGTCGGGGAAGGTGAACAGTTCGCGATAGCTTTGCTGGTTGTGCGACTGGTCGGCAATCCAGTGGGCCTTGATGGCCGCGTCGCCGGTCGGATTGACGCGATCTTTGACCTGCTCGTAGGCCACCCGGGCATACCATTCGGGCTGCGGGGCGTTGAAGGCGCCGCCCAGGCTGTAATCGGTATCGTCAGCGGCCTCGTCGAAGGTGAATCGACCCATCACTTCGTGATTGCCGATCGTGGCGAACAGGGGCGCGTGCTGCAGAATTTCGCCGCCGTTGTAGGCAAAGCCGGGCCGGTATTGCTGATACCGCCCCTGTAGCGAGGGGAAGAACGACGGCGCGTTCTCGCTCGCATTGTCGAACCATTCGGAGGCGCGGTCGGGCACGTTGACCAGATCGCCGGCAAAGAACACCGCGTCGGGTACGCCCACGGTTTCCACCACCTTCTGGTAGTTCGCCGGCGCGTTCTTCTTGAGCTGCAGGTCGGAGGTAAGAAGAATCTTGAGCGGCTGGTCGGTCAGCGGCGCGGGCGCGAGCGTGAAGGTCTCGCTTTTGTGGGTATGGCCATTGGCGTCGACGCTGGTGACATAGTAATCCACCCGGGCCGGGGTCAGATTGCGCGCGGTGGCCTCGTGGCGAAACACATCGCGGCGGGTCGGCTGTTCGTACTCGCGGCCGAGCTGGTTCGACTGTGCGTCTTCCATCATCCGCGACATCTTCAGCGTTTCGGCACTCGCCGTGTTTTCGTCGGCGTAGTGCAGGGTGTGGTCGCGGCCTTCGAACGAGGTAAACCAGACCACCTTTACGCTGTCGCGAGCCGGCATCTGGAGAAACGGTGCGCTCAGGAAGCGGTTCTCGGCATTCAGTTCCACCGGGACTTCGGTCGTCGTCTCGCGTTGCTCGACATCGTCCGAGCAGCCGGCCAGGGCCAGCAGGATGATGAAAAACGTCGCCTCGTAGAAGTAGCGTAATCGGCCCATGTTCGGTCCCCGTGCCAGCGGTCTGCGAATAAGCACCGATTATTCGCGGGCGTCATGACAGGGATATGGCCCGCGGATGACACAAGCACACCGAAAACCTCGCCATGGGGCCGGGCGTTTTCCTGGGCGTGGCCGCGTGGCCGCGTGGCCGCGTGGCCGCGGGGCCGCGGGGCCGCGGGGCCGCGCCCCATGGGGTTTTAAAAGGCTTCGCCGCTCGATACAAAGCGGCACCCACCCGAGCGGGCAGGCTGGCAAGCGTTGCGGGCGCGCAAGACGGGCTTTGGCGCGTTCGAGAGTCAGTTCGGGCCGCGCACATGTGGGCGAACCGATCACAGCCCGCCCGGCGAGGTCATGCGCCTTTCATGAGGCCAAGCGTGCGGGATTCGTATGGCTGAATTTGCGGGGTTCGACGGTCGCGCCGGCACGGCCGACGTCGGCATGGTTCGCCGCCGTATGCTGGGGCTGTATACCGTCGGCAACGATGCCTTGCAGTCCCTGCTGGGCATGCGCATCGTCGATATCGGCCGTGGTGGCCATGTTGCGCACCGCGGTCACCAGCCCGTTGGTACAGTCGC
The DNA here is from genome assembly GCF_002729955.1 of Salinisphaera sp. Taxonomy (GTDB): domain Bacteria; phylum Pseudomonadota; class Gammaproteobacteria; order Nevskiales; family Salinisphaeraceae; genus Salinisphaera. Next base: position 96,707 of record NZ_PBYA01000004.1, on the reverse strand, counting down.
TGATGCGTACGATGGCTTCGCCGGCGTGGCGTGCCATATCCACACCTCGGTCGACGCTGCCGCGACAGTTTTGCATGCTGCCCGTGGCGTCGTTGGAAAGTGTCTGCAGCTTGCCGATCATCTGCGAAATTTCGCTCGCCGCTTCTGCGGTTCTGTGCGCCAGCTGGCGTACTTCGTGGGCGACCACGGAAAAGCCGCGGCCGTGCTCGCCGGCCCGCGCGGCTTCAACAGCGGCGTTCAGCGAAAGCATATTGGTTTGCGACGCAATCGAGCGAATGGTTTCCACAATGGTCGTGATGGCATCCGTCTGCCCGGCCAGTTCGCCGAGCAAATTCGAGGTGACGCTGATCTGATCGGCCATGTTGCGAATCTCGCATACCGTATCGTCGATAACGCGCTGGCCCTCGCCGGCTTCGGTTTCCGTGTCGGCGGAAATACGGCAGGCGGTGCGTATGCTTTCGCTTTCGCGGTCGACGCGCTCGGTGATGTCGCTGGCGAACTTGATGATTTTGTAGAGTTGGCCGTCTTCGTCAAAGATCGGGTTGTAGGTGGCTTCCAGCCACAGCACCCGGCCGGCGTGGTCGTAGCGCTTGAACTGCCCCGCCATGAACTTGCCCTCGTTGAGCTTCGCCCAGAAGTCGCGATACTCCGCGCTGCCGGCCAATTCGCGACCGCAGAAGATGCGGTGATGGGCACCAACAATCTCATCCAGCGTATAGCCCACGGTGGCCAGAAAGTTGTCGTTGGCGGTCAGGATGTGTCCGCTCGGCGTGAATTCGATGACCGCCATGGAGCGGTTGATGGCCCGCAGTCGTCGGCTGACTTCCTGTTCTTCGCGAACCTTCTCCGTGATATCGGTCGCGATCTTGATCACGCGAACGACGCGCCCGCGCCGGTCGTGGATGGGGTTATAAGACGCCTCCAGCCACAGGCGCTCGCCGGCCTGGGTCAACCGTTCGCAACGGCCGTTGACGAACTCGCCTTCGCGAAGCCGCGCCCAGAACGCTGCATAATCCGCGCTTTGCGCGTATTCACGAGAACAAAGCAGGCTGTGATGCTGGCCGATGAGCGCCTCGGCGCTATAGCCGGTGGTTTCCAGAAAGGCCGTATTGGCACACAGTATCGTGCCCTGCGGATCGAATTCGATCACGGCCATGGAACGATGAATCGCCTTGATTAGCGCGGTTTGATGGCACGACGCCCCCGATCTGAACACGGCTTGAATCCTCCCTTGCAGCGCCGGTGCCCGGTTTGGGCCTGTGGTTTTATCTGGCGCACAACGCCAACATCGGCTCTTCCTGGGGAATACTTGAGCCGGAGCAAAACGCCGCCGCCCTGGAATGCGAGAAGTTGCGCGTAAAACAGGCGTTCGGTCACTAGAAGTTTGTATAAAAACCGTAAGATACGGCGCTAGGGCGCTCGGCAAGGCCCAAGCCTCATTTGGCCAAAACGCCCTTGCTTTTGCATGGCCTTGTCGTGCCCACCGCGGTAACTAGCAGGGCGTGGCGGCGCGTTTTTAAAAATAAGGCCCAAGCCTGAGCTCATGCTCGATGTGATGGGCCGTGCCGTCTTTCGACTACAGCGACCCCTGACGCTGTAAGCTGAGCTTGCGGCGCCAGTCGGCTGCGAAACGGCCGCTAGAACAATAGGAGAACGCGCATGGATAGCAACAATGTCGCCGCGGCGGAAGCGGGTTCGCTCGAAGAGCGCATCTGGCCGGTCGTGATCATTGGCACCGGCTTCGGCGGTCAGGCCGCGGCGGTGAACCTCATGCGGCGCGATATCGACGACTTCCTGATGCTCGAGCGGCGCGATTTCATGGGCGGCACCTGGCAGCAGAACAGCTATCCCGGCGCGGCCGTGGACGTGCAGTCGCCGCTGTATTCCCTGTCGTTCGAGCCCTGGCCCTGGACCCAGATGTTCGCCAAACGCGAGGAGCTGGCCGAATACACCGCCCACGTGATCGAAAAATACGGCCTGCGCGAGAAAACACGTGTGTCGCACAACGTCGAACAGGTGGCATGGCAGGAGGGCGAGGACGTTTGGTATATCCACGTGTCCGGCCGCCCGAAGATTCGTGCCCGTGTGCTCATCAACGCCTCCGGGCCGCTGTCGACACCGGTGGTGCCGGACTTCCCGGGTCGCGATCGTTTTCAGGGCGAGGCCTTTCATACCAACGACTGGAACCACGACTTCGACCATCGCGGCAAGCGCCTGGCCATTATCGGCAGCGGGGCGAGTGCTGCCCAGATCATTCCGGCGATTGCGCCCGAGGTGGCCGAGCTGCACGTCTTCCAGCGCAGCCCGCACTGGGTCATCCCGCGACCGGATCGACGGTTTGGCCCGCTCACCCAGCGGCTATTGGCGATCAAACCCGTCTACAAGGCGGTACGCACCGCCATCTACTGGGGGCTGGAGTCGCGGATTATCGGCTTCAAGTATTCGCGCACCATGCTCGACCTGATCGCCCAGCGAAAAGCTGATAAACACCTCAAGGAACAGGTGCCCGACGACGAACTGCGGGCCAAGCTCACGCCGGATTTCACCATCGGCTGCAAGCGCATCATCCTGTCCAACACGCTTTATCCCGCGCTCATGCGCGACAACGTCACCCTGCACGACGCGGAAGATGGCATCGAGGAAGTCACGCCCACAGGCATTCGCACCAAGCAGGGCAGTGAACTCGAACTGGACTGCATCGTCTGGTCTACCGGCTACGACGCGACCGACGGCATGATTTCCTACCCCGTGATCGGTCGCAACGGCAAGACGCTGGCCGATTTCTGGGCCGACTATCCGCGGGCCTATCTCGGTACCGCAATTCCGGGTTTTCCCAATCTGTTCATCGGCACCGGGCCAAACACCGGCATCGGCCATACCTCGCATATCTTCATGATCGAATCGCAGCTGAAATACATCATCCAGTGCGTGGAGAAAGTGCTGAAAAGCGACGCCGGCCAGATCGAGGTCACCCCCGAAGCCGAGGCGCGTTATACCGCGAAGATTCACGACGAAATGGCGCAGACCGTCTGGCATACCGGCGGCTGTAACAGCTGGTACAAGAGCGAATCGGGCCGGGTGACGGCCATGTTTCCCGGCTTTACGTTCACCTACCGCCGCATGGCCGAAAACTTCAAGCGCGACGACCACCGGCTGGTGTAAACCATAGAGCCGGCGCTGAAGCGCTCCAGGCGGCCCGGCCAGCCCGACCCGCCGCGCCATCGATCCGGCGTTTTGCCGGCCGGGGCGAACGCGCGCGCCTATTCGCGGTCAAGCAAATGAGTTGACAGCGATTGATTGCTGCGCCGCAGCGCGATCGCCTGTCGCCATTTTGCGACCGGACCGAGGTGCGCGCCCGAACCATGATCATTCCCACGATTCCAAGCTTCCGGCATATCCTGAAGGGCATCTGGTTGCCGTTGCTGCTGATGTTCGTATGGGACGTGCTGGTCACGCTGTTGTATTTCGCCCAGCCCGAGCGTTACCAGGAATTTCAGTCGTCGGCGTTGTCGCGCACCACGCTCACCCTGTTCGGCACGGTCATCGCGCTGTTTCTCGGTTTTCGGTCGAATTCGGCCTATGCGCGCTGGTGGGAAGGCCGGGTGCTGTGGGGGCTGATGATCAACGCCTCGCGCAACATCACGCGACTGGCCCTGTCGTATATCGACTCGGCCGATGCCCGGGCGCGCGAGCTGCGTGAGGCGATCGTCGTCAATCAGGCGGCCTACGTGCATATCCTGCGCTGCCAGCTGCGTTGTACCGATCGTTCGGAGCCGGCCTATCGACTGCTACCGGCCGACCGGGCCGAGCGCATGCTGGCCTATACCAATGCAGCCAACGCCCTGCTCAACGAGAACGGCCGTCTGGCGGCCCAGGCGTTGGCAGAAGGCTATATCGACACCATTCAGCAGTCGCGCATGGAAGCCGTGAATATTGATGTCGCCAATGCCCAGGGCGGTATGGAGCGCATCAAGAAAACGCCGCTGCCCATGCAGTTCCGTTTATTTCCACAGTTGTTCGTGCGCCTTTTCTGTATTCTGCTGCCGATCGGCATCGCGCCGTATCTGGGCATATTCACGCCCATCGGCTCGTCGATGGTGGCGTTGATGTTTCTGGCCGCGCTGCATATCGGCGACGAACTGGTCGACCCGTTTGCCAACAGCGCGCACGATCTGCCGCTGGAGGCCATGTGCACCACGATCGAAATCGATCTCATGGAGCTGATCGAACGGCCGGCGCCGTCCGCGACCCAGCCGGTCAAAGGCGTTCTCTGGTAGGCGTTGCCGGGTGTAGCGGCGGTCGCGTTTTCAGGTTCCGCCGCGTCGGCCGATACTGATATGACAGCTGTCGGGCCTGTTACCGACCGTACCCTGCGCATCCGCGGCCTGCGTTATCCCGCGAGGATGGTCCGTGGCCGACAGTCGTAGCGACACATGCAATACGGTCCGAGGACGAACGACCCCGACGACATGCTGAAATGGCTGGCCAAACTCTGGAAAATCGGTGTCCACGGTACCGAACCGGCATTGCGACGGCGGATCATGCTCACCAATCAGCTGGGCGTGTTCGGCGCCCTGACGACGCTTCCCTACCAGCTGTTCTACGCGTTCACCGGGTTGTCGTATTACGCGCCGGTATTCGCCAGCAATGGCGTGATCATGGCCGCCTATCTCTGGACGCTGTGGGCAAACTATCGCGGCCGGCACGATTCGGCGCGCAGTTTCGTTGTGTTCGTGGCGATGATCCAGTTGATGATGGTCACCTGGTATCTGGGCCGTGGCCTGGGCGTGCACCTGTTTTATTTCACGATCGTGAGCATTCTGCCGTTGTTGTTCGAACGGGCCCGAGCCACGGTGGTTACGGCGCTCGCGGTCGTGAACGTGGGGCTGTTCTGGATCTGCGATCAGCAATTCGGCCATGGCACGGTACCGCTGCGGGTATCCGATACGGCGCTGTCCGTGGCCTTCGGCTTCAGTGCGCTTGCCGCCGTCACGCTGATCAGCGCCTTCATGCTGTTGTTTCGCTATCAGATCGATGTGGCCGAGCAGAAGCTGCGAACGTCGAATCGGGAGCTGGAGCGGCTGAGCGCGACCGATGCCCTAACCGAATTGCCCAATCGGCGGGCCGTGGAAGCCTTTCTGGCGCGCTGGGCACGAACACCCGGCGCGGTCGTCGGCGTTGTGCTCTGCGATATCGACTATTTCAAGCTCTACAACGACCATTACGGCCATCTGCTGGGTGATCGAACGCTGTATGCGATAGGCGATGCCCTGCGCGATGCCACACGCCGCGATCTCGACCTGGTGGCGCGCTACGGCGGCGAAGAGTTCATGATTCTGCTGCCGCAGGCCGACCCCGCGTATATCGCGGCGGCTGCCGAACGGCTGCGCTCGGCTGTCGAAGCGCTGGCGATCGAGCATGCCTATCGCCCCGACGCGCTGGGTATCGTGACCGTGAGCATTGGCTACAGCCAGTTCGAGAAACTCGACTGGCGACTCGGTGCCCCCCGACGGGAGCCGATCGACGCGGCCGACCAGGCGCTTTACCGCGCCAAGAGTTCCGGCCGCAATCGTGTGGTGAGCGGGTTGCCGGGCGATTAGCGTAGAGGTCTGTACGGCCGCCGCCTCGTGGTGGGCTGACGCGGTCGAGTCGTGGCGGCTATGCCTTCAACCCCGGCTGATTCGGCAGGCCTCGTTGATGGCATGCCGCCCCCGGTTGAAGAGCACGCCCGAACATGGCCCGGGTCCCGGCGCTCTACCCACCGCCTCGGGGCGGGGCTCACGGCTTCCCAAAAAAAAGCAGCCCGGATTACGCCGGGCTGCGTCTTTACCAAGCAAGCGGTTGCCAGACTAGCTGCCCATGGCAAGGGCCCCGGACATGTGATCGGGCGACGCGTGGTGCATGGCCGGCTGCGTGCTCGAGCGGTGCGACGGGGCTGTTTCGGCTTCGCCCGGTGCGCGATCGTCCACCGTGAACTGGCTGACCTCGCGGGCCATTTCCACGGCCTGCTCGTCGAGCGACTTGCTCGCCGCGGCCACCTGTTCGACCAGGGCAGAGTTCTGCTGTGTGACCGATTCCAGCTGTGCGATGGCCTGGTTGATCTGTTCGATCCCCTGCGACTGTTCGTTCGTGGCACTCGATATATCGGTCACCAGGCTGGCGACCTGGCCGATACGCGAGGCGATCTCGGTCAACGTGGCGTGGGTGTCGCCCACCAGCGTGTTGCCGGCATTGATGGTCGATACGTTGCGTTCGATCAGATGGCGAATGCGTTTGGCCTCGCTGGCGCTGCGGCTGGCGAGCTGGCGCACTTCCGAGGCCACCACGGCAAAGCCGCGGCCGTGTTCGCCCGCGCGTGCGGCCTCCACCGAGGCGTTCAGGGCCAGCAGGTTGGTCTGGAAGGCGATGCCGTCGATCGCTTCGACCATATCGGTGACTTCCTGATTGGCGCTATGAATATCGTTCATGGCGCTGCGTGCGTTGTCGGCGATCGTGCGTGCCTTGCTGGCCTGCGCGGAGACGTCTTCGGACAGGCGCTGCGCCTCGCCGGCGTTCTCGGCCGTATGACGGACCGTGGCGTTGATTTCCTCCAGGCTCGCGGCGGTTTCCTCGATGGAGGCCGACTGCTGCTCGGTGCGCTGGGCCAGGTCCTGATTGCCCTGCGAGATTTCGCCGCTGGCCACTTCCACCGACAGGGCGCTGCGCTGGATGTTGCGTACCAGCTGGGCCGTGGCTTCGGTGGCTTCGTTGAACGCGCCGTAGAGCTGCGAGAGTTCATCCGTGCCCGGCACAGCCAGGCGCTGACTCAGATCGCCGTCGCGATGGGTGATGTCATGCAGGGCGCGTTTGAGCGGGCCGACGATCGCACGCACGATCGCCACCGTCAGCAACAGCGCCAGCAGCGACGCCATTACGGCGACGGCCGCATAAATCCACAGATCGGCACGCGCTTCGCTGCGCAGGGCCTGGGTCCGCGCCATGATATCGGCGGTGACGGCATCTTCCACGCCCTTGAGCCGGCCGATCTTGACGGTCTGCCATTCGAACCATTGCTGCGGGTCCACGCCAAAGCCGCCCTGGTCAGCGCGTTCGATGGCCCGTTGTCGCAGCCCGGCCAGGCGCTCGATTTCAGGGCCCGAAAGCGCGGTCTGGTATGCGTTGCGCATGGCTGGGGTTGCCAGCGTTTCGAACCCTTTCAGAAATGCGCTTTCCGACCCGATGAGGTTGAGAAAGCGGCGGTACATCGCCGGCGGCATTTCATCCGCGGCGAACGCATTTGCGAGCACAGCCCGCTCGATACCGGCGAGATCCTTGGCTTCCAGAAGGTTGTAGTAGGCCGATAGCGCGCGGGCCACCCCGGCCTGGCTGGTCATATCGCCCAGTTCGCCAGCCACCCCCATGAGCGCGGCGTTGGCGCCCGTGTAATGGGCCAGTGCATCCGCCAGCGGTACCGACAGCGCATCCACGCGGTTGCGCATGGCGGCGGTTGCATCCAGGCGTTGACGCGCGTCGGCAATCCGGGCGCGCATGTCGGTGCTTAGGTTGCTTTCGTCCAGCGTGGCGAGCTGGTCGATGAAGGCGCTGGCGGCGCTATCGACGGCCGGGCGTTGTTCGCGCAACTCACTGCCAAAGGTCTGGCCGCCGCTGCCCAGAAAGCCGGCGGTCATGCCGCGCTCGAGCTGAAGCTGGTGCACCAGGTTTCCGGCCTGCTGTGCGACGACGGTCAACGATTGCAGGCGGTTCATTTCGGTAACCACTTGCTGGCGTTCGACGATGCCGGTGACAGCAAAATAGAGCATGGCCACAGCCGGCAGACTCAGTGCAAGCACGAATTTGCGACTGATCCCGATACGATGAAGTAGGTTTTTCATGGTCCGCGTAAGAGTGGGACGCGTGTCGAGCGCTTGGGTCGGACGACTCGCCAGTTGTCGTGGATGCCAAGGGTGGAAAAGATTTCGGTTCCTATCGGCAGCGCTTACCTGTTTTTGAACGGCTATCTCACGTTCAGCGCCAGCCCGTCGCGGCCGTTATGACGGGCCACGATGGCTGCCTGCAACATGCAGGGGTATGAACGCATTTGCCGAATTCGCGCCTGGGGCGCGTCGCGGATTGGGGGGGCGATCAGCCTATGTCGCGATCGATGGCCGCCGATTACTGTCGCAAAGGCACGGTTGACGCCTCGTGCGCGCCGCGATGCGTTCGATCAGTTCGTGCGAGCCGGCCGGTGGCCTGCCACGGCGGCAGGCCGAAGCGATGGGCTGGCGTTAGCCCGGGTCGCGCTCGAACTCGTTTAGCGCGTTAAACAGCTCGTCGTCCGCGTCGCCCTGTTCGGCGGCGCTGTCGGCCATGGCATCGAGTTCGTCGGTGGGCGGCACGTCGAAACGCGGCGGCGCGGGCGGCGCGTTTTCGTCCGCCTCGTTAGCGGTCGGCGTCTTGGCAGCCGGTCGGGCTGGGCGGCTTTTGGGCGCCGCTTTGCTGGCCGGCGCCTTGCTCGCATCGTCCGAGGTATCGGCTTTCTGTTTGTCGCTGGCCGTGGCACAGATACAGACCTGGCCGTCGGTCCATACCACCTGCGTGACTTCGGCCCGCCATTGCTTGTTCGCCCGGGTGACGATCTGCACCGTATCGCCTACCTGAACCGGCTGCTGGGTCTTGCAGCCCCAGTCGCCGTTACGCAGTTTGCAGGGATTGGCTTCGATCAGGTCGTCTTCACTCATGGCGTTCGTCGGCTGTGCGATGGTCGAGAGTATCGATGCCGGCAACGCTATGTTCAATCGCGCCGGATTTCCAGGGGGCGGGCGCAGGTTTCGTGGCAGACGAACCCAGGGCCGCGAATCGTGACTGCTAGCTCGCTTCGAGCACCGACACGTAGTTCGCCACGGCCGCGCCGCCCATATTGAAGATCAGCCCGAGTTCGGCATTCGGCAGCTGCAGATCGCCGGCACGCCCGGTGAGCTGGCGATAGGCGATCGCATGCATGGATACGCCCGTCGCGCCCACCGGATGGCCTTTCGCTTTAAGCCCGCCGGAGAGATTCACCGGCAGGCGGCCGTCGCGATAGACGCTGCCGTCGTCGATCGCCCGTGCGCCCTGGCCCTTGGGCGCCAGGCCCATGGCTTCGTAGGTGAGCAGCTCGGCGATGGTGAAGCAGTCGTGCACCTCGGCAAAGTCGATATCGTCCAGGCGCACGCCGGCCTGCTCGAGGGCCATGGCGAATGCGCGTTCCGGGCCCTCGAAGGCCACGAAATCACGACGGCCCATGGGCAGGAAATCGCTCACATGCACGGCCGAGCGAAAACGGGCCGCGTGGTCGAAGTTCGCGGCGTTGTCCTCGCCGGTGAGCACGATCGCGGCGGCGCCGTCGGTCACCAGGGAGCAATCGGTCAGGCGCAGCGGCGGGGCGATTTCGGGGTTTTTGTCGCTGACCTGGCTACAGGCCTCGAAAGAGAAGTCCTTCTGCATGTGGGCCAGCGGGTTGCGCAGCGCGTTGTGGTGGTTCTTGGCCGCGATATGCGCCATGGCATCGAGCGGGTCGGCGTAGCGCTCGGCGTACTGCTTTGCGGCCACCCCGAATACCTGCGGAAAGCTCAACGTCTTTTCATGGTCGTCGTTCTGGTAGCCCGCGCCGGCCAGGGCCGTGGTGACATCGGCGGTGGGGCGATGGGTCATTTTTTCGGCACCGACCACGAGCACGGTTTTCGCCTTACCGGCCTGGATGCTGTTCATGCCGGCATGAATGGCCGCCGAGCCCGAGGCACAGGCGTTCTCGGCCCGCATCGCCGGCTTGAAGCGCAGCTCCGGGTAGGCCTGGTGAATCAGCGACGCGGCAAAACCGTCGGTGACCATGCCGGAATTGAAATGGCCGAGAAAGACCGCGTCGATCTGCTCCGGCGCAAGGCCGGCTTCCTCCACGGCCTCGCGCGTGGCGGCCACGATCAGGGCTTCCAGATTGTTGTCGAGCCGGCCGAATTTCGTATGGCCGCTGCCGACGATGGAAATAGTGTTCTGCATGGTCAGGGCTCGTAAAATAAAACGTTGGCCGCGTCGCGTTTGGATCGCGTCGTGGCGGTTACGCTGTTTTACGGGCCGTGTCCGGATCGCGCAAGCCTCGCGCAGCGTTCCGGCCAGCGGCTATACGCGCGTCCTTGTTGCTTGTATAGCGGGCCGGCGCGCACGTTCGATAGATGCTAGTGAGCGTAACGACGCCCATGCTAGAAGATATTGCACACATGGCGGGTTGCGATGTGCCACGCCCCGTCGGGGGCGATAACCAAAGAACAGGGGGGTTGTATGTGGAAGCGATTGGGGGTGGCGATCTTGTTGTGGTGCGCTGTAAGTACGGCGCAAGCAAAGGTCTTCGACGACAAGAGTGAACTTAGGCCGTTCCTCGACTCGGTGATGCAAATCGTCGCCGACGGGAAATTTGATCAGGCGATTTCCAAGTTCCGGCCCTATATGACGATGCCGGAAGATCAGATTCAAGGTGTCGCGTTGCAGATCAAGTCGGCTCGCCAGCAGGCCAAGACGCTGCTGGGCGAGACCATCGGGTACGAATATCTCGGCAAAAAGGTTGTTGGCGAGTCGCTGATCCGATTCGTATATCTGGAGAAGACGACGAAATCACCGCTGGTTTGGGTTTTCGTCATGTACCGCAACGACGAGGGCTGGGTGATTCCGAGCTTCCAGTTCAACGCCGGCACCGAAGAGCCCTTCTACCGCGATTACGACCCAGAGGAATAACTCCTCAAACGATCGGGTATGAACCGCCGACAAAACGCATAGCCGCTATCGGCTAGGGGGGGGCGTCCACCGACGGCCTCTACGCGGCAAGATCGGCCTAAGACGAATCGATCTTGGATGTCGGCTCTGCGGCTCGAGGATTCCCGCGTCCCACCGGGATCTTCGGGCCGCGCTGCGGTGTACATCGACCGACGGTGTTCGCGCTTGCGGTATTGCCGAGGCGGTTTGTTCGTCGGCCCAGGCGATTCGCTGCCGTAAGGGCTGTCCGGCGCCGCGAAAGACGGTACGCGCTTTCGTACAGCCTTTGAGGGCTCAAGGCGTTCAAGGACACGTAATGCCTGTAGTGGCGTTCGGCGTATCTGGCCTATCCGCCCGATACGCCGTTGTCGAAGCTACAGATCGATATGGCGGCCCTGATCGCCGGCGGCTCCCGGCGCATTCTCGGCCACGGCTGAGCCCCACACGGCGCCCGGCGCGTCGGGCACGGGTTGGCTCAACCGCGCGGCGGCCAGTTCTTGAACTGCTTGGGCCGCGGCGGCGCGTAGGTGCGGCTCTTGGAAGTGGTCAGGCCCTGGCGGACCAGCCCTTCGGCCAGGCACACCGCGGCCGCCACGCCGTCGATCACCGGTACGCCGGTACGCTCGATCACCCGCCGGGTGAGCCCCGACATGCCGCCACAGCCCAGGCAGATTGCCTCGGCGCGATCCTCTTCCACGGCGGCGACGGCCTGTTCCACGATGCGTTCGATGGCCGCGTCCGGGTCGCGTTCGAGGTCGAGCACGGCCAGCCCGCTGGCACGCACCGAGGCACAGCGGCGGCCGAGGCCGGCCAGCAGCAGGCGATCCTCGATCAGCGGTACGGCACGGTCGAGCGTGGTGACCACCGAATACTTGTGGCCCACGAACATCGCGCTCGCGGCCGCGGCTTCGGTGATATCCACCACCGGCACGTCGAACAGCTCCTGCAGGCCCTCGCGGCCGTGCTCGCCGTAGCCGGCCTGGATGATGGCATCGTATTCGCCCTCGTAGGCACGAATGGTTTCCATCACCGCGATCGCGGCTAGATAGCTTTCATAATTGCCTTCCACCGACTCGGCACCAAAGGCCGGCGTGAGCGGCACGATTTCCGTGCCGGGGGCCGCCACCTGGCGTGCCTGGGCGGCGATGGCGTCGGTCATGGAGGCGGTGGTATTGACGTTGGCGATGAGTATTCGCATGCAATGCTCTTTTAAGTTGGGGAACCTCTGATCTGTTCATACACGGATCGCGTTTGTGTCCCAAAAGGCCTCGATACAAGGCGCATGGCGCCGCGTCATAGCCATCCTATGACCAAGCCATGCAACGCCGTAGCGGGGCCTTTTGGGCCAAACCGCCCTGCGGCAGGGCGTTTGCGCGCGCCTGAGAGGCGCGCATTCTTGTTTATTTTCAATCAGCAAACTGCGGCTCGCAGCTGCTCGTTGGTCGCGCGCAAAAGACTCCGGCGCGACCGTGCATGAATAGATCAGAGGTTCCTTAGATACCGGGGCGGGAGATGCCCGCGCCGCTGACGTCGTTGAAGCGCTGGCCGCGCGGCATGAACAGCAGGTACAGCACGGCCGCGATCGCCGCACCGAAGAACCAGGAAAAGCCGGCCACGCTTTCGAAGGCGGGCACGAGGGCGATCACCACCGCCACCACGGCCGAAGGGGCCAGGGCGGCGAAGGCACGGCGGTTGATGCCGCCGGTGTAGTGATAGTCGCCGTCCGGGCGTTCGCTGTAGAGATCGGGAACGTTCACCCGCTCGCGGCGCAGCAGCCAGTAGTCGGCCATGATCACGCCGAAGAACGGCCCGAGCACGGCACCCAGGCCGCCCAGGAAATACTCGATCACCAGCGGGCTGTTGTAGAGATTCCACGGCAGAATCACTGCGCCCAGCACCGCGCTGATCACGCCCGCGCGCTTGAAGTTGAGCGCGCGCGGGGCGATATCGGCCAGGGTGTAGATCGGGGCCACGAAGTTGGCGACCAGATTTACCGCCACGGTGAGCACGATCAGCGCCAGGCTGGCCGGGATCTGCAGCCAGGGCTGGGCCATGCTGCTGACGATATCCGCCGGGCTCTGGATGATCTGGCCGTCGATCTGGAACTGGGCGCCGGCCAGCACCACCACGATTGCTGCGAACAGCATCATGTTGAGCGGAATACCGGCCAGATTGCCCACCACGATCGCACGCCGGCTCTTGGCACAGCGGGTGAAGTCACTGAAGTTCAGCGCGAAGGTGGCATAGATGACCACCCACAGCCCGGCGCCGGCGAATATCTTCTGCCACATCGCCGCACCCGTGAGCGGCTCGTCAATGGACCAGGCCATGGTGAAGTCGGCCTGGGCGAGTACCCAGATCGCCAGCAATGCCATGGTGGTGAGAATGACCGGGCCGGCGAGCGACACATAGCGGCGCACCATGGCCATGCCATAGCTCACGATGATTACCTGCAGCAGCCACAATGCGGAAAAAGAGATCCAGCCCAGCAGCGACAGGCCCAGCACCTGGGTCTGTTCCAGCGACGCCAGGCCGGGGGCGAGCGTCACCAGCACCACGTTGAGGACTTCGGCGGCCAGGAACGTCTGAATGCCGAACCAGACGATGGCCACCGCGCCGCGGGCAATGGCGGCGATACGCCCGCCGTGAATGCCGAAGGCGATCCGGCTCATGACCGGAAAGGGCACGCCCGTGCGCTCGCCGACGAAGCCCGAGAGGGTAAGCATGAAAAACAGCACCAGCCCGCCGATGAGCATGGTGGTGAGGATTTGCCAGGCGCCCAGGCCCAACGCGAACAGGCCGATGGCAAAAGTGTAGTTGCCCAGGCTGTGTACGTCGTTCGCCCACAGGGTGAACACGCTGTAGGCGCCCCAGGGACGAAAGTCGCGCTGTACGGGAGCGAGGTCGTTGTTGTACAGCCGCGGGCTGGGCTTGGGCACATCGGCCGGGCGGCCGGTGTAGTCCGCTGCGGCGTCAGATGGGGTGGCGGCGTGCTCGTTCATTGCTGGCCTCCCGTGGCGTCGGCCACGTCCACCGTCATCGACACGTCAAGCGGGACTTCGTCGCAGTTGGCTTCGGGCCCGGCGCGGTGGACCTCCAAGAACTCGCAGACGTCATCGAGGGCGATCATGGGGTGATGCCACACGCCGCGCCGGTAGTTGATGCCCTGTGCGCCCGTGGCGACGAACGCCCGCAGCGATTCGGGCGTGGGCGCATCGCCGGCGGGTGCGACCACCACGATATAGCGCTGGCCATCGACCGGCACGAAGGCCTGGCTGGATAGCGGATGGCGTTCCATCAGGCGCAGGGGCACCGGCAGGGGTTCCGGCTGGCAGCGCATGCGGCTGATGGTCGGGCGGCCGCCCTCGGCGTTCAGCTCGAGCGTGGCCAGGTCGGCAAAGCGCTCGCCCATGCCCTGATTGATGGCGTTCGGCGTAGTGGTGGATTCGATCACGTCGCCGAACGGCGCGAAGGTGTCGGCGCGCAGCGGCTCGGCCTGCAGTCGTGCAGGCCGGTCGGGCCGGGTGTTGTCGGGCATCGGGGCTCCTCCGATTTCGTCTTGTGTCGGGTCGCGAACGCGGCCTCGTTATGCTTTGGCGTTGTAGGGATGGGTCTTGCGCCAATGACGCGCGATCTCCTGGCGCTGGCACACCCAGGCGTCGTCGTGCGAACGCACGTAGTCCAGAAAACGGGCCACCGCGGCGGCGCGCGCCGGGCGGCCGGCCACGCGGCAATGCAGGCCGATCGACAGCATCTTCGGTGCCGTTTCGCCCTCGGCATACAGCACGTCGAAGGCGTCCTTCAGATAGTTGTAGAACTGCTCGCCGCTGTTGAAGCCCTGCGGGGCCACAAAGCGCATGTCGTTGGTATCCAGCGTGTAGGGCACGATCAGCTGCGGCTCGCCGTCGACGTCTTCCCAGTAGGGCAGGTCGTCGGCATAGGAATCGGCGTCGTAGAGAAAGCCGCCGTGTTCGGCCACCAGCCGGCGCGTGTTCGGCCCGCAGCGGCCGGTATACCAGCCCACGGGCGTCTGGCCGGTGGTGCGCTCGATGGCATCCACCGCCTTGGCGATATGCTCGCGCTCGGTGGCTTCGTCCACGTATTGGTAGTCGATCCAGCGCCAGCCGTGGGAGGCGATCTCGAAGCCGGCATCCACCATCGCCCGGGCGGCCTGGGGGTTGCGTTCCAGGGCCATGCCTACGGCAAACACGGTGGCGGTCAGCTCGCGCTCGGTGAACAGGCGCAGCAGCCGCCAGAAGCCGGCCCGGCTGCCGTACTCGTAAAGCCATTCCATGCTCATGTGGCGCACGCCTTCGCGGGCGTCGGTGCCCACCATTTCCGAGAGAAAAGCCTCGGAGGCAGCATCGCCGTGAAGGATGTTGTTCTCCGCGCCTTCTTCGTAGTTGATGACGAACTGCACCGCGATGCGGGCATTGCCCGGCCACTGGGCATGCGGCGGCTGGCCGGCATAGCCGACGAGATCGCGGGGGTAGGAACGGTCGGTATCGGTTTCGCTCATGGCAACGGTCCGGTGGGGTAAACGGGTTGGCGGTCGCGCCTTAGCGGGCGCGCCCGAGCATGTCGGCCAGGGCATCGGCAGGCGGTGGCTCGAGTGCCAGCGCGTCGAGGCAGTCCATCAGGTGTTCGTGCATCGTTTCGCGTGCGCGGGCGGCATCGCCGGCTTCGATGGCATCCAGCAGTTCACCGTGGGCAGCGTGCGAGCACAGCTCGGCTTCGCGCGGGCGATACAGGGCAATGATCAGCGAGGTTTGGCCGATCAACTCGTCGAGAAATTCCTGCAGTATCGGATTGCCGTGCAGCCGCGCCAGCGCCTTGTGAAAATCGCCGGATTCGGCGATGGACTCGGCCGCGTCTGTCTCGTTGGTGGGCGTGTCGTGATCGTGGGCCAGCGTGGCGCGCAGGGCGTCGATATCCGCCGGGGTGAGGCGCGTCATGCTCTCTTCCAGCATGGCCGCTTCGAGGGTGGCGCGGGCAGCGAACACCTCACGGGCCTGGGCCGCACTCGGCTGGGCCACACGCGCGCCGCGGTTGGCCCGAATTTCCACCAGCTTGCGGCTGGATAGTTGAAATAGCGCCTTGCGTACCACCGTACGGCTCACGTCATAGAGCTCGCCCAGGCGTTCTTCCGACAGGCGCGTGCCCGGCGGCATGCGCTGGTCGTAGATCGCGCGGGTGATGTCCGCCTCGATACGGCGATCGACCGGCAGCGTCTTGTCCTGATCTTCGCTCATGCGCCGGCTCCCGGTCGGCCCAGCACGTCCATGCGCGGGTGGCGGTTCACGTCCTTGTAGAGCAGGTAGCGAAAACGCCCCGGCCCGGCGGCATAACAGGCCTGGGGGCAGAAGGCGCGCAGCCACATGAAGTCGCCGGCCTCGACCTCCACCCAGTCTTCATTGAGCTGGTAGATCGCCTTGCCTTCGAGCACGTACAGGCCGTGCTCCATGACATGCGTTTCCGAAAACGGAATCACGCCGCCCGGCTCGAAGGTCACGATCGTCACGTGCATGTCGTGCGACAGATCGTCGGCATCCACAAAGCGCGTGGTCGCCCATACGCCGTTGCAGTCCGGCATGGGCGTGGGCGCCACGTTGTCATCATGGGTCACGAACGAGGCGGGCGCGGCGATGTCGGCCACCGGCTCGTAGGCCTTGCGGATCCACTGAAAACGCAGCGGCTCGTCGCCGTCGTTGTGCAGCGACCACGCGGCATCGGGCGCCAGGAACACGTAGCTGCCGGCACACAGTGCATGTGTATCGCCGCCAAGCGTGAGCTGCCCACCGCCGGACAGCACGAACAACACCCCTTCCACGCCCGCTTCTGGTTCGCCCTGATCGCAGCCGCCGCCGGGCGCGACCTCCATCGCGTACTGGGCAAACGTCTCGGCAAAGCCGGACAGCGGCCGGGCCAGGATCCAGGCCCGCGTATCCCGCCAGTGTGGCAGCTGGCTGGTCACGATATCGCGCATCACCCCGGCCGGGATCACCGCATAAGCCGTCTTGAACACGGCGCGATCGACCGTGCGATCAGTCTGCGGCGGCAGGCCGCCGGGCGGAAAAGCATAGCTGCGGGCTGTCATCGTCGGGTATCGCTCGGTAAACGGTTATCTGGATACTAACCGTCGTCATGATTGGATACAATTTTGATCGAGCACAGTAGACAATCGTCTAAGGCCGGCGTGTCGGCATGCCGGACCGGTGTAGTGATCCATGAGTAAGCAAGGTTGGCGCGCGTATTCATTTGACTCGTGCAAGGGCAGCAACGGTATGCAGAGAGGGCGAGTGAAGCCGCCGCCTCGGCCCCTGGCTGGGCTCGGCTCAAGTGCCAACCCCAGGTGGCGCTTCGGCGATCGGGCCTGCGCGTTGCAACAGCATTACTCCTTTGCCGCCGGGCTCTGCCCGCCAAAATCAGGGAAGCAAACCCCCTGCGGTAATAACCGGATCCATTGAAAACCCATGCATCGGGCGACCCTCTGCGACGAATGGCGAATAACGGCCTGCTCGAGCGAGCCTTCCTTCGCCAAGCGTTTTATGGAATGTTGCGGCTTCGGCCTAGAGGGCGCCTGGGCGCTAAGCCGGCCCGCGGCAAGTCGCCGCGTGAGACGAGGGGGATCATGAACTATCGACTGCTTACCGCGCTGGCGTTACTCGCCGGCGCCACCACGGCTGCACAGGCCGACCCCGCCAGCGCGGTCGGCCGCGCAGTGGGCAGCTTCGATCAGGCTGCCCTGCAGCGACTAATCAACAGCCCGCCGCAACGGATCACCGTTGCGGCGCGTTGTTTAGAGGAACAATGTTCCGCAGGGTCGAGCAATGTTACCGATGCCGGATTCTTGCGGTGTCGGCGAGGGAGGCAGTAACTGACGCGGTTTGACACGGTTTGACGCGGCGGGGGGCGGTGTCTAGTGAGCAAGATCGCGCAGCGTCACGGTTACAAATTTATGCGCAGAACAAGGGGGTATGAAAGGTTAGATTTGCCTTGTTTATCCCGATGAAATCAAAAAAACTAAAGAGAGTAGTATGAAAGTTTCCTATTTTGGTTATGCGTTTGAGCGTCTAAAAGACGGGCAAAAATATGCCTTTGATCTAAGGCCCTTATTGGATAATTTTGTACAATGGGATAACAAAAAACAAAAAAATAGCTTTACGCACGGAGGGGAAAAGCTATTTTTGTTAAAGGAGTCTCGCGGGTTTTACCTTTTTGTCATAACTCGAGACAGCGATATCGTTAAGAAAATTCAATCTCAAGATTTTAGTGTGTCTGAAATCGGGGCTATGTTGCGAGCAGGCGAGCATTTAGGGTTTGCATCTTATCTCATCGTTGATGATGGAGACCTCGGATTTGCTTCGACGATTATGGCTCCAAAATCGAGCGCTTTTGCGAATTTTATGAACGATCTTCTGGATATTCTGGGTATATCTGGTTTTCGGTTCAGGCTCATGCCGCTGCTCAAACAGTCAACACGCGAAGAAGTATTATCTATGTCTGTCGTCGGGCGATCATCAGTTCAGATTAATAAAGAGAGTAGCTTCTTCGACGATTTGCGTAGCGTGATCGGCGGCAGCGTGGAAGAGTTCGAAGATGTCGATTCTCTAGAGCTGGTTTTAAAGCCTCGACGTAAAAAAGATATTAAAGAAGCGTCGGGTCGGCTACTAGAAAAAGTGCCGGATAAGGGCTTAGAGAAAATGATAATTAAGGCAAAGGACGAAAACGGCGCTCAGCTTGTCGATATGTACCTCGCTGGAAAAGGTATCGTCTCTGACCAAATCGATCCGACGAAGGCTGAGTCTCTAAGGTCGGAAATTCGCAAAAAAAAGAAAGAGAATGCTGTTCTTAAAGACAAAGTTATAGAGCATTTTAAAAATGAAAAAATCAAGAAAGCGAGCCCTAAAGTACTTGCTAAGCTTTCTGACGCTTCTGCCTGGCCCCGTTAGCTACGCAGGCTATCGCCTATTGGTGCAATATGATTCATCGATTTCACTAGCGCTTCTATCTAACCGCGAGGAGTTGGCTAGCCTGATCGCTAGCTTCGCGTTTACATCGCTAGGTTTTTTAGCTGCAATCATTACTGTTTTATTTTCCTTAGCCGGGTCAAGCGTTTTTGCGCAGTACGCGAGAGTTGGGAATTTAGAAGTGTTTTTCTTTTTCTATTTTTTTGTAATTGTGAACCTGGTTCTAACCTCTCTTTTTTCTATACTTGGCTTTTCCGAACACGACGTTATTTGGATTTTTCATTTTCTTCTTATAATTTTCGTTAATAACCTAGTTCAGGTCGGGCTGATAGCGCTTATAGTGACGAATCTTTCTCGCCGCGCGGCCCACGAAATTTCGTGAATAGTAGGCGAAGGGCGGGGAGCGGCATGACGCCGGTAGAAGCACTATGCATGTCGTTATAGGTGGTGGCAGCGGGTTCATTGGTAACGCCCTTGCGGAGCGGCTTCGCGAGCGGGGCGATCGCGTGACGCTGATTTCGCGCTTTGCTGGCGAGGGGCGAATTACCTGGGCGCAGGTGAAGGATGAGCCGTTTCCCGTATGTGACGCCGTCGTTAATCTGGCCGGCAAGCATATTCTCGACCTTACCCGCCGCTGGACACCGGCGTATCGGGATGAGGTGCTGGCCTCGCGCGTTGAAACAACTGAAGCCCTGGTCGCGGCGATCAACCGCATGGCGTCGCCGCCCGACGTGTTCGTATCCACCGCCGGCAAATGCTTCTACGGCACGGCCGAGCTCGACGGTGAGCAGGCCTATCCCGAGTTAACGGAAGACTCCGAGCCGATGGGCATCGACTTTCCGGCCGAGCTGGTCAGCCAGTGGGAACGTGCTGCCGAAGGTATCGACACGAGCCGTACACGGCATGTGCAGGTGAGGATCGGCGTGGTGCTCGGCGCCGTGGAGCGCAAGTCCTATATCGGCAAGCTATGGCGAATCGGCCGCGCTCGGGGCTTTCTGCCCATCATACGACTGC
The DNA here is from genome assembly GCF_002729955.1 of Salinisphaera sp. Lineage (GTDB taxonomy): Bacteria > Pseudomonadota > Gammaproteobacteria > Nevskiales > Salinisphaeraceae > Salinisphaera. The sequence continues at coordinate 76,965 of NZ_PBYA01000004.1, read as the reverse complement.
CCTTCTGTCTGGGCATGGGGGCGACCATCGGCCATGGCAGGCAGCCGTTCCCCTGGATCCATATCGATGACATGGTGGGCATTCTGCTGCATGTGATCGACCACCCTCAGCTGCACGGCCGCTACAACGCCGTCGCGCCGGGCATTGTTTCCAATCACGAGTTCACCCATGCCTTCGCGAGGCATCTCAAGCGGCCCGTGGTATGGGCGGCGCCACGGTGGCTGATCAAACGCGTGGTGGGCGCCGAGCGTGCGTCCATTCTCCTGGAAGGGCAGAACGTAAAGCCCAAGAGAACGCTGGAATCGGGTTACCGGTTCGACTACCCGACGATCGATAGGGCGTTGGACGATCTCGTTAAGATCACTGTCTGATGCTGGGCAATGATGAAATGACTGCTGCTGCATGGCCAGAAAATCGCCGCACGAATAGTGATGCCGCATATCCGGTGGCAGATCCGGGGAATACTTAACTCCGAAACGCCGCGAGGATCGCCGCTTAGGTATTGCGTCGGGCACGACGCTCTATCGACCAAGACCTAAAGCGCCGCCCCGGCTCTTGCAATTCGCGCCGGCTCCTTCGACACGTCGACTGCGTAATCAATCGACCAGCCCATCCACAAACGCATCGATCGCCACAGCCGTGCGCCGCGGTGCTTCTCGGATCGGCGTATGGCCGACGTCGTCGAAGATGGTGACCGTGGCGTTGGGCAGGTTGTCTGCCAGTTCCTGGGTGACACGTACATCGAAGATGGCGTCCTTGCGGCCCCAGATTACGAGCGTGGGCATGCGCAGCGAGTGCAGCACCATATGGAAGGTGCTGGGCGGCAGGTGGGTCTGGGTGTTGAGCAGGCTGTCGAGTACCCGCTTGTAATCGGCCCGGTGGGCCACGGCCCGTGTGGCCAGCGCCTGTTGGATGCTGTCGGGGATGAACGGCGGTTTGGCCATGGCGACGTCGAGCAGGCGCTGGTAGTCGGCCGTTGTTTCGATGGCGAGCGGATTGTCGCCCTGGGCGATGGCCTGCATGACCGGCGAGGGATTGTCGGCATAGACGCCGGCGTTGTCGATAAGCACCAGGCCGCGCACCTGCTGCGCCCGGCCCATGGCCCAGAGCGCGGCTACCCCGCCGCCCATGGAGTGCCCGACCAGCACATAGCGCTGGGCGCCGATGGTATCGGCAAAACTGCCCAGGGTATGGGCCATGCCGTCCGCCGAGGCGTCCTCGGCCAGCAGCGTGCCGCCGTGGCCGGGCAGATCCGGAATGATGACGTGCCAGCGGTCGGTGAGATCGCGGGCGACTTCGTTCCAGTGGTTGCGATCGCCGGTGTAGCCGTGCAGCAGGATCAGTGTGGGGGCGTTGGCGGGGCCGCCCTCGGAATACGGAATCTGGCGCCCGTCGGGCAGGGTGGCGGTATGACTGGTCAGCCCGGCCCAGGCGCGTTCCTGTTGCATGAACGCATCGAGCTGNGCGGTGGCCGCNCGGTTGCCCATATTNGCACAGCCGGCCAGCAGGCCGAGCGCGGCGATAATCAAAANCCGGCTCAGAATACAGGCGTGATTNGATCGATGATGCATGGCGATCTCTCCCAGCAGCGCCGGCAGATCGGGCCGGCCGTGTGCATCATGGCATGAAAGCCGCCGGCGGCTGTGCGGCGACCGCATCACTCCTGCGGGAGGATCTCTTCGGCCGGTCGCGACATCAACTCTTCAAGCAGCGGGTTCTGGAAGCGCCGCTCGGCCGAGATGATATAGAAGTCCTCGAACAGCCCGGGCAGGGCGCCGTACTCCTGCAGCGTTTCGTTCTTGAGCTCATCACGCACCACGACGGGCGGCAGCACCGCAATCGCGCCCGTATCGCGGGCGAGCAGGCGCATCATGGCCATGTCGTCCACCTCGGCGATGATATCCGGCTGGCATTGGAGTCTTTCACAGAGCAGATCGAAGCCGGTGCGAATACTGCTGCTGGGCCCGGGCACCACTACCGGGCACTGATTCAGATCGGCCGGGAAATCGAAATGCTGGCCCTGCGGCAGTGGCGGGCCGATGACGCTGACCGGCTGTCGGGCGATGCGTCGGCAACGCACCTTGTTGCGGCTATCTCGCTGAACCGGCTTGTTGGAGAGAATGGCGTCCAGATCGTGTACGTAGAGGCGTCTTGTGAGTTCCTCCAGCGTGCCCGATTGCAGCACCAGCTCCACGTCCGTCTTGCCCATCAACGGCTGGATGAGGTTTTCCTGAAAGTTGCGCGACAAGGTGGCCAGGCTGCCCAGGCGCAGCGCTCGGCGCTGGCTGGTCTGGCCGTCACGCAGCATGGCCTGCATCTCGCTGCCGGTCCGGAAGATGGCCTCGGCATAGTTCATGGCCAGGTGCCCGGCCTCGGTCAGAACCAGGCCGCGCCCTTCGCGCGCGAATAGCGCTTGCCCGAGCTGTGCTTCGAGTTGCTTGATTTGTGCAGACAGCGACGACTGCGACACATGCAGACGCTCGGCGGCCCGGGTGAGGTGCTGTTCTCGGGCCACGGCCCAGAAGTAGTAGAGCTGGTTGTAGTTGAGTCGTGCCATGACCGTTCGGATTATCAGAATGTTTCGATCTTTATTTTCTATTTTACCGAACCTTCAGTGTCCGCGAGAATCATGAGGGTCAGTCGCAAGGAAAGGTCTATGGAAACGGTTATGGACGGGTTGAGCCTGTCCGCGCTCGCATGCAGCGTCCCCGCCCTGTATCTGGTCGCCGGTCTGGCGAGCATGCTGCTGCATAGACCGGAACCGGCCTGGCAGCTGGCGCGCGCGGCGTCGGGGGCTGCCATGCTGATCGCGCTGGCCGTCGCAGTCCTGCGGGGGGTCGCTGGCTCGCCGCCGGCCGCTTTGCAGATCGCCGGCATGGCCGCACTGTTGCTGATTGCCTTCCTGGGCTGGGTCATCCTGAGATTCGCCGCGCCCTACCTGGCCGGTGAATCCTGTCAGCAACGCTTTATGTCCGGTGTGCTCATTACGCTGGCCGGGGCCGCTTTGGTGAGCGTGACCGACAATCTGGCGGTCCTGGCGCTGGCCTGGAGCGCCACGGGTCTTGGCCTGCAGCGGTTGTTGACACTGTATCCGACGCGCCCCGGCGCCATGCGTGCGGCCCACAAGCATTTTGTCAGCGCCCGGCTGGCCGACGTAACCGCGCTGGTGTCGGTGGTGTTGATCGCAAGGGAAACCGGTTCGCTATCGTTGGTGACGCTGTCGACCCAGACGGCGGACGTGCCCATGTCGACCGGGCTTAGCATGGCCGCGCTGCTGTTGGCGATCACGGCGATCATTCGCTGTGGGCTGATGCCGTTGCACGGCTGGGTGCTACAGGTGATGGAAGCGCCGACGCCGGTTTCAGCGCTGTTGCATGCTGGTGTGCTCAATCTGGGCGGTCTGGTGCTGCTGAAGGTGTTCTGGCTGATCAACCAGTCTCTCGCTGCCCAGTGGCTGCTGTTAATCGCCGGCGGGCTGACGACAGCGATCGCTGCGGTGGCGATGATCGCGCAGTCGAATATCAAGGTTCGTCTGGCCTGGTCCACCTGCGCACAGATGGGCTTCATGCTGGTCGAGTGCGCGCTGGGTGCCTGGCATCTCGCGCTGCTGCATCTGATCGGCCATTCGCTCTACAAGGCCTTTGCCTTTCTCAATGCCGGCGACCGAGTAACACGGGCGCGCAGCGCGCAGCTGTTTCCCAGCACATCGGGCGCAATGTCGCCGGTGCTGGTGGGCCTGCTGCTGGCGGCCGCGCTGCTGGTGCCGGTTCTTCACGGTCTGGGCCGGCTTCACGGCAGCGGGGCCGTCTTCGCATTGATCGGCCTGATTGCGCTGGCACCGTTGCTGACCGGCATGCGTCCGCGCTTTGGTCGCGCTGCGCTACACACGGGGATGACCACGGCGATGGTCGTTGGTCTGGCGGTGCTTTGGCATCTGATTTTCGAGCCGCTCATGGCCCCGCTGCTCGAGCATGAGCCGACCACGGGCCAGATAGCCTGGCTGACGGCCCTGTTCGTGGCCATGCTGTTATTCCAGGGCTGGCTGCGTTCGGGCCTTCGTAGCCGTCGCCTGCAGCAGGCGCTGGCCGAGGGGCTGTATGTGGATGAGTTCATCGACAGTCTGCCCGGGCTGCGCCGCCCCTTGTCCGGCGCGCGCCAGCCGGCCACGCCGGTGTTCCAGGAACAGGAGCGTACATAATGAACGACAGCGCCGATTACGCCGACGCCACGATCGGGCCGATGGTCGAGGCCGCCTGCGATGCCATCGCACCGATCTGGCCTCTCGACAGTTTCATTGCGGTGAATCCGTACTGGAGCCATCGCGATCGCCCCGTGTCGCAGGTTGCCGCGCGACTGGCGGCGCTTAGCGGTACCACGCTGCTCATGCCGCCGGCCTACTATCGCGAGCACTGGCAGTCCGGGCGCATCGGGCGGGGCCATCTGGAGCGTGCCCTTAAGGCCACCGGCGCCAGCGGCGACCCCGACCGCCTGGTCGAAGTGCTGGACGAGCCGGCCATCCAGCCGGCCGCGCTACCCACCCTGGCCCGGGTGGCGGCAGCGCACGCCGCGCCCGAGCCGGCTCAAAGCTGGCCCGACCAGGTACGTGATCAGATCAGCGGTTTCTGTGCGGCGTTCTTTGACGATGCCGAGGCGGAGTGGGGCCTTGAGCGCGAGCAGGGGCTGTTTGCCGCGTGGCGGGCCGACTTGCTATCGCACGCCGGCCCCGGCCGCCGTGACAACGGCCGTTTGCGCGAGAGTGCGCGGGCACTGCCCGAGGATGCCGGTACGCTGTTTACGAAAGCGCTCGCCGAGCTGGGGATACCGCGTGAACGCCTACCGGCGTATTTGCTGGCCCTGCTGCTGGATATCAACGGCTGGGCGAGCTGGTGTGCGGGCCTGCGCTGGCGGGCCCGGCAAGCGGGCAGCGACGATAGCTGCATCGTCGACCTGCTGGCGATTCGGCTGGCCTGGGAGTGGCTGCTGGACGACGGCGAGCGCGGGCCGGACAGCCGGCACGCAGACTGGCTCGAGCGTTGGCAGGCCTTGCCCTCGCATGAGCAAACGCTGCAGGCCCACTTCGAAGCGCTATGGATATGGCAATACGCCAGCGAGCTCGCCTATCAGGCACAGCTCGAAGAGCTGTTGCAGCAACCCGCCCCGGCCCCCGCTGCGCCGAGCGTACAGGCCATATTCTGTATCGATGTGCGTTCCGAGGTGATCCGCAGGGCACTGGAAAATACCGACCCCGCGTTCGAAACACGCGGCTTTGCCGGCTTTTTCGGCCTGCCCATCCAGTACCGGCCCCTCGGTACCGACGCGGCGCGCGCCCAGCTGCCGGGCCTGCTGGCGCCGGCGCTGGAAGCCACGGATGACGGCTCGGCCCCGGCCGCGGCAGCTGAACACCGGCGGGAGCGCCTGACCGCGGCTGCACACTGGAAACAATTCGAATACGCGCCCACCTCGATCTTCACGCTGGTGGAAACACTGGGGCCGTTCTATGCCGGTAAGCTGATACGCCGCACCCTCGGTCTGGGTGACACGGAGAACCCGGACAAGGCGGGTCTGGGGCGTCGCGAGCGCGACAGCCTGCGCCCTGCGCTCAATGGCCTGGCGCCGGAGAAGGCCGCCGAGCTGGCCGCCGGCATCCTGACCGCGATGGGCCTGACCACCGACTTCGCGTCGTTGGTGCTGCTCACCGGGCACGGCAGTCAGAGCGCCAATAATCCACATGCGGCAGGCCTGGACTGCGGCGCCTGTTGTGGCCAGACCGGCGAGGTCAACGCGCGCGTTCTGGCGCGCCTGCTCAACGACCCGGCGGTACGCGAAAGCCTGCGCGCGCACGATATCCACGTGCCGGAAGGCACATGGTTCATGGCGGCATTGCACAACACCACCACCGAAGAGATTGCGCTGTTCGATACCGATGACGTGCCGGACACGCTGCGGCCGCGACTCGACGCGTTGCACAAGACGCTGGCGACCGCGGGCGCGCGAGCGCGTGCCGAACGGGCGACAAGCCTGGGCCTGGCGGCGCTGAAGGAAAAACCGGCCGCCTTGCACAAGGCCATGCGGCGGCGTGCCCGCGATTGGGGCCAGGTGCGCCCGGAATGGGGCCTGGCCAACAATGCCGCCTTCATCGCCGCCCCCGGCCACTGGACCCGGGGACGCGATCTGGCCGGTCGCGTGTTTCTACACAACTACGACTGGACGCAGGACAAGGATTTTCAGACGCTGCGGCAGATCATGACCGCCCCCATGGTGGTGGCCCACTGGATCAACATGCAGTACTACGCCTCGGTGGTGGACAACCACTGCTACGGCAGCGGCAACAAGGCGCTGCACAACGTGGTGGGCGGCCATTTGGGCGTGATCGAGGGCAACGGCGGGGATCTGCGTATTGGGCTGCCCTGGCAATCCCTGCACGACGGAGAAAAGCTCATGCACGAGCCGTTGCGCCTGAGCGTGTGTCTGGCGGCCCCCGCCCACGCCATCGACCAGATACTGGAAACCGAACCCACGGTGCACGATCTGGTGGCGAATGGCTGGTTGCATCTGTTCCGCATCGATGACGACTCACGAGCGCTGATCCGGCGGGATGCGAACGGCTGGCAGGTTGGCTAACAGGCGTTTCGGCTTGGGCATGCGTTGTAACAGGCGGCAAAACCGCCGCGCGGCCGGCATGCGCGGGTCGACAGGAGCCAGGGACGAGCCCGCCGGGCGGCGGGCTCGCGTAACGGTTCAGGCCGCGCGAACGGTCGGGGCCGGCGCCGCCTCGTAACGGTCGATGATTGCCTGCCAGCGGCTGCGCTCCTGGGCGATGTTGCAGTCGCCGTGGGCAATCACTTCGTCGACGATGGCCCGGAACAGTCCGGCAAACGCCGTCAGGCCGGCGGTCATCTCCGGGGTGTCGGGATGCATGAAGTTCAGGTTCGTGCCGTGCCCGACCCGATTGACCCAGTAATGCACCGATTTGGCGTTGCGCCGCGTGCCGATCACGGTAAAGGCGTGGGCCGACAGATCACGGAAGGTGGGGATCAGCCGCGTGTCGATGAACGACAGGCTGGTCATTTCCGGCGGCATGCTCGAAAGCGTGGGGTCGATCACCTTCTGGGCCGGGTAGACCGGGACGCCGATCATGAAGCGAACGGCCTTGTTGGCCTTGCGCGCGGCGGTCACGGTTTCGGCAAAGGTGTCGGCGATCGCGAATTCCAGCGGCACCGGATGCGCGAACCAGCCCATGCTGTAGTGCTCGGCCTCGGAAACACGGGTCGAGCGCGGGGTACAGATGGTAAAGCGGGCGCTATCGCGCACGAGCCGGTCGATCAGCGCGGCCACGGCGGTAAAGCCGGCACTGAGTGAGCCGCCTGCCTCGGCACAGGCCGCCTCGAAGGCCTCGGATTCGGCCACCGACAGAAAATCCGGAATGGTGGTCATGCGTCCCGGGGCAAAATCCTCCGGGCCATTGAGCCCGCTGGCGAAGCAGAAGTCCGGCAGGGCGCCGCCGTGCAGCGCCTTGAAGCGTTCCCATTCCATTACCTGGGGCGAATCGGGCGTCAAGCTCGCGCAGTAGGCGGTATCACGCCGGGCATAGTCGGCATGCGACGCGCTTTCGGGTAGTTGATCGAACGGGTCGCGCCCGGCCCGGAATGCTTCGTAGAACATCATGAGCTCTTCGAAAATCATGAACACCGAGAACCCGTCGGTCAGCAGATGATCGAGGCAGACGGCGACGGTGAACTCCGGGTTGGCGGTATCGGCGCCGGCGTTTTCGATACCCAGCGCACTGAAAGAGAACAGATCCCATTCCGGAATGCGCGGCTGGCGTGCATCGATCACCGATGCGAAATCGGCCCCGCCGCTGCCCGGTGTCGCCAGATCCACCGACTCGGCGCTGAGTTCGATGTCCTGCGGTTCGACGGTGCGGCTGGTCCAGTCGCCGTCGCGATATTGAAAGCCGGTGTGATAGACGTCGTGGCGCCGTAGATGCGCTTCGCAGGCTTTCTTGAAGGCTGTATCGTCGTAGTGGTCGAACACCTTGAACGCAATGCCCAGAATGCGCACCGCGTTACCCTGCATATAGGCCGAGGTCTCACGGCTGGAATCCAGTGCCGCCCGCTGAATTTCTGATGGCGGCACGCCCTTTTCGGGGGCGCGGGCGTGGGCACGGCGGGCGCCCGCGCTGGCAAAGAACAGCCGGGCAGGGCCGGCCGGGGCGGGCCAATCGCTAAGCAGGTTCATCTCCATGGTCAACTCCCTATTACCGATAAACGAATCGTGTGTTCGGGTGCGTGATCGCTGGCGGGCGATCATTTCATGTCACATGAAGTTATATACGCAAAATATGCGCCATTACCGATCGGTCAGTTGCCGCGCTGCATGGTGCGGCGTTGTATGGCTCCATACTGCGGTAGCGATATGACGTTTTTTAGAATCGATTGCCGTTCAACTGTCGAACCGGCCGCGCGCCGGACTCGACGTGTGAGCCGTTATCGGCTTCAGGTATTGCAGCGCTTGCCCGATTGCAAAAGACAGCGCGGCAGGGTTGGCGTGCACCCGGGCGGGCATGTGCCTGGCGGCATGCGGATGGCCGTAAAGGTTTCGCCCTTCGCGGGGCCCTCGGGAAGGGCAAGCCGAAGAACGTGCCTGCCCGGGTGCCTGGCCGTGGCGCGGTCGGCGCGCCTGCGTCGACGCGGCGAAGATCAGATGCCGTAGGCCGGGGTGGAGCGGGCGTCTGCGGCATCGCCCCAGTGCTCGCTTGCAGGGTTTTCGCCTGGGGCCAGGCCTGGGGAGGTGGCCTGGGCGTGTCGCTGGCTGAGCTTGAACGCGCCGATGATGCGCGCCAGCCGGGTGGCTTCCTGGCTGAGCGAATCGGAGGCGGCCGCGGATTCTTCCACGAGGGCAGCGTTCTGCTGGGTCATTTCGTCGAGTTGGGAAACAGCCTGATTGACCTCGAGAATGGCTGTGTTCTGTTCTTCGGCAGCGGTGGTGATCTCGCCGATGAGCCCGTTCACGCGATTGACCTGCTCGACGATGGACTTGATTCGTTCGCCGGCCTGTTCGACCAGGGCTTCGCCGTTGGTGGTTTTTTCCACCGACGTATTGATCAGCGTCTTGATCTCGCCTGCGGCCTGGGTGCTGCGATTGGCGAGGTTGCGTACTTCCTGGGCGACAACGGCAAAGCCGCGGCCCTGTTCGCCGGCGCGGGCGGCTTCCACCGAGGCATTCAGGGCGAGCAGGTTGGTCTGGAAGGCGATGGAATCGATGACCGCGATGATCTTTTCGATTTCGCGGGCCGAGCCGCTGATGTCGCGCATGGTATCGACCACGGCGGCCATCGACTGGCTGCCTTCGTCCGCGGCCTGGGCCGCCTCGGATGACAGGCGCGCTGCATGGCGCGAGGATTCGGCCGAGTTGGCAACGGTGCTGGTGAGCTCTTCCATGGCCGCCGCCGACTGCTCCAGGTTGGCGGCCGTGTTCTCGGTGCGGCGGGATAGATCCATGCTGCCGGTGGAGATTTCCCCCGAGGCGAGTTTCACGTTCTCGCTGCTGTCGCGCACGTCGATCATCACGTGGTCGATCTTGTCGACGAAGGCGTTGAACTGGGTCGCCACGGAGGCCAACTCGTTGCGCCCGGCCACCGGCAGCCGCTGGGTGAGATCGCCATCGCCGCTGGCGATTTCGCGCATGCGGTCGGCGAGCTGACTCAACGGTCGGGCAATGCTTCGGCCCACCATCCAGATGAGGATCAGGCCGAGCACGGCGACCAGCGCACTGACGAGGATCATGCCGAAGGTGTCGGTGGTGCGCTGCTCGGCGAGGTCGGCCTGCAGCACGTTCAGGTCGGCCATGACCGCCGCCACCGGCAGTTCCATGACAAGCGTCCAGACCATGTCGGTGTTGCCGATCTGGATCGGGCGATAGAATTCGATCATCTCGCCGTTGGCCGAGCGGGCGCTGAGCGCCTGGCCGCTCTGTCGGGCCTGGGCCAGTTGTTCGAGGCCTGCCTCGCCCAGGACGCTGGCCGCGGGTTGGCCAAGTCGGGCGGCATCGCCGGTGTAGGCCACCAGCCGACCCAGCGGCGCAACCAGGGCCATGCGCCCGGCGCCTTCATAGAGGCCCTGGTTGGCCTGGGTGAGCAGGGTCTGGATGAAGTCCACCGACACATCGGTGCCGGCCACGCCCTTGAACGCGCCATCGACCACGATCGGCACGCTGAAGGTCGCCACCATCACGCTCTTGCCGCTGTAGTCGTAGATGGCCGGGTCCACCACGCAGGTCTGTCCGGTTTCCTTCGAGCACAGATAGTATTCGCCGCGCCGGATGCCGGACTCCAGCATCTTCGGGTTTTCCATGCCGGTGATGTCGAGAGCCGATACTTCAGCCACGCCCTGGTCGTTCTTGAATGCCCACGGCCGGAAACGGCCGCTGCCGTCGTAGCTCTGCGTATTGTTCTCGGGTACGACATAGGCGTCGTCGCTGCCGAAGGCATTCGGCTCCCAGCCGATGAAGGCATCCAGCAGGAAGTCGTTCTTGGCCACGGCCTGTTGGACCAGCGCCGACAGCTCCGGCCGGCCGAACTCGAAAGCCGTGTCCTGCGAGCCGGGGGCGGCCGCGAGCTCGCTTGCCGCGGCAAGATCACGGGCGATGCCCAGTGCCTGTTCCAGCTTGCGGTTGATCTGCTCGCCCTGGGCGTCGGCCAACGAAGTCAGGCGTTCGTCGATGGCCCCCTCGAGCAGGTCGCCGGTATGTTGTTCCACGAACTCGCCGGTACGCGTGGTGGCCACGTAGTTGTAGATCAGCAGCGCAGCGACCACGCTCAGGATGCAGGCGCCGGCGGCCAGTACAACGAAGTGCTTGATCGAGGAGAAATGTTTCATGCGGCAAGGCCCGAATATGAGACGAATGCTGATGTCATCGGATCCGGCTTGCCTTGAGGCCGATGCGCCGGGTCTTTCCCAAAGTAACGACACGGCGGGGGCAAACTTTAAAACTGCGTTTTAGAGGCTGTGCATGGTTGGCATTGTCATAAATTTGCAATAAAACGACGAAATTGGCGCAGGTGGATCAGTCCGCGCCTTTAATTAGGGGTTGGGCGGGTAACCCCTTTCAGAGCAGAGCAGGAGGCTTTGAGCGCTAGATACAAGCAGGAAGAGCGCTTCTGCTTTTCGTCGCTGAATTGCCGGTGGCAAGACATCGGTTTTAGCTCGACATTCGAAGAGAAAATGCGTGTTGAATGCAGTTTTTAAGAATGGTATCTCCTGCCGTAAGCCGGGCTGCTGGGGTGGGCCCGGCAGGGGATGAAAACGGCCCGGATCGTCCCGTAGGCATGAGAGGTGTGGCGTGCGTCGGCAACCACGAGGCGGGCACGCGCCATCCGGTGCAGGCGTGAAATCGTTTTCAGTGCGCCGGCACCACCCAGCGGCCATCGCAGAGCGTGTCGGCGAGCCAGTCGGCCACCACCCGCAGGCGCGGCAGATGCGCCATGTCCTGATGGCGTACCAGCCAGAGCTCGCGGCCGGTGGCCTCGGTATCAAGCGCGGCCAGTCCGCGCGTGCGATCGCCGATGCAGCGTGGCATGAGACAGCAGGCGCCGGTTGCCAGGGCCAGTTCGCCAATAATGCCGCCGCGGTTGGCGCGCAGCAGGGTGCGCCGCTCCGGGAACCGCTCGGCCAGCCATTGTTGTTCCGGCTTGTCGATAAAGGCTTCGTCCAGATCGACCCACGGCGCCCGGTGCGGATCGGCCTTCGCATCGGCGGCATAAATGCCGTAGGCCAGGTCGCCCAGGCGGCGGGCATCGAGGGTGGTGCCGGCCGGCCGTGCCAGACGCAGGGCGATATCGGCCTCGCGCTGGGCAACACGCAGGTTGCGGTTGCCGCCGATCAGGTCGATGCGCAGCCCCGGATGCCGAGTCAGCAACGTGTTGATCCGCGGTGCCACGGCGTGTTCGAGCACGCCGTCTACGCCGGTTATGCGCACCAGGCCGGATACGGGCTGGCGGCCGGGCCGGGTGTGTACATCGGTCAGCGTGGCCGCGAGGCGGTCTTCCATGGCACGGGCGGTTTCCAGCAACGCTTCGGCATGGGCGGTGGCCCGGAGGTTGGGGCCGTCCCGACGCAGTAACGGCTGGCCCAGCTGTTGTTCGAGGCGCTGCAGGCGCCGTGCCACGGTGGTCTGGTTGACCCCGAGTTCGCGTGCGGCTGCGCTCATGGTGCCGCCGCGGCATACCAGCGCAAAGGTCTTGAGGCCTTCCCAGTCGAGCGTGCTCATATTGGCTTTCGGTCTATGGTGGATCTGCGTTTATGCAGATTAGGACTGCAAACTCTCCGATTTTAATTGCAAATTAGCAGGCGCATGCTGTGCACACCCCATTCAGGAGAAACATGATGTCTGCACAAACCATGCTCCAGATCGCTGGCGCGGAGCTGCCCCTCGGCACGCCGAAAAACGCTGCCCTGATCGTGATCGATGCCCAGGAAGAATATCGCGACGGCGCCCTGTCGCTGTCGGGCCTGGCACCGGCGCTGGATAACGTCGCCCGGCTGATCACCCACTGGCGCGACAACGGCGGCACGATCATCCACTTCGTGCACCACGGTGCGCCGGGTGGGCCGGTATTCGACCCGGAGGGGCGATATGTGTCGATCATGTCGGAGGTGGCGGCGGCCGACGACGAGCCGGTGATCGTCAAGCATGTGCCGAACGCGTTCGGCGGTACCGATCTGCAGGACCGCTTGCAGGCCGCCGGTATCCAGCAGCTCGTGCTCGCCGGTTTCATGAGCCACGTCTGTATATCCACCACCGCGCGGGCGGGCCACGAACTCGGCTACCCGGTCACGATCGCCGAGGATGCCGTCACCACCCGTGATCTGCCGGCCACCGACGGTCGCGGCGCGATCGCTGCCGCCGAGCTTCACCGTGCGGAAATGGCGATCCTGTCGGATATCTTTGCCCGGGTGACGACGACCGAGGCCATCGTGTCCGCCTGAAACAGACAGGCCGGGGCGCCTCCGATCACCGTCGCGGTGGTCGGGGTGTTTCCACGCGCGCCGGCTGGCCAGCCCATCGGCTTGGGTCCAGCCGGCCTTCGTAGACGGGCAGCTCGAGCGGCGGATCGTCTTCGCGCCACTGCGACCACAGCCGATTGAGTCCGGCGGTGCCGAATTGGCGAACGCGCGTGACCTCGTCCAGATTCAGTACGTCGGTGAGCGTGCCGGCGTTGGCGCCGCTGAGCTGCGAACGCACCCGGCCTTCCGGGTCGATGATCGCACTCTCGCCCACGCCCGAAGGGGCGCTGGCATTGACGCTGACGACGAACACCTGGTTGAAGATGGCGTTGGCGCGGATGAGGACCTGTTCCTGGGCACGATCGCTGGTCGTGGTGGCCACCGGATTGATGATGACCTCGGCCCCCATCCAGGCCAGCTGGCGACAGACTTCGGGAAACCAGATGTCGTAGCAGATCGCCAGGCCGATGCGGCCGACGCCGGGCACATCGAACACGGTGAACGCCGAGCCGGGGTGATACGGCTCGAACGGGCGCCACGGAAAACACTTGCGATAGGCGGCCACGCATTCGCCGGCCGGCGAGAACACCGGCGCGGTGTTGTAGAGATGGCCGTCCTCGCCGCGTTCGCACAGGCTGCCCGGCTGCAGCCAGATATGGTGGCGGCGGGCGATATCGGCGAGCGCGCGCATGCGCGGGCCGTCAATGGGCTCCGCCGCGGCCTCGAGCTGAGCGCGGCGTTGCGTGGGCGTGCCGGCGTTCGGGCACAGATGCATTTCCGGGTAGCAGACCAGGCGCGGCGTCGCCTCGGCCTCGGGGCCGAAATTGGGGCCGAAGTCGCTCAGCTCGACGGCCAGTGCCTGCTCGAAGGTGTCGTAGTCGTCGCTGGCCAGGGCGGCCTGGGCCGGCGCCTGGATGGCCAGCACGGGTAGAAAACGCGTCATCAGTCGCTCCGCTGCGGGCTATTCTGCGTCGTCGAATTGGACCTGCGGCGGCTCACGGGTGAAGCCGCGGGTCAGATAGGTCAACTGTGCGAGACCCAGCGCCAGCCAGATCAGTCCCAGCACCACCGCATGGCTGTCGAGTTGGGTGAGCAGTACGAGGTTCACCAGGGCACCGATGCCGGGAATGATCAGGCCACGAATCACGCCGTAGCGATCGCGGGTGGGGCGATCGCGTCGGTACATGAACAGCACCGACACATTGACCATGGTGAAGGCAATAAAGGCCCCGAAATTGATGAACGAGGCCGCCGAGAGCACGTCCAGGAACACCGCCACAATGCCGATGGCACCGGTGAGTACGATATTGAACACCGGGGTATGGAAGTTCGGGTGCAGCTTGCCGAACAGCCGGCGCGGCAGCACGGCGTCGCGGCCCATGGCGTAGAGCAGTCGCGATGCGCTGGCCTGGGCAGCGATGCCCGAGGTGAACTGGGCCAGCACCATGCCGGCCAGAAAGATCGCGCCGAACAGGTCGGCGCCGATCGTGCGGGCGATTTCGAAGGCGGCCGAGTCGGCGTCGTTGAAGACCGCGCCCGGGTGCACCAGCTGGGTGGTATAGCCCACGCCCACATAAATGCCGCCGCCGATGAGCGCGGTGAGCATGATGGCGCGCGGTATGTTGCGGCGCGGCGCGATGGTTTCTTCGGTGAGCGTGGTGACCGCGTCGAAGCCCAGAAACGAATAGGCTGCGATGGCCGCCCCGGCGGCGATGCTCGACAGGCTGGATTGATCGTTGAAGAAGGGCGTGGTGCTCAGCAGCGCCTCGGCGCCGTCGGCAGCGAAGACATGGCGTAGCGACAGCAGCACGAAAAAGGCAACCACCAGCACCTGGAACACCATCAGCAGCGAGTTCACGCGGGCGGCGAGTTTGATGCCGTAGGCGTTCAGGGCGGTGGTAAGGCCGATGAAGCCGAGCAGGAACACCCAGCTGGGGACTTCCGGGAAGCGCGCGTTCAGATAGGCGGCGCCGATCAGCCAGATGACCATCGGCAGGAAGAAATAATCCAGCAGCACGCCCCAGCCCACCATGAAGCCCACGCGATCGTCGATGCCGTTGCGGACATAGGTGTACGCCGAGCCCGAGGCCGGGAAGCGCCGCGACATGATGCCGTAGCTGTAGGCGGTGAAAAGCATCGCCAGGGTGGTCAGCAGATAGGCGGTGGGTACGGCGCCGCGGGTGGCTTCGGCGACCACGCCGAAGGTGCCCAGCACGATCAGCGGCGTCATGTAGGCCAGGCCGAAAAGCACCACGGCCTTGAGGGTGAGCGTGCGTTCGAGTTGCGTATCGGTTTCGGACATGCCAAATATCCTCGCGTACGCGGCGCAGCAGCGAAGCCATCGGCTTGCGGCGCCGGCCGGGCTGCGCCTGGCGCAAAACCCCAATCCAAACCAGGCCCGAGGCGCGATGTGCTGTAGTCGACACCGTTCGCCAGAGCGCGATTCCAGGTTCCGGAAAAACGATAGCCGCGCGGCGCGACCGTCGTATATAACCCCTTGGGGGTATTTCGGCGCCGGCCGGGCGCGGTTCGCACATGCGTGATGAGCAAGCGCGAGCGGCCACCGCCCAGGCGATAAGAGCGCTCGGCACGCCGCAGTTCATGAGCCGTTTCCTCGCGCTGCTGCGTACGCTGGCCGCGTTCGACAACCTGATCGTGATTGCCTACTGCGACGAGCAGCGCCCCGAGGCCCTGTATCGCGAATATACGGATCCGGTGGTCTATCTACCGATGGATAGCGAGTATCTGGAAGGGGCCTATCTGCTCGATCCGTTCTATCTGCAACACCGCCAGGGCCGGGCCAGTGGCGTCGAGCGCCTGGCCGATATCGCGCCCGACCGATTCCGGCGCAGCGAGTATTTCCGCAGCTACTACCGTCAGACCACGCTCATCGACGAAATCGCGATCTTCGCGCGCCTGTCGCCGCTGATCACGCTGACCGCCTGCATGGGCCGGGACCGTTCCAGCGGCACCCGTTTTCTGCCGCGCGAGGTCAACGCCCTCAAACGCGATGAAGCCACGCTGAGCGCCTTGATGGAAACCCACTGGCGCGACTACCAGCCGACCCTCGGCACGCCCGCCCGGGCGCTACCGCTGAGCCAGCGCCTGCAGCACGCGCTGGCGCGCGAGCACGATGTGCAGCTGAGCCCACGTCAGGCCGAAGTGGCCCTGTATATCCTGCGTGGGCATTCCTCGCAGTCGATTGGCAGGGCGTTGCGGATCAGTGCCCAGACGGTGAAGGTCTTCCGGCGTCAGCTCTATGCGAAATGCGCGGTGTCGTCGCAGGCCCAGCTGTTCGCCCTGCTGCTGCCGTTGCTGACCGGTCTGTCCGAATAGAGGCGCTTCCCGGCCGTGCGCCCGATTCTGATATAAAACGGGTCGGGGGTTGTCGGCGTGATCGTTTCGTCGACCGGGGCCGATTGGGGGTAGACGAATGCAGGAAGAGTCGCTGGAGCCGGCATGCCGGATCACGCCCGCGCAGCGGGTCGGTGCGCGCCGGGGTTGGCAGTGGTGGCGTGAAAGTATCGAGCTGTTGTCGGTTGATACCGAACGCTGGATCGTTGCCGTATTGCTGCTGATGGGCATCGGTCTGGCTATCGCCGTCGTTTGCAGCTTCTTGCCCTATGTCGGCGATTTGATTAACGGCCTGCTCATGCCGGTGTTTTCCGTCGGGTTCTTGTATCTGGTTTATCGCGTGCTCTACGGCTATGCCTTCGCCTATGGCGATGTGCTGATCGGGCTGCGCTACCGCACCACGGCCCTGCTGCTCGCGGGGGCGGCCCAGGTGGGCCTGCAGATCATGGCGGGTGTGGTGTTCTTCCTGCTGGTCACGCTGTTCGATTCAGGTGCATCGGCCGGGGCGGGGCCAGCATCCGCCGTTGAATTCGCTCAGGGCGGGCGTTTTCTGGCGGTGATGGTGACGTTTTTCTTGCTGGCAACGTTTTTCTATCTCTCCGCGGTGTGGTTTCAGCCCGCGCTCGTGTTCTTTGGTGAAAGCGGGCCGGTACAGGCGCTCAAACAAAGCTTTCGCGGGGTCTGGATCAACTGGCGGGCGTTTGCCCTGTATGGCCTTGTGGGCCTTGAAGTTGCGGTGCTTCCAGTCGCCGTGTTCCTGCTGCTTTTCAGCATGGTCGGCGCATTCACGGCAGGCCTGGTTGCGGTGCTTCTGTACGTGTTGATCGGTATCGCAGCACTTGCGACGGGGCTGTTTTTTCTGGCCGTCATGGGGATGACGACCTACATGGCGTTTCGCGATATCTACGGGCTGGAGGCCGATACGGGCCGTTTTCTCTAGCCGAAACAGCCGTGAAGCCGCCCGTAAAAAATAGTCGATGAAGCACTCAAGTTATCGCTATTGCCGTCGATAGCTCGTTGTGGATCAGCAGTGCCGTCAGGCGCAAAACAATGAGTGAGCTCGCGATCGGTGCGGCCAACGCCGCGTCACCTGCCTCATCGGCACAGGCGGCCAATACACGGGCGCAGTCGGAACAGGGCGGCCAGCCTGCGACGGCGCCACCGCGGGCCAAGGCCAGCGCCGACGAGTCGGCCGAGGTGGAAGAAAAGTCCCGCGTGGCCGGTCTGCAAGCCCAGATCCAGGCGCTGGAACAACAGTTGCGCTGGCAGATGCAGGCGCTCGAGGTCGCACAGACTCAGGCGACCCAGAGCAGCAATGCCCAGCAGGCGGGCGAGTCGAGCGACGTTGCCGCCAGCGCGGCAGCCGACAGCTCGGACGTTCAGTCGGCACGCTCGAGGGTGGCCGGTACGCAGGCGTTGCTGCAGGTGGCCAAGACCCAGCTCTCTCAGGTTCTGGTCGAGTCGGGGCGGGGCCTGGCCGGCCACAGCGTGGACGTGAAGGTCTGAGGCGAACGCTCGGCCATCGCCCTCAGCATGCTGATGCGCTAGTCGTCTTTCAAAAGCGCGGGCAGTTTTGCGAGCACCTGTTTCGAAAAACCCAAGCCGACATGCGTGCCGGTGACGCGAATATGGCGTACATCGTCGCTGGAGCGATCGATACAGGCCTGCCAGGCCACCACGCCGTCGGCCTCGCTGTAGATCGCGCGGACCGGGCGCTGGATCGGCGTGGCATAGCGTTCCAGCGTGGCGGTTTCCAAGCTGTCCATCGACAGGCCGCGGCGCTCGTAGATGTGGCTCACGCTGGTGTATTTCGGCCCGCCCACGACCGGGCTGCCGATTGTGACCACGCGGCGCACGAGCTCCGGGTGCTCGCGGGTGACCTCGCGGGCGATATAGCCACCCAGGCTCCAGCCCACCAGCGATAGCGGTTCCTCCAGGCGTTCGGTCAGCGTTCGCAGGCGTTCGACCACGCGCGGCGCCAGCGTGGCGACATCGCCGTGGTTCTTGCCCTGGCCCCAGTCCCAGGTACGAAAGCCGCAGCGGCGCAGGTGCCGACGAATCCATGCCATCGAGCCCGGCCCGGCACCCAGCCCCGGTAGCAGCACAACGGGGTGGCCATCGCCGTCGATATCGCGCGGCAGGCGTTTGTAGGTAGCCGGGTCCAGGGCCAGCCGTACCGGGGTGAGCAGTTCGCCCAGCAGAAGATGCCGTGGCGGCGGGGCCATGCGCCGGCCGTAGCGGCGCTGGAATTCTGTCGTGTTCATGGGGCGATCATGCGGGCATTCGGCCCCGCCGGGCAACGCGTATGGCGACACACGACGCTACTGCCAGCCGAAACGCCAGGTCTGCTCGTTGTTGAGCCTGCGCCAGGGCTGGGTGATACGACGCCGGGTAAGAACCGCCTCGAGCACGACCTGAACCACGTTATCGTTGTCGTCGCGCAGCAGATCGACCACCAGGAAGTGCTTTTCGCCGTTTTCGGGCGCGGCCGCGGTCCACTTGCTGTGCAGCAGCTTGTTCGGGTTGATTCGGTTCATGGGCCCACTCCAGATGTCGTACGAGGCGGTTACGGCCCCGCGGCCGAAAAACGACTCAGCTGCGAGGTATGCAGCAGGCGCCGGCCGAGCAGGGCCGCGGCCACGCTCAGCCCGGCGATCAGGCCAATCCAGTAGCCGTAGACGCCAAGGCCTTGGAATACCCCGCTCACGCCGCGCCCGAGCAGGTTGCCCAGTCCAACGCCCACGCCCCAGTACGAAAGCAGCGTTACCACCATGATGATGCGGGTGTCCTTGTAGCCGCGCAGCGCGCCGGCAATGCTCACCTGCAGCGCATCCGAAAATTGATAGAGCGTGGCGATCACCAGCAGCTGGATCGCTAGATGCTGAACGGCCGGGTTGCTCGTATAAAGCGAGACCGCGAACGGCCCGGCGACGACCAGAATCACGTCAATCACGAATGCCGCCACCAGCGCACAGGCCACGCCGTTGAAAGCCACGAAGCGGGCATGGCGCAGCTTGCCGCGCCCGAGTGCCTGACCCACCCGTACGGTCAGGGCCATGCCCAGCGACAGCGGCAGCATGAACAGTACCGAGCTGAAGTTCAGAGCCACGGTATGCGCCGAGATCACGATTTCGCCGTAGCCGGCCAGAAATAGCGCGATGAGCGTGAACAGCGATACCTCGGCAAAGATCGCCACCCCCACCGGCAGGCCAACGCGCAGCAGTTCGCCGATGGGCGCCAGCGCCGGCCACGAAAACGCCGCACCGAAGCGGGCACGGCGGTAGGCCGGCGCCAGCCTGGTATAGAGCAGCATGGCGAGAAACATCGACCACATCGATATCGCGGTGGCGATGCCGCAGCCGGCCGCGCCGCGCGCAGGGATTGCCTGCAGCGTGTCGGGCACCAACGCACCGAACAGCGCGACCAGCCCGTCGCCGCCGAAGATCAGCACATAGTTGGCGATCACGTTCACGCCCAGGCCGAACAGCGCGAACTGCAGCGAGGCGCGGGTATGGCCCATGCCGTCGGAGTAGAAACGCAGCGTTTCGTAGAGCGCGATGGCCGGCAGGCCGTAGGCCACGCCGGCCAGATAACGCATGGCCAGGGCAAAGACATCGTCGGGCACCGACATGAACGTGAACAGCGGCGTGGCCAGCATGCGGATACCCAGCGCACAGGCGAGCCCCAGCACGGCCGCCACCCACAGCGCCTGATGCACCGCGGGGCGGATCTCGCCGAAGCGCCGGGCACCCACGTGCTGGGCCACGATCGGCGTCAGGCCCATGAGCGTGCCGATCATGAACAGCACCAGCGGCAGCCACAGGCTGGAACCGATCGATACCGCGGCCAGATCGGTGGCACTGGCATGGCCGGTCATCGCCACGTCGACCGTGCCCATGCCGACCTGGGCCAGCTGGGCGCCGACGATTGGCAGCGCCAGACGAATCAGGCGCGTGCTTTCGATACGGCGCAGTCTGGCGTGGCGGATCGTGAACAAAACAGCCCATCCCGGCGGTGCGAATCGTGGCCTGCACTTCGATTGCAATCCGAGCGCAGGGGCCGCGATTCTAGCCTACGGTCGGCGACGATCGCCGCACGCACTCGTTATTGCGGCGATGCGGCGCCAGGGTGGCGTGTTCAATGGCGTTGTGTGGGCGGTAGCCGCTGGCTCCGGCCGCCACCACCCGGTCGCGCCCGGCGTTCTTGCCCCGATAGAGGCGTTCGTCGGCACGGGCGAGCAGGCTTTGCAGGTCGTCGCTGTCGGGGTCGAGTTCGGCGACCCCCAGCGTCGCGGTGATCGATATCTCGTGGCCGTTGTGTTCGCAGCGCGCGGCCGCGATGGCGCTACGCAGGCGCTCGGCGGTCTGTCGGGCTTCGGCAAGGCCGGTACGCGGTAGCATGAGCGCGAATTCCTCGCCGCCCAGGCGACAGGCCAGATCGCTTTCGCGCAGCGTGTTCGTAAGACACTCCGCGAACGAAATCAGAACCTTGTCCCCGGTTTCGTGGCCGTATTTGTCGTTGATCCGTTTGAAGTGGTCCAGGTCGATCAGCACGGCAGACAATGAGGTGCCGTAGCGGGCGGCCTGGGCATATTGAAGCCGGAAGGCTTCCGACAGCCCGGCGCGGTTGCACAGCCCGGTGAGTGGATCGCGCAGTGCGAGCGCGCGCAGGCGGGCCTCGGCCTGTTCGCGGGTGACTTCATAGGCATGGGACAGCCCGAAGATGCAGGCCGCGCAGAGCAACACGTTCGCGATCGCCGCGATCGCATAGATTTGGCCGGTTTCCGAGATCTTGACCACGAAAATCGCCAGTGAAATACACAGAAAGACCAGGGTGAACCAGAAGCCGCCCCGCCGGCCGAGCAGCAGATAGGAAATCACCGGGATCAGGATCGGCCAGACAAAGACCGTCGGCTCCGCGCGCCGATACCAGCAGGCGAACATCATGGTGGTACAGAAAGGGATGAGGTAGGCCAGTATCCAGCGGTCGAGATGGATACCGGGCCGGCGCACGACATACATCAGCACGCCGGCATAGGCGGCCATCGCCAGTTCGGCCGCGGCCACCGGATGGTTGCCGACCGTGATGTTCACGCTGGCAAAGAAGATGCCGCAGCCGATGGTGAGCCACAGCAGGGCGCGCAACACGGCCCGGCGATGGGGCGCATTCGCCGAAGGCAGGCCGACGTCTTCGGCCACGCCCGACATTGACTGCCAGCTTTGGTTATCGGCTGCCTGTTTCGGTATCACGGCCTGCGTCTCGTACCCTGCCCCCGGGGGGAGTTATATCGCAAACCGCCCTGCCGGGCGACCCGCCTGCGGCCGCGAACGGGTCAGTGCACATGGCGCAGCAGATCCGAAACCACGCGTTCGAGCTGGGCCAGCGAGCCGCATTCATTCACCTGATGGCAGTGCGCGCGATAGCGGCCCATGACCGAATCGCCGGTATCCCAGGCCACCCGCGGCTCGGGGTTGAGCCAGATCACGCGCCGGGCACGGTCGTAGATCTTGCGCAGCAGGTCGGTGCGGGCCTCGCCTTCGTTGTTGCGGGCGTCGCCGAGGATGAGCACGGTCGAGCGCCGATCCACGTCGGCCAGCGCGAGGCGCTCGAAATCGGCCAGCGCGTGGCCGTAGTCGCTGCTGCCCTGGCCATGTTCGGCCAGGGTGCGGGCCATCGCCTCGTCCAGATCGTGCTGCTGGAAAAGGTCGGTGACCTCGCCCAGATCGGAACAGAAGGCAAAGGCCCGCACCTTGGGCAGCACGTCGCCCAGGCTGTAGAGGAACATGAGCATGAAGCGGGCATACAGCGCGACCGAGCCGGAGACATCGCAGATCGCGAACACCCGCGGCCGCTCGACCTGCCTGGAGCGCCAGGCCAGTTCGATGAGCGTGCCGTCGTAGCGCATGTTGCGCCGAAGTGTTCGGGGTACATCGAGTTTGCCGCGCTGCTTTACGCGGCGTTTGCGCGAGTGCGCGGCGGTGAGCTGGCGCGCCATGCGTTCGATCGCCCGGCGCATGAGCGCATCGTCGCGGCGCGAGATCGCGGCCAGCCGGGCGCGATAGAGCAGCTGCTCGCGCAGTCGTTCGCCCTGGGCATCGGCATGCAGCAAAAACTGGTCTTCGACATGGTCGCGTACGCGAATACGCAGCCGCTCGTAGCGCCGGCGCAGCTCCGCGGCGAGCGCGCGCTCGCTTTCGCCGGCGGCGGCCTCGCCGGCCAGAATTTCGTCCATCAGCGGGCCGCGGCCCATGCTGTCGAGAATCCGGCGGGTATACAGGCCTTGCTGGGTGAATACCTTGATATCTTCCAGGCCGTGGGCGCGGGCGGCCTGCGAGATGGCCATGGCCAGGGCATTGCGGTCGTTGGCCATGAGCTGGCGGCCCAGCGGCGACCGGGCGCCAGCGACAGACCGCCCCGGCGCGCCGGCTTCGGCCGAGCTTTCTTCGTCGGCGGCCGTATCGGGAGCATCCGGCGTGTTGCCGCCACTGCCGCCCGCGCCCCCGCCACCCTGACCTTCGCCGGGCGCTGCGGATGGTTCGTTGGCTGTGGAGGCTTGTTCCAAAGATTTGTCGTGACTTGCTTCGGGGGCAGACTCGCCGAAGGCGTCGAAGCGAAAGAACTGCTCGAAGCAGGCATCGAAGGCGTCGGCTTCGTCGGCGCTTTTCGCCAGCACCGCGGCCAAGGCGTGCTTGAGCTGGCTGCGCTCGCGCCAGCCGATCAACTCGACGGCGCGAAACGCATCCAGTGTTTCCGCCGGCGACACGCGCACATCGGCCGCGCGCAGGGCGCGTACGAAGTCGGTGAGCGCGCGTTGCATGGCTAATCGACCACTTGGCGCATGAGCGTGGGCAGCTGCGCTTCGACCGCCTCGACATCGTCCTCGAACTTGAGCAGCACATTGAGGGTGTCGCGTA
The DNA here is from genome assembly GCF_002729955.1 of Salinisphaera sp. GTDB lineage: Bacteria > Pseudomonadota > Gammaproteobacteria > Nevskiales > Salinisphaeraceae > Salinisphaera. Next base: position 53,693 of record NZ_PBYA01000004.1, on the reverse strand, counting down.
CCCAGGCCTCGTCCAGCGAGTCGACGTTGAGCAGCAACAGCGTACGTGCCCAATCGATGGTTTCGCTGATCGCTGGCGTCTTGCGCAGCTCCAGCGCGCGCAGGCTCTGCACGAAGGCGACCAGCTGGCGGCGCAGCGCCGCGGCAACTTTCGGGACCCGGGTTGCGACGATCTGTTGTTCCAGTGCGGGCTCGGGGAAGGGGATATACAGATGCAGGCAGCGGCGCTTGAGCGCGTCGGATACGTCGCGGGTGTTGTTGGAGGTCAAGAACACGATGGGCGGCGTGCCGGCGGCGGCAATGGTGCCGATCTCGGGCACGGTGACCTGATAGTCCGAGAGCATTTCCAGCAGCAGGGCTTCGAATTCCTCGTCGGACTTGTCGATTTCGTCGAGCAGCAGCACGCTGCCGCCCGGCTCGCGCAGGGCCTTGAGCAGGGGACGGGCTTCCAGGAATTCCTCGGAGAAGAAGATATCGTCATAGCGGTGCAGCTGGGCCACCGACTCGCGCAGCCCGCGGGCACCGCCCAGTGCATCGTCGATCTTGTCCTTGAGCACCTGGATATAGAGCAGCTGCTTGCCGTATTTCCATTCGTAGAGCGCCTTGGCCTCGTCCAGGCCTTCGTAGCACTGCAGACGAATCAACGGCAGTTCGAGCATGGCGGCCACGGTCTTGGCCAGCTCGGTCTTGCCTACGCCGGGCGGGCCCTCCACGAGTACCGGCTTTTGCAGCTGCGCGGCCAGATAGACCACGGTCGCGATCCGGTTCGAGCCGATATAGCCGTGTGCAGCGAGCGCGTCGCTGACGGCATCAACGCCGGTGAGAATGTCGGCAGGCGAGTAAACAGGCGAGTCGGCCACGACGGCTCCGAGGGAAAAACACAGGCAGGCGGCCATCATAGCGATGTAAGGCTCGGGCATCAGCGCGTTGTCGGATTCCTCGTCGGCACCAACGCGGGATAATTCTCGATGCCGAGACTTGGCGGGATGAGGTTGAGCCGATGGCTTCTCAGGCAACCTGCGTGAGTCTCGCGCCATGGGTCGCATGCCACGCCGACCGCGCCCGAGGGCCCTTTGTTTTCGAAAGGGGGACTCAATCGGGGTAAGGCGTATTTACCGTTTCTTTGCGACCCGCAGTGAGCGTAGTACCGACCGAGGCGATGATGATCGCGCCGATCGCCAGCCATTGCAGCAGTCCGAGCGCCTGGCCCAGGAACAGCAGCCCGGAGAGCGCGCCGAACGCCGGTTCCAGGCTCATGAGCGTGCCGAAGGTTTGGGTGGGCAGGCGGGGCAGGGCGATCATTTCCAGGGTGTAGGGCAGCGCGGTCGCGAGGATGGCCACGCCAAGGGCGATCGCCAACAACCGGGTATCGACCGCTTCGATGGCAATATCGACCAGGCCGATGGGTGCGATCACGATCGCGGCAATCGTGATGTCCCACACCGCACTCTGCATGCCGTTGACGGCGCCGGCCTTCTGGCCGAACAGGATATAGGCCGCCCAGCAGCCGCCCGCGCCCAGGGCACAGACCACCCCGTATAAATCGATCGTGCTCGCGTCGTTGTCGTGATTGAGGCTCAGCAATATGCCCAGGCCGATCACCGCGATCGCCACCCAGAGCAGATCGAGCCGGCTTTTCGACGACCACAGGGCCACGCCCAGCGGGCCGGTGAATTCGAGCGCAACCGCGATGCCGAGCGGGATATGGTCGATGGCCTGATAGAGCAGGAAATTCATCGTGCCAAGGGCGATGCCGTAGGTCGCCAGATTGCCCCAGTCGCGGCGTGCCACGCGCCAGCGCCAGGGGCGGAATACGACCCACAGCAGGGCGGCGGCCATCATCAGTCGCAGCGATGTCGCCGCGGCCGGGCCGACGGCCGGAAAGAGAACGGTGGCCAGCGATGCACCGCCCTGGATACAGGCCATGGCGACCAGCAACAGGCCGATCGGCAACAGACGCGACAGGGCAAAGGAACGGCTGAGTAACATCGACAACCTCTGCTGGAATGCGCGGCGCAGTGTGACGCGCCGCGTATCGGTTGTCAGTTCAGCCGACGGCCTGCGGCGCGCTTCGAAGAGAGCGCGCCGCTGTTCGATCAGGCCAGGGCCGCCTCGCTCGGCTGTGCTTCGGCGTGGCGGGGGCGCTGCGCGGGGGCCGACGCCGGCCGCCGGGGCGCGGTGGCAGGCTGGGGCGCGCCGACGCTTTGCGCCACCATCGGGCTGTGGTCGATACGGAAGATATCGACGCTGCGCCCGAGCTCGCTCGCCTGGCTGCTGACCGACTGTGCCGACGCCGCCGATTGCTCGACCAGGGCGGCGTTCTGCTGGGTCATCTGATCCATGCGGGAAACCGCGACGCCGATCTCCTGGATGCCGCTGCGCTGTTCCTCGGCCGCCAGCGACACCTGCTGCATCATCGCGCTGACTTCGCGGATCGAATCCACGATGCCCTGCATGGTGTCGCGGGTGCGGCCCACCTGGGCGCTGCCGGTTTCCACGCGGGTGCTCGAGGCTTCGATCAGGCTCTTGATTTCGCGTGCCGACTTGGCCGTACGGCTGGAGAGCGTACGTACCTCGTCGGCGACCACCGCGAAGCCTCGCCCGTGTTCGCCGGCGCGAGCGGCTTCCACCGCCGCGTTGAGCGCCAACAGATTGGTCTGGAAGGCGATATCGTCGATCATGCCCACGATGCCATGGATCTGGGTCGAGGATTCGGCGATCTGGGTCATGGTGTCGACCACGCCGTCGATTTCCTGACCGCCGCGTTCGGCGGTATCCGCGGCCTGCTGGGCGAGGCCCGACGCCGACTGCGCGCTCTGTGCGCTCTGGCTGACGTTGGCAGTGATCTCTTCCATGCTGCTGGCGGTCTGTTCGAGGGCGGCCGCCTGTTCTTCGGTACGATTGGACAGATCGGCGTTGCCCGCCGCGATCTCGGCCGTGGCCGGTGCCACGACGCCGATCCCGTTCTTTACGTCCTGCACGATCCTTACCAGGCTGCAGCGCATTACGTTGAGAGAGGCCATGAGCCGGCCCACTTCGTCGTTCCGGCGGGTTTCGACTTCGGCGGTGAGGTTGCCCGCCGCGATCTGGCGGCTGAGTGCGAGGGCTTCCTTGAGCGGCTGCATGATGCGCCGGCCGAGCAGGATGCCCCAGACAAGCAGCACAACGCCAAACACACCGGCGACCGAAGCCATGGTCAGCATCATGCGATCGAACATCGTCTCGGTGCGAGACTCCAGCTGCGTGATGCTCTCCGGTATGGCGACGCCGGCGGCGGTCAGCGCGGCCTCGCTTTCCTGCCCCAGCTGGAGCGTGATCGCATGCAGCATTTGCAGCTCCTGCGCGCACAACGCACCCATCGCGATGATGCCGGCCACGCCGACGACCGTCATGAGCGCCAGGCGCGCGGCGAACGAGACGTTGCGTAGACGCGAAAGTCGGGCCTTGACCGAATGCTCGTGAATGACGCCGTTGACCAGGTGCGCGCGTGGCTTTTCGCCGTTGCGCAGCCGCCCGTAGACGCGCTCGGCCTGGCGTTTTTCCTCTTCCGTGGCGCCGCGCCGTACCGATGCGTAGCCCATGGAGCGGCCCTGCTGGATGATAGGCATCACCGTTGCGTGCACCCAGTAGTGGTCGCCGTTCTTGCGCCGGTTCTTGACGATGCCGGTCCAGGTCTTGCCGGCCCGTATCGTCTCCCAGAAGTTGGCAAATGCCTCGGGCGGCATGTCGGGGTGGCGAATTAGGTTATGCGGCTCACCCACGAGTTCGTTCCAGGTGAAGCCGCTGGCTTCGATGAATGCGGGGTTGGCAAAGACGATGTGACTATCGAGATCCGTTTGCGAGATCAGATACTCCTGCTCGCCGATGATGTATTCGTTCGATGTCACTGGTAGATTCTGGCGCATAGGGCCCTCTTCCAAGTTGTTCCCAAAGGTGCAGGGCGCTTCGACTGCACTGCATGAAGAGGTAATACGGCTGGCATTTTGCGATTCTTGAGCGGCGGTATTGCGGTCGAATCGTTTTTTGCAAAGGGCTGACGCGTTTTGCGTGCTCTAATTATTTGAAAATAAAACTGGTTTGGTTGGGTTTTTATTGCATTGCAAACTAAAAAACGAATAGGCGCCAGAATTGCAGGTTGCTTATCGTTCGATTCGCAGCCTGCGATAGCTGCATGATGCGGCAGGGCGCCGCGGGGCTTGAGACGTATCGTCGAAAGGCGCGAAGCCGATGCCCGCGTACCGTCCGTCGGCAACCGCTACAGGCGGTGCTTCGGGAGCTGCATCGAAATGCACATAGCGGCCAATGAGGGGGCGTGAAGGCCAGCAATGAGTTTTCGACGCCGAGCTGCCGTGGTCGATTCGGCGACATACCAGTCGACCGTTTCGACTATTTGAACGCCATCAACTTAAAAGCCGGCACCGGGCAGCGTGATTCCTGAACAGCTTTTATGCCGCGACCTTCCAGCGTTCGCGCCCGCGCGTTTTCAAGCGCGAAAAGCCGACTGTGCTTGCGCCCGGCGGGTAAAGGATCGGGCCGAGTCAGGAATGAACGACGCGGGGCGGGCACGATTGACGATGCCCACGAAAAGCGCTGCCCCGAGAGCCGGGCGGGCCGGCTCTCGGGGTGTGCGGGCGGATCCAATGCTCCGGCATGAACTGAGCGTCGTGCCGGCGCGTTACCGGATCGATTAGGCGGGCTGACCGCCGCTGTGGTCGGCGTCCTTGCGGGTGGTGGCGTCGGCCAGCACCACGCGATTGCGCCCACGCTGCTTGGCGGCATAGAGCGCCTCGTCGGCCGCCTGCATCAGTTGGCGCGAGGAATGAATGCCGTCGCCGGGGACGGTCGCGATGCCGGCCGAAAGGGTCACGGTCAGCGATTCGCCGTTGTCGAGCGGGTGCGCGAGTTCGGCGATACCGTCGCACAGGCGTGCCAGAATCTTCTTCGCGCCGTCCTGATCCATGCCGGGCAGCAGCAGCACGAACTCTTCGCCGCCGTAGCGGGCGAACAGGTCGTTCTCGCGCAGCTGCTTCTGAATACTCTTGGCGATTGCGGCCAGGATCCGGTCCCCCACGGGATGCCCATGGCGGTCGTTGATGGCCTTGAAATGATCGAGATCGAGATAGGCCAGGCTCAGTGGATAAGCCTCGGTCTTGGCGCGGGCAAAATGGCTGCCGAACGCCTCGTCGAAGTGGCGGCGGTTGAAGATGCCGGTGAGCGCATCCTGGCGCGCGATGTAGTCGAGCCGATCGGCCTGCTGGCGAAACGACTGTTCGCGGTCCTGCACCTCGGTGGCGGAGCGCAGCAGTTGCAGGTTGCGGGTGGCCAGCAGCTCGCGCGCCTGATCGGTCAGGCCCAGGGCCTGCGGGGGCGAAAGCACGGTCATGTCGAACAGCGCCTCGACCTCGGGCAGGGCATCGGCCATATGGCTGAGCACCTCGCTGAGCTGATCGGGGTCCATTCCCAGACAGGAGCGGGCTCTGTGAACGGCGGCAGCGGTCGCCGCCTGGGTATCTTCGGCCAGATAGATTTCGGCAATCCGACCGGATACGGCCACGCAGCCCACGAATGTTTCGAGGTCTTCGGGAATGTCGACACGGGAAAGATCGTCGCTGGCGCGGGTGGCCAGGGGCAGATAGTCCGGCAGCCCCCAGTCCTCCATCAGCCAGGCGCCGGCCTCGCAATGGTCGGTGCCGACGAGCTCGCGTTCATAGGCAGGCAGGGTGTCGTGGTTGTGCACGATATGCTTGAGCTGGCCGTAGGTCTCGGGCATGGCGGCGTCGAGCGCGAGCATGCCCAGATCCTGCAACAGGCCGGCGAGGAAGAGCTCTTCCGGCGCGTAGATCTTTTTATATTCGCCAAGCAGTCGCGCGGCCAGGGCCGAGAGCAGTGCCCGCCGCCAGTAGCGATCGAGATCGATGCCCGCGGTCTTGGCGTTGCGCAGCGAGGTGCTCAACGAAAAACTCAGGGCTACGCTGACCGTGGCGTTGAGCCCGAGCACGGTGACCGCCTGGTGCAGATTGCGCGCCTGCCGGCCACGCATATACAACGGCGAATTCGCCATGCGCAGCGTTTTGGTGGCCAGCGCCGGATCGTTGGATAACAGGCTGGCGACTTCCGCCAGATCGATATCCGGATTGCGGCCGACCTTGATGATGCGTAGTGCCACGCTGGAAATGGTCGGCAGCGTGGGGCACAGGCGCAGCTGGTTTTCGATCGTGATGTCCATAGGGGTTCAACCTCTTCCCGGGTACGGGCTATCGGCGGCTCGCGTGGGAAACTTTATGCGCAGCGCGAACCCGTTCGGCCAGCTCAGCGTTGACCGGCATGTCCATGCCCAGACGGGCGCCCTGTGCCACCAGCCAGCCGTTGATCGCATCGATTTCGGTTGCCGCGCCCCGCTGCAGGTCGGCCCGCATCGAGGACGTGTTGGCCGCGGTGGCGCGGGCAACCGCTTCCACCATGGCAAGCGAATGGCCCGGCCAGCCGGCGTCGAGCGCGGTCAGCAGCGTATCGGCCTCGGTGACCACGCGCTGCATATGGGCATGCAGCCCCGCATCGTCGAGCAGAGCGCCATTGTCCACGTCGTGAAGCGCGGTCAGCGGGTTGATGGCGGCATTGGCCACGAGCTTTCGCCACTGCGCGCTGCGTATATCCTCGGTCCAGACCAGCCCCGGCCAGGCGGCCGTGAGGGCGTCGAACCAGGTGGGTCTTGGCCCGCTGTCGCCCATCCAGCTCTGATTTTCGGCCACCACCTCGTGCACGGTTGCCGTGCCGGTGACCGCGTTCGTGGTGACCGTCTCGATCAGGCGGGTGGTGGGGGCCAGCAGCCCGTCCAGGCTGCCGATGCCGTTCTGCAGCCGCAGCACGGTGGCATCCGCCGCAAGCGGGCAGCCGGCCAGCGCTTTGGCGGTATACGGCGTCTTGCAGGCCACGATCAGATGTTCGATCGGGGCGGCCAGCGTGGCCGGCGTGTGCACGGGCAGGCTGATGTGCTGGCGGCGCCCGCTCCCATGGAAATGCAGGCTCGCTTCGATGGGCGCGCGGGCGCTCGCACGCAAGACGCTCACGCGGTGGCCGGCGCGTTGTAGATAGCAAGCGACAAGCGTGCCGATATGGCCTGCGCCGGCAAGAAACCAGTGCGGGGCGGCGGGGTCGGACATGGCCGGTTCCTCGGCAGACTGAAGGCGCCCATTATGGCGCCAACGAAAGCGCGGCTTTGTTTGCGACAATGCGGCGACTTATTTGCAGACCCCGCGAGACTGTCATGAGCGAAACCGGCTCCCCCATCGTGTCGGCTCTGCTGGAGCGGCACGGGCAGACCTTCGCCGACGAGCTGGGTATCGATATCGAGCGCAATACGCCGTCGCCGTTGTTTCGTTTGCTGTGTCTCGCGATGCTCACCAGCGCGCCGGTGCAGGCCGATATCGCCATGCGGGCCGCACGGGCGATGGCCGACGCCGGCTGGACCACGCCGGACAAGCTGGCGGCGAGTACCTGGTCGCAGCGGGTTGAAGTGTTGAACGGCGCCGGCTATGCGCGCGTTGACGAGAAGACCGCGACCCAGCTCGTGGACTTCAACGACACGCTGCGATCAACCTACGACGGGGACCTGCGCCGCCTGCGCGCGGCAGCCGATGGCGATACCGATAAGGCGATCGACAGACTGACCGCATTCAAGGGGATCGGCCCGGTCGGCGCCTCGATATTCCTGCGTGAAGTACAGGCGGCCTGGCCCGAGTTCTACCCCTTTGCCGACAAGGCCACCTTGAAGGCGGCCGGCAAGCTGGGCCTGGGCGACGACGCCGAGGCGTTGTCCCGGCAAGTGTCCCAGGCCGAGTTCGTGCGCCTGATCGCGGCGCTGGTGCGCACCCAGCTGGCCGATGATTTCGACGCCATCCGCGAGGCGGCCAGCTGACGTCGTCAGCTGTTCTGGTGCCGGGGCAATAACAGGGCCGCGGCCGGCCTTCCTATTACAGGCGAGCCAGCAGTTCTCGTTTCTTGGCCGCGAATTCTTCTTCGCTGAGCAGGCCCTTGGATTTGAGGTCGCCCAGACGCTCGATGGCATCGAAAATGCTCGTGTCTTCGCGTTGCCCTGAAGCGGCCTGTGCCGCGGACTCGGTCCTGCGGTCGGCGTGGCCGGCTTCGTCGGCGGGGTAGCGTTCGACCACTGGCAGGCTGGCCAGCGGGACGGGGCCGTGCTGGCTGGTAAAGCTCAGGTTCAACAGGCTGTTGCCCTGTTGCTGGGCGATGCCGGTAATACGGTGATCGCCGGTGTCATGAATATTCATGCGCTCGCCGATGCGTATCGCCAGCCGTTGCGGGCCTGCGAAATAGGCGTAGCACAAGTCGTTCTGTTGACCGGTGGCGTTCGGCTGGCCAAGCGCTTGCGGCCACCAGGCCCCGCTGTTCGAGGCCATGGTCTGGGCGAGCACTTCCCCGGCGGCCGTGCCTGCGGACTGGCGCTGGCTGGCCGGCTCGTACGGCCGCGGGGCTTCCACGCGCTCGCCCAGGGCATGACAAAGCGCGTCCAGCCGGCCCTTGAGTTCATGGTTGAAGCTGTCCTCGATCATCAGCAGGCCGCCGCGCATCCACTGGCCGGCCCCGCCGAGTTCGGGGTGATTGAAGCTGGCCATGTTGCCGTGCCCCTGAGCGACGGCCACGTTCAGAACGTGGGCTGCCTCGGTGCTGAAGCCGTAGCGCTCTGCCAGATCTTCGATCCGCGTTTCGCGCGTAGAGGTAGTGCTCGCCATGACATATCACTCCGACCAGTTGGAGTTCGAGTCTATGTCGGGCCAGACAGGGCGCCTATCCGTAGCAGCGCGTAGCCTGAAAGACGCAGAAAGCGCCGGAGCGCGAGGCGGTTTCCTAGCCCTGCAGGCCCACGAATTCGGCAATCAGCGCGGCGACCTCGCGCGGGCGCTCTTCCTGTACGAAATGGGCGGCATCGAGCTTTTCCAGGCGGATATCGTCGAATACATCGTCCAGATGGTGGGTATAGGGTTCGATGATCACCGGGTCGTGCTGGCCATAGATATAAAGTCCCGGCATGGCGAAGCGCCGGCCTGCAATCTCGGCCCAACGCGCCATATCCGGTTTGTAGCAGCGATAGTAGGCCGCCCCCGTGGCCGGCGTATGCTCAATGGCATAGCAGCGCACGTATTCCTCGAATGCGTCCTCGGGGAAGGTTTCAAGCGACCAGGTCTTGAGGAAGTGGCCCAGCCAGGCTTTTTCGTTGCCCGGAATCATCGCCTCGGGCAGGTTGGGTTCGGCCTGAAAGAACTGATACCAGAACGAGCGCCCACCGGCCTTGCGCAGCTGTGCCTGCGCCGCGGCGTTGCCGCGTGTGTTGGTAATGACCGGAATATTGAGGATTACCAGCCGGCGCACCCGCTCGGGCGCAGCCAGTGCCATCTCCTGGGCCACTGCCCCGCCCCAGTCGTGGCCGGCGAGGTTGAAGGTGTTCACGCCCAGGCTGTCGAGCAGGCCAAGCATATCGGCGGCCAGCGCCTGTTTGGTATAGGCGGCGTTGTCGAGGGTGCGTTCGGAATCGCCGAGCCCGCGCAGGTCCGGCATGATCAACCGATAGTCGTCGGCCAGGTGTTCGGCCACGCCCTGCCAGCAATAGCTGCTTTCCGGCCAGCCGTGCACCATCACGATCGCCGGGCCCGACTCGGGGCCGGCAAGGCGGACGTTGAACCGACCGCGTTCGGTTTCGATCATCCGGGTTTGGCTCTCTGCCATCTCGCATCCTTTTTATACTGATTGACCTGCGAGCTTACGCGATGCCGGTCAGCCGGTTACAGCATTCACTCGTAGCGCTGGCCGCGATATTCCAGCCAACCGCCCTCGTGGCGGGCCTGCGGGTCATGGTGGGTCCAGTGCACGACGCCGCCTTTGTCGTTGAATTCATAAACACCCTTGAAGCGCACGTGCTCCCCGGTTGCCAGGCGCGGCAAACGCGGTGCGATATCGATGTTGTGCGCGATCAGTATGGTCTGCCCACTCGCCAGACGCAGGATGAAACGCTGGTGCCGGCTGCCCCGGGTATCGTCGGCGAGCACGGCCTGTACTTCGCCTGTGCCCGAGACGGCTACGTCATGGGCCCGGTCGCGATAAGCGCGGGCGATGGCATCCGGTGCTCGGGAGGCGTTTTCGGGCGCCGGCGCCGGTGCGGGCGCACCCGGGTCGAGCAGGCGTTCGCCGCCTACGATGAGCACGAGCGCAATGACAATCGGCAGCAGTAGACGCTTCATGGGGCCCTGGGGGTTGAAGGTAAAGCGCGGCGCGAACCGGTCGATAGGAACAACGACGCCGCCACGGATTCCGGCATTCGGATGAAGTGGTGCGTCGTTTTCTTCACCATAGGATGCCTATGCCATGCAGCGCCACTTCGTCGACAATTTCGGGGCATCCGGCCTGATGCGGCTGGCGTTGAAGACAATCGCCGCCGGCCTGCTCTGCCTGTGTATTACTGCGGCCAGTCACGCGGCGGAATATTACGTCGCCCCCGACGGCAGCAACAGCGGGCCGGGCAGCCGCGAGGCGCCCTGGCGCAGCATCGGCTTTGCGCTGCGTCATGCTCATCCGGGCGATACCGTCTATCTACGTGAGGGCCGTTACAACGAGGCGGTCCACATGCCGCATTCGGGCTCGCGTGGCCACGGCATGATCACGCTGCGCAACTATCCGTTCGAAACGGCGGTGATCGACGGTACGGGCCTGCATGTGAACCACGGCGAACAGGGGCTGGTGACCATTGCCGACCGCAGCCACGTGCGTATCCAGGGCCTGCATCTCACTCGCTTTCACTCCGACGACGAATCGGTGCCAATGGGCATATTCGTGACCGGTGCGGGCGAGAATATCGAGCTGATCGACAACCGCATCAGCGCCATCGAAACCCGCAAGGCCGGCTGCGACGGCAACGCGCTGGGCATTGCCGTTTACGGCCGGCGCTCGGATGCGCCGCTGCGCGATATCCGTATTGCTGGCAACGAGGTGTCACACCTGAAAACCGGCTGCAGCGAGTCCATTTCCATCAACGGCAACGTGACCGACTTCGAGATCGTCGGCAACTCGGTACACGACAACAACAATATCGGCATCGACGTGATCGGCCATGAAGGCATGGCTCGCGATCCGACAGTGGATATTGCCCGCAACGGCGTGATTGCCGACAACATCGTCTACAACATCACCTCGGCCGCCAACAGCGCCTACCCGGACGGCGAAATGGCCGCGGGCGGCATCTATGTGGACGGTGGCCACAACATCGTGATCGAGCGCAACCGCGTGTTCGCGAGCGATATCGGCATCGAGCTGGCCAGCGAACACGCCGGCCGGGCCACGAGCGACGTGCTGGTGCGCAACAACCTCATCTACAACAACCACAGCGTCGGCCTGTCGATCGGCGGCTATGCGCCGGACGTGGGCGGCACCGTGGACTGCCGCATCGTGCACAACACGTTCTACAAGAACGATACCGCCATGAGCTGGGGCGGCGAAGTCGTGATTCAGTACAACGCCCGCGACAACGTCTTCGAAAACAACATCGTCTATGCCAACGAGCAGGCGGTGTTCATCAACTACTACGTCGACTCCACCACAGAGCCGCTGACCAGCGACCGCAACCTGTTCTATACCGAAGCCGGGCGCTATGCCGGCCAGTGGCAATGGCAGGGCAAGCACTACGACGACATGGGCGGCTATGCACGGGTATCGGGTAACGACCGTGCCTCCCTGTTCGGCAATCCGCGTATCGCCTCGGCGCGCTTCGTGCCGGATTTCGCCCGGCGCCAGCAGACCGCTCCGCGCGTCGTTCCACGCGGCCAGGGCGAAAGCGCGTTGCGCGATACGGGCTATGTCTCGGCCCGCGCGACTGCCACCGATTTCGGCGCCTACGAATATCATTGAGCGCCGGCTTCAGGGGACAGTCGCTGCCAGCCGTGCTGGACGTCATTCGCTCAAGCGCTTGGTTTCCATCGCGACAGATGGTGCCGGGTGTGTCGCATGGGCAGGCCATGCGTTTTTCCGGCCCGCGCCGGCAAGCGCGAATACCGCATAGCTCACGAACCAGCACAGCGCGGCGCTGACCAGATCGTGGGAGAGAAAATGCGCACCGCGCAGCTGCTGGGCGAGGCCGTAGACCGGCCCGATGAAGGCCGCCGGCAGTAGCCATAGCCAGGGCCGCTGCAGGTGCTGGTCGCGGGCCAGAAAATACAGGCCGACCAGACAATAGCCGCCCGCCGCATGGCCGGCTGGAAAGCAGCCGCCCACTTCGCCGGGATACAGCGCATAGGCGTGGCCGAGCAGGTCGCCGCCGTATCGTTGCAAATCCCAGGGGCAGGGTAACGCGAGCCAGTGTTTGCTCAGCGATACCAGCAGCAGACTCGAAAGCACCGAGGCACACAGGCATACCAGGCTGCGCCGCCAAGACCGCAACCGCGAAAGGCACAGGCTCAAGGCAGTGAATGCCAGCAGCCCCACGCCCCAGACGATCGAAAAACGCTGCCCGTATTCATGCAGCAATCGTGCGGTGAACCAGGCATTGCGCAGGGCCCAGTGGCCGCCTTCCAGCCGGTAGAGCGCGTCGGCCCAGAGCCGGTCGATGGCGAAACCGCGGGTCACGACCAGCCCGGCGATCAGGATCAGAGCGGGGTGGATGAGCAGCGGCTTGTTGAACGTTGGCATGAGACGGCGAATATAGGGCAGGTGAAGGGATGTCATGGCGGGTGGGGCGCGAGGCATGAGCAAAGCGCGAGCCTGGGCGCAGCGGCGTTCGTGCCGGGTCGGCGTCGCGTCGAAAATTCGTGTGTCCATCCCGGCGCGGACAGCGACAAACGAAAAACAAACGCCTGGCTAACAGCGCGGTTATCGCGCGTATCGATAATCGTGAGCCTTACCCCTGCAAGCAGGACGCGCAATGCATCCCGTGGGCGATTTCGCCGTGTCGAGTGAACCGATGGCTGCCGATGCGGACACGCGTTGTACGCAGCGGCCCGGACTGGCCGTGGTCATTCCTTTTCACAACGAACAGGGCAACGTCGTTGCGCTCATCGAAGAGATCGAGTCTGTGCTCGCCGGTGTGGGCGACTATGAACTAATTGCGGTGGATGATGGCTCCACCGATGCCACCGCACGGGTGCTCGAGCGCGTGGCCGCGCGCCTGCCCGCTTTGCGCATCCTCAGCCTCGGGCGTAACCGCGGCCAGAGCGCGGCCATCGTCAACGGCGTGCGTGCCGCGCGTGCGCCACTGATTGCCACGCTGGACGGCGATGGTCAGAACCCGCCGCAGGATATTCCGAGGTTGTTGCAGGCCTATCACGCCGGCTGCGCCAATCGCCCTCTGCTGGTGATGGGCTGGCGCCGGGCGCGCAGCGACAGCGTTCTGCGGCGGTTGTCGTCACGCTTTGCCAATCGCCTGCGCAACGTGTTGCTGGGCGATGGCTGTCCCGATACCGGCTGTGGCCTGAAGGTGTTCGCACGCGACGATTTTCTTGGCCTGCCCGCTTTCGATCACATGCATCGTTTTCTGCCGGCGCTGTTCGTTCGTGCCGGCGGCGAGGTGGTCAGCATCGCCGTTTCGCATCGCCCGCGTCGGTCGGGGCGCTCCAAGTACGGGGTGCGCAATCGTCTCTGGGTTGGCCTGGTGGACCTGGTCGGCGTGCTGTGGCTGCAACGACGTGCCTGCCGCTTCGAAGCCGAGGAATCCCGTGTTTGATGGGCTGCAGACGCAGGATATGGTCTGGATCGGGCTCGGTCTGGTGGGCCAGGCGTTGTTCTCGGCGCGTTTTATCGTCCAGTGGATTGCCAGCGAGCGCCGCCGGGCAAGTCATGTACCGGTGGCGTTCTGGTATCTGAGTATCGCCGGCGGCATCACCTTGCTTGGCTATGCGGTCTATCGGGCCGATCCAGTGTTCATTCTCGGCCAGAGTACGGGCGTGTTCATCTATGCCCGCAACCTGTTTCTGATTCGCCATGCGCAGTCGCAGCCTGTATCGGCCGAGGGCTGATATGCAGCGGTCGCGCTTGGAAACGCTGCTGGCGGTGCTACTCATCAGCGTGCTCGGACTCGCCACCGCCGGCCGCGGCATGAACGACATTCCGCTGGAAAGCCATGAGATCTATGTGGCCCAGACCGCCGAGAACATGCTCGAAAGCGGCGACTGGCTGGTGCCACGACTTAACGGCGAATATCGCTTGACCAAGCCGCCGTTGAGCTACTGGCTGGTGGCCGGCGCAGCGGCGGCACGCGGGCATACGCAGGTAGGCCCGGCGGTGGCGCGCCTGCCTTCGGTGCTCGCACTCGTGGGGATCGCGCTGCTCGCTGCCTGGATCGGCACGCGGCTTTTCGATAGCCGCACGGGCTGGCTGGCCGGGTTGCTCTGCGTGGCGTCGTTTTCGGCCTTCAAATATGGCCACAACGCGCGGCCGGACATGCTCTATGCGTTCTGGACAACAGCGGTCCTGGCGGTCTGGCTTGGCCTGCGTCAGGTGCCACCGTACGCCGCGCGCTACCGGGCCTGGGCCATGTGGGGACTGTTCGCGCTGGCGACCCTGACCAAGGGGCCACAGGCGCCGGCCATCATGCTCGGCGGCGCCGTCGTGTACGACGGACTTGTCGGCAGCGGCTGGCGCGCCGTATGGCAGCGGCTGCACGTGTTAGCGGGCCTGGCGATCGTGGCCGCTATCGTCGTGCCCTGGTATGTGCTGCTGCGCGCGGCGATTGGCGCCACTACGCTGGCCGATTCGCAGGTCTCCGGCGCGTTGTTGAGCGTGGATATCACGCGCGTCTTCTCGCCGTTCTATTTCCTGCGCACGCCGTTGCTCTGGCTGCCATGGACGCTGCTTCTGCCGGTGGCGGGCCTGCAGATATGGCACGACCGACGGGGCGCCACCGGGCTGCTGGCCTTCGGCGTGCTTTTTGCCATGGTGGTCTTCACGCTCGGCCCGCAATATCGTGAAATCTATATGCTGCCCTGGCTGGCGCCGGCGACGGTGGTAGTCGCGGCAGCGCTCGTTCGCCAGCCGTGGGCCCGGCCGGCCCTGGCGTTGGTGTTCGTGGTGGTCGTCGCGGGCCTGGGCTGGCTGCTCTACCAGAGGGGTCCGGCAGGTCTGGCGAGCGTGCTGGTCGCACTTGTTGCGCTGGTCGCTGCCGGCCGTGCGCTGTGGCAGCAACGAACGGCTCGCAGCGCGGGTTTGATCGCCATCGCGTTTGCGATCGGCCTGTTTCAAGGTGGGGCCGTGCCGAAACTGTGGAGTAGCCAGCGTTACGAGGAGCTCGCCTTCACCCGGGATCTGGCCCGTGTGATCGATTCCGACACGCCGGTCGTGGTGTGGGATATCGATGCCGCGCATTATTCCTATTATCTGGGCCGGCCCGCACGCGGTTTCGAGGCGCTGGATGCGGTCTGCGACTGGATCGGCAGCCAACGCCGCCGGGTTGTACTCGTCTATCCGCAATCACGGCGCGCCGAACTCGCCCGACGTATGGCGCTCGACGCAGTGCTCGACGCCCGCGATTCGGAGTTCCAGGCGAGCTGGATAGCGGCCGGCGGCGGCTGTTCGGCCGTAACGAACGCGGGGAGTTGAAGCGTGTATATCCTAATTGTTGAAGACAGCGACGATCTGGCCGCCAATATCGGCGAATATTGCGAGGAGCGCGGCGATATCGTCGACTATGCCGCGGACGGGCTCACCGGGCTGCATCTGGCGGCGGTCAATCGCTACGATGTTCTGGTTCTGGATCTGAGCCTGCCTGGGCTGGATGGTCTGTCGCTGTGTGAGCGCCTGCGTCTGGATGCCGGCAACAACGTGCCCATTCTCATGCTCACGGCCCGGGATACGCTCGACGACCGCCTGACCGGCTTCGAGACCGGGGCGGATGACTATGTCACCAAGCCTTTTTCGTTGCCGGAACTGCATATGCGGCTCAAGGCGCTGGTACGGCGCGCCGCCGGCGCCAGCGAGCAGCTGAGCGTGGCCGATCTGGTGTTCGATACGCGCAGCCTGATCGTGCGCCGCGCCGGCCGACGCCTGGAACTCACGCCCACCGGCATGCGCATGCTCGAGCTGCTCATGCGGGCATCGCCGGCGGTGGTGCGTACGGCCACCGTCGAGCGCGTAGTCTGGGGCGACGACCCGCCCGATAGCGAGGCGGCGCTGCGCGGGCATATCCATCAGTTGCGGGCCATCATCGACAAACCGTTTCCGCAGAAGCTGCTCAAGACCGTGCACGGCATCGGCTATCGGCTCGCCGACGATGACAAGCTTTAGTTTCCGGCCCGGGCTGCGGCCGCGCATTCTTCTCGCCACCCTGGTGCCCGTGCTGGTGGTGCTGGGCGGCATGATCTATGCCGTATCGTCGTTTCTGGAAGTGCTCGAACACGACATGACCCACGGCCAGCTCGCGCGAGAGCTGGACCGGGTGGATGCACTGTATCGACGCGACCCGCAGCTGCTGGATCTGCTCGGGCCGAACCTCGAAACATACGTCGTGCCCAGGGGCGAAACCGACGGCCTGCCGGAGAGCGTGAAGTCGATTGCCAGCGGCCAGTCGCACGAGGTCTGGCTGCCGGGCGCGGCTTACGAATACCAGGCAACCCGCCGCGACATCGGCGACCACAGCCTGTATGTACTGCTCGATCTCACGCCCGAAGAACGCCTGGAGAAGGAATTGATCGGCGTGGCCTGGATCGCCGGTCTGGGGGCGATGTTTCTGGCCGTACTGGTGGCCCTGTGGCTATCGCATGTGGTCATGCGTCCGGTGCG
Source organism: Salinisphaera sp. (assembly GCF_002729955.1). Taxonomy (GTDB): domain Bacteria; phylum Pseudomonadota; class Gammaproteobacteria; order Nevskiales; family Salinisphaeraceae; genus Salinisphaera. Next base: position 36,924 of record NZ_PBYA01000004.1, on the reverse strand, counting down.
GCGGCTGGCTCATCGCGTGGGCGCGATCGTGCCGGGTGAGCAGCGCCCGGATCTGACCCCGGCCACCGGCGATCGCCAGCTCAATATCATCGTCGAGGCCTTCGACGGCGTGCTGGATCGTTTTGATGCCTTCGTCGCCCGCGAACAGGCCTTCACCGAAGATGCCAGCCATGAGCTGCGCACGCCGTTGGCGACGGTGATCAGCTCGCTGGATCTGATCGTGGAAGACCAGGATCTGTCGGCCAAGTCGCAGCGGCGTCTTGCACGGGCGCGGGCCGCGGCCGCGCGCATGCACGAGCTCATCGAGGCGCTGCTGCTGTTCGCGCGCGAGCAGGGCAGCGAGGTGTTCGATACGCCGGTCAGCCCGGTCGTGCGCGAAGCCATTGCCATGCAGGGGCATATTTTTTCGGCGCAGAGGGCGGGCGCGATCGCGTTCGAGGCCGAAACCGAAGTCCATGTGAATGCGCCGGCGAGCATGGTGCTGTCGGTGGTGAACAACCTGCTTCGCAATGCCATCGAGCATGGCAACGGCTCGCATATCGATGTGCGCCTCGACGCCACGGGGCTGAGCATTCGCGATCATGGGGCAGGCATCGCCCCGGCCGCCCTGTCGCGTCTGTTCGACCGCCGTTTCAAGGGCGAGCACAGCCGCGGCCAGGGCCTGGGACTGTATCTGGTCAAACGCATCAGCGAACGCTTCGGCTGGCGGGTCGAAGTGGAGAGCAGCGTCGGCGCAGGCACCGAGTTCATGCTTCGTTTCGGTGCTTGAAAGCGGTGGTGAACCCGGGCGCCGAGATAACGAAATAACAACGCCAGCGCGATCCGTGGCACACATGGAGCAGCCCATGCTCGACGGCGAAATTCATCGTCTACGAGCGTTGCCATGGTGTCTGGGTCTGTTCGTTATGCAAGACAATTCGGCGCATGGCTGCAAGGGCTGCCGCGCCCGACCAGCAGCGTCCCGGGACTGACCCTGGCGGCCGCGGTATTCATTGCCGTATTTCTCAATACCGTGTTCTGGAAGACGGTGATCGCCGAAGCCGACATCGGCGTGGCGCGCAACCTGGGTTTCGGACTGGCGCTCGCGGCCGCCATGGTCGCATTTTTCGTATTGCTGATTTCGTTGTTCGGCCTGCGCTATGTGTTCAAGCCGGCGCTGGTCACGCTGCTGCTGGTGGGCTCGGCCGCCAGTTATTTCATGAGCACCTACGGCGTGGTCATCGACGACACGATGATCCACAACCTGCTGGAAACCGATCGCGGCGAAGCCTCGGGGCTGCTGAGCCCGGGGCTCGTGTCGCATCTGTTGCTGACCGGCATCCTGCCGGCAGTCGTGGTCTGTATCTGGCAGGTGCGCTATCGATCGTTCTGGCGCGAGGCGGGGCTGCGCCTGCTCACCGCGATCCTGGCCATTGCCGTGCTGGGGGTGAGTGTGTACAGCCATTACAAGGATTTCGCGCTCGTGCTGCGCCAGAACCGGGAACTGCGCTATCTGGTCAATCCCAGCTACCCGCTGTATGCCGCCGTCGAAGCCTTCACCCAGACCGCCGAGGCAGCCAATCGACCCATCGAATCGCTGGGGGTCGATGCCCGGCGCCCGAGCCCGGCCGGCACGCCGCGACGGGTGGTGATCGTGGTGGTGGGCGAGACCGCCCGGGCCGCCAACTTCTCCCTCGACGGCTATGCTCGACCGACCAACCCGCGGCTGGCCAGGCGCGATCTGGTCAATTTCACGCGTTTCAGTTCCTGTGGCACCTCCACCTCGGTTTCGGTGCCCTGCATGTTTTCGCGCCAAAATCGTCATGACTACGACGCCGGCGAGGCGCGTTATACCGAGGGCCTGCTCGACGTGCTCGCCCATGCCGGCGTGAGCGTGCTCTGGCGCGACAACAACTCGGGCTGCAAGGGCGTTTGTGCCCGCGTGCCCAGCGAAGATCTGTCCCATGCCGACGATCCGGCACTGTGCAACGACGAAGAATGCTTCGATGAAATCCTGCTGCGCGGTCTCAACGAACGTATCGCGGCAACGCAAGGCGACCTGCTCGTGGTGCTGCATCAAAAAGGCAGCCACGGCCCGGAATACTACAAACGCTATCCTCAGCGCTTCGCCCGGTTCAGGCCTGTCTGTGAGAGCAACCAGCCTCAGGACTGTGATCGCCAGGCGATCGTGAACGCCTACGACAACAGCATTCTCTACACCGATGCGGTCCTCGACGACGCGATTGCGTTATTGGCGCGCGATGCCCGACAGCGCAACGATGCCACGGCCCTGTTCTATGTATCCGATCATGGCGAATCGCTGGGCGAGGAGGGTCTGTATCTGCACGGCTTTCCCTATGCGCTGGCGCCTTCGTATCAGACCCACGTGCCGGCGCTGGCGTGGTTGTCGCCCGGCTTTGGTCTGCCGGCCGGCTGCCTGGCCGGGCTCGAAGACAACGATTATTCCCAGGACAACCTCTTCGATACGGTGCTCGGGCTGTTTTCCGTACAGACGCAGGTTTATCGGCCGCAAGAGGATATCTTTCGCCCCTGCCGGCCGCCGGTTGGCGAAAATCGACAGCCCGCGCATGGCTGAACCCACGGCCGCCCGGCGGGTTAGTCGACGAGTTCGAAGGTCACGCCCGCGCGTTCGTGCAGACGATCGATCAGGGCATCGCCCAGCAGGGTGGCCGGGGTCCAGAAGCCGCCTTCGGTTTCGCCACGCTGGCTCAGGCAGATCGCCGCCTCGGAGAGCATCTTGGAGGTCGAGCCATAGCCGGGGTCGCGGTCGCCCACCACCTTGGCCTTGAGTTTTTCGCCGGCCGCGGTGGTGCCGAACAGACGCATGTCGTAAAAGCCTTTCTCCTGCGCGCTCGGGCTCGGGCCTTCGCCCGGCTCGGGCAGTACGAAGCGTTGCAGCAGCGCACGCGTGGGCTTGATCGCCACGCCGACGAGAAAACCGCCCAGGCCCGCAGCCAGGCCGTAGGCGTTGAGCCGGCCCTTGGTGCCACGCCCGGTCATCATCGCCTCGTCGTACTTGAACTCGGCGCCGTAGGCCTGGCCCGACAGGGCGTTGCTGCGCTGAACCACGCGGGTGTTGCAGCTGGCCATGATGAACGGCGCGATCCAGCTGTCGGCATCCGGGTCGAACGATGCACCCTTGGGGTTGGGCTGGCGTACCTCGGGCCGATAGCCTTCGGGGCAGATCGAATACGGGTTGGCCAGCTGTTTGCGCAATGCCGGGTTGGCCCGCACTTCCTTGGCGAAGTTCACCAGACTGGCCACGGTGCCGCCCGAGAAGGTGCCGCGCATGGCCTTCACCCGCAGCTTCACCCGTGTGCAGGGCGCGCCGAAGCGCTCGCGGGCGTGGCGTTGCAGAAAATGCACGCCTAGATCCGACGGCAGGGAGTCGAAGCCGCAGCAGTTGACGATGCGTGCGCCGCTGGCCTGGGCGCGCTGTTCATATTTATCGAGCATGGCCGCGATCCAGTGCACCTCGCCGGTCAGGTCGCAGTAGTCGGTGCCGCTGTCGGCACAGGTGGCCACAAGGGTTTCGCCGTAGAGCGCGTAGGGGCCCACGGTGGAAATGACCACGCGGGTCTGGGCACACATCGCCGCCAGCGAATCCGCATCGTTGGCGTCGGCGACGATCATGGCCACTTCCGGGTTGCCGATTTCGCTACGCACCTGGCCGAGCTTGGCCTTGGAGCGCCCGGCCATCGCCCAGCGCACCTCGCCGTCGTCGCCGTAGCGCTCGGCCAGGTAGCGACAGGTCAGCTGGCCGACGAAGCTCGTCGCACCGAAAACCACGATATCGAAAGCAGGCGTATCCATAGCTGAGGCAACCGTTTGAACAGATCGCGCTAATCTACTAGACAACCTGCATTACCTGTCATGTCAGGCGTCGCTTGGCCGTCTGCCGTGCCTCGCGTAAGCTTGCCGCAGCCTCAATCCAGGGTCCGCCATGGTCTCTCAAGACGACTCCTCCGATCGCGCTGCGCGCAGCGCGGATAACGCCGCTGCCGATGACGATACGATCGACTTCGGCTATGAACGCGTCGCCCGCGGCGAAAAACAGGGCCGCGTGGGCGCGGTGTTCGATTCCGTGGCCGACAACTACGATCTGATGAACGACCTGATGTCCATGGGTATTCATCGGGCCTGGAAGCGTTTCACTCTGGAGCTGGCCGCCGTGCGCGAAGGCGAACGGGTGCTGGACCTGGCCGGGGGCACCGGCGATCTGGCGGCCGGCTTCGCGCGGCGCGTGGGCCCGAGCGGCCGCGTACTGCTCTCCGATATCAACGGCGCGATGCTCGCCAACGGCCGCGAGCGCATGCTCGATCGCGGCGTGGCTGGAAATATCGATTACTGCCTGGCCAACGCCGAGAAACTGCCCTTTGCCGACAACAGCTTCGACTGCGTGTCGATCGGCTTCGGCTTGCGCAACGTCACCGACAAGCCGGCCGCGCTCGCCGAAATGCAGCGCGTGACCCGTCCCGGCGGGCGGGCCATCGTGCTGGAGTTTTCCAAGCCGGCGGTGCCGGGTCTGGACAAGCTCTACGATATCTACTCGTTTTCCGTGCTGCCCTGGCTGGGCAAGACGGTGGCCAAGGACGAAGCTTCGTATCGGTATCTGGCGGAATCGATTCGCATGCATCCGGATCAGGGCACGCTTCAGTCGATGATGGAAACGGCCGGGCTTGTGCGCTGTGGCTATCACAATCTCACCGGCGGCATCGTCGCCGTGCACCGCGGCTATGCGCCATGACGGATTCGTCTTTTAGAAGCCTGCCCACCCCCGCGCTGGGCGCGGCCGAGATCGCACTCAATCGGTATCTGGGCCGCGATCCGCGTGCGCTGGCGCGCTGCGAAGATCTGGCCGGACGTTCGCTAGAGCTGCGCTTTTCCGATCTGCAGCTGCGGCTGGTGTTCATCGCCGAGGCGCACGGCATGCAGCTGCGCGGCGTGCCCGATACGCAGGCGGACGTTTGCCTGACCGGCACGTCGACCGCTTTCGGGCGCATCCTGTTTTCCGGTGGTCGTGAAGGTATTACCGGTGGTGGTCTGCGTATCGAGGGCGATGTGGGCGTGGCCCAGCGTTTTTCGGACCTGTTCGCCAGCGTGGATTTCGACCTCACCGATATCATCGATGCACGGCTGGGGCCGGTGCCGGCCTATTTTATCGGCCAGGGCATCAAGCAGGCCCGGGCGCTGTTTTCGCGCGCCGCGCGTGAATTTCCGGAACAGACGGCCGAATATCTGCGCGAGGAAACGCGCGACGTGATCGGGCCCTGGGAACACGAGAAGTTCGTGACCGAAATCGAAACCCTGCGTGACGACGTCGAGCGGCTGTCGGCCCGCGTGGCGCGTGCAAGCGAAGGAAGCCGCTGATGTTCGATCGCAGCCGGCGCATGCTGGAAATCATCCGTACGGCACGGCGGTACGGCCTGGGCGAACTCGCCGGCGATGCGGCGCCCACTTGGCTGGTGGGCAAGCCGCGTGCGTTCGACGAGCCATTGAACGTACGTCTGCGCCTGGCGCTCGAAGAGCTCGGCCCGGTGTTCGTGAAATTCGGCCAGACGCTGTCCACGCGGCGCGATCTGCTGCCCGAGGGCATGGCCGAGGAACTGGCCAAGCTTCAGGACGAGGTGCCGCCCTTCGAAGGCGCCGAGGCGCGACGCCTGATCGAGGCCGCCTATGGCCATTCGCTCGATCAGTTCTTCGAGTATTTCGAAACCGAGCCCATGGCCGCGGCCTCGATCGCGCAGGTGCATCGGGCACGTCTGCACGCTCGCGAAGGCGAAGCCGAGGGCCGTTCGGTGGTGGTCAAGGTGCTGCGCCCCGATGTGCACGAACGCATCGAACGCGACGTGGCCGTGCTCTACCGGCTGGCCGGGCTGGCCGCGCGTTTTCATCCCGAAGCCAAGCGCCTGCGCCCGGTCGAGATCGTGGCCGAGTACGACCGCATCATCACTGATGAGCTGGATCTCATGCGCGAGGGCGCCAACGCCAGCCAGCTGGGGCGCAACTGGGCCGGCTCGGATCTGATCGTGCACCCGGAAATCCATTTCGATTACAGCACCGAAACGGTGCTGGTGATGGAGCATATGCGGGGCGTGCCGATCGACGATGTCGACACGCTCAAGGCTGCTGGCGTGGACTTCAAGGTGCTCGCCGAGCGCGGCGTGGAAATCTTTTTCAAGCAGGTCTTTCGCGACAACTTCTTCCATGCCGACATGCACCCCGGCAATATCCTGGTGCAGCCGGAAGTACCGCATCGGCCGCGCTATGTGGGCCTGGACTTCGGCATCGTCGGTTCGCTGACCGTGGATGACCAGCGCTATCTGGCCGAAAACTTCCTGGCGTTTTTCAACCAGGACTATCGCAAGATCGCCGAGCTGCACGTGGAATCCGGCTGGATGCCGGCCGATACCAGCATCGAGGAATTCGAAGGCGCGATTCGGACCGTCTCCGAGCCGATCATGAACAAGCCGCTGGCCGAGATTTCCTTCGGCCTGTTTCTGGTACGCCTGTTCAAGATCGCGCGCCGCTATCGCTATCAGGTTCAGCCGCAGCTGGTGCTGTTGCAAAAGACCGTGCTCAACGTCGAAGGCCTGGGCCGCGATCTCTATCCGCAGCTCGATCTCTGGGCCACGGCCAAGCCGGTGCTCGAGGAATGGATGCGCCACCGCGCCAGCCCGCGCGTGGCCGGCGAGCGGTTGAAAAACCAGCTGCCGCAGATCATGGACAGCCTGCCGCGCATCGTGCCCACGCTCATGAAGCGTCTTGACGAAGGCACCAATCCGGCCGCGCGCGAACTCGAACGCGCGCTCACCGATATCACCCGCGAGCTGCGCAGCGCGCGCCGGGCCATGCGCTGGACGGTGGTCGGCACGGGGCTGGTCGTGTCCGGCGTGCTGCTGGTGATCTATCCGCCCGTGCCGCTGTGGGTGGGCATCGTCGGCGGTTTGGCCGGATTCGTCTGCTGGCTGCGGGCCTCGCGTGGCTAGTTTCCCTAGCTGAATGCCTGGATCGGCGCTGGCGGCGGGGCCGATCGACGACACGCTCTGGCTGCGCGTGGCGGATGCCATCGACCGGCCGATTCTGTTTCGCTGGCAGACTGAGGCGTACCGCGCGTATATCGAAACGCTCTGGGGCTGGGATGAAAGCTGGCAGCAGCGGGATTTCGAGCGACTGTTCGCTGCGCTCACGCCCCGGGTGGTCATGCAACGCACTGAAGACGGCAGCCGAGCGGTGGGCTATATCCAGACCCAGCGTCGAAGCCAGGCGCTGCATCTGGCCAATATCGTGCTCAGGCCGGGCAGCCGTGGGCAGGGCACCGGCACTCGTCTGCTGCGCCATATGCAAACGCAGGCAGCGCAGGCGCGCTGTGCGGTCACGCTCAAGGTGTTTCGCTGCAACGAGCGCGCACGGGTGTTCTATCAGCGGCTGGGTTTCGTGGAAACCAGTCGCAATCGAACGCACTTCGTGCTTCGCTGGGCACCGATCGGCATCGATGAGAGTTTGTGATGGGATGGCTGGATAGCACACGCCTGCAGGGCGAACACGTCGTACTCGAGCCGCTGGCGCACGAGCATGTCGATGCGCTGTGCACGGCCGTGCGCGATGGCGAAGCCTGGCGGCTGTGGGTGGCCGATGTGCCGAGCCCGCAGCAAATGCGTGCCTATGTCGAGACCGCGCTGGCCAGCACGGATCAGCGTGCGTTCGTGGTGCGCGAACGCGGCGGCGAGATCGTCGGCACCACGCGCTTTTATGGCGTGGATGCGGGCAATCGTCGGGCGTTGATTGGTTATACCTGGTATGCCGCGCGTGTACGCCGTACCGCCATCAACAGCGAAAGCAAGTATCTGCTGCTGTCGTATCTGTTCGACGATAACGAGGCCATCGCGGCGGAGTTTCGCACCCACAGCATGAATACCGCGTCCAGGCGGGCCATCGAACGGCTGGGCGCCAAGCAGGACGGGGTGCTGCGCAGTCACCAGATCCGTGCCGATGGCACCCTGCGCGATACTGCGGTCTACTCGATCATCACGCCCGAATGGCCGGCCGTACGCGCGAACCTGCGTTCACGCCTGGCCGGCGATGCCTGAGCACGCCGGCGCGACCGCGACAGGTTTGCAGAGCTTCCCTAGCGATTGCGCAGGATGTGCAGGCCCTTGAGCAGGTTGAGCGCTTCGTAGAGCGGATAGTCCGTCTGGGCAAGATCGCCGCTGCCGGCAGCATCCGAGGGGCCCGGCACGCGCTGGCTGTCGCGGGTGTCGTTGGACAGCGCGCCGGCCAGATCGGCCTCCGAGAAGGGCGTGACGTTGCTCGATTCCGCGGCGGTGACGTTGACGTTCTGTATGCCCACGTCCGGCTCGATGCCCTCGGCCTGAATCGAACGCCCGCTGGGGGTGTAGTAGCGCGCGGTGGTGAGCTTCAGCGCCGCTCCGTTGGCCAGCGGCACGATGGTCTGCACCGAGCCCTTGCCGAAGGTGCGATTGCCCATGATCACGGCCCGGTTGTCGTCCTGCAGCGCGCCGGCGACGATTTCCGAGGCCGAAGCCGAACCTTCGTTGACCAGCACCACGATCGGCGCGCCGTCGAGCATGTCGCCCGGGGTAGCGGCGAACTGTTGATCGGTGTTGGGTGCGCGCCCGCGAATCGAGACGATATCGCCGGCGTTGATGAAGGTATCGGCCACGTCCACGGCCGAGCTGAGCACGCCGCCGGGGTTGTTGCGCAGATCGAGCACGATGCCGCGCAGCGGGCCTTCGGCCTCGTCCTTCAGGTCGGAGATTTCGCGCTTGAGGCTGTCGCCGGTCTGGCTGGAGAACTGGGTGATACGCACATAGCCGTAGCCGCGGTCGAGCATGCGCGATTTCACGCTCTCGACGCGGATCACGGCGCGCTTGAGCGTGACCTTGAACGGCTCGTCGCGCTCTTCGCGCAGAAGGGTGAGCGTGACTTCGCTGCCGGCATCGCCGCGCATGGCCTTGACCGCGTCCATCAGGCTCATGCCCTTGACCGCCTGATCGTCGATACGAATGATCAGATCGCCGGCCTGGATATTGGCCTTGCTGGCGGGGGTATCGTCGATGGGCGCGACGACCTTCACGAAGCCGTTGGCCATCTGCACTTCGATACCGAGGCCGCCGAACTTGCCCGAGGTGGAGATCGAGATCTCCTTGAATTCCTCGGCGTTCAGGTAGGCCGAATGCGGATCCAGGCCGTCGAGCATGCCGCGGATGGAGTTTTCCAGCAGCGCCTGGTCGGAGACGTCCTCGACATAGCCCTGCTTCACCCGGTTGAGGATCTCGACGAACGTACGCAGTTCATCCAGGGGCAGGCCCTGGGACTCGACGCTGTCGTTGGTGTCGCCATTGCCGCGATCGGCCAGGCCGCCTTGGGCAACGCTCACGATCACGCCGATGACCACGCCCAGCGCAATCAGCAGCGAGCTGCGGGTTTTCGATCGCATGAATCCGGACTCCCTGGGACGACCCCACCCGCACGCGCGAACCGCGCGTCGATAATCAACGACAAATGCGGGAATAATGCAGCGGAAAAGATAGCATATCGTGGGCTTGTCCCGGTTGCTTCAGCCGGCCAGCCAGCTTGCCGGGTTGATCGGCGTACGTCCGCGGCGCAGCTCGAAATAGGCGCCGTCCTGACTGTGCCCGCCGCTGTGCCCGGCCTTGGCCACCGCCTGGCCCTGCTCGACACGGTCGCCGACTTCGACATACGTGCTCTCGGCATGGCCATAGAGCGTGTAGTAGTCGTTGCCGTGATCGACGACCACGATCAGGCCATAGCGGTGCATATAGCCCACGTAGACCACCCGCCCCGGCGCCACCGCGCGCACCGGCGTGCCGGCGGCCGCGCCCAGCCATTCGCCCTGCCATTTGAGGGGCCCGCCGGCCTTGGTGGTGCCAAAGCGCGCCAGCACCGGGCCGTCGACCGGCGGCTGCATGCGCCCCTTGAGCTGACCGAAGGCGGTATCGTCAGCCGGTTCCGGCGGCAGGTCCGACAGCTGGTTGCGCAGCCGGCCCATGAGGCTGCGCAGGCGTTGTTCGTCGGCCTTCATTTCCGACAGGGTGGCCTGCTTGTTCGATAGCTGGCTGTCGAGCGTGGCGATGGCCTGTTCGCGCTCGGCCTGGTTGGCCTTGAGGCTGGCCAGGGTCGACTCGCGTGCCTCGCGCTGGCGTGTGAGTTCGTCCTGTTCGTTTTCCAGCGCGTTCTGGCGCACGGCCAGATCGGCGAGCGCGCTGCGCAACGCGGTCACCTGCTCGGTGCGCGCGTTGGCGAAATATTCGTAGTAGACAAGCATCCGGCCCAGCTTTTCCGGCGACTGGCCCGACAACAGCAGGCGCATTTTGTCCATCTGGCCGCTGGCATGGGCCGCGCGCACCTGTTCTCGCAGGACGTCCAGCTGCTTGCCGAGATCCCGGCGTTCGCGGTCGCGGCGGCGGGTGAGATCGGCCACGCGCTCGCGCGCCTCGGCAATCTTGTCGTCCAGTTCGCGCAGGCGTTTGGAGGCGGCGCTGATATCGGCTTCGGCCTGGGCGAGCCGGCTCGACAGATCGCTGCGCTGGCTTTTGTCCTGGGCGATCTGCTGGCGCACGTTGTCGATACGATCGCGTAGCGCATCCAGCTCGGCGCGCGTGCTTTGCGAGCGCGCATCGCCGCTCTGGGCCAGCCCGGGGCTGGCCACAGCGAAAGCGAGCAGGCAGACGCCGGCAAGAACAACTACGCGCATGCGGCTAGTGTATGGGTCTGCTGCCAAGCCGTCATGCCCTGCGTGGCTCGCGGGGCAGGTCGTTATCACGGCACGCGCAGGTCGGGCCTGCCCTCGATTAACGCGGTCGTTCGTCGCCTTTGGCGGCGAGCGGAGCGCCCGGTATGCAATAATCGCGGCGCGACGCGCAGCTTGCGCATCTCTCGATCGTGAATTCACCGGCCCGAAGCGGCCGACTGGGACCGTACACGCCATGAGTCTGGAGCAGATACAGGAATTCATCACCAACCACCCCTATCTGTGGAGTGCGCTGGTTCTGGTGCTGATCGCGCTGGCGGTCAACGAGGCGCTGCGTACCGTCAAGGGACACAAGCCGATTCCCGCCAACGAAGCGGTGCGGTTGATGAACACCGAGGATGCGATCGTGGTGGATACGCGCTCGGCGGCGGATTTCAAGAAAAGCCATATCCTCAATGCCAAGCATGTACCGATGGCGGGCATCGAGGAACGCGCCAAGGAAATCAGCAAGAACACCGATCGTACGATCATCTGCTATTGCGGCATCGGCAACGTGGCCCCGCAGGCGGTGGCCAAGCTGCGCAAGCTCGGCTATACGCGGGCCTATGCGCTCAAGGGCGGCATCAATGCCTGGCAGGGCGACGGCATGCCGGTGACCAGCAAGTAGCGCTGGCCCGGGCGACAGTAATTCAAGGCAACGAGGAGGCGAGATGGCAGAGGACAACGGCCAGCAGGCCAGCGAAAACGGCGAAGCCCAGCGCCAGGTCGCGCTACAGAAGATCTATATCCGTGACGCATCCATCGAGGTGCCCAACGGCCCGCGCGTGTTTACCGAGCAATACCAGCCGGAGGTCAACGTCGACCTGAACACGCGTATCGAGAACCTCAGCCGGGAAACGCATCAGGTCACGCTCACGGTGACCGTCACCGCCAAGCAGGGCGAGCGCACTGCCTATATCGTGGAGGTGCAGCAGGCCGGCGTGTTCCAGATCGACGGCTTCGACGATGACGCCGAGCGTGGACATCTGCTGGGCGCCTACTGCCCGTCGATCCTGTTCCCCTATATTCGCGAAAGCGTGGGCGACATGGTGCAGCGCGCGGGTTTCCCGCATTTTCTGCTGCAGCCGGTCAATTTCGATCGGCTCTATGCCCAGCATCAGCGCAGCGAAGGCGGGCCGACCGAAGTCGGCGACGCCACGCATTAGGGCGTGGCGTCATGAGATATGACTATGACGACACGCCCTAACCCGTCATGAGCGCTGCGCGCGAAGCGACCGGCCGCTGTATCGCCGTTCTGGGCGCTGGCTCCTGGGGCACCGCGCTGGCTATTCAGCTCGCGCGCAACGGCAACCGGGTGCCGCTGTGGGCCCGCGACGGCGATGCCATCGCGGCGATGGCAGCCGACCGCGAGAACCGGCGTTATCTGCCGGGCTGCCCGTTGCCCGAGTCGCTCACCCCCGAAGCGGACATGACCCGGGCCGTCGAGGCTGCCGACGATGTGCTGGTGGTGGTGCCCAGCCATGCACTGCGCGAAACGCTTGAGCGCCTGGCGCCGCTTCTGGGCGAACAGCGCCGCGTGATCTGGGCCACGAAGGGGCTCGAGCCCCAGTCGGCCAAGCTGCCCGATCAGGTGGCTGCGGAAACGCTGGGCGCGGATCGGGTGACCGCTGTGCTCTCGGGGCCGAGCTTTGCCGGCGAAGTCGGCCAGGGCATGCCCACCGCCGTGACAATTGCCTCGCATGACGACGCCTTTGCCCGCGACATGGCCGGGGCGTTCCACGACGGCGTGTTTCGCGTATACACCACCCGCGACGTGATCGGTGTCGGCGTGGGCGGGGCGGTCAAGAACGTGCTGGCGATTGCCGTGGGCATATCCGACGGGCTCGGCTATGGCGCGAATGCGCGTGCGCTTTTGATTACCCGGGGCCTGTCGGAAATGATGCGCCTGGGCGAAAAGATGGGCGGCGAGCGCACCACCTTCACCGGCATGGCCGGGCTGGGCGATCTGTTGCTGACTTGCACCGACGATCAGTCGCGCAACCGCCGCATGGGCCTGGCCCTGGCGGCCGGCAACGATGTGGAAGGCGCACAGCGCGAGATCCAGCAGGTGGTCGAAGGCGTACGTGTGGCCCGGGAGGTCTATCGCATCGCCCAGCAGCTTGGCGTGGAAATGCCCATCGCAACACAGGCATTTCGCGTACTGCATGAAGACGTCGCGCCGCGAGATGCGGTGCGTAAACTGACGGATCGACCCTTCCGGTCCGAAAAAGACTAAAATATGACATTCGGCAATGGCGTGTCCTTGCCGTTGCGTGTTCCGTGACCGCACCAAGAATTCATCCAAAGACGACCGCGCCATGGCGAACTGGGTAACTTTCGGCCGTTTCCTGCTGCTTTTCGTGCTGCTGGGCATCATCTATTCCGGTGTGCCCGCACTGCAGCTGGTCAATGCGCCGCTGACCGTGTTCATCATCGCCCTCGACGGGGTCGATGGCTGGGTGGCGCGCAAGTACAACGAAGAGTCACTGTTTGGTGCGACCTTCGATATCGCCATCGATCGCATCGTGGAAACGGTGCTCTGGGTGGTGCTCGCCCATCTGGGCTTCATCGGCGTATGGATTCCGCTGCTGTTCATCATTCGCGGCAATCTGGTCGATGCGATTCGCAGCAAGGGCGCGGCCTCGGGCACGGCCGCCTTTGACATGATGCAGTCGCCGATCGGGCGTTTTCTGGTGGCCGGGCGCTTCATGCGTGGCTTCTATGCCGTGCTCAAGGCGGTGGCCTTTGCCTGGATTCTGTTCTGGCAGCCGTTTCCCTTCCTGGCGCCCGAGTTCTGGGCCAACTACGGCTGGTTCTGCGTGGGCGTGGGTACGGCGCTGGCCTGGGCCTCGGCGGCGATCTGTATCGCCCGCGGCCTGCCGGTCATCATCGAGTTCTGTGTCAACGAGCGGCCCGGCGCGCCGACGGGGCGTGGCTGATGCGTCTGGTCCTGTTCGATATTGACGGCACGCTCGTGCCGGGCGCGAGTTCCGAGGCCCGCTTTGCCCGCTATCTATGGGATCGCGGTGCGCTTGGCCTGCGCCAGCTCCTGGCATTTGCCTGGTTTTGCCTGCGCTACTTTCCGCGCTATGGCCGCCACGTCATGCAGAAGAACAAGGCCTACCTGAGCGGCCACGGCAAGGCCGAAATCGCGGCCCTGGCCCGCGACTTCGTCGCCGAGCGGCTGGCGCCTTCGCTGTATGCGCCGGCCGTCGAACGCCTGCGCGCCCATCAGGCCGCAGGTGATCGCGTCGCCCTGCTGTCCGGCACGCCCCAGTTCATTGCCGATGCGCTGGCCGACGCCCTGGACGTGGAATACGCCCATGCCTCGCTGTGTGCGGTCAGCGACGACCGCTACACCGGCGCACCGCCGGTACGCCATCCCTACGGGCCCACCAAGATCGATGCGGCCGAAGCGCTGGCCCGCCAGACCGATCTGCCGCTGGCCACGGCGGTTGCCTTTGGCGATTCGATCACTGACGCGCATCTGTTTCGCGTGGTCGAGGAGGCCGTCGCGGTACAGCCCGACAAGCGCCTGAGCGAAGCCGCCGAGGGCGCCGGTTGGGAAGTGATGCTGGATCGCATCACCGCGCCCGGCAAGGCCGATGCCCAGGAGCACGGGCCGCGCTACTGATTCGGCGCGGCTGTTGCTGGATATGGCACACCGACGAGGCTAGGCAAAACCGAGCTGGCGCCAGGCCTCGAAGGTGATCACGGCCACGCTGTTGGACAGGTTCAGGCTGCGATTGCCGGCCTGCATGGGCAGATAGATGGCCGCTTCTGCGCCCTCGACCAGCGCCGGGGGCAGGCCCCGGGTTTCGCAGCCGAACAGCAGGGCATCGTCGGGCCGATAGCGAACCTCGTCGTAGCGCGTGCTGCCCCGTTTCGTCGCCGCGAACACGCGGGCCTGGGGGTAGGCTGTGCGCCAGGCATCGAAATCATCCCATTCGTGAATGACCGCGCGCTCGCGATAGTCCAGCCCGGCACGGCGCATATGCTTGTCGTCGATGGAAAAACCCAGCGGATGAATCAGGTGCAGCGTAGCGCCGACGTTCACGCACAGGCGAATGACGTTGCCCGTGTTGGGCGGGATTTCGGGCTGGTGCAGAACGATATGCATGGGCAGGCTCAATCGGCCGGTTTCAGGGTTTCGCAGTTCCAGCATTGCTCAAACTGCGCATCGAGATATTCGCCGCAGGCCGGGCATTGCCAGGGGCGGCCGTCGTTGAGCGCACCGCGCTCGAAATCGACAATGAGCGCGCGCGCTGCGTCGTAGTCGTCGGCCTCATCCACCCAGACGCTGGGATAGACATTGGCCGGCAACTCGCCCATGCCGCCCCACAGGTGCTGGCTGCGCACATGGGCGGCAATGCCGTGGTTGACCAGCACGTCCTTGGCGATCTCGGCATTGACCGGGTCGGCCGCCAGATAGACTTCGCGGGCGCTCATGACGCCGTTTGTCGGCCCGTGGCCGCCGACCGCGCCTGATCAATTGACTTGCGCGGGGGCTTTGCTAATGTGAGCCGACCGTATTTGATGGGGGTTAGGATCATGAGCGTTTTCTCTGCGCGCCGCGCGCTGATTGTCGTAGTGGCCGCGCTGGGGCTTGGCCTCGCCAATCCGGCAGCCGCCATCGATGATTATGCCGAGCCCGGCACACCGTCTGCAGCCGCCATGGGCGTCGATATGCTGTTGGTACGCCCGGTCAGCCTGGCCGCCACCGCGGTTGGCACCGGCCTGTTCGTGGTCTCCCTGCCGTTCTCGTTGCTGGGCATGAATACCGGCGATGCGGCCGATCGGCTCGTCGTGGAGCCCGGCAAGTACACGTTCGTACGGCCGCTGGGCAACTTTCAGGCGAGCAGCCCCGAGCGTTAAATCGCGCTGTCAGTTGGCAGCGCTGCCCGCAGGATTGTAAAAGCCGGCCTCGTTCGAGGCCGGCTTTTTTGTGCTCGCAGTTTTCGTTTTGCCGTGTGGGTTACCGCCTGCGTAGGCGTGCCGCCCGAAGGTCGGTCACGCCCGCGCCTGCGTGTCGGCCGCGCCCGCGCGTCTAGTTGGGCGAGAAATCGTCGAGCAGGCCCCCTGGGGTGACGGCGATCTCGACGCGGCGGCTGTCCGCATCGTCGCTTCGCTCGCCGGGCCGGATGTCGATCTTGCTTTCCGAGACACCGTGCGCGGTCAGGTAGTCCGAGATACGAGCGGCCTGGGCGACCGAGCCGCCGGTGTCGCGGCTGTCGCTGAACGCAGGGCCGTAGACGACAACGCGACGTGTCTGGTCGTTGGCCAATACCCCGGCCAGACGCCGCAGCTGGCGTTGACCCGTCGAGGTGACCTGCGGGCGCCCCTGGTCGAGTTCGACCACGTCCATGAGTGCAACGCGGCCCGGCTCACCGTCGCCGGCACTGGGCGCGGGCGGTGCCGCCGGCTGGCGCGGCGCCTGGCTTTGTGCCGGGGGCTGGGCCGGCTGCGACGGCGTATTGTCGAAGCCACGCGAGGGCGAGGTCTGGAGTTGGGTTATAGCCAGGTCGCGGCGCTTCGGCGCGGGCTGGGCCGGCGCCGCGGGCCGACGCTCGGCGACAGGCGCTGTGGCACTGCCGGACGCCGGGCCCTCGGCCGGGTTCACGCGGTAACGAATCGTGAAGGCGATATCGTTGACCTGCTTGCCGGTCCAGTTGAGCGTGTTCTCGCGTTTTTCCCAGGTGCCGGTGCGGTTGGCCTCATAGGCGAGGATATCGATATTGCGCGGCAGCACCCAGGTATAGGAGAACGACGCGAAATCATCGGGCGCGTTCCATTTGCCCAGATGTCCGTCGCTGCGGGTGACGCCGTCCCAGCTGTTGAATACGAAAACGTTGTTGTCGTTGCGCTCGACTTCGGCATCGAAGGCGCCGGTATTCATGAGCGCGAAGCTGCCGCTTTTGAAATGCAGGCGGGTGCCGCCATCGTCGAGCGGGGTGGACTCGTAATCGGCGGGCACGATGAACACCGCATCCTGCGGGGCTTCGTCCGGGCCCAGATAGAGCACGCGCTCGGCCAGATCCGAGCGCAGCGTCTTGTAGCTGGTGAAATGCAGCCCGTCGGCGCCCATGACGATGATGTCTTCGCGTTCGACTGCGGCCAGCGCCTGCGTTGCGCAGACAGCCAGCACCAGTGTCGCGGTCAAGCGACTCCACATCAGCCTATTCATCGTTGTCCCCATTCCCCTCGACATCATCATCAACCGACGTTTCGAGTGTCGTCGGATCTACGACTCGGACTTTACCCCATCCGAGCTCGCGGATGGCGGTTTCGATCTGTTTGAGATCGCCCACCACGACCCAGGTCAGCCCGTCCGTATCGATCATCGCCTGCGCGGCTGTCGCCAGCGCCGGGTCGTCCAGATCGCGGATACGGCGGACATAGTCCTCATAGTAATCGTCCGGCAGATCGAACA
This sequence comes from Salinisphaera sp., assembly GCF_002729955.1. Lineage (GTDB taxonomy): Bacteria > Pseudomonadota > Gammaproteobacteria > Nevskiales > Salinisphaeraceae > Salinisphaera. Next base: position 19,720 of record NZ_PBYA01000004.1, on the reverse strand, counting down.
CGACCGAGTCGGTCAGCGTCGAGGCCAGGGCCGACGTCGTTTCGTTCTCGCCGGGCAGGCTGCGGGTGAGGTTGGCCTGGGCGGCCGAGCGTTCGCTCTCGCTCACCGGGCGACCGTTGCGGATCGCGGTCAGCTCGTTACGCATTTCCTGCATGGCGGGGGCGGTCTTGTCGATCTGTACGGCAGCGTAGGCCACGAACGGCTGCTGGGCGCGGGCGTCCATGAGCAGGCTGCGCGCGCCATACGACCAGTGCTTGTCTTCGCGCAGATTCAGGTTCAGGCGCGAATTGAACATGCCGCCCAGGACCGCGTTCACCGTTTCCATGGCGACGTCCTGATCGCTGGATTTGGGCGGCGCGACATTGCCGGCGATCACCGTGGCCTGATTGCTGCCCGGGCGATCGACCAGATAGATATGGGTTTCTTCTGGCGGGGTGACCTCGGGCAGGCGCTTGTCCGGACGCGGCGCGTCGCTCGCGGCCTGCCAGTCGCCCAGATGCGCTTCGAGCATGGGCTTGAGCTCGTCCATGGTGGTGTCGCCGACCACCACCAGCGTGGCGTTGTCCGGGCGCAGCCAGGTGTCGGCAAAGCGCCGGATATCCTCAACCTTCATGTTCTTCACTGACGCCAGGGTGCCGCTGCCTGTCAGCGGAATACCGTAGGCGTGATCCTTGCCGTAGAGCAGCGGCCCGAGCGTACGTAGCGCCAGACTCGTGGGCTTGCGTTTTTCCTGGGCAATACCCGCCAGCCGCTGTTTCTGCAGGCGCTCGAACTCGTTGGCGGGAAACTCGGCGTTGCGGATCACGTCGGCATAGATATCGAGCGCATCGTCGATGGTGTTACTGAGCATCGAGAGGCTCAGCGACGAGGAGTCGAGCGACGTGCTGGTGCCGAGATTGGCGCCGAGCCGGTCCAGGTCGGCGCTGATAGCCAGCGCGTCGCGGCTGTCCGTGCCTTCGTCGAGCATGGCCATGGCCAGGCTGGCGGTGCCCGGGGCATCGGCCGGGTCGGCCGCATAGCCGGCATCGAAGACCATGCGCATTTCCACGGTCGGCGCGTTGTGGCGTTCGGCCAGACGGATCTTCAGGCCGTTCGACAGGGTGGCATGCTGAACATCGGGCAGATCCAGCGCCGGCGTATCGCCCACGTCCGGCAGTTGGGAACGGTCGACGTCTTCGCCGCTGGCCTTGCGGTCGCCGAAGGGCTCGACCGAGAGCACATACACGCCGTCCGACAGCCAGCGCGAGGCCGCCATGCGGATATCGTCGGGGCTGGCGTTGCGCAGGATCTCCAGCTCTTGTTTGTAGGCGGCCGGGTCGTTTTCATAGATCTCGCCCTGGGCGAGGATATCGGCCTTGCCGCCCAGGCCGCCCACGCTTTCGATACCGCGTACGAACGAGGCGCCAAAGCGTGCGCGCGCACGGTTGACGGCGTCGGCGGGCGGGCCCTCGTTGATGAAAGAGCGCATCTGCTTGTCGAGCACGCGCTCGATCTCGTCGAGGTCCACGCCGGGGCGCGCCGTTGCGCTGACGATGAATTGCGAGCCGATCTCCTTGTCCCAGACGAACGCCGACACGTCGGTGGCGATCTGCTTGTCGTAGACCAGCGTCTTGTAGAGCGGGCTGTTCTTGGAGCCGGCCAGTAGATCGGCGGCAATCTGCAGGCGCGTGGTATCGGGGGCGCCGGTGGGCGGAATATTCCAGACCTTGTACAGACGCGCCTGCGGCACGCGGTCGTACATGACCTGGCGGTGCTCACCGCTCATGCGCGCCACCCAGCGTTTCTGCTGCGATACCGGCGGGCCGGGGTTGATGCTGCCGAAGTATTTCTCGACCTTGGCGCGTGCCTGTTCCGGGTCGATATCGCCGGCCAGCACCAGCACGGCATTCGAGGGGCCGTAATAGGTCTTGAACCAGCTCTTCACGTCTTCAAGCGAGGCAGCGTTAAGGTCCGCCTCCGAGCCGATGGTCGACCAGGAATAGGGGTGTCCGGCCGGGTAGGTGTTGGGCGGGATGGTGTCGAAGACCTGGCCGTAGGGCTGGTTCTCGCCCTGGCGTTTTTCGTTGAGTACGACGCCGCGCTGCTCCTCGAGCAGGTTCTGATCGATGGCGCCCAGGAAATGGCCCATGCGATCCGATTCCATCCACAACGCCATATCGAGGGCGGCGGTGGGCACGCTGGCGAAATAGTTGGTGCGGTCGACGTTGGTGGTGCCGTTCATATCGGTCGCGCCGGCGCGCTCGAACGGCTCGAAATACTCACCCTGCCAGTGCTCGCTGCCCTGGAACATCAGATGCTCGAAAAGATGGGCAAAGCCCTGCTGACCAGGGCCTTCGTTCTTGGAGCCAACGTGATACCAGATGTTGACCGCCACGATCGGGGTCTTGTGATCGCTATGCACGATCAGCGTCAGGCCGTTGTCCAGCACGTACTTCTTGTAGGGGATATCCACTTCGGGGATATCGATGCTCTGATCTTTCGCGCTGCCGTTATCCGCGGCGGCCTGCTTGCGGGCTGGCTCCTGTTGCGCCGTGGCCGCATCGTCGGCGGGCTCGGCGTCGACGCTGGCCGGCGGGGTGTCGGTATCGGTGCTCGCTACGGGGCCGGCGTCGGTGTCGGCGTTATTGCTGTCGCTGTCCGGCACCTCTTCGCTGGTATCGCCTGCGGGCGTGATTTCGTCAGCGGGGGTGTCGGCACCTGTTGCGGAGTCGGCCATCTGGCCAGTCGTCTGGCCGGTCGGCGGCGGGGCGGATTGATCGGAAAAGCCGTTTTCGACCTTGGCCCAGGCACGTTCGAAAAAGTTACGGTCGTCGCTCGAATTGCCGGTGTTCGTATCGTCGCAGCCGGTCGCCAGGACAGCGGTTGCCAACGCCAGGCAAAACAGGATTCGTATCCGCATGAAGAGTCGGTCCTTTTGAATAAGCGGCTGCGCGCACTGCCGCGAGCTTATCAGGGTGATCGGGTACAAGCACCCGAACGTCAGAGGCTATGTACGTCGTGAACCCGGGCTGGGTTTTTATGTGGCGATAGCTATTAATCGCCGATACCCGGCTATCGGGTTTGGCAGGCTCGGACGGGGCATGGCGACGATAAGGCACCGGCCTTAGATCGATACGTGGCCGTTGCGCCGGTGCCGGGCCGCCCGGTCCAGCGGCATGGCGATCCAGTGGCGGGTCGCACTCGTCGCAGGTCCGACAATGCTGTCTTTTGGTTAGACAGTGCAGGCAGAGGGTGCATGGCCGTCGCCGGGCGGCAACTTCAAGCAGCGTAAGCAGCGTCTATTCGGCGAGCGCGGGCACGGACGTGGGCATCGCCAGACAGGTGGACACCGTACAATGGTGCGGACATGCACGCTGGCTGCAAATCGCCCCGTATTTCTCGCGCACCGACGTCGCAGGCGGCCGGTGTGATCGCGAGCGTTGGGATGGTGAGGCAGTGAATGATGTCCGCGTGTTGTTTCGTCATTTTCTGGAACAAGGCCTTGTCATGATGCGATGGGCGGTGCTCGCGCCTTTGCTGGTGTTCGTCTGGGGCGTTGTACAGGCCGCGCCGGATAGGCTGCCTGTCGATCTCGCCGCACTGCAGGCGCATGCCGCCGAACAGAACCTGGCAGACAGCCCGCAGTGGCAGGCGCTGCTGCACTACGAGCGCGACTGGCTGGGCGAGGGGTTGCACAGCACGGTGGTGACCGACTGGTTCTTCCTCGCGCCCGATGGGCGCCGCGATCCGGCCGCCGAACTGAATGCCACCCTGGCCGCCTTCGTCAACGGACGTTATATCGAGGACCGAGAGCGCTCGGCGGCCTGTACCTTCATCGCTCGGCGGCGTTTTCTGGTCGCGCGGCTGGGGCTGGACGAGTACGCGCTGGGCGGTGAGCACTGCGAAAAATATCAGCGTTGGCGTGAGGCGCTGGCACCGCGTCAGATCAGCCTGATCTTTCCGACCGCCTTTCCCAACAGCCCGTCGTCGATGTTCGGGCATACCCTGCTGCGTATCGATTCGTCACGGCGCGCGCGCAATACCGAGCTGTTGTCCTATGCGGTGAATTTCGCCGCGGCGGCCGGCGACGATGCGCACGGTCTGGCCTTCGCCTGGAAGGGGCTGACCGGCGGCTATGCCGGCATCTTCGGGCTGTTTCCCTATTACGAGAAGGTCAAGCAGTACGCCTGGATCGAGCATCGCGACGTCTGGGCCTATCCGCTCCAGCTCAGCGATGCCGAGACCGATCGACTGGTCGACCATCTCTGGGAGATGGACGGGGTGCGTTTCGCCTATTTCTTTCTGACCAAGAACTGTTCCTATCAGCTGCTGAGCCTGCTCGAAGTGGCCCGGCCCGAACTTGCCCTTACCGAGCAGTATTCCTGGTATGCGATTCCGGCCGACACCATTCGCACCATCGCCGACGTGCCGGGGTTGATGGGGGCGCCGCGTTTTCGTCCCTCGCTGGAAACCACGCTGCGCTGGCAGGCGGATCAGCTTGACGCCCAGCAGCGCCAGCTTGCCCGCGAAATCGCGGCCGACGAGGTCGCCTTCGACGACCCGCGCCTGACCGGGCTTTCCCCCGATGCACGCGCCGAGGTGCTCGAGGTGGCCCACGACTATCTTTACTACCGGCTGCAGAGCGACCCGGCCAACGCCCCGGCCGATGCGGATCACGCCAACGCCATTCTCATGGCGCGCAGCCGTATCGCGCGGCCGTCGTCGTTCGCGCCGGTCCCTGCGCCGATGACATCGCCCGACCAGGCGCACCGTACCCTGCGGGTAGCCACCTCTGCGATCTACGAGGGCGACGACCTGTCGCTGGGCCTGCGTATCCGCCCGGCCTATCACGATCTGCTCGATAATCCGGGCGGCTATACCCGTGGCGCGCAGGTCAATTTCCTCGATCTTGGGCTGCGGGTCGATCCGGGCGAGGGCGAACTGCGTATCGACGATCTGACCGTGCTCAACATCATGTCGCTGTTGCCGCGCAACGATCTGTTCAAGCCGATCTCGTTCCAGCTCGATACCGGGCTGCGCCGGCGCCCGTCGGCGAATGTATTCGACAATGTCGACAACAATCTCGGCTACTACCTGCAGGGCGGCCCGGGGCTGGCCTGGGGCAGCGACGACGCCCTGGCCTATGTGTTCGGTCTGGGTTCGATGGACGCCAACAGCGCGCTCTCGCCCGGCTATGCCCTGGGCACGGGGGCGAGTGCGGGGGTGTTGCTGCACCCGGCCCGCTGGCTGCAGCTCAAGGCCGAAACGGGCGCGCTCGAATATGTAGCCGGCGACGACGGCTATTACCGCTGGGCCCGGCTCACCCAGCAGTTCAACCTCGGCCGTGACCTGGGCCTGCGCAGCGAATTCGGCTGGGAGAATACGGCGGTTGATAGCGGCCTGCGTGCGACGATCGGTCTGCAGGCGTATTTTTAGGCCGATGCAGACGCTTTCGATCGACAACGGCTGGCTGGTGCCCGCGCGGCGGCTGATATCGCCCAATCAGGATGCCCGCCCGGGCGATACGGCCGTGGATACGCTGGTGGTGCACGGCATCACCCTGCCGCCGGGGTGTTTTGGTCATGGGCAGGTTGATGCCCTGTTCACCAATACGCTCGATGTGTCCCGCGATGCGTTCTATCGCGAGATCGCGCACCTGCACGTATCGGCCCATCTGCTGATCGAGCGTAGCGGCGCGATCACCCAGTATGTGGATTTCGATGCCCGCGCCTGGCATGCCGGGCAGTCGTCTTTCGACGGCCGTACGCGGGTCAACGACTTTGCCGTGGGTATCGAGCTGGAAGGCACCGACGACTGTCCGTATACGCCGGCCCAGTACCGCGCGCTGGCGGGGGCGGGCGCGGCGCTCATGCGCGTCTATCCGGCACTTACCCGCGAGCGTATCGTCGGCCACAGCGATATCGCCCCGCAGCGCAAGACCGACCCCGGCCCGGCCTTCGACTGGGCGCTGTTTTTCGACTTGCTGGAGCGGGCATGCACCTGATCATGATCGTCATCGCGCTGTTTGCCGAACGCGCGCTCGGCCAGCTCAAGCACTGGCGTCATGCCGACGGTTTTGCCCGTTATATCGCGCTGATCGAAAGCGTGGCGCTGGGCCGTCGCTGGCTGCAGCAGCCGGCCGGCGTGCTGGTGGTGGTGCCGCCGGTGCTGGTCGTTGCGCTTGTGCAGTGGGCGATTGCCGAATACCTGTGGCTGGGGTTCGAGATGGCCTTCGGCGTCTTCATTCTGGTGCTGACCTTCGGCCCGCGTGATCTTTGGGAAGACGTGCATGCGCTCATTCGTGCCCGTGACGAGCGCGACTTCGCCCATGCCGAGGCCTGTGCGCTCGATCTATGTCGGCGTACTGACGGGCGTCTGGCCTCGGATACGAACGGTCGCAGGATCGTGAGCGCGGTGCTGGTACAGGGCCATGAACGCATCCTGGGCGTGCTGCTGTGGTTCTTCGTGGCCGGGCCGGCCGGGGCGCTGTTCTATCGCAGCGTGCGCGAGCTGCCGGCGCTGGCCGCGCGCGGCACGGGCTCGCGTGCCATGCAGCGCACGGCCGAATACGTGCATGGTCTGGCAGCGTGGATACCGGCCCGGCTGACGGTGCTCGTCTATGCCCTGGTAGGCGCGACCCGCGCCGCGATCGGGGCCTGGCCCTCGGCGCGTGCCACCACCCACGCCAGTGCGTCGGCCAGTTGCCGGCTGCTGGCCGCGGTCGGGCGCGGCGCGCTGGGGCTGACCCAGGCGAACGCGCAGACGCGCTATGGCCGCGGGCTGGACGATACCCTTCTTGAAGCCCTGGGGCTGGTCTGGCGAACCCTGCTCGTGGTGCTGGCGATTCTGGCGCTGCTCACGATTTTCGGCGTGCTGCGCTAGCGCAGCATGCGGCCCGACGACGCACGCCACGCCCACCTTGCGCCGGTCAACGCTCGTATAAAGCCCCGACATCGCCTAGCATCTGTGCGCTGGCCCTGAACCATGCCTTGAACAAGGACGTCGTTTTGACCGATCTGCAGCCCTTTCTCGACAAGGCCGTCGAGGCCGCCCGTGCCGCCGAGGCGATCATCCGTCGCTACTATCACGGCGATTTCGAAGTCGAACACAAGGCCGACGCGAGTCCGGTCACCATCGCCGATGTGGAATGCGAACGCGCGATCAAGGCCGTGCTGTCGCAGGCGTTCCCCGAGCACGGCTTCCAGGGCGAGGAGCTCGGCGGCGAGCAGGCCGATGCCGACTATGTCTGGCTGATCGACCCGATCGACGGCACCAAGAGCTTTGTACGCGGCTATCCGTTCTTCTCGACCCAGATCGCGCTATTGAAAAAGGGCGAGCCCAAAGATGAGTTAATAGTCGGCGTGTCCAACGCGCCGCTATTCAACGGCGGCGAAATGGCCTGTGCGGCCAAGGGTCTGGGGGCAACGCTCAACGGCGAGCCGATCCAGACCTCCGGCATCGATACGCTGGCCAAGGCGAGCCTGTCGCTCGGCAATATCGCCTCGCTGGCCGCATCGCCTGCCTGGGCGTCGGTGGGCCGTTTGATCGGCGAGGTGCACCGCATCCGTGGCTACGGCGATTTCTACCACTATCATCTGCTGGCATCGGGCCGTATCGATGCGATTCTGGAGTCCGACCTGAATATCCTCGATATCGCCGCGCTGACCGTGATTCTGCGCGAGGCGGGCGGCGATATCACAGAGCTCGGCGGCGGCGATATCGATCTGCCCACGCGAAGCGTGTTCGCGACCAACGGCAGGCTGCGCGATGCAATCGCGCCCTTCGTGGCCGACTGGGATGAGGCCCGCGACGCGCCCAAGGGGTAGGGCTGCGCTCACGTCGCAAGAGCAAGCTCCGTCCGCAAACGCAGGCGGAGTCGCGCGAATGAAGCGTGTTGCGTGAACAATGTATCGACGCCGAGACTCACGCACGGGTTGGCGAGCGAGCATTCGATCCGGCCCGGCCGTCTGTACCCGGAAGACGAAAGACGGGGTCCGCAAATGAACACGAATACACGCGAATAAGAGGCGGGTAGCCAGTTCGTATCGCCGGCGTGCGAATGCGTGCGCAGTTGCGCAAATGGCCGTTAAGTTATTGAAAGTAAAAACCGAAGGTGCTGGCGTTTACTTTTCGGCGGCGTTAAAGACAGGGGGCGAAACGAGTTGTCTTGGTGTCAGGTGGATAATGACGACTCTCTCCACCGCCATCGATAGTGTCGCGTCACCGCACCAGAGGCTTTCATTCGCGGACAAATCCCTGCCGGAAAAGCCGAGTGATTATCGCAACCTGGTCCGCCCGCAATCGCCACCACCCGGCATTTGCGCGGGTGGCGCGTTCATTGGCGCACAGACAGGTGGCTTGCCGGTGACTACTCGGCCGTCGAGATGGCGAAGGGCGGCTGCTCGCCGCGCAGGCTGACGATCGGCCAGCCGGCCTCGCGAGCGGCGGCGGCGAGGGTGTCGTCGGGATCGACCGCCACGGCGGTATCGGCCCAGCGCAACAGCGGCAGGTCGTTGAGCGAATCCGAATAGAAGGTGACGTGGTCGAAGGTTTCGGGCTGTTGAGCCACCCAGGCCTTGGCGCGTTCGATCTTGCCGGCCTGAAAACAGGGAACGCCCGCGATTTCGCCGGTATAGGCGCCGTCGACGATCTCGGGGTCGGTGGCGATCAGCGCGTCGATATCCAGCAGCGCGGCGATCGGCTCGGTAATGAAGCGGTTGGTCGCGGTAATGATCGCGATGCGGTCGCCGCGCTGGCGGTGCCAGTCGAGCAGGGCGCGGGTATGACGCGCAACCAGCGGGCGAATCACGCGTTCCACATAGTCGGCGCGCAGCGCCTGCATGCGTTCGCGGGAATGGGTGAGCAGCGGTGCCAGCGCGAAACGCTGATAGGCATGAATATCGAGGCTACCGGCCTCGTACTGGGCATGGAAACGCTCGTTCTCACGGGCATAGAAGTCGGCGTCGACCACGCCCTCGTCGACGAGAAAGCGGCCCCATAGATAATCGCTGTCGCCGGCGAGCAGGGTGTTATCGAGATCGAATAGCGTGAGTCGCAAAGTGAAATCCCTTTTTTCGTTTTCGAACGATTTATGAAAGAATCGATTGCGTATTTATACCGAGGGCGTCGTCGTGATTGATGCGCAGGGTTTCCGGGCCAACGTCGGCATCATCTTAAGCAATCAAAGCGGTCAGGTGTTCTGGGCCAAGCGAATCGGCCAGCAATCCTGGCAGTTTCCTCAGGGCGGAATCCATGCGGGCGAGAACGCCCAGCAGGCGCTGTTCCGCGAACTCGAGGAAGAAGTCGGCCTCAAGCCGGAGCACGTGCGCATGATCGGGTCGACACGGCGCTGGCTGCGTTATCGGCTGCCCAAACGCTATGTGCGCCGCAACCGCCAGCCGCTGTGTATCGGGCAGAAGCAGAAGTGGTTCATGCTCGAACTCATCGCCCCCGAGTCCTGCGTGCGCTTCGATACCTGCGACAAGCCCGAGTTCGACGGCTATCGCTGGGTGGACTACTGGCAGCCGGTCAACGAAGTCGTGTTCTTCAAGCGGCAGGTCTATCGACTCGCGCTGGACGAACTCTCGCGCTGCCTGAATACCCAGTAAAGCGCAATTCCCTCTCGACCTCCGTATGGCCGGGCCCGCTCAGGCCCGGCCGGCACGTGCGTGCGTGCAAGCGCGATCGTGTCAGTGTACGCTGACAATTACATCGAATAGTGTCACGATAATTACGTATTGACACTCATTCTCATTCGCGTTTTACTGCGTGTCGGAGGTGGCCCATGTACGTTTGTGTTTGTAATGCAGTAACCGATTGTCAGATTCGCGATGCGTATGGCGAAGGCGCCTGCAGCATGCGCGAGCTGCGCAAGCGTCTGGGCGTGGCAGGGTGCTGCGGCCGCTGTGCACAGTGTGCTCGCGATGTGCTCAATGAATGCCATCAGCAGAAGCACCGTCAGGCGGCACCGATCCGGGTGATCGCTACCGGCGAACCGCTGGTCGCAACCGGCTGACAGGGCCCGCGGGCCATGACTTGAAAGGGTATGCATGCGCTGCGTGCCATGCCTGTTACTGATTGTATAGCGGCGGAGGGTCGGCTAAGCTTGGCCACGAGTTACCGGCCCAACGTACAGGAAGAGCCATGAAAGGCGACCCGAAAGTCATCGAATATCTGCAGAAGTCGCTCAAGCTCGAGCTGACCGCGATCAACCAGTATTTCCTGCATGCCCGCATGTACGAGGACATGGGTTTCTTCGAGCTCGGCAAGAAGGAATACCAGGAATCGATCGAGGAGATGCAGCACGCGGATCGCTTCATCAAGCGGATCCTGTTCCTCAACGGCCTGCCGAACCTGCAGGACCTGGGCAAGCTGCGCATCGGCGAGAATCCCAAGGAAATGCTCGAATGCGACCTGGCGGCCGAATACGAAGGCCATGCCTACTACAAGGAAGCGATCACGCACTGCGAGCAGGTTGGCGACTACGTCACACGTGAACTGTTCGCCGAGATCCTGGCCGATGAGGAAGGGCATATCGACTTCATCGAGACCCAGCTCGACATGATCAAGCACATGGGCGAGCAGAACTATAACCAGTCCCAGATCGGCGCCAACATCAATCAGGATCCGGACACCGGCGAATAAGCCGTTGCCCCGGTCTTCGGGCGCTGCAGTTGCAAAGGCCCCGTCGGATCGTCTCCGACGGGGCCTTTTTCATGCCCGGCGTCGCGGTGTCAGAACGGTTTGACGATCGCCAGAATCACGATCACCACGAGAAAGATCGACGGCACTTCGTTCATGAGCCGGAAATAGCCGGCGCTGCCGGTGTTGCGGCGCTCGCGGAATTTCTTGACCTGGACCTGGCACCAGCCGTGGTAGCCGATCAGGCCGAGCACGAACAGGAGCTTGGCGTGTATCCAGCCATTGGCGGCCATCCAGGCACCGCCGTAGGCGGCAAGCAGCCACAGACCAAAGATAATGGTCAGTGCGGCGCCGATGGACATGAGAATGCCCAGCCGCTTTTCCATCGTGCAGAAGCGGTCGTGGCCGATCTCATCGGTGGTATCGGCGTGGTAGACGAAGATGCGCGGCAGGTAGAACAGACCGGCGAACCACGTCACCATGAAGATCACATGAAAGGCCTTGACCCATAACAGCATTCGAAGCTCCTGTAGAAAGCCGGATTCGGCTTTGTGTTTGGACTGGGAGAATTGTAAGGCCTGGGCGACGAGACGGATGCACGCACCCTGGCTTGACCCGGGCCGACCTGGGTGGGCCTGAGCAGACTAGGGCCGATAGGTCCCGTCGATGGCTTCACGCGTGAGCACGCCGTAGGTGATGGCGTTGCTGCCCACGACGTTGCGCTCCACGATCAATGCTTCCGCCTCGTTGCGATTGACCATATCGAAGGCTTCCTGAAGGCTGGCCCGAACATGGATGGAGTAGGCGTCCATGCGTTTGCCGGGGATCTTGTAGAGATCGACTTCCTCGATATCGTCGTTTTCTTCCTGATTGAGAAAGCGCGCGACGTCCCCCGGACGCATCAGGCTGGCGCGTTGCTCGCGCGAGCGAATGAGCAGCCAGTCGATCTTGTTTTCCAGGATTTCATCGAGCGCGGCGCGATCGATCTTGGGTTCGACGATACGAAAACGCCGGTTCATCGCCGACAGCACGCTGGCGCGGCGCAGGTACTGCGAGATCGGATCGTTGCGGTAATCCAGCCCGCGCCGGCGCAACAACAGCCGGAACAACGATTCGGATACCGATATCCGCCGCGACACCACCAGCGCGGCGATGACCACCAGCATGCCCGGCAGCACCAGCCCGGTCTGGCCCGACAGCTCGAGAATCACCACCAGCGCGGACAGCGGCGCCTGCAAGACTGCGCCCATCATGGCGCCGATGCCCAGTAGCGCATACAGGCCGGCATCGGTGGCATCGCCGGGCAGCAGCATGGCACCGAAGGTGCCGAGCGCACTGCCCAGCGCCGAGCCGATCACGAAGGTGGGCAGGATCACGCCGCCGGGAATGGCGGCCGCGGTGGCAAAGCTGGTCGCGATCAACTTGGCCACGCCAATGCCCAGCGCCATGCCAACCGCATACTGGCCGGCGAGCGAGCCGTTCACGGTATCGAAACCCAGGCCCATGATCTGGGGGAACTGAATCGCCAGTAGCCCCGTGACCAGCCCCGCCAGGGCGATGCGCAGGCTGATGCGGACCTTGGCCAGTACCGGCACGAGTGCACCGCACAGGCGGGTGAAGCCGGCCCCGGCGACGCCCACCACAGCCCCGACGAATGCCAGATACGGCAGCTCGATCGGCGAAAAGCCGGAGTACTCGGCGACCAGTCGCGGATGTACATCGGTAAAGGTGAAGGTCACCAGCGAGCCCGACACCGCGGCCAGGATGATGGGCGCAAAGCCGGCGATGGTGTATTCCATCATCACCACTTCCATGGCGAAGATGACCGCGGCCAGCGGCGTGTTGAAAGACGCGGCGACGCCCGCGGCCGCGCCGCAGCCCACCAGGGTGCGCACGCTGTTGTTGGGCAGATCCAGCCGGCGGCCCAGCCAGCTGCCGGTGGTCGCACCGGTATGCGCGGCCACGCCTTCGCGGCCGACCGACTGGCCGGTGGTCAGCGCCAGCACAGACATGGTGAACTCGGCCACGGCCGCTTTCACCGGCAGCACGCCTTGGTAATAGACCAGCCGTTCGATGATATGGACGATGCCGTACTCGGCGGATTTGAGCACCCACTCCACGATCAGGCCGAGTATCAGCGCGCCCAGCAGGGGCACGGCCACGCGAAATGCCACGCTGGTTTCGGTAAAGCCGGCGCCGGAGACGCCAAACAATTCGAACAGCGGGTCCTGCAGTAGATGAATGCCCGTGTGCAGGGCCAGGATCACCAGCCCGCACAGCGCGCCCGTGGCTGCGCCAAGCAGGCATAGAAGACTCAGCCCGGGGGTGTTCTCGACATCCGCCAGATGCTGGCGCATCGAGTCCATGCGGCCCTGCCAGGCTTCGCGCAGCGAGCGGCGCAGCGAGCGTTCAGCGGCCATGGAAAGGGCGTACGTGCAAGAGCTCGTATCCGGGTGGCGAAAACCTGGGTGGGGTCGCGAGCGCGCAGCGCGACGGCATGCGCGTTATTATGCGCGGTTTCGCAGCTTATTTCAGCAAACATCATGACCGAGAAACAACGCATCGGAATCGTCGGCGGTACGGGCTATGCCGGGGCCGAGCTGCTGCGCCTGCTCAGCGCGCATCCGAACGCCGAGGTCATTGCCGTGACCTCGCGCGGCGATGCCGGCACGCCCGTCGCCGAGGCCTACCCCCAGCTGCGCGGCGTGATCGAGCTGGATTTCGTCGAGCCGTCGACGGCTAACCTGGCAGACTGCGATGTGGTCTTCTTTGCCACCCCGCATGCAGCGGCCATGCGCGACGTGCCGGCGTTGCTCGATGCCGGCAAGCGGGTGATCGATCTGTCGGCGGACTTTCGCCTCAAGGACGCGACGGAGTGGGCATCCTGGTACGGCGTGGAACATGCCTGCCCAGAGCTTATCGAGCGTGCGGTCTATGGCATGCCGGAGCTCAATCGCGCCCGGATTGCCGGCGCGCAGCTGGTCGCGGCCCCCGGCTGCTATCCCACCGCCGTCGTGCTCGGCTTCAAGCCGCTGGTGGAAGCGGGTCTGGTCGATGTCGACCGGCTCATCGCCGATGCCAAGACGGGGGTTTCCGGGGCCGGCAAATCGCTCAAGCCCGGTTTTCTGTTTGCCGAGATGCAGGAGTCGTTCAAGGCCTATGGCGTGGCTGGTCATCGTCATCTGCCGGAAATTCGCCAGTCGCTGGCGGCGTTGGCCGGCGCCGACGTAGGTCTGACGTTCGTGCCGCATCTCGTGCCGATGATTCGCGGCATTCATGCCACCCTGTACGGCCAGCTCAACGCAGCCGGGCACGATCTGCAGGCCCTGTACGAAAAAGCCTATGCCGACGAGCCCTTCGTCGACGTACTGCCGGCGGGGGCCATGCCGGAGACGCGGCACGTACGCGGCGCGAACATGTGCCGCATGGCCGTGCACCGGCCCGGTGGCGGCAACACCGCGGTGGTGCTGTCGGTTATTGATAATCTGGTGAAGGGTGCCGCCGGCCAGGCCGTGCAATGCTTCAACCTGATGATCGGCGTTGACGAGACGCGTGCGCTGGCCGTGCCGGGCGCGCTGCCCTGATTGGTCGTACGTCGGTATTCGCGGCTCGGGGGTTGAATAGCCCGAGCTTGCACCGATGTCATATGATAGGAACCATCCGGTCCACGGAATCGAACGCTTATGAGTACCGCCACACACGCCATGGAAGAAGACCAGTCCGCGCTGGTATTTACCGACGCCGCGGCGATCAAGGTCAAGGAACTGCTTGAAGACGAAGACAACGATGCGCTCAAGCTGCGTGTGTTCGTTTCCGGCGGCGGTTGCTCGGGCTTTCAGTACGGTTTTACCTTCGACGAGAACGTCGAGGACGGCGACACGCTCATCGAAAAGCAGGGCGTGACCCTGCTGGTCGACCCCATGAGCGTGCTCTACCTCAGCGGCGCCGAAATCGATTTCTCGGACGGGGTCGAAGGCGCGCAGTTCGTGATCCGCAATCCCAACGCAACGACCACCTGCGGCTGCGGCAACTCGTTCGCCGTTTGAAGCACAGCGCGCCTTGCCCCTCGTGAGGGGTGTCGCCGCAGGCGAATGGCGTGCAAAAGGATGCTTGTGCACGCCGGGCGATCGGATGGGTCAGTTATCCAGCTCGGTTGCCTGGTATATGCCGCCCAGCGCCACGGGGGCGCGAGCGCCGGTTACGCCGGGCACATTGCCGCTTAGCCCGTGGACCGTGCGCATGGCCAGCCATGCGAAAGCCACGGCTTCGACCCAGTCCGAATCCACGTTGTAGTCGTCGGTCGGCGCGAGCGGGCGCGGGGCCAGCAGCTGTTCGAGGCGCCGATAGAGTTCGGCGTTGCGTACGCCGCCGCCACAGATAAGCACCTGCTCGTCGCCGGGGCCGTAGTCGTCGATGGCCTGAGCGATGGTGCGCGCCGTGAATTCGCACAGCGTGGCCTGCACGTCAGCCGGTCTGGGTCGGGCGGCGAGGCTGTCGATCTGGCCGCGCAGCCAGTCGAGGTTGAAGTATTCACGGCCGGTACTCTTGGGTGCCGGCCGGGCGAAATAACGATCCGCCATCATGTGGGCGAGCAGCCCGTCGTCGACGTGACCGCTGGCGGCCCATTTGCCGTCGGCATCGTAATGGCGTTTGAGGTGGGCCGCGATCCAGGCATCCATCAGGGCATTGCCGGGGCCGGTATCGAGGCCGGTCACGGCATGCGGATCGTCCACGGCGCCGGTGGGCAAGACGGTCAGGTTGGCGATACCGCCGATATTGACCACCACGCGATGACGCTGCGCGTTGGCAAAAACGCTGCGATGAAAAGCGGGCACCAGCGGTGCACCCTGGCCGCCGACGGCGATATCGCTATTGCGGAAATCGCCGACCACGCGACAGCCGGTTCGGGCGGCGATTCGACTCGGCGAGCCGAGCTGAAGGCTGAATGGATAGCGGGCGTCGGGTTCGTGACGGACGGTCTGTCCGTGGCTGCCGATGGCGTCGACATCGGCCGCGCTTATCTGCGCCTTGTCCATGACGGCGATCGCGGCGCGAGCGAACCATTCGCCCACGCGCTGGTCGAGTTCGCCGAATTTCGCCAGCGATACGCCGGCGACCTGCTGTGACAGGTGGAGCAAGTCATCTCGCAGCCCGGCGTCCGGCGCCTGGGCATGGGTGGCGAGAATCTGGGGGCGGTTGCCATCGACATCGAAGCGCACGATGGCCGCATCGGCGGCGTCCACGCTCGTCCCCGACATCAGGCCTATGTAATAGCGCGGCTCACTCATTCGGATTGCGCCGCGAACGGATTGCGATTGCTGCGATCACCGGGCGTCTCCTCAATGGGGCTGGCGGCGCCTGTGTGTTGCGGACGTCGAGGGCGCCGATCAGTTGGCGGAGCGGCCCTCGTTGTCATTGGTGCGCTCGGCGCTGGCGACTTCGGTATGGGTCAGCGAGTCCAGCTGCGAGAGCAGGGGCGCCGAGTGCTTGCGAAAATCCGCCATGTATTCGCCCGGCAGCGGCAGGGCCTTGGGCAGATCCACGCGCTCCGGATCCTTGGGGTCGCCGTCGACGCGGAATTCGTAGTGCAGATGCGGGCCGGTTGCCAGGCCGCTCATGCCGACATAGCCGATGATGTCGCCTTGCTTGACCTTGCTGCCCACGCCCTGGCCGTTGGCAAAACGCGACATGTGGCCGTAGCGGGTCGACAGATGCGAGTCATGGCGTACCACGATCATGTTGCCGTAACCGCCGCGGCGGCCGCGGAAGACGATACGGCCGTTGCCGGTGGCCTTGATCGGCGTGCCGCTGGGAGCGGCATAGTCGGTGCCTTCATGGCGGCGGATCCGGTTCAGGATCGGATGGCTGCGCGAGAGGTTGAAGCCCGAGCTGATGCGCGTGTAGTCCACCGGCGTGCGAATGAAGGCTTTCTTCATGGCCCGGCCGTCCGGCGAGTAATACACGGTGCCCTGATCGTCGCCGGCCTCGTCATAGCGCACGGCGCGCACGTCGCGGCCGCGATTGACGAACGAGGCGGCAAGGATATCGCCGTTGGCGATCTTGTCGCCGTCCTTGTAGAGCTCGTCGTAAACGACCACGAATCGATCGCCCGGTCGGGTATCGAAGGCAAAGTCGATATCCCAGCCGAATATCTCGATCAGCTTCATGATCTGGCGATCGGACAGGCCGGCTTCCAGTGCGTCGACATAGAAGCTGGTATTGATCGTGCCGCTGGCGTAGGCGCTGCGGTGTTCGACATCGGTGAGCACCATCTCGCCCTGATAGCCCTTGTTGTGAGGGCGCACCTGCAAGGTGTGCAGGGGGTCGATGGGGAAGTCGATGGCGAGCACGTGGCCGTCGGCGTCGGCCTTGACCTTCATCGTGTCACCGGCGCGCAGCCCGCGGGTAAAACGCTTGCCGTGCTCCTTCATATGCGCGATCTTGAGCGAATCGGCATAGGACAGGTCGTTGCGGCTGAATGCGATCGACAGGGTGTCGCCCTTGCGGATCGTGACGTCGTGCCACCGCGGCCCCGACGGGACCGGGCGTGGAACAGGCGACTCGGCCATTCCAGCGTTGGTATCGATACCGGTACTGGCATCGACGACGGTGCTGAGTTTCGCGGCAGAGCGGTCGAGCGCATTCATGTCCGACTCGCGGTTCGCCTGGTCGGGGTCGACCGGGGCGACCGGCACATCCAGAGACCGGGCATCGCCGTTGCTGGCGGCCAGTTCCTCTTCGGATAGTTCGCTTGCTGCCGCGGATTCGCTGGCCTCGGCCACGTTCGCGCGGCCCGGGCCCACCGAGGCGTCGATCTGCGCGGAGGCGAGATCGTCGGCGGACGTATTCGATTCGGAAACGTTCTGCGGGTCGCGCTCATCCAGCAACGTGGTCTGCGGGCTTGCCGTAAGCCAGGCGGCACCACCAATCAACGGTACGACGAGGATGAGTGCCAGCCGGCGTAGGCGCGAACTCGGCTGCGGCGGCTCATCGTGCAGCCAGAGGTAATCGGTATCGATCTTGCCCATAAAATAGACGCCGAGCAGTGCTAGTAAAGCGAGGAATTTGTTGCGGGTAGCCCCTTTATCCGGCCCGCATTTATCCGGATAGAAAAGCATAAAGCTGGGTGCTTGCCAAGTGCGAAACCGCTAGACTGCGCGTTTCAAACAGTTCGTACAGGGTCAGGGAGTCGTTCGCCGATGCAGGATATATGGGGCGAAATTCGCCGGGGTTGTGACGAGATCATTCCCGAAGACGCATTCCGGTCACGCCTCGAGCAGGCTGGGCGCGATGGCGAGAGGCTCGTCGTCAAGGCCGGCTTCGACCCGACCGCGCCGGATTTGCATCTGGGGCATACGGTGTTGCTCAACAAGATGCGTACCTTTCAGGACCTGGGCCACGATGTGGTGTTTCTGATCGGTGACTTCACCGGCCGCATCGGCGATCCGACCGGCAAGAACGTGACCCGCAAGCCGCTCGACGAAACGCAGGTCGCCGAGAATGCGGCCACCTATGAGGCCCAGATATACAAGGTGCTCGATCCCGCGCGCACGCGCGTCGTTCTTAACTCCGCCTGGCTCAATCAGCTCAGCAGTGCGGACATGATCAAGCTCGCCTCGACACATACTGTGGCGCGAATGCTGGAGCGCGACGACTTCAGCAAGCGCTACAAGGCGAACGAGTCGATCGCGATCCACGAGTTTCTGTATCCCCTTATACAAGGCTACGACTCGGTGGCACTCAAGGCGGATGTCGAGCTCGGTGGCACCGACCAGAAGTTCAACCTGCTGATGGGGCGCCACCTGCAGCAGGTATACGGGCAGACGCCGCAGGCCGTTCTGACCATGCCGCTGCTCGAAGGCCTCGACGGGGTCAACAAGATGTCGAAGTCGCTCGACAACTATGTCGGCATCGACGAGTCCCCCAATGATCAGTACGGCAAGCTCATGTCGATTTCCGACGAGCTCATGTGGCGCTACTTCGAGTTACTGTCGTTTGAGCCCGTGGGCGTGATTGAGGGCTATCGACGCGAAGTGGACGAGGGGGCCAACCCGCGTGACCTTAAGTACCGCCTGGCTGGCGAGCTTGTGACGCGCTTCCACGGTGCGGCGGCGGCTAAGCGTGCGCACGAAGCATTCGTCGAGCGCTTTAGTCATGGGGTCGTGCCCGAAGACCTGGAGGTCACAACGCTTGTAGTGGATGAAGCCGGCGTACAGGTGGCCGCTCTGCTACGCGAAGCCGGACTCACCCAGAGCAACGGCGAAGGGATTCGGCTGATCAAACAGGGGGCGGTGCGTATCGATAGCGATCGAATCAGCGACCCGAGCCTCCAATTGGCCCCCGGAAGCGAGCATCTCATCCAGGTCGGAAAACGCAGGATTGCGCGGGTGGCTCTCGTAACGGGGTGATCGGGCGGCTGGAAAAGCCTGTCATGACAAGGCTTTCGAATTTTTTCAAAAAAAATTCACGAAATTCGTTGACACCCCTCTCGATATCCCTAGAATACGCCCTCTCGCAACACGGCGAGCCGCTGAAAACGCAACAGCATTCAACGGCAAGCCTGCTCTTTAAAAATGTGTAGAGCGTTGATTACAATAGTGATTAACGGATTTGGTTGGACTGTTCGCAGGCAGTCGAAAGCATTAGCTTGAGATTGAATGCGATCACCGACGCAACAGCTATCAGCTGCAGCGTGGGTGACACGGCCTTGAATAAAGGCCAAAACAAATTTTCAAATTAATTTGAAAAAGTTGTTGACAGCCCAGCCGATCAGCGTAGAATACGCTCTCTCGCAACGGCAAGGACGCCAAACGGCAATAAGCCTAACAGCGTTCTGTTGCAGATCTTTAACAATATGCAAATGACTTGTGTGGGTGCTCCCAGGGAATGGTAATAAGCCAAGCCCTAATAGAGCATCCAAAGCGTTTAACGCTAAGGATGACTCATTGCATGACTTCGGTCATGCACCAGTTGAGAAGTAATTAAACTGGAGAGTTTGATCCTGGCTCAGATTGAACGCTGGCGGCAGGCCTAACACATGCAAGTCGAGCGGAAACGACATCTTCGGATGGGCGTCGAGCGGCGGACGGGTGAGTAATGC
>NZ_PBYA01000003.1 GCF_002729955.1 Salinisphaera sp. | reverse complement strand
TCCTGGGGCTGAAGCAGGTCCCAAGGGTATGGCTGTTCGCCATTTAAAGTGGTACGCGAGCTGGGTTTAGAACGTCGTGAGACAGTTCGGTCCCTATCTGCCGTAGGCGTTCGAGATTTGAGAGGATCTGTCCTTAGTACGAGAGGACCGGGATGGACGCACCTCTGGTGTTCCGGTTGTCACGCCAGTGGCATTGCCGGGTAGCTACGTGCGGAAGGGATAAGCGCTGAAAGCATCTAAGCGCGAAGCCCACCTCAAGATGAGATCTCGCTAGCCCCTTGAGGGCTCTTAAGGGTCGTCCAAGACGAGGACGTTGATAGGCCAGATGTGTAAGCACGGCAACGTGTTCAGCTTACTGGTACTAATTGCCCGTGAGGCTTGGTCATATAACGCTCAAGCGCTTTTACGTGCCTATACATAGCAGTGTTCGATTGCATATAGATTGTTTCCAGTTTGCCTGGCGGCCATAGCGAGTAGGAACCACCCGATCCCATTCCGAACTCGGAAGTGAAACTACTCAGCGCCGATGGTAGTGCGGGGTCTCCCCGTGCGAGAGTAGGTCACCGCCAGGCTCTTAATAGAAAGCCCCGAGCATCAGCTCGGGGCTTTTTTTATGTCCGTTGTTTGCGCGTCGTTCGAGTAGGCGGTTTCGAACTGTCCAACGCGCGAGTCGTGCCCGGCCTTTCAGGCTCAGAGTTTGTGTCGCATACGTCGTCTGCCCAAAAGCGCATGCGATGCGGATTTCGGCAGCCTCAAAATCTACGCGCCGGCATGTGGTGGTTTTGCCGGGGCGGCTTGTGGCGGTGTCGCGACGACGACAATCGGCCGGCGGCATCACGACTCCCCCAGCGAGCGAATCGCCAAGGTCGACCCGCACAGGACAAGCTCGCAGCGCTATGGCTGTGGCCAATATGGTTGTACAATACATAGATGAATCGACTGGCCTGGCTACTGGCGCCGAGCGCCGAAAACCTGTCGTTCGCGATTCGTTGCTGTATATCCGTTGCGTTGGTGCTCTATCTCGCGTTCTGGCTGCAGCTCGATAACGCCTACTGGGCGTTCATCAACGTCGCGATCCTCATCCAGCCGCTGCCGGGCTTTCTGGTGGTGCGGGCGTTTTCGCGCCTGCTCGGGACGTTTGTTGCCGGCATCGTATCGATCACCCTGATCGCGCTTTTCGCTCAGAGCTACACCTTGTTCTGCACCAGCCTGGTCCTCTGGGTCGGGTTGATGGTCTTCTGTGCGAGCCTGTTTCGAAACAATATGTCCTACGGCTTCGTGCTGGCGGGCTATGTCACGATGATCGTGGGCGTCCGGGCGATGTCAGACCCGTCGACGGTATTCTCGGTGGCGGTGGCGCGTACGGCCGAAACCGCGCTTGCGGCCGTGGTCGCCGCTTTCGTAAGCGTGTTGCTCGCGCCTGGTATCACGGCACGTAAATACCGAGCCGCGCGGATCGATGCGCTCAAGGCCATGGGTGCTCAGTTTCGCCGGATTGATCGCAACCCTGAGGCGAGCGATGCCCAGCATGGTGACCCCGGCGATCCCAACACACCGCACCCGGAACTCCACGAACTGGTCAACAAGACGCTGGCGCTGGAACAGACCCGCCAATACGCGCGCTATGACGAGCCCGCCTTTGCCGAGTACGACCGCCTGGCGCGCCGGCTCGACTACGAGCTGTTGTCGCTGGTCAGCGCGATGGCTTCGCTGCAGGTCTACCTGGGCAAGTTCGGGGATCGTATCGACCGAACGCCATTACAACGCCTCGACGAGGCCGCGGCGCTGCTCGAAAAGGATCCGAACGACACCTCGTCGATCAAGCTGGCCTTCAGCAAGGCATATAACGCGGTCCTAATGAATGCGCGCGCCGACCGACAGAACGATCGCAAACGCTCGCTGGTCGACTGGGTGATCATCACACGGGCGCTGGATCTCGCGAACCGCATGCGCGCGGCCGTCATCAAGCATGGCCTGCTGCTGGCGGAAAAGAAGAGCGCGCGTAACACGCCGCGACGCACCGAGTTCGCGACCACGGTGTCGCTGCGCGAATCGTTGCGCACCACAGCGCGCGCAGCCACCGCGATCGCGGTGGGGGCCGCCATCTGGGCAACCCACGACGAACCGGCGCTAAGCGGCATGATGGTGCTGCTGGCCGTGCTCACCACCCTGTTCGCTCTCGGCGACGACCCGGCGGGCGGTGCCAAGGGCTTCGGAATCGGCGGGCTATGTGCCGGGGTGGCCGCATTCATCGCGAATTTCGCCTTGCTGCCCGCGGTCAACGGTTTCGTGATGCTGATGGTCGTGCTGATGCCTTTCGTGTTCGTGGCCAGCCTGGCCATGGCCACGCCGCAATGGGCACTGATCGGACGTATCAGCCTGGTGCAGTTTGCGCTGTTGGTGAATCCGGCCAACGGCGCGCGACAGGATTTCGTGAGTTTTGCCGAGGCATTCATGGGCGCCGAACTGGCCGTGGTTCTCGCGCTGGCGGCATTCGCGATCATCCTGCCGGTCACGCCGCGCGATCTGTTGCGTGAGCGCCTGGCCGGCATGTTCGGTGAGCTGGCGAAAGGGTTCACCGGCTCGCGAGAACGTTTTGAAACACGCGTATACGACCGCCTGCTGCGACTACCGGTAGCCGCCGACCAGGGCCGCACCCATGTCAGCGCCCGCCAGGCGGCATTCTCGGCGGTCAATATGGGCATCGAGGCCCGCTCGCTGCGCGTATTGACCACGCGCGCCGAGTTCGATCCGGAGATTCAACAGGCCGTGCACGACGAACTGGCCGAACTCGAGCGCATGTTCGCCCACGGCTACCCGCCGGTGAAGGATGTCTTTGCCATGCAGACGCGAACCAACGCGCTGGCTCGGCAGATGCTCACCCAGGCGCTGTCGTTCACCCCGCGGCTTCGACTACGTCACGGCGTGCGTGCCGCAGTGGCCGCAGAGCTGGTCGCCGCCGCGCTGGCCGACTATGGCCTGGCGCGCGAGAATGCCGATGGCACAGCCATTCGCCTGGGGGAGGCCGACCGTGTTGTCTGAACAGATTGCGTTCGGTGGCATTTACCTGCCGCTGTTTCTGGCGTTTCTCGCTGCGACCGGCCTGATCTATCTACTGATTCAACCGCTGCTGCTGCGCAGTCGCGCACACCGGCTCTTCTGGCATCCGGCCCTGGCCGGTGCGGCGTTTTTCATCATCCTGCTTGCCAGCCTCATGCTGGTGTTCGGGCCATGAAGACGAGTCGGCCGACACGGTATAACGACGTTTATCCAAGGTTGTCCTGAATGGCGAATTCGAAGCGAGTTTTAGCGGTCACGCTGCGCGTCATTGCTACGCTAACCGTGGTGGCGATCGCGGTGCTGCTGGGCTGGTTCGCCTGGCAGCACTATGTGTATGCCCCGTGGACGCGGGATGCGCGTGTACAGGCGAACGTGGTCAATATTGCACCGGAAGTCTCGGGCACCGTGGGTCGGGTTGCCGTGGCCGACGACAGCTATGTGCACAAGGGCGATCTGCTGTTCGCGATCGAGCCGGTACGTTTTGAAAACGCGGTCGCCGAAGCTAAGGCAGCACTGGCGCAGGCCAAGGCCCAGGAAAGCTTTGCCACGCGCAACGCGCGCCGGCTGGAACGCCTGCCGCGCGGCGGTATCTCCACCCAGGACCTGCAGCAGGCCGAATCGGAAGCGGCCTCCGCTTCTGCTTCCGTCAGTCAGGCCGAGGCCCGTCTTGCCCAGGCAAAACAGGATCTGGACTGGGCCACGGTGCGCTCGCCGGTCGACGGCTATGTTACCCATCTGCTGCTCGACGAAGGCGACTATGCCACCCAGGGCCAGTCGATGATGACGCTGGTCAACGCCGACACCTTTCGGGTGACCGCGTATTTCGAGGAAACCAAGCTCTCGCATATCGATATCGGCGATCCGGTGGATATCGATCTCATGGCCAGTCCCGAGCGGCTGCGCGGGCACGTGGCCAGCATCGGCCGCGGTATCGCCGTCGCCAACAACGCGCCCGGCGAGCGCAATCTGCCCAACGTCGATCCGGTATTTCAGTGGGTGCGGCTGGCCCAACGCGTGCCGGTGACCATCGCCTTCAATTCCCGGCCGGACATGCGCGTACTGACCGTCGGCCTGTCGGCCACCGTGCACGTACGCCCGGAGCAGGCAGATACGCAGCGCTCGACCTCGGCGAGCGACAACGGCGATAGGCCAGCGGCCGAGCCCAGGCTGGAAAAAGCCCGCGCCGAAGGGCTCGCCGAGCCCGTCGATACGCCGGTCAGGCGCGGCGCGGGCGGCTAGCCCGGCGCGCGGGTCGCCACATCGTTCAAGCGGTCCACGCGTCGCAGCGCGGGGAACAGCGCCATCCAGATGCCGACCACGGCGAGCGTGCCCACACCGCCGAGCACCACCGCGCCCACGGTGCCGAACAACGCCGCGGTGACGCCGGATTCGAATTCCCCGAGCTCATTGGAGGCGCCGATGAACAGCATGTTCACCGCGTTCACCCGACCCCGCATCGCATCCGGCGTGGCGAGCTGGATCAACGACGAGCGCACGAACACGCTGATCATGTCCGCCGCGCCCATCACCATCAGCGCAACGAACGAGAGCACGAAGCTCGTCGACACGCCGAACACGATCGTTGCTACACCGAAAACCGCGACGGCGGCGAACATGATCGCGCCGGCCCGTCGCTCGAGCGCGTTACGCCCCAGATAGATACCCATCGAAAACGCGCCGATCGCCACCGCGCTGCGCAGCAGGCCGAGTCCGGCCGGCCCCACGTGCAGAATTTCGTGCGCGTACACCGGTAGCAGGGCCGTTGCGCCGCCCAGCAGCACCGCAAACAGATCCAGCGAGATCGCCCCCAGAATGATCGGCCGGGTGCGCACATAGACAATGCCCGCAGTAAAACGCGCAAAGGCACTAGCCCGGCTGGTATCGGCACGAACCGGCAGCCGCCGCTGGATCGAGGCGATCGCGACTGCCGCGCTGGCAAACAGCGCCGCACACAGGCCATAGGCAAACGCCGGGCCGGCCAGATACACGCCGCCGCCCAGCGCCGGGCCGCCGATCACCGCCACCTGAAACGCCGACGAATTCCATGCGATCGCCTTGGGCAGGCGGCGTTCGCCCACCACCTGCGGCAGCAGCGACTGCATGCCCGGCCCGGCGAACGCGCGGGCCATGCCGAACAACACCAGAACGGCAAAAAAACCGACCGGCGATTCGGTACCGGACAGGGTCAGTACGAGGAACAATACGCCTGCCACCGCCTGAACCAGCCAGCTCGCGGTAAGAATCAATCGCCGCGGCAGTCGATCGGCGGCATCGCCGGCGGGCAGAACCAGCAGCGCCATGGGCAGAAACTGGGCCAGGCCCACCCACCCCAGGGTGAGCGGATCGCGGGTCATGGCATACAGCTGCCAGCCCACCACGACCGACTGAATCTGGGTGGCCAGCGTCGCGGTCACGCGGCCGAGCAGCAACAGCATGAAGGCGCGATCGCGCAATACGCTGTCGGCTTCCAGGGTAAAGAATCCGGTCATAATCGGTGCATCCTACACCGACGGCTGCCCGCGTGGTTCAGTCGGCGGGCGGGGCGTAGTGAATCGCCAGAATCTCGAGTTCACGCCGGCCCTGGGGTAGCGTGATATCCACGATATCGCCAAGACGCTTGCCGATCAGCGCACGGGCCACCGGCGAATTCAGGCTGATGGCACCCGTGGCGGCCTCGGTTTCGTCAGCCCCGACGATACGGTATCGATGGCGGCTGTCATCCTCGTCCACCACGTCGATCCAGGCGCCGAAGAACACCTTGTCCGGATCGTCCGGGGTGCTCTCGACCACGGTCAGCTCATCCAGGCGCTTGCCGAGATAGCGTACCCGCCGATCGATCTCGCGCAGCTCCTTCTTGCGATAGATGTACTCGGCGTTTTCCGAGCGATCACCCTCAGCGGCCGCTGCCGATAGTTCGCGGGTCACATGCGGGCGCTTTTCGCGCCAGAGATAATCCAGTTCGTCCGACAGTCGCTGCCAACCGGACCGGGTAATGTAATCGCGTTTTTTCGTAGCGGTCATGCCTCTATTTTACCCAAGGCAAACAGCGCAGAAGCTATGTGTTGTTTGCGAGGCGTGCCCGGTCAGTCGGTGCGATTGCCCATGGAGCCGGGCGGCGGCGGTACGTCGTCCGGCACGAAGAAATCGGGCCAGAGTTCCTTGCTCGGGTCGACGGCGTATTGGTCGAAGTCGTTGACGCCGTGTTCGTGCAGCAGCACGTCGTCCATGCAGAACCGGCCGGTGAAGTCGCGGCTGTTCTTGGTCAGGATGATGTGGGCGGCGTCGGCCATGATCTCGGGCTTGCGACAATGCGCCATCATCTCATCGCCGCCGATGAGGTTGATCGCGGCGGTGGCGATGCCGGTACGCGGCCACAGGGCGTTGAATGCGATGCCGTCTTCGGCAAATTCCTCGGCCATACCAAGCACGCACAGGCTCATGCCGTATTTGGCAATCGAGTAGGCCACATGCGGGCCGAACCATTTCGGCTTCATGTCCAGCGGCGGCGAGAGCATGAGCACATGGGGGTTGTTGCCTTTCTTCTGCGATTCCTTCAGATAGGGAATGCATTTCTGGCTGACCAGATAGGTGCCGCGGGCATTGATCTGGTTCATCAGATCGTAGCGCTTCATCGGCGTCTCTTCGGTGCCGGTCAGCGAGATCGCGCTGGCGTTGTTCACGCAGATATCGATCCCGCCGAACTGGTCGGCGGTCTTTTTCACCGCGGCCTCAACCTGATCCTCGTCGCGGATATCGCAGACGATCGGCAGTGCCTTGCCGCCCGCAGCCTCGATTTGTTCGGCCGCGGTATGGATCGTGCCCGGCAGCTTCGGATGCGGGGTATCGGTCTTGGCCGCAATGGCCACGTTGGCCCCGTCGGCGGCCGCGCGCACGGCGATCGCCAGACCGATGCCCCGCGAGGCGCCGGAAATGAACAGGGTCTTGTCCTTCAGATCGGCCATGTGATGGCTCCTTTAGACGGCTTTTAGCGTGCGTTGTCGCTCTTGGGCAGCGCCAGGCGCATGACGCGGTCGATCATCCACGGCGTGAGCGAACCGGGCGACAGCCGCGACAGGCGCATGAGCATGCGATACGACAGGCCGGGCACCACCTGCGAGTGCTTGCCCAGCCCTTTCAGCGCGGCCTTGACCACGTCCTGAGCGCTCATGATCGTCGCCCGCATGGGCGCCGGCCAGTTGCTGGGGTCGACGTTGGCATGGTCGAAGAACTCGCTCTGGGTCAGGCCCGGGCAGAGGGATACGACGTCCACCCCGTCGCGGGCCAGCTCTTCGTGCAGGCCTTCGCCCAGAAAGCGGTTCCAGGCCTTGGTGGCGCTGTAGTTGGAGAACATCGGCGTGGGTACGATGCCGGCCACCGAGGCCAGCATGATGATGCCGCCGCGGCGATCGTCGCGCATTCGCCGGCCGAAGTGATGGGCCAGTACCAGCGGCGCGCGGCAGTTCAGCGCGAGCATCTGCAGCTCGGTGTCCAGATCGTGATCGAGGAATTCGCCGGTCATGCCCGAGCCGGCATTGTTGACCAGCAGGCCGACGTGGCGGGTGCCGAGTGCTTCGGTGATCGTGCTCAGAAAATCGTCGGCGCACAGGTCGGCCGCGATGGCCAACGAACGCACGCCGTATTCGGACTCCAGTTCCGCGCCCAGTGCTTCCAGGCGCTCGCGGCGGCGTGCGACCAGGGCCACGTTGATGCCCTTTGCGGCGATCTGGCGGGCGAACTCCGCGCCGATGCCGGCCGATGCGCCGGTAATCAGAGCCCAGGGGCCGTATTTGTCGACAAAGGCCATGAACAACTCCTAGGTGAATAAACCGACGCGATCAGGGGTTACAGACTGTTCCAGTTCAGCCACAGCAGGCCGGCATTGAGATAGACGGCATAGCTGACCCAGGCCAGATAAGGCACGAGCAGCACGCCGGCAAACCGGTCGATACGCCAGAACGCTGCCAGCGTGGCAGCCAGCACCAGCCAGAGCGCGACGATCACGAGCAACGCCCAGGCCAGGGCATGGGCACCGAAGGCCACCGGCATCCATAGCGCGTTGAGCAGCAGCTGGGCTGCGAACAGCGCCAACGCGCGGCCGATGCCGGCAGCACGCCAGATGCGCCACGCAGCCACCGCCATGGCGATATAGAGCAGCGTCCAGGCGATCGGGAAGGCGATATCGGGCGGCGTGCCGGCGGGCTGGTTGAGCTGTTCGTACCAGGCCCCGGGCGGAAACACCGCCCCGGTCAGCGAAACAAGCGCCACCGCGATGCCGCAGACCAGTGCAGCGCGGGTGGCATTGAACGACTCACGCATGAAAGACACCGCGTCGAGCCGGGACCCACCAGGTAAAGCCGAAGATCAGGGTGGCCATGATGGTCGTGCCCCAGCCCACCCTGCGTCCCTGAACCGCGATGAAGGCCAGCGGGAATTCCAGGATATGGATCAACAGCACGATCGCCCACAGCTGGGTGACCGGATGGGCAAAGCCGCCGATCACGTAGCAGTAGACGCCAAAGCAGTGCAGTACCAGCAGCAACAGGTTGAGCGCGAGCCAGAAGCGACGGCTGTCGGCGATACGCTCCATCATCAGGCGCTCGCCGCCGCGCTGTCGCCCAGCATGGTCAGCAGCAGCCGCGGCATGACTTCAGAGGTGCCCAGATACGGCGCGATCTCGATATGCACGTCGGGGTGGGCGGCCTGAACGCCCTCGACCTCTTCGGGGATGTCTTCGGCCACATGACGCCCGGCCGACAGGAAGTAGGGCAGCACGGTGATATGCGCGGCGCCGTCGGCGATCAGGCGCGCGAGCCCATCCGGAATGGAGGGCTCGGCCAGTTCCAGAAAGGCGCATTCGATAGCCGCGAAGCGTTCGTTGGACTCGGCACGCACGCGTTCGGTGAGCGCGCGCACTTCGTCATTAGAGGCCTGGCGGCGGCTGCCGTGGGCAACAACAAGCAGTGATTTCTTCATGGGGGCAATCGTATCAGAGCATGGCCGCTAAAGGCCTTCGGACAGTTAACAGCGCGGTTGGTAGACTATGTTGATATACATCAACGCAGGTATCGCGCCATGCAGATGCCCTCCAATGAACCCGTAACCTTCCAGCGTGACTGTGAGGCGGTGCTGATCCCGGCCGGCGACACGGTCGAAATTCCGGTGGGTACCCACGGCAATATCACCCAGGCGCTGGGCGGCTCGTTCACCGTCTATATCGCCGGCAATCTGATTCGTATTGCCGGGGAAAACGCCGACGCCATCGGCCAGGAGCCGCCGGAACCGCTACGCCTGCCCGAAGGCGCTGGCAACGACGATGTCGAAGCCATGGTCTGGGAACAGATGCGAACCGTGTTCGACCCGGAAATCCCCATCAACCTCGTCGATCTTGGCCTGGTCTATCAGTGCGATTTCGATCACAGCGATCCGCAGGCGCGGGTGGTCGATATCGATATGACCCTCACCGCGCCGGGCTGCGGCATGGGCGATATCCTCGTCGACGACGTGCGTAACAAGGTGAAGATGGTGCCCACCATCGCCCAGGTGCGCGTCGAACTCGTGTTCGACCCGCCGTGGACGATGGAAATGATGAGCGATGCCGCCAAGCTTCAGGTGGGCATGCTCTAGCGCCGGCGCGACCGCGACAGGTTATGCAGAGCTTTCCTAGAAGTTCACGATCCCCAGCACGCCGATCAGAATCAGGTAGCCGGCGACGATGTAGTTGAGCAGGCGCGGCACGACGAGAATGGCGATGCCCGCCGCGAGAGAAACGATCGGTACCAGGCTGGCGTCGGAAATGGTGATGGTCATCGGGATCCTGCGGTAATGGCTTTGCAGTGAGAATGCGTCAAGGCGCAGCCGGGCGCAATCAGCGGCGGGCCGCGCCGCGCCCGGTCAGGCGGTCGAGCTCGCGACGCTGAACGGTCACCACTTCGCGCGTCGCTGTTTCCAGGTCGCGGGTACTGCGCATGGCGGCAAAACCCTCTGCCAGCAGGCCATAGGTCTGGCCCATGCCCAAGGCCTTGGCGGGCGACCCGGCCAGCTTGAATGCCCAGTAGGCCGCGCGGTTGTCGGCAAAGCCGCCGAGCAGGTCCACCAGTTCGCGCACCCAGCCGATCTGTTGTTCGCGCACGTCGAACTGACCGACCTCGCGAAAGGCTCGCACGTAGCCGGTCGGCGTGATCGCTCGACCCGGCGCCCGGGCCTCGAGCGCTTCGGCCATCTCGGCGTCGAGGTGGTCGGCGGTGTGCTGCAGGCGTACGGCGATCACCAGCGGCCGGGCGTCATCGATGATGCGCCCGATACGCGAGGCGATCTTGGCCGGGTCGGTGGTGAGCTCGGACCAGTCAGCCTCGAGATAGAAGCTGCGGGTCAGAAAGTGCAGCAGCTGTTCGCCCTCATAGCGTTCGGCCAGTGGCCGGTGCAGCGCGGCCGCGCGTTCGGACTGCCATTGGCGTAGCGCCTCGAGGCGGGCGTCGAAGGCCGGATCGCTGCGCTGGGCGAGCCGTTCCCGGGCCTCGCGCAAGTCGATCAGTGCCTTTTCCAGACTCGAACTCATGGCGTGGTTTCGGGGGTCGGTCGCGGCATCCGAGCGAAAGCATCGGCGCTCAGGCTACCCAGGTAAAGTGTATTGCCCTGTTCTTCGACGCTGGTGATCGGGGCAAAGGCGCCTTCACGGTCGTCACGTAGATCGGTCACCACGGTGCCATTGGGCTTGATGCCCATCACCCCGGCGATATGCGCGGGCTCCGGCTGCAGCGCACGGGGCAGATGGAAGATGATGCGTCGTAGCCAGGGCTTGTCGGCGGTGAAGTCCAGCAGGCGGTTGCGCGGGGCGAATAGCGCCACCCAGAAGGTATCGCTGTCCAGGCCATGGGAAACGCCGTCGGGAAAGCCGGGCAGCCGGTCGATGAAGATATCGCTCTGGCCAGCCTTGTCACCGCTCAGCCAGTAACGCAGCACGCGATAGCTGCCGGTTTCGGTGACCAGCACGTAGGCATCGTCGGCGCTTACGGCCACGCCGTTGGCGAACTGAAGCCCGCCCAGCAGCACAGTCACCGTGCCGGTGGCCGGGTCGTATTCCATCAGACGGCCGTGGCCGCCGTGCTCAAGGATATCGCTGCGATAGGCGTGGCGGTCGTATTTGCTCGAGGCATCGGTGAAGTAGATCGTGCCGTCGCGCCCTACATCGACATCATCGGTGAACTTGAAAGGGCGGCCTTCGGCGCCGCTGGCCAGGATCGTGATATCGCCGGCGGGGTTGATCGCGAGCAGCCCCTTGTCGGCATCGGCCACGACCAGCGTCTGCGGCGGCTGCTGTTCGGCCGGCTGCGCCTGTGCTGTCGTAGCGGTGGGTTCTTTCTTTGGCTCGTCATCGGCGGGCGCTACGGGCTTGTCGCTGAAGGCCAGCCCGAGCGGCCGGCCGTTGGTGGTGGCGAATACCTCGCCGTTGCCCCCGTCCGGGTCGAACCGGCGGATCGTGCCGTCCTCGTAACCGGCATACAGCCGCCCCTGGTTGTCGACGGCAACATCTTCCGGGCCGACGGCGGTGCCTTCGCCCAGGCGTTCGGCCTGGGCCAGTGGCGCACTTCGCACCGGTGCGGCGCCGGTGGTCGCCGGTGCCACCGTCCAGGGCTGAGGCATGAAATCGCTTGGCCAGAACAAGGCGTAGCCAACGAAGGCGACCAGCGCGATCAGGATCAGGGTGAACAGGTTCTTCATGTCATTCCTTGGCCCGAAAACGGCGTCGGACGTCTAAGCTCATGGGAATCGGCATACAATGATCGCAAATATCCGGCCCGCATTATCCATATATGAACGATGCCGTCTCGCCCACACTGCTTGCCAAACGCCGTGCCAGTCTCAGTCGGATCGAGAAGGTGGCCTGGTGGCTCGACGATGCGTTCGAGCTGCCGATCATTCGCAAGCGCGTCGGTCTGGACGGTCTTTTCGGCATCGTGCCCTTCGCCGGCGATCTGGTCGGTACCGGTCTATCGAGCCTGATCGTGGTGGAGGCCCTGCGCCTGGGTGCACCCAAACGCGTATGGATGCGCATGGGTGCGAACGTGGGCGTGGATTTCGTGGTGGGGCTGGTGCCGCTGGTCGGCGACCTGTTCGACTTCGCCTGGAAGGCCAATCGACGCAACGAGCGTGTACTGCGGCGCTGGCTGGAGCAGGAAACCGCAGAACAGAAGAAGAAATCCCGCTGGGGCGGCATGGTCGGGATCAGTCTCGGTCTGGCCGGCGCCTCGATCGTCACCGTCGTGCTCTGGCGCGCACTGTTCGGATAATTGCCATGGCCCATAAAGTGGATACGGGGGATCGCGCCCCCATCATTCAGCGCAGCGCTCACGATGGCCGCGCGATCGATACCGAGGCGCTGATCGGTCAGCGTCCGCTGGTGGTCTATTTCTACCCGCGCGACGACACGCCGGTGTGCACCCGGCAGGCCTGCAGCTTTCGCGACCGGCTCGAGGCATTCAACGCCCTCGATGCCGAGGTTATCGGAATCAGCGCGGACGACGATGCCAGCCATCGCGCCTTCGCCGAGAAGCATGGCCTCGAGTTCGCCCTGGTTTCCGATCACGACGGTGGCCTGTCGAAGGCCTTCGACGTGGGCCGGGCGCTGGGCGTGCTCGGCAACCGGGTGACGTTCGTGATCGATCGCCAGGGCATCGTACGCCTGCGCTATCAGGCCCAGCTGGCCGCCGGCCGGCATGTCGACAAGGCCCTGGGGACCCTGCGAGAGCTGGCTTAGCCGGCCTGGCAGGCGTTGCGGCGACCTAGGTTCGCACGATCGACCACAGCAGCGCCGCCCAGCCCACGATCAGCAGCACGCCGCCGATCGGCGTGATCGCGCCCAGCCAGCGAATACCGGAAAAGGCCAGCACGTACAGGCTGCCGGAGAAAATGAGCGTGCCGAGCGCGAAGCAGACCGTGGCCGTGGTCACGCTCGCGCCGGCCATGCCCTGGCGTGCCAGCACGCCGACCGCCAGCAACGCCAGCGCGTGGTAGAACTGATACTGGACTGCGGTATGCCAGATCGCCTGCATGTCGGCCGAGAGCTTTGCGGCCAGGGCATGTGCGCCGAAGGCGCCCAGCAGTACGCCGATCAGGCCATAAAGACTGCCGGCAGCGAGTGCGAATTGGGTCATGTTTTACGGCCTTGGAAGGGGATGAAAATCTGGCTTTCGGCATAGCGTACGGCCTGGCCACCCAGGTGCACGCGATCGCCGTCGAGGCGGCATCGTACGCTGCCGCCGCGCTGCGAGATCTGACGGCCGGCAAGTTCCTGCCGGCCCAGGCGTTCGCCCCAGTAGGGCGCAAGCGTGCAATGTGCCGAGCCGGTGACCGGATCTTCGTCGATCCCGTGGGCCGGGGCGAAATAGCGCGACACGAAGTCGTGTATGCCGTCGTCGGCGGGGGCGGTGGCGATTACGCCGCGGTTATCCTGTCGATTGCAGGCGGCCAGTGCCCGCATATCAGGCGCGAGCGCGGCAACCGCGGCCGCACTGTCGTATACGGCCAGATGGTTGGCGCCGGCATGCCATTCCAGGCTCGTCGCGCCCATGGCCTGCTCGACCTCGACGGGCGCCTTGGCGAGCCGTTCGGCCGGGCGGCTGGGAAAGTCCAGCCACAGCATGCCGTCTTTTTCGCTTACGCCGAGTTCGCCGGCCTGGCGGGTCTGAAACCGCAGCGGCGCGCTGAATCCGTTGCAGCAGTGCAGCAGGGCATAGGCGGTGGCCAGCGTGGCATGGCCGCATAGCTCGACTTCGCAGGTCGGGGTGAACCAGCGCAGGGCATGGGCGGGCCTGCCCGGCACCACGAACGCGGTTTCGGCCAGATTATGCTCGGCGGCGATAGCCTGGAGCGTCGTATCATCGAGCCATTCATCGAGCACCACCACCGAGGCCGGGTTGCCCTCGAACACACGGTGGGTGAACGCATCGATATGGTAGGCCGTGAGTTGCAGCAACGTGTCTGTCATGGAACTGTCATCTACTGTTGTTATCCGTTAAGCCCATTTTTTCAGCCGGCGCCGAGCGCTGCGAGTCGATTACGCATGAATGCAAATGTAAAGGACGGCGCAGAGCGCACGCTCGATGCCCCCGATCTGTTTATCAACCGTGAACTGTCGCTGCTCGAATTCAACGATCGGGTGCTCGAACAGGCACGGGATACGCGCGTGCCGCTGCTCGAACGGCTGAAATTCCTGTGTATTTCCTCGACCAATCTGGACGAGTTCTTCGAAGTGCGGGTGGCCGGGCTCAAGCAGAAGGCCGAACTGGTCAACTCGCCGATCGAGGCCGACAACCGCACCCCCAGTGAAGCGCTGCGTGCCATCAGTACCCGCGCGCATGAACTGGTGGCCAAACAATACAGCACCCTCAATAACGAGTTGATTCCGGCCCTGCAGGAAGAGGGCATCCGCTTTCTTCGGCGCTCGGAATGGAATCAGAAACAGCGCGCATGGCTGGCCGAGTTCTTCGAGGAGGAGCTGTTGCCGGTGATCAGTCCGCTGGGGCTCGACCCGGCCCATCCGTTTCCGCGGATTCTCAACAAGTCGTTGAATTTCATTGTATCGCTCGATGGCACCGACGCCTTCGGACGCAAGATCGACTATGCCGTGGTGCAGGCCCCGCGGGCGCTGCCGCGCGTGATCCAGCTGCCGGTCGAAGCCGACAGCGGCGAGCACGATTTCGTATTCCTGTCGTCGATCATCCATCAGCATGTGGGCGATCTGTTTCCGAGCATGGGTACGCGCGGCTGCTACCAGTTCCGTGTAACCCGTAATTCCGACCTGTTTGTCGACGAGGAAGAAGTCGACGATCTGCTGCGCGCGGTCGAGGGCGAGCTGCCGTCACGCCGTTATGGCGACTGTGTACGCCTGGAGGTGGCCCACAACTGCCCGGAATCGCTGTGCAAGTATCTGCTCGACCGGTTCCTGCTCTCCAAGGACGACCTGTTTCAGGTCGACGGGCCGGTGAACGTCAATCGCTTGATGTCCCTGCTGGACACGGTCGATCGCCCGGACCTCAAATACCCGGCGTTCTCGCCGCGCCTGCCCAGCGAACTCGGGCCCAGCGGCGATCTGTTCGCCGAAATCCGGGCCTCGGACGTGCTGCTGCATCACCCCTTCGATTCGTTTCTGCCGGTGATCGATTTCGTGCGCCGGGCCGCCTCCGACTCGCGCGTGCTGGCGATCAAGCAGACGTTGTATCGCACCGGGCCCGATTCCGCCGTGGTGGATGCGTTGGTGGAAGCCGCGCGTGCCGGCAAGGAAGTCACCGTGGTGGTCGAATTGCGCGCGCGCTTCGACGAGGCCGACAACATCGAGCTGGCGAACCGTCTGCAGGCGGCGGGCGCGCACGTGGTCTACGGCGTGGTCGGCTACAAGACCCACGCCAAGATGACGCTGATCGTGCGTCGCGAAACCGACGGCCTGCACAACTACGTGCACCTGGGCACCGGTAATTACCATCCCAAGACGGCGCGGCTGTATACCGACTACGGTCTGTTCTCCTGCGACGATGCCCTGGGCAACGACGTGCACGAAATGTTTCTGCAGCTCACCAGTCTCGGCAAGGTGTCGGGCCTGGAGCGCCTGCTGGACGCGCCGTTTCGACTGCACAGCGCGATTATCGAAAAGATCGATCGCGAGGCAGAGAACGCCCGCGCCGGCAAGCCCGCGCATATCATCGCCAAGATGAATTCGCTGGTGGAGCCGCAGGCCATTCGTGCCCTGTATGCCGCATCACAGGCGGGGGTGAAGATCGAGCTGATCGTGCGTGGTATCTGTTGCCTGCGCCCGGGGGTGGAAGGCGTATCCGACAATATCGAGGTGCGTTCCATCGTCGGGCGCTTCCTCGAGCACACGCGGGTCTTCTTTTTCGCCAACGACGACACGCCGGAGCTGTATCTGGCCAGCGCCGACTGGATGGATCGCAATTTCTTCCGCCGCGTGGAGACCTGCTTTCCCGTGACCAGCCCGGCGTTATATGATCGGGTTCAGCGCGAACTCGCGCTCTACCTCGCCGACAACAGTCAGGCCTGGCTGCTTGGCAACGACGGGCGCTATACGCGCGCCGAGCCCGTTGGCGACGAGCCGCCGCTGGCTGCCCAGAAGCGGCTGATGGAGGGCCCGGGCTGATCGCGGTGCCGGCCGCCGGTGTGAACCTGTGGTTGTTGCAGCGGTCTGATCGCGAGTGACACTCGAATCGAGTCGGCGCTGTCGCCGGCCTCAACTCCGCAAGCAGGGGAAGCATAGATGAAACAATGGATCACGGCGTTCGTGGCAGCGGTCGCGCTGTTGGCGACCACCACCGGCGCACTGGCGGCCAGCGAACAGGCACAAAAGCTCGACGACGCCACCACCGTGGTGCGCCAGTTCGTGGATATTCCCGAAAACGCCATTCCGCCGGCGCTGCTTGGCCAGGCCTATGGCATCGCCGTCATCCCCAGCGTGTTCAAGGCCGGCTTCATTCTCGGTGGCCGGCACGGCAAGGGCGTGCTGTCGGTGCGCACCGCAGACGGTAGCTGGTCGAATCCGACGTTCATCTCGCTGACCGGTGGTTCGATCGGCTGGCAGGCCGGTGCCTCCTCCTCGGACATCATCCTGGTGTTCAAGACCCAGCGCAGCATCGACAAGATCGCCAACGGTCAGGTCAATCTCGGCGCGGACGCCGCCGTGGCCGCCGGCCCGGTCGGCCGCAGTGCCGGCGCCTCGACCAACCTGGGCTTCGATGCCGAGGTCTATTCCTATTCGCGTGCCCGTGGTCTGTTCGCCGGCGTTTCGCTGGAAGGCGGCAAGATCAGCATCGACCGTGAAGCGAACTGGCTGTTCTACGACAAGGCCGGTATCGACGCCTACACCATTCTGCGCAACAGCAACGAATCCGCGCTGCCGCAGGCAGGCCAGAAGTTCGTCTATACGCTGGATCGCTACATGCCGGCCTCGGCCGATTTCGATCGCGAAGCGGCGACCCGCGGCACCAGCATGGGTTCGCATAACAACGGCAATAACGGCAACGGTGGCAACCCGCAGCAGGACGATTACAGCCGCGGCCAGGCCGTACCCTACGACAGCGGCAACGGCGTCGAAGTGCGCCAGGGCAACTACGACGCCCAGGACAACAGCGGCAATAGCGGCGACAGCAGCTACAACCAGCCGAACAGCGCCAACGACGACAGCTACCAGCAGGGCAGCGGCGGCTACGGTAGCGGCAACAGCAACTATTGAGCGTCCTGTTTAAACGTCCTTTTCGCTATGTGCTGATCGCTGTCGGCGTGCTCTTGCTCACGCCGGCAGCGATGATTCTGGTCATGCGCTGGGTCAACCCGCCGGTTACCGCATACATGCTGCGGGTGCACCTCGAAAGCGAGGCCAGCGACAACGGGCCGACCATCTTCTATCGCTGGACCGATATCGACGATATGGCGGCCTGCATGCCGCTCGCCGCGGTCGCATCCGAAGACCAGACGTTCCCGAGTCATCATGGTTTTGTCTGGGCCGCGATCGGCGATGCACTGGCCGACAACGCCCAGGGCGGCACCATTCGCGGGGCGAGCACCATCAGCCAGCAAACGGCCAAGAATCTATTCCTCTGGCCGGCCAAGAGCTATATCCGCAAGGGCGTGGAAGCCTATCTGACCTTCTGGCTGGAAGTGCTCTGGCCCAAGCGTCGTATTCTCGAGGTGTATCTCAATATCGCCCAGTTCGACGACCGCGTGTTCGGCGTGGGCGCGGCAGCCGAGCGGCTGTTCGGCGTGAGCGCTGGCCAGCTCAGCACCGGTCAGTGTGCAAGGCTGGCGGCGGTGCTGCCGAACCCGGTGCGCTACAGCGCGGCGTCGCCGGGGCCTTATGTTCAGGGGCAGGCGGCCTGGATCATGCGCCAGATGCGCCAGCTCGGGGATGGTTATCTGACTGAAACGATAGGGCGGTAGCCTGGGCCTCGATATGCATTCGATCTTTCCCATCCGATCCTCCTCATGCTGACCCGCAGCGACTTCGAGCCGGCGTTCTGGCTGCGCAATGCGCATGCGCAGACCGTGTTCGCCTCCAAGGTCCGGCCCTCGCCGGCCCTGGAAGTCGAGCGCGAGCGCCTGGAGCTTGAAGACGGCGATTTTCTGGATCTGTCGTGGCTGCCGGAACGCGGGCTTGATGCCGATGCCCCGATCGTGATCGTGCTGCACGGCCTCAACGGCTCGCTGGAATCGAAGTATGCACGCGGGCTGTTGCGCCAGGCCGATGCCCACGGCGCACGCGGCGTGCTCATGCATTTTCGCGGTGCCGCCGAGCCCAATCGTCTTGCGCGCAGCTATCACTCGGGCGAAACCGAGGATTTCAATACCGTTGTGCGCCACGTACGCCAGCGCTTTGCGCGGGCGCCGCTGGCCGCGGTCGGCTATTCGCTGGGCGGTAACGTGCTGCTCAAGTATCTGGGCGAGCAGGGGCGGGCCGCGCCGCTGGCCTGTGCCACGGCGGTGTCCGTGCCCTACGACCTCAAACGCTGTTCCGAGGCCATCCAGCAGGGGCTGTCGCGAATCTACCAGGCACATATGATCAATGGGCTGCGCGAGGCCTACGAGGCCAAGTTCAAGCTCATCGACGCGCCGCAGCCCTATCCGGATTTTCGCCAGCTGCGGGATTTTCCCTCCTTCGATAACGCGATTACCGCACCGCTCAACGGCTTTCGCGATGCGGATGATTACTACGAACGGTCCAGCAGCGGGCCGTTTCTCAAGCATATCCGTCTGCCCACGCTCATCATTCATGCCGAGGACGACCCGTTCATGGCGCCCGACGTCATACCCGGCCCGGATGCCCTGTCCTCGTCGATCCGCCTGGAAGTATCCCGGCACGGTGGCCATGTCGGCTTTGTCAGTGGCGGGCGTTACGGCGAGCCGGTGTACTGGCTCGAACAACGCATTCCCGCCTGGCTGCGTGAACGCCTGCCGGGGTTTGCCGCGCGCGACCCGGTAAACCAGGCCGAAGAGACCGGCTGATCGAGACGCCGGCCGCGCTGACCGTCGTCGTTCCGGCGATCGACGAAGCCGAGGCCCTGGTGTCGCTGTTGGCCGACCTTGCGGCCCAGCGCGACGTGGTTCTGCAGGTACTCGTTGCCGACGGCGGCTCCACCGATCAAACCGTCGCGGTGGCCCGCGCCGGGCAGGCCGAGGTGGTGTCGAGCGCGCCGGGGCGCGGCGCGCAGATGAATGCCGCGGCCGCCCGCGCGATACATCCCTGGCTATGCTTTCTGCATGCCGACAGCCGGCTGACCCATCCGCGACAGCTGGCGGATGCGATCGACTGTCTCGGTGCCGACGACCCGACGCGTGTGGCCGGCCACTTCGCCCTGCGCTTCGTGCGCGAAACCCGTGGGCATGCGTTTTTCTATCGCTACCTGGAAGCCAAGAGTGCGACCTCCCGGCGCTATACCATCAACGGCGACCAGGGGCTGATCCTGTCGACCCGGTTTTTCGACGAACTCGGCGGTTTCGATACCCGCCTGGGTTTTCTGGAGGACCAGCGCATGGCCGCCGCCATTGCCGCGGCCGGGCAGTGGCGGCTGTGCCCGCACCGGCTGGCGACCTCGGCGCGCCGCTTCGAACGCGAAGGCGAGCGCGCGCGCTATCTGCTCATGGCCCTGATCATGGCGATGTACACCGCCGGCGTGAGCCGGTTCTTCGAGCGCGCGCCGGGCGTCTACGCGCGCCAGAGCCAGACCCGACGGCTGCGGCTTGGGCCCTATATCGACCTGCTGGCCTCGCTGTGGCGTGAATGCGGCACGCGTGCATCGCTTGCGGTGAGCTGGTGTATGGCGGGCGTTGCGCTGTCCCAGAGCTGGCAGCCGTTTCTGGCCGTCGACGTGGCGTTGGAGCCGCTTGTTGGCAGGGGCGGTCATGCGCGCAGGTTGCACGATCGTCTGCTGCGCCCACTGCTACAGAATCGCCTGTTGCAGGGCGTTTTGATGCTCGCCGGTCTGGCATGGGTTTTCGGGCCGTTATGGCTCTGGTGTAGGCTGCGAAACAAATGATCGTGTCGCACCTATGAATACGTCCAATTCCGCTTTGAGCCACGACCCCAGAGATTACCGGCGCGCGCTCGAAGGCACGCTGGGTATTCCGTTCACCACCGGCAACCGTATCGAGCGCCTGGTCAACGGTGTGCGCATCTTCCCGGCGATGATCGAGGCCGTCGAGGCCGCCGAGCGTTCGATCGATTTTCTGACCTTCATCTACTGGCAGGGCGAGATCGCCGAGCGGTTTGGCCATGCGCTGGCGGCGCGCGCGCGTGCCGGCGTACGGGTACGCATACTGCTGGACAGTTTCGGTGCGCACAGCATGCCCGGCGACGTGCTCGACGAACTCGCCCAGGCCGGCGCACAGATCGCCTGGTTTCGACCGGCCATGCGCTGGCGCTTCTGGCAGGCCGACAATCGCACCCATCGCAAGATTCTGGTGGTGGACAACCGTATCGGTTTCACCGGCGGCGTCGGCATCGCCGCCGAGTGGGACGGCGATGCCCGCGAGCCCAACGAATGGCGCGAGACCCATTTTCGTTTGACCGGGCCGGT
The DNA here is from genome assembly GCF_002729955.1 of Salinisphaera sp. GTDB lineage: Bacteria > Pseudomonadota > Gammaproteobacteria > Nevskiales > Salinisphaeraceae > Salinisphaera. The sequence continues at coordinate 78,981 of NZ_PBYA01000003.1, read as the reverse complement.
CGTCGACGGGCTGCGCGGCGCCTTTCTTTCCAACTGGGTGGAGGCCGGCGAGCGCGGCTTCGACGACAGCTGGGAATATGCCGATTCGAAGATCGATCAGGCAGACAACGGCGCGCTCGTGCAAGTGCTGCGTACCTCGGCCGCGGTCAACTACAGCGATATCGCCACCCTGTTTCGGCTCGTGATTTCGCTGGCCCGACATCGGCTGCGAATCACCACCGGCTATTTCGTACCCGATACCGCCACCATCGACATGCTCTGCAACGCGGCCCGTCGCGGGGTGGAGATCGAAGTGCTCATGCCGGGCCCGTATACCGACTCGCGGGTGGCCCGGGCGGCGGCCGACGATGCCTACCATCCGCTGCTCGAGGCCGGCGTGAAGCTGTATCGCTACCAGCCGACCATGCTGCACGCCAAGATCGTGCTGGTCGACGACGTGGTGGCGATCAGCGGCTCGGCGAACTTCAATCATCGCTCGATGGGCAAGGACGACGAGATCGCCATTGCCATGATCGACCCACCGACCTTCGCCGCGCTCGACGCCGATTTCGACGACGACCGCGAACGCTGTCATCAGGTCACGCTGGAAAACTGGGAAAAGCGCGGCGTCTTGCAGCGCATAAAGGAGTATCTCAGTCGTATCCTCAAGCCACAGGCCTGAGCGAGACGCCGGTCGGTCGCTCAGCTACGGCGCAGGCGGTCCAGTCGTAGCCGATGGCGCTCATCGAACAGGCGCCGCGTGCCCAGCTCGACGGCCAGCAGGGTGCCGAATCCCGTCCCGGTGGCGATCAGGAACATGATCAGGATCTGATACTTGACCGCCTCCCAGGGCGGACTGCCGGCCAGAATCTGGCCGGTCATCATGCCGGGCAGGCTGATGATGCCGGCCGCCGCCATGGCGTTGAGCATCGGGATGAGGCCCGCGCGCATGGCATCACGGCGCATGTCGGCCACGGCCTCGCTGGCGCTGGCCCCGAGGGCCAGCCGGGTTTCCACCACGTTCGCACCGCGCCAGACCTCCTGGGTGAGCCGATCCATGGCCAGGGCGATCCCGGTCATCGTGTTGCCCAGCAGCATGCCCAGCAGCGGAATCGCGTACTGCGGCGTATACCAGGGCTCCACCCGGATCACGATCACGAGCGTGGCGACTGCGGTCACGAACGACGACAGAAACATCGAGGCGGTACCGGCCATAAAGCCGTAGCCACCCGTGAAGCGTCGTTTCTGCCGGGTCGCGGCCTCGCGGCCGGCCAGCAGCAGCATCACGAACGCCATCAGCGCCACCCAGAGCAGGCGCTCCTGGGCGAATACCGCCTCCAGTATCAAACCCACGAGTGCGAGCTGCGCGGCGGTGCGTACGGCCGCCACGAGCAGCGTACGCGTAACGCCCAGCTTCATCGTGGCGGTGGTGACGGCCAGCGCCACGACCGCAATCGCGGCCAGCGCAAGATCGAAAAACGATAGCGATATCAGCTGCATGTCACGTCAGCCGGCTGGCCGGCGCTGTCCAGCCGGTAATGCGACGAGGCGATCCGGGCGAGCTGGGTCTGGTCGTGGCTTACCCAGATACAACAGGCATGCCGGGCCGACAAATAGTCGGCGATGAGTCGTTCGACGCGCTCGATGTTGCGATCGTCGAGATTCGCGGTGGGCTCATCGAGCAGAAGCACGTCCGGCGTATGGGCCAGGCTGCGGGCCAGCGCCATGCGCTGCTTCTGGCCCGACGACAGGTGCTCGATCGGCTGGTCGAGCAGGGCGGGCGACAGGTCCAGCGTATCGAGCAGCGACGTACAGTCGTTTTCGAAGTGCGGTCGGGGGGTATCGGCCCACCAGGCCGACTCCGCGGCCAGAAAGGCAACGCGCCGACGCCACTCGGGGGCGGGCATGTCGGCCGCGGCCACGCCGTCGAGCCGACACTCGCCCTGATGCACATCCAGATCGGCCATGGCGCGCAGCAGGCGCGTCTTGCCGGCCCCCGAAGGCGCGCTCAGGCCCATGCATTCGCCTGCGGCAAGCGTAATATCCACCGGCCCGATCGAGCCGGTGGCCAGGCCAATCGCCTGAAAGCGCGCCGTGCTCATGCCCGCGTCGCCGTATCAGGCCGAACGCCGAGGCGGGCAGCGCCGATCAGATCGCGTCGCGGTCCGTTTCGCCGGTGCGAATACGTACGACCTGTTCGAGGTTGTGCACGAAAATCTTGCCATCGCCGATCTGGCCGGTCTTCGCGGCTTCCACGATGGCCTCGACCACCGCTTCCACGCGATCGTCGGCGACCGCGACTTCCAGTTTGACCTTGGGCAGGAAATCAACCGCGTACTCTGCGCCGCGATAGAGTTCGGTATGGCCTTTCTGGCGCCCGAAGCCTTTGACTTCGGTCATGGTGGTGCCGTGTACGCCCACTTCGGCGAGTGCTTCACGGACATCGTCGAGACGAAAGGGCTTGATGACGGCGGTAACCATTTTCATGGTTGGAAACTCCTCATTTTTGATGCCAGCGAGTCTAACAGCTGCCGCGGTTCATGCCATTAGGCAAGCGCTGCACAACCTGTCGCGGTCGCGCCGGGGTGCTTTGCGCGTGGCTGGCGAGCCAAGGTGCGCGTTGCGTGCTCGTTGCTCGCCAGCGCGCCCGACGAAGATCAGGCTCGCGCAAAGCCCCGGCCGCCAAGCGGTTCGGCCTCACAGACGCCGCGACTGCGTTGCCAAGGCTTGACCTGCCAACAAGGCAGGCGCTGCGCATGGACGCCTTACCGCACCGTCTGTGAGGACTCGAACGCGGCCCGCGAGAGATCGTGCAGCGCTTGCCTAGAGATCGTAGCCGCGTTCTTCATGCTCGAAGATGTCCAGGCCGACCTGCTCGTTCTCGACGCCCACACGCAGGCCCATGGTCGCTTCGAGCACCTTGAGAATCACCCAGGTCAGTACGCCCGTGTAGATGAATACCGACGCCACGCCCAGCGCCTGGATACCGACCTGGCTGAGCATGCTTTCGATGCCTTCGGCAAAACCCTGGCCCGAGAAGGGGCCGAGGCTGGTGGAGGCGAACACGCCCGCCAGCAGGGTGCCGATGATGCCGCCCACGCCGTGCACCGGAAACACGTCCAGCGAATCGTCGATACGCAGGCTGCGTTCGACCCAGAGGGTGGCGGTGAAACAGACCACGCCGGCCAGTATGCCGATGACGATGGCGCCGCCCGGCCCCACATAGCCCGAGGCCGGGGTGATGGTGCCCAGGCCCGCGACCATGCCGGTCACGATACCCAGTACGCTGGGCTTGCCGAAACGAATCCATTCGGCCGCCATCCAGGTCAGGCAGCCGGCCGCCGCCGACAGATGGGTCACGAGCATGGCCATGCCCGCCTGGCCGTTGGCCGCCAGAGCGCTGCCGCCGTTGAAGCCGAACCAGCCCACCCACAGCATGCCGGCGCCGGAGACGGTCATGGTGAGATTGTGCGGCGCCATGGCGGTCTTCTGAAAGCCGTGGCGCGGGCCGACCACGATGGCCGCAACGAGTGCCGCCACGCCGGCGGTCACATGCACCACCGTACCGCCGGCGAAATCGAGCAGGCCCAGCTCGCCCAGCCAGCCGCCGCCCCAGACCCAGTGGGTGACCGGCACATACACCAGAAGCAGCCAGGCCGTGGTAAAGACCAGCAGGGTGGCAAAACGAAACCGTTCGGCGAAGCCGCCGATGATCAGCGCCGGCGTGATCACTGCGAACGTCATCTGGAACAGGGCGAACACCGGTTCCGGAATGGTGCCGGCCACGCTGGTCACGCTCACGCCGGCAAAGAAGAGCTTGTCGAGGCCGCCAATGAAGGCATTGCCCTCGGAGAACGCCAGGCTGTAGCCGCACACCACCCAGAGCAGCGAGGCCAGCGCACAGATGGCGAAACACTGCATGAGCACCGAGAGCACGTTGCGTACCCGGACCAGCCCGCCGTAGAACAACGCCAGGCCGGGCAGGGTCATGAACAGCACCAGGGCGGTGGTGGTCATCACCCAGGCCGTATCGGCACCGTCGATTACCGGCGCGGCGGCTGCCGGCAGGCTGCTGGCGAGCAGCAGGAAGAAACCCGAAAGTATGAAGGTTCTTGTTGGCGACATGGCGTTTCGAGGCGGGTTGAAGCGAACGCCGCGAAGTATAGCGAAGCCTTGTGCCCTGGTGCGGGGCGGCGACAGGGCCGAGTGCCGGCTGCACCGGGTAATCGCGTGTGTCGGTGTTTCTCGGCCTCGATCGGGAAGCCGCGACAGGGCTTCGGCTCTTATGTCGCAAACAAAAAAAGAGGCCCCGTTGCCGGGGCCTCCTGGATACGCAATCGCTCGCGATCGCTTTATGACATCGAGCGACGGCTGCCGCCGGAGGTGAACTCCGGATAGGCTTCCATGCCGCATTCGCCCAGATCCACGCCTTCGACTTCCTCTTCTTCGGAGACACGGATACCCACCGTGGCCTTGAGGATGCCCCAGACGATCAGGCTGGTCACGAACACCCACACGAAGATGGTCAGCGCGCCGACGATCTGGCCGACCAGGCTCGCGCCGTCGTTGGTGATCGGCACCACGAGCAGGCCCAGCAGGCCGCAGACACCGTGCACCGAGATCGCGCCCACCGGGTCGTCGATCTTGAGCTTGTCCAGCGCCAGAATCGCGAACACCACCACGATGCCGCCGGCCGCGCCGAACAGGGTGGCCACGAGCGGACTCGGGGTGGAAGGCTCGGCCGTGATCACCACCAGGCCGGCCAGTGCGCCGTTGAGTGCCATGGTCAGGTCGCCCTTGCCGAACAGGGCACGGGCCAGCAGCAGGGCCGCGACCAGGCCGCCGGCCGCGGCGGTGTTGGTGTTCAGAAACACCATGGCCACCGAGTTGGCGCTGGCGATATCACCGAGCTTGAGCACGGAGCCGCCATTGAAGCCGAACCAGCCCATCCAGAGGATCAGCGTGCCGAGTGCGGCCAGCGGCAGGTTGGCGCCCGGGATGGCACCCACGGTGCCGTCGGCGCGGAACTTGCCCTTACGCGGACCCAGCAGCAGCACACCGGCCAGGGCCGCGGCCGCGCCGGCCATATGCACGATGCCGGAGCCGGCAAAGTCGGAGAAGCCGCCGAAATCGTCGAAGTTGTACAGGCCGAATACGTCGGCGCCGTTCCATGACCAGGCGCCTTCCATCGGATAGATGAAGCCGGTCATGATCACCGCGAAGCCCAGGAAGGCCCACAGCTTCATGCGTTCGGCGACCGCGCCGGATACCACCGACATGGCCGTGGCCACGAACACCACCTGGAAGAAGAAGTCCGAGGCGCCGGAATAGACCGAGTCGCCGCCGAAACCGTTCTCGGCCGAGGCGGCCAACGCTTCCTGTACCAGGTTGTCGCCGCCGGCGATGCCGTTCAGGAACAGGCTGCCGTCATACATGATCATGTAACCGCAGATCATGTACATGATGCAGGAGATCGAATAAAGCGCGATGTTCTTGGTCAGGATTTCGGTCGTGTTCTTGGCACGAACCAGGCCGCCTTCCAGCATGGTGAAGCCGGCGGCCATCCACATGACCAGTGCCCCGCAGATCAAGAAGTAGAAGGTATCGATTGCATACTGCAATTCGAAGATATTGTTTTCCATGGCGTGGGGTTTCCCTCGAAATTTAAGGCGTTATGCGGGCGCGGCTTAAAGCGCGTCCTTGCCCGTCTCGCCGGTGCGGATACGGATGGCCTGTTCCAGCTCGGTGACGAAGATCTTGCCGTCGCCGATCTTGCCGGTATGGGCCGCCTTGGAGATCGCCTCCACGGCCGACTCGAGTTCGGCTTCCTCGATCGCGACTTCGATCTTCACCTTGGGCAGAAAATCGACCACGTATTCGGCGCCGCGGTAGAGTTCCGTATGGCCTTTCTGACGTCCGAAACCCTTGACCTCGGTCACGGTGATGCCTTGCACACCGACCTCGGAAAGCGCTTCGCGGACCTCATCGAGCTTGAACGGCTTGATTACGGCTGCGATTAATTTCATATGACGTGCTCCTGTCATGCGGTATCGCACGCCCCGTTGCCTCGCATTCAAGCAATCGGGACGTGCAGGCGAGAGATTGCGATCCGGTTTAAGCACTCACCGTGCCAAGGCATAAAAAACAGCCAGTTATGGGCGAAAACGGGGGGCGGTAGCGGGCGTGCTGACAGGCCATGAACACGCCGCACCAAAAAGGTGCAAGGCGCTTTTGCGTCCCGCGATTCTTCGCGTCATGCTGTGCTTTTATCCGCCGAGGTCGTTGTCGCCGCCATGCGCTCCATTGAAGATATCGCCGCCCGTCTTGCCCAGGCCCTGCCGCCCCAGGTGGCACCGCTGCGTGACGAGTTGCACGCCAATTTCCGCACGATTCTTCAGGGCCAGCTGGCCCGGCTCGATCTGGTTCCGCGCGAGGAGTTCGAGGCCGCCCGCGAAATGCTCGCGCACACGCGCCGCAAGCTGGATGCGCTGGAAGCCCAGGTGGCGGCGCTGGAAGCCGAACGCGACAACGCCGCCGGCCGCTAACCCCTACCGTGACGCTGGCGACGGTACACAGCCGAGCCCAGACCGGTCTGGAAGCGCCGGCAGTCACGGTCGAGGTCGACCTGGCCGGCGGGCTGCCGGCGCTGGCGATCGTTGGCCTGCCGGAAACCGAGGTCAAGGAAAGCAAGGACCGCGTACGCGCAGCGATCGTCAACAGCGGCTACGAATTTCCGACCCGCCGCATCACCGTCAATCTCGCCCCCGCGGATCTGCCCAAGGAAGGCGGGCGCTTCGATCTGGCGATCGCGCTCGGCATTCTGGCGGCCTCGGGCCAGATCCCGGGCGAGAGCGTGTCCGGCTACGAGTTTCTGGGCGAGCTGTCGCTCTCCGGCGCGCTGCGTGGTGTGCGCGGGGCGTTGCCCGCGGCCCTGGCCGCCGGTCAGGCCGAGCGCGTGCTCGTGGTGCCTGAAGACAACGGCCCTGAGGCCGCCCTGGCCGCGCCGGATGGGGTGTTTGCGGCGGACCATCTGGCCGACGTGGCGGCGAGCCTGGCCGGCGACGAGGCGCCCTGGCATCGACCGCAGCCGGCGGCGGGCCATACGCCGGCGATGCATGAAGACATGGCCGACGTGCGCGGCCAGCAGCAGGCCAAGCGGGCCCTGGAAATCGCGGCGGCCGGTGGGCACTCGCTGCTGCTGATCGGCCCGCCGGGTGCTGGCAAGACCATGCTGGCCTGTCGCCTGCCGGGCCTGTTGCCGGCCATGACGCAGGCACAGGCGATGCAAAGCGCGGCCGTGGCATCGATCGCCCCCGGCGGCTTTTCGCCCGAAAACTGGGGCCGACGCCCGTTCCGGGCGCCGCACCATACCGCCTCGGGCGTGGCGCTGGTGGGCGGCGGCTCGACGCCGCGCCCGGGCGAGATCACGCTTGCCCACAACGGCGTGCTGTTTCTCGACGAGCTGCCCGAATTCGATCGCCGCGTGCTGGAAGTGCTGCGCGAACCCCTGGAGTCGGGGCATATCGTGATTTCCCGGGCTGCCCGTCAGGCCGAGTTTCCGGCCGCGTTCCAGCTGATCGCTGCCATGAATCCCTGCCCCTGTGGTTATTTCGGCGATGCGTCGGGGCGCTGTCACTGCACGCCGGAGCGTATTTCACGCTATCGGGATCGTATCTCCGGGCCGCTGCTCGATCGTATCGACATGCATCTCAATGTGGCGCCGGTGGCCCGCGACGTGCTCATGGGCAGTGCAAAAGCCGAGCCGGCCGAAAGCAGCGCCGTCATACGCGAACGGGTCGTGAAAGCCCGTGACCAGGCAGCCAGCCGTGGGCACGGCCCGAACGCCAGCCTGCTGCCGGCCGATATCGATACGCACTGTCTGCTCGAAAACAGTGCGCGCTCTATTTTGGAGCAGGCGATCGCGAGGTTGGGGCTGTCGGCCCGGGCCTACCATCGCATTCTGCGCGTATCACGCACCATCGCAGATCTCGCCGGGGCCGATACCATCAACGCCGGCCACGTCGCCGAAGCGATCGGCTATCGACAGCTCGATCGCAACACTACGTCCTGATTTTATGACAATAATATGACCGACGCCTGGCGGGCGGCGGATCGTGCCCTGTGGGTCACACGCAGGGCAGCGCGGTTCGGCCCGGGTCGAATCGAGCCGTTAACGAAAACGGTCGTAGCTTTGGCATGGCTCGTGCATCGATGGGCACTGTCCCGTTCAAGGCCTAGGCCGGGTTTGGGGTTTCTCGCTACGAGATTTTTTGCAAAGGGAGCAAAAACCGAGATGAAAAAACAACTTCTCATCGGCTGTGCCGCAGCGGTCGTGACCGTATCCAGCGCCAGTGCGATGGCCGCCGAAGCCAGTGCCAACGTGGCCTTCACCACCGATTACCGCTATCGCGGCGTATCGCAGACCGATCGCGACTTCGCCATTCAGGGCGGTTTCGACTACGCGCTCGACAGCGGCCTGTACATGGGTACGTGGGCGTCGAACGTCGACAACTTCAACCCCAGCCCGGTCACCGGCGACAACGGTGCCCAGGCGGAAATCGATTTCTATGTCGGCTACGGGCTGGCGCTGAGCGAACACTGGGCGCTGGATTTCAACGTCCTGTACTACTACTACCCGGGCGCGAGCACGGCCGGCGACAACAACGAGATCGACTTCTGGGAATACACCCCCGGTATCGCCTACAGCGACGACAACATGTCGGCGGCGTTCTCCGTGTCCTACAGCGACGATTTCTATAACGAATCGGGCGATGCGTTCTACTACAACGCCAGCTTCGAATTCCCGCTGGAAGAATGGCTGACCCTGGGCGCGCATGCGGGTTACCAGACCGTGGACGACAACGAGCTGTACTTCGAGGACTATGCGGACTGGTCGATCTCGCTGGGCACCACCCAGTTCGGCCTCGACTGGTCGATCGCCTATGTCGATACCGACCTGGATGATGCCGCCTGCGGCGGTGCCAATATCTGCGGCGCGACCGCGGTGGGCACGATCAGCAAATCGTTCTAGACGCGTCTTGAGCGGCTGAACCGAGCCGGCCTTCGGGCCGGCTTTTTTTGTGTCTGTTCACGCAGTGCTAGCTGCTAGACTCTGCCGCCCATGGCGACTCCCAAGCTCAACCCCCAACAGGACGCGGCGGTCCGTTATCTCGACGGCCCGTTGCTCGTGCTCGCCGGCGCGGGTTCGGGCAAGACCGGTGTCATCACCCGCAAGATCGCGTATCTGATCAAGCGCGGTTATGCGGGCGATCGCATCGCCGCGGTGACCTTCACCAACAAGGCCGCCCGCGAGATGAAGCAGCGCGCCTCGAAGCTCATCGACGGCGATGCGGCAAAGGGTCTGACCGTGAGCACGTTTCATAGCCTCGGTCTGCAGATGATTCGCACCGAGCATGCCGCGCTCGGCTACAAGCCGCGCTTTTCGATCTTCGATGCCGAGGACGCCGACAAGCTGCTGGCGGATCTGATCGGCAAGGACGCCGAGCTGCGCAAGACCGCGCGCTTTACCATCAGCGCATGGAAGTCGGCCCTGATGGACCCGGAGGCCGCCGCGGCGAACGCGACCGGCTCCGAACAGGCAATCGCACGGGCCTATGCCGAATACCAGCGCCGGCTGAAGGCCTACAACGCAGTGGATTTCGACGATCTGCTCAGCCTGCCGGTTCAGCTGTTGCGCGAGGACGCGGCTGCTCGCGAGCGCTGGCAGAACCGCTTTCGTTACCTGCTGGTGGACGAATACCAGGACACCAACGCCGCCCAGTACGAACTGATGCGCCTGCTGGCCGGTGTGCGTGCGGCGTTTACCGTGGTGGGCGACGACGACCAGTCGATCTATGCCTGGCGCGGCGCGCGCCCCGGCAATATCGCCGATCTGTCGCGCGACTTCCCGCATTTGAAGGTCATCAAGCTCGAACAGAACTACCGCTCGGTGGGCAACGTGCTGTCGGCGGCGAACACGCTGATTTCGGCCAACGCACGCGTCTACGAGAAAAACCTCTGGAGCGCGATGGGGGCGGGTGATCGTATTCGCGTGCTGGCCTGTGCCGACGAGGCGGGCGAGGCCGATCGCGTGGCCAGCGAAATCTCGTCGCACCGGCTGCGTACCGGCAACGCCTTTGGCGACTATGCCGTGCTCTATCGCGGCAATTTCCAGTCGCGTGCGTTCGAAAAAGCCATGCGTGAACGCCAGATTCCGTATCGCGTATCCGGCGGGCGTTCGTTTTTCGAACGCAGCGAGATCCGCGATCTGGCCGCCTATCTCAAGTTACTCGTCAACCCGGACGACGACGCCGCGTTTTTGCGCGTGGTCAATCTGCCGCGCCGCGAAATCGGCCCGGCCACGCTGGAAGCCCTGGCCCGCTACGCCGGCAGTCGTCACCTGAGCCTGTTCGATGCCGCCCGCGGCGTGGGCCTGGCCGGCGGCGTGGGCGATCGGGCCGGTCGCCGCCTGTCCGAGTTCGTGGACTGGGCGCGCGGGCTGGCGCGCGACGGCGAATCCATGCCCGCCAAGGAACTGGTGGTACAGCTGATTGCCGATATCGACTATCGCGACTGGCTGCGCGATACCGCAGCCAATACACGCGCCGCCCGCAAACGGTTGGAAAACGTCGACGAGTTTCTTGGTTGGCTCGGCCATATGGAAGAAAACAGCGACGGTACGCCGCGCGGGCTGGACGAGGTCGTACGCCGGCTCAGCCTCATGGACTTCGCCAACCAGAGCGAAAAGGACATCGAAAACCAGGTCCACCTGCTGACCCTGCATGCCGCCAAGGGCCTGGAGTTCGACCACGTGTTTCTCGTCGGCATGGAAGAGGGGTTGCTGCCCCACCATGCCTGCATGGACGAAGACAAGATCGAGGAAGAACGCCGGCTTCTTTATGTGGGCATCACCCGCGCGCGCAAGACGCTGTCGTTGAGCTATGCACGCCAGCGCCGGCGCGGCGGCGAGAATACCGACAGTACGCCGAGCCGGTTTCTGGAAGAGCTGCCCAAGGACGAAATCGACTGGCCCCAGGCTCGCAAGCGCGACCCCAAGGCCGAGGCCGAGCACGGCCGCAGCCAGCTCGCCGCACTCAAGGCCATGCTGGGCGAAAGCTCGGACTGAACGGCCAGGCCCGAGAGCGCTGTCGAGTCGATCTACAGACCCAGCTCGGCCAGCCCCGGGTGTTCGTCCGGGCGGCGACCCTGCGGCCAGAAGAACAGGCGCTCCTCTGGTGCGATCGGACAGTCGTTGATGCTGGCAAGACGGGTATGCATCAGCCCGGCCGCGTCGAACTGCCAGTTCTCGTTGCCATAGGCGCGATACCACTGGCCCGCATCGTCGCGATACTCGTAGGCAAAACGCACGGCGATGCGATCCTCGGCATGGGCCCATAGCGATTTGATGAGCCGATACTCCAGCTCCCGTTGCCATTTTCGCTGCAGGAAGGCGTGTATGGCATCGCGGCCGTTGAGAAACTCGACCCGATTTCGCCAGCGGCTGTCCGGCGTATAGGCCAGGACCACCCGGTCGGGGTCACGGCTGTTCCAGGCATCTTCAGCCAGGCGAACCTTGCGGGCAGCGCTTTCGGTATCGAACGGTGGTACCGGGGGTTTGGCAGTCATGGCAGTCCTCGCGATAGGTAGACCGGTTTGTCTACACAAGCGAAGTCTGGCGCATGTAGACCGATCTGTCTACACTGGTCGAATGATCGAAGACATATCCGTCGAGGCGGGCGCTGCGCCGCGCCAACGCATTCTCCAGGCCGCGCAGCGGCTGTTCTATCGCGATGGAATTCGGGCCACGGGCACCAACGCACTCATTGCCGAAGCGGGCGTGACCAAGGTCACCTTCTACCGGCACTTCGCCAGCAAGGACGCGCTGGTCGAGGCCTTTCTGGAGGCGCGGCACGCGCGTTGGCTCGACTGGTTTGTTCAGGCGCTTGCACGCCATGGCGGCAGCCCAAAGGCCATCGCGCCGGCGGTGGGCGAGTGGCTCGCCGGCCCCGGGTTTCGCGGCTGTGCATTTCTCAACAGCGTGGGCGAATACGGCCAGGCGCTGGATAGCGTGAATCGCCGGACGCGAACGCATAAACAGCAGATGATCGCCGCCCTGGCCGGCTGTCTGCGGGCAAACGATCGGGCCGGAGAGGCGACTGCGCGCCAGATCGCCCTCGCCATCGATGGCGCGATCATGCGCGTTCAAAGCGGTGAAGAAGCCGAGGGCGTCACGGCCGATCTGCAGGCATTGATTCAATGCCTTGCTGGAGACGCACCCGAGAACGACCGTTACCCATAAAAAAGCCGCCCCTCGGGCGGCTTTGAAAAGACGAGGCGTGGACCGCGATTAGGTCGCGCCCGCTTCGCTGAGAATGTGATCCACGGCGTTATGCATTTCCTCTTCGGAAAGATCGGGGTTGCCGCCCTTGGCCGGCATGCCCTTGTAGCCGTTGATGGCTCGCGAATAGAGGGTGTCCTTGCCCTGTTCCTCGAGCCGCTTCGTCCATTCCGCGGTATCCGACGTCTTGGGCGCACCGGCCACACCGGAGGTATGACACGCCGAACAGACGTTGGCATAGACTTCCTGGCCCGACATCGGCTCGCCGCCGCTGTCGTCGCCCGCGGCCGCGACCGACGTCGCGTTCGGGTCGGTATTGACCGCATACACCGGTTCGGTTCGATCCTTCACGCGGGAGAGCTGTTCAGGGCGCATCTCGCCGCTGTCACCCGAGCCGGAAATCAACCGTGCGCCAACGATGGCCGCGATGGTGATCAGGAACAGTGCGCCAAGTACGATGGTAAAGGCGCGAAAGAATGTCTGGTCGGTATTGGCGGTCATGGCAAGCTTTGTGTTGCGTGGTCGAACGATGCGCGGAATTGCGCGCAGTATAACGGATTTTACCGCTGACACGGATACGTGTGCGCGCCGAGGATGGACGCGGCGCTGGCGGGTGCGTATCCTTTGCGGCGCCGATGCGCCCGTAGCTCAGTTGGATAGAGTGTCGGCCTCCGAAGCCGAAGGTCGCAGGTTCGAATCCTGCCGGGCGCACCATATAAAAATGCCGGCCGAAGCGCCGGTATTTTTATATGCTCCATCGATAAGTTTCGAACCTGCGACAGACAGACAAGCATGGTTCGACGGACTCGCACCGCGAGTCCGAACCGTCGCGCAGCGACGGGCCCGAAGGGCGAGGCGCGTGAGCGCCGAGTAATCCTGCCGGGCGCACCATATAAAAATGCCGGCCGAAGCGCCGGTATTTTTATATGGTCCATNGANAANNATTCGAACCTGCGACAGACAAACAAGCATGGTTCGACGGACTCGCNNNGCGAGTCCGAACCGTCGCGCAGCGACGGGCCCGAAGGGCGAGGCGCGTGAGCGCCGAGTAATCCTGCCGGGCGCACCNAAAACACCCGCCGCAGGCGGGTGTTTTTATCGGACTATCGACAATCATTCGAACCTGCGACAGACAGACAAGCCCGGTTCGACGGACTCGCAGCTCGGGGCCGGTCGAACTCCCGCACTGTTCAAAACGCGCCACTTCTTCGACACGCCAACTGTTGAACGTTTCGAGACTCGGGTACTCCCTAGGGGTTTCAGGTACTACGAGTGATATGCGTTCGCCGATCGGTCACCATGCGCGGCCGGGATCACCGATTTTCAGTTTGCGAGCTCGTCGTGCACGAGAACAGGCGGTGTCGGAAGACGCCCCAGGTGGCCAATACCTACGGTGGAAGTCACGATGTGCATGCAGTGATCGTCGGCCACGCACAAACGGGCCGACAAGCTTTCACGGGCTGAGCGAGAGGAGCTGTTATGAGTGGCGCGTTGTCGGATATCCGCGTTCTGGACCTGACACGGGTTCTGGCAGGGCCGTGGGCGGCGCAGGTCATGGGCGATCTGGGCGCTGAGGTGATTAAGGTCGAGCGTCCGGGGCGAGGTGACGATACGAGAGGATGGGGGCCGCCTTACCTGGAAGATGCCGAGGGCCGGCCGACGTCGGAGTCCGCGTACTTTCTTGGTGCCAACCGCAACAAGCGTTCTGTCGAGATCGATATCTCCCGCGCCGAGGGGCAAGAGCAGATAAGACAACTTGTTGCCAAGTCGGATGTGCTGCTCGAGAACTTCAAAGTGGGCGATCTCGCTCGCTATGGCCTGGACTACGACACCTTGAGCGAGATCAATCCCCGGTTGGTGTACTGTTCGATCACCGGCTTCGGCCAGAATGGCCCGTACGCCGGAAAGCCGGGCTACGATTTTCTTATTCAGGCCATGGGCGGTCTGATGAGTATCACGGGCCGGCCTGACGATCAGCCGGGCGGCGGCCCCATGAAGAGTGGGGTGGCCTTGACCGATATCACGACCGGTCTTTATGCGTTGGTCGCAGTGCTCGCCGCACTCAATCGACGCCATCAGACTGGCCAGGGCCAATACATCGACGTCGCCCTGTTCGATGTTCAGGTCGCCTGCCTGGCGAACCAGGCCTCAGCGTATCTGACGTCGGGCCGTGTTCCGCGTCGCATGGGGAACGCCCATCCCAGTATCGTCCCCTATGAGGACTTCCCCACCGCCGACGGGGAAATCATCCTGACGATCGGCAACGATCAGCAGTTCGCGCGTTTTTGTGAAGCCGCGGGACAGGCGCAGTGGAAGGACGACGCGCGATTTGCGACCAACGCCGCTCGCGTCGAGCACCGAAAGGTGCTCGTGCCTCTGATACGTCAAGCCACGGTGATGCGCACGACGGATGAATGGGTTGCCTTGCTTGATGCAGCCGGCGTGCCCTGCGGGCCGGTCAACAGTATCGACGACGTCTTTCGGGACCCGCAGGCGCAGCATCGCGACTTGCGAATCACGGTGGCCCATCCGTTAAAGCACGACTTGAGTCTAGTGGCGAGTCCGCTGCGGCTATCCGAGTCCCCCGTGGCTTATCGGCGGCCGCCGCCCATGCTGGGCGAGCATACCGACGAGGTGCTGCGGGAAATCCTGGGAGACTGAGCCGGTACCCCGCTTTCAAATGCGGCCCGCCACCCACCACCCCCGATGTGGGTCGTGGATGGCGATACCGGTCTGCGCGAGATTCACGAACCAGGGCTTTCTCAGGCATTCGCCGCCGAAAGCCGCTTGCCTGCGTTCTAGTGAATCGATCTGGCCCGTATACGCGTTGTCTGTTTGAGGCTGGCCGCGAACGCATCGGCCTCGACAGCCGGGCTGAACAGATAGCCCTGGACCTCGTCGCAGTCAAGTTCGGCGAGTGTGCTCAGCTGGGATTCGAGCTCCACGCCTTCGGCGACGACGTCGAGTTTGAGCGAGTGGGCCAGGTCGATGATCGAACGCACGATCGCATTGCCGCTATCGACGTTGTTGCCCAGCCGTGCGACGAAGGCGCGATCGATCTTGAGCTGGTCGACCGGCAGATCGCGCAGATAGGACATGCTCGACAAGCCCGTTCCGAAATCGTCGATGGATATGCGAATGCCCTGGCTACGCAAGCTGCCAAGCGTGTGCAGGGCCTGCTCGAGCTCGGGCACGGCCGCGGTTTCGGTGATCTCGCAGATCAGATCGCGTGCGGCCAAGCCGAATTCGGACAGAATGGACGCAATGCTGGCAGGCAGCGTCGGGTCGCGCAGGCAGCTGGCCGACAGGTTGAACGCGATCGGCGGGACGTTCAGGCCCTGGCGGCGCCAGTCGCGTATATCGGCACATATCGCGCGCAGTATGCAGTTCTGCAGTCCGCTGATCTGGCGCGAGCGTTCGGCGACGGCGATGAATCGATCCGGCGGCACGAAGCCGTTGGCCGGGTGTCGCCAGCGCGCCAGGGCTTCGGCGCCGACCAGGCGACGTGTACGCACGTCATACTTGGGCTGGTAATAGGGCTGAATCTGCCCGCAGTCGATGGCTTCACTCAATTCGCTTCGAATCGCCACATCGCGTTCAACGCTTTGCGCCAGCTCGGAGGTGAAAAATGCGTATTGATCGCGGCCGGCGCGCTTGGCGCTGTACATGGCCATATGCGAAGCGGTAATCATGCCCGACGCGTCGTAGGCGTCGATTGGGTAACGCGCCACGCCGATGCTGCCCGACAGCTGCGTCTGGCCGGAGTTAATATCTCGAATCAGCGCCAGCAATCGTTCGCAATGACGATGCAGGCTGCGACTGCCGACATCGCCGGTCATCAAGATCAGGAATTCGTCGCCGCCGACGCGTGTAACGGTATCGCCCGGCTGGGCGGACTGGCTCAGGGACTGGGCGAGGCGGGTGAGCAGCGTGTCGGCTGAATCGTGCCCCAGGGTGTCGTTGACCTGTTTGAACCGATCCAGGCCGATATGCAGTAGCGCCACCCGCTGGCGCTGCTCGTGCGCTGCCATGATGGCCTGTTCCAGGCGCTCGCGCAGCAGCGGTCGATTGCCAAGCTGGGTGAGGGGGTCGTGGCGGCTGGCATGGTGCAGTTGAAGGTGGGCCATCTCCAGCGACTGCGTCAGCTGCGCGGTGCGCCTTTCCATGCGTCGGTCCAGGGCGATGACGACGAGCAGGGCCGCCAGCAGTAGCAGCGTCGTATTGGAGATCAGCAGCGCAAGCCAGCGCCAATCCAGTTCGCCGGCGGCGGCACTCGTACTGGCGGCCGGGAACTGGGATGTCTGCATGCCGACGTAGTGCGTGCCGGCGATGCCGATCGCCAACAACAGCGCGCCCGCCGACTTGCGCCCGAACGCGCTGAGTCCGCTGGACGATACGGCGCTGGCGGCGATGCGCAGGGCCGCATTACAGGCTGCGAAGGCGACAACGATCGATAGCGCAACCCAGGCGCGGTCGTGCACGAGAGGCGGCGTGAGCTGCATCGACCAGAGGGTCAGATAGTGCAGGGCGACGATTGTGCCGGCCAACAGCAGGCTGGCAGCGAACAGCCGGGTGCGAGTCACGTGTTTGGGTATGAGCAGGGCCAGCGCAACGAGCGAACCGCATACACCCGCCAGCCACCCGAGCGCGGCGATATCGATGCGAAAACCGATATCGATAGGCAGCGACAGGGCAAGCAGGCCCACCAGATGCATCGAACCGATGCCGGTGCCCAGGGCAATCGCGCCGACCGCCAGCCAGACATGGCGCAAAAGGCGGGGCTTGGTGCGTATCCAGCCCACCAGGTCGAGCGCGGTATACGCGGCCAGCACTGCAATCGCCAATGACGCGGCGACCAGTCGATCGTCATACGTGCCGGTTGAAAAATCCATCCCCGCCCCTGCAGCGCGTCGTCAAAGCCTAGGGCTACGCGCTGGCCTGTTTCGCTGCGACCTTTCGTTTATAGGGAGTGCGACTTTCTTTGTCTAGAGCGCATCCCGGTCAGGCCGGCGCGGCGACTGGGTGCCGCGCCTTAGCGCCTGCTTATTCGAAAGGCGGCTCATGCTGCCAATCGAAAAAATCCGGCATATCGCTGGATACGCGGTTGGGGAATTGGGCGGGCCGTTTTTCCAGAAACGACGACACGCCTTCCTTCGCGTCTTCGGAGCGTCCCCGCGCACGAATGGCCTGGCTGTCGATACGATGTGCGTCCATCGGGTGGCCTTGTGCATGCATGCGCCAGAGCAGCTGGCGCGTCATGGCGATGGAGACGGGCGCGCTTTCGTCGGTGAGTTCGTGAGCCAGGGCGAGCGCGGCGTCGTAGAGATCATCCGCGGCGTGCAGGGAACGCACCAGCCCGCGTTCCTGCGCCTCGCTGGCGGGAAATACGCGGCCCGAATAGCACCACTCAAGCGCGGTCGACAGCCCTACCGTACGCGTGAGAAACCACGAAGAGGCCGCCTCGAGGGTGATGCCACGGCGTGCGAAGACGAAACCGAACTTGGCCGTGTCGGCCGCGATACGGATATCCATGGGTAGCTGCATGGTGGCGCCCACGCCCACCGCCGCGCCGTTGATCGCGCCGATCACGGGCTTGAGGCTGCGATAGATGCGCAGCGTGACCTGGCCGCCGCCATCGCGTTTGTGGTCTTCGCCCTGGCGCTTGTCGTAATCGAAGGTATCGCCGCCCGAGGAAAGATCCGCGCCGGCACAGAACGCACGACCGCGCCCGGTCACGATCACCGCGCGCACGTCGTCGTTGGCGTCGGTGTGATCGAAGGCCGCGATCATCTCGTCCTTCATCTGCGGCGTGAAGGCGTTCATCTTTTCGGGCCGGTCCAGCCACAGGGTGGCAATGCCATCCTTGATGTCCAAAGAAATGGTCGAGAATTGTGGCGTGGTCATGGCGTCTCCTCGTAGCCGCATTTTAGGTTTGTAAAAGTTCAGTGAGGGATCATAGCGTTTCTGCCCGGACAAACGACTCCGGAATTGCCCGCAGCTGTGGTGCCCCCGAAGCCGGTCGACGCTTGGCGCCGCGTAAAGCCGTCGCCGGGGTGGGGCAACGATGACTGTCCGCCTGCAACGGCCGACGGCAAGGCGTTGCAGACGCTCATGGCGCAAACGCGGCATGAAATCGAGTGGGCCAGCGGTCCATAATCGCAGTCGTGTCGCCCAGTGGCCCTGCGTTATCGCAAAGGCGTTGCGCGGCGCCTCGCTATTCGTTTCAAGGACATGCCCGTGAAGACGCCCGCCTGGCAGAACGACCCCGAACGCTATGATCTGCGCCATACGGCGGCGCTGCAGTACGCCCATCTGGATACGATCCGACACGCCAACAACGTGGCGGTGCACGGTCTGCACGTGGAAGCGCGCATCCGTCATCAGCTGGCCGTGCTGGGCGAGGAGCGTCTGTTTTCCGATACCGTGCTGCTGCGCCCGCGGCGTACGGTCACGCACTTTCTGCGCGAGACGCACTACCCGCACGACGTCACCTGTGCCACGCGGCTGATCTCGGTTGCAGCCGATAGCTATCGCCTGGCCACCGGGCTGTTCCAGCAGGGCGAATGCGTCGGCGTGCAGGACTGCCTGATGGGCGCCTGGCATGGCGATCGCTGGGTGGATCTGCCGGCGGATGTCCGTACAGCGCTCGACGACGCGCGTTCGACGGACCCGCTCGCGACCAACGACTGGCCGCCCGTGCCGCCCGAGCACGTGCCCATGCAGGGCTACCCGGCGCTCAGCGAGATCTCCGGCCGCTATGCCGACCTCGACCCCGACGTCGTGATCGGCGAACTGGCGGTCTCGCGCTATATCGAGCAGTCGCGGGCGGGCACGCTGCGCCCCATTCGCAACGATCCGGGGCTGGGCATGCTCGTGGCCAGCGTGGATCTGAGCTATCACCGCTGGCATCGCGGCCGGGCGAACGTGCAGGTTGCCTGCGGCATCGACCGTATCGGCAATACCTCTTTCGCCCTGGCCGGTGCGGCCGCGGTGGGCGACGAGCGTCTGGCGACCGCTCGCAGCACCATGGTGCTCATCGATCGGGCCCGGCACCGGCCCACGCCGATCGATGCGACGCTGCGTGCCTCGATGGAGGGGCTGTTCATTACCGCCGACGAGCAGGATATCGCCCGCGACGGCTAGGCTGAGTCGATGGGGGTGACGGGCCCCCTGGCCGCCAGGTCAAACGCCATCGATCGCGCCGCCTCGCCGTGCCTGAAGGCGCATCGACATGCGCGGCGAACGGCTCGCGCTCCATGAGCGCGCTGCGACGATCGTTCTGTTAATATCCGCGCGCTCGAACGGCTGGGCAGGGCACGCGCGGTGTCACGGGCAGGCCGTAAACTCGATCGAGTGCAGCCGCCCCGTCGCATTTGCGACCGTCATGCCGTCATCCCGACGGTTTTGTGGCCACGGCGCCTGCTCTGCGAAACGAACAACCCGGTGTCTGTGACCACAGGCGCCATCGATACGCTCGCTGCGCGGTTCTACCGTATCGAAGTGCGACGTATCGTTCTGCAGGCACGAGACACGATGATCCAATCGATACGACAAACCTGGTTCTCCAATATCCGGGCCGACGTGCTCGCCGGCACGGTGGTCGCGCTCGCACTCATTCCGGAGGCGATCGCCTTTTCCATCATCGCCGGGGTCGATCCGAAGGTGGGGCTCTATGCCTCCTTCTGTATCTGTGTGGTGATCGCGTTCGCGGGCGGACGTCCGGGCATGATCTCGGCTGCCACCGGCGCCATGGCGCTGCTGATGACCACTCTGGTCGCCGAACACGGGCTGCAATATTTGCTGGCCGCGACGCTGCTCACCGGCGTGCTTCAGATCGTGGCTGGCGTGCTGCGCCTGGGCGAGCTGATGCGGTTCGTGTCGCGATCGGTGGTGACCGGCTTCGTCAACGCGCTGGCCATTCTCATCTTCATGGCCCAGCTGCCCGAACTCACCGGCGTGACCTGGCATGTCTATGCCATGACCGCGGCCGGCCTGGGCATCATCTATCTGTTTCCCCATGTGCCCGTGGTCGGGCGCATGCTGCCCTCGCCGCTGATCTGCATTCTCGTGCTCACCGGGGTCTATATGGCCAGTGGCATGAGCATCAACACCGTGGGCGATATGGGCGAACTGCCGGATACGCTGCCGGTGTTTCTGTGGCCCGACGTGCCGCTGACCATGGAGACGTTCTGGATCATCCTGCCGTATTCGATCATGTTGACCGTGGTCGGCCTGATGGAATCGATGATGACGGCCACGATCGTCGACGATCTCACCGATACCAACAGCGACAAGAACCGCGAATGTCGCGGGCAGGGCATCGCCAACCTCGGCGCCGGCCTGCTGGGCGGCATGGCCGGCTGCGGCATGATTGGCCAATCGGTGATCAACATCAAATCCGGAGGGCGCACGCGTTTGTCCACCCTGTGTGCAGGCGTGGTGCTGCTGATCATGGTGGTCTTTCTGTCCGACTGGGTATCGCGTATTCCCATGGCCGCGCTGGTGGCGGTGATGATCATGGTGTCCATCGGCACCTTCAGCTGGGAGTCGCTGCGCGACATGCGCAAGCACCCGATGAGCACGAATATCGTGATGGTGACGGTCGTCGCCGTGGTGGTGGCTACACACAATCTCGCCATCGGGGTGTTCGTGGGTGTGCTGCTGTCCTCGCTGTTCTTTGCCAACAAGGTGGGGCGCCTGCTTTATATCGGCAGCCGCGAAAGCGACGACGGGCGTTCGCGCGAGTATGAAGTGGTGGGGCAGGTGTTCTTCACCTCGGCCGAAAAATTCGTGGCCGGCTTCGACTTCAAGGAAGCGCTCGACCATGTGCGTATCGATCTGCGCCGTGCCCATTTCTGGGATATCACCGCGGTCGGCGCGCTCGACAAGGTGGTGCTCAAATTCCGGCGCGAGGGCGCCGAGGTCGAGGTGGTCGGGCTCAACGAAGCCAGCGCCACGCTGGTCGACCGTATCGCCGTGCACGACAAGCCCGACGCTGAGAAACTGCTCGGCGGGCATTAGAAACGACAAGTAATCGAGGAGACCTCATGAGCGATCGCCACGTTACCGCCTGTATCGACGGTTCGGCCTATTCCGAAGCGGTCTGCGATGCGGCGGCGTGGGCCAGCCTGCGTCTGGAGATCGGGCTGACCTTCGTGCACGTCATCGACAAGACCGGGCGCGCGGCAGAGTCCGACGTCAGCGGGCAGATCGGCCTGGGGTCGCGCGAGCACCTGCTATCCGAGTTGGCCCAACTCGACGAACAGCGTGCACGCCTGGAGCGCGAGCAGGGCCGCATCATGCTCGATGCCGCCTGCGAACGCGCCGCCGCCGACGGCGTGGCGAATGCCACCTCGCGCCAGCGCCACGGCGCGCTGGCCGAAACGCTGGTCGAAATGGAAAGCGAAACCCGCCTGCTGGTGCTCGGCAAACGCGGCGAAACCGCCGACACAGCCCACGAGCATCTGGGCTCCAATCTCGAACGGGTGATTCGCTCGCTGCATTGCCCGATGCTGATTACGCCGCCGAATTTCAGCGAACCGCAGCGTATCGCGGTAGCCTTTGACGGCAGCCGTACCTCGAAGGCGATGATCGAACGTCTCGTGGCCAGCCCCTTGTTCGCGGGTGTGGCCTGTCATCTGGTGTTCGTGGGCAAGGCCAGCGACGACTGCCGCCACAAGCTCGACGAGGCCAAGGCCGCGCTCGACGCCGTCTGTAGCGAGGTCAGCATCGCCGTGCTCGAGGAGGGCGAGGTCGAAGCCACGCTACGCGCCTACGAGCAGTCCCACGATATCGACATGCTGGTCATGGGCGCCTACGGTCATTCGCGCATCCGTCATCTGCTGGTGGGCAGCACGACCACGGAAATGATCCGGCATGCGACTTTGCCGGTGCTGATCCTGCGCTAGCCGATTCTTTTCGGGCAAGAAAAAGGGGCGATTGATCGCCCCTTTTTTCGTTCGGCCTGCAGGCCTGTGGCGTTTTCAAACGCCTTTCATCACGGCGTCATGACCACCTTGATGCAGCCGTCTTCCTTGGCATTGAAGTTGGCGTAGGCCTCGGGCGCGTCGTTCAGTCCGTAGCGATGTGTGATGATGAACGACGGGTCGATCAGGCCCTGTTCCACGGTATTGAGCAGGCCCTTGAGATAACCCTGCATATGGGTCTGGCCGCCCTTGACCGATAGCGACTTGTTCATCAGCGCGTTGATCGCGAAACCGTCCACCTTGTCGGTATAGACGCCCGGCAGCGACAGCCGCCCGCCCTTGCGCACCGACATGATCATTTCGTTGATCGCATGCGGATGATTGTCTTCGGTGGAATCCGCGTTGCGGCGGATTGCTTCCGGATCGCCCTGACCGTGGGCTTCGGCGCCGACACAGTCGATACCGCAGTCCGGGCCGCGCCCGCCGGTCATATCGAGCAGCTTGCTGTAGACGTCTTCTTCTTCGAAGTTGATGACTTCAGCGCCGGCTTTGTCGTGGGCCAGCTTCAGGCGCTCCGGTACGCGATCGATGGCGATCACGCGGCCGGCGCCCATCATCCAGGCACTGCGAATGGCGAACTGGCCGACCGGCCCGCAGCCCCAGATGGCGACCGTGTCGCCGGCTTCCATATCGCACTGGTCGACGGCCTGATAGCCGGTCGGGTAGATATCCGACAAAAACAGCAGCTGATCATCGCGCAGGTCGGATTCGACCTTGATCGGGCCGACGTCGGCATAGGGCACGCGCACGTACTCTGCCTGACCGCCGGGGATGCCGCCGAGCACATGCGAATAGCCGAACAGCGCGGCCGGGGAATGCCCCATCAGCTCGGCGGCCTGATCGGCGTTCGGATTGGAGTTGTCGCACAGCGAATACAGATGCTTGTTGCAGAAAAAGCAGCCGCCGCAGGAAATGGTGAAGGGTACGACCACGCGGTCACCCTTTTTGAGATTGTTCACCGCCGAGCCGGTTTCCACGACCTCGCCCATGAATTCGTGGCCGAGCACGTCGCCGGCCTGCATGCCGGCCATCAGGCCGTTGTAGAGATGCAGATCGGAGCCGCAGATCGCGGTCGCGGTGATCTTGATGATGGCGTCGCGATCCTGCTGAATCTTCGGATCGTCGACGTTGTCCACGCGTACGTCATGGGTACCGTGCCAGGTGAGTGCTTTCATGAGGCGCTCTTGTTCGAAAGGTCGAAGCGGCATCCTGCATGCGGGCAAGGCCGCCTGGAATGCGCAATTCCACTGAACCTGCCGCCGGGAAAAGACTTTTGCCCTGGCCGCAGCAAAGCGCTCGAGAAAGCCGCCGGCTCGGCCCCAGCCGGCGGCAGGTTATACAGAGCTCTCCTAGAGCACGCCTTTTTGCTTGGCGGTATGGGTCGCGATCACGTCCATGAGTGTGGGCGACAGGCAGTCGTAGGGTTCCAGGCCGGCATCGTGCAGGTGACGGCGGATCTCGCCCATACGGTTCGGATCGGTGCCGGCTTCGATAATCGACGACACGAAGGCCGCGAACTGGGGCGGTTCCCAGCCCTGCTCGTCGGAGAGCTCGGTATGAATGAAGTCGAGGCCGTAGAACGGATGCTTGCTGTCTTCGATATGCCCGACCATGTGGGTGCCGCAGTCGGTACAGGCATGGCGCTTGATCGCCGCGTTCTCGTTGACGACCTTCAGTTTCTTTTCGTTTTCGCGGATCTTGACGCTGTCGCTGGGCACCACTGCGATCTGGGCGAAGGTCGCGCCTTCGGGTTTCCAGCACATCGTGCAGCCGCAGACATGGTTGTGGGCGCACTGGGAAGAAACCTCGACCTGGACAGGGTCGCTGCTGCAGCGGCATTTCAGCGTACCGCCGGAGAAATTCTCCGCGGCCGGCGTCATGCCTTTATCGACGCTGGGATGTATCGTGATCGTCATGGCTGTTCCTCGTCTCGCAATGAATCGATTTATGGGCCGTCGGCCTGTTATATGCCGGCTTTTGCGCCGGTTCTCGATTCACACTACGCCCTCGGTTAAGCCGATCAAATGCGACGTAAGCCGGGTGCCGCGAACGGGCGAGGCCCCGTCGTGGTTGCGTCGACGATGAGCGGGGCGGCGCTGTTCGGGTGCATGAGTGCCTGGCTGTTGGGCGGGCTGGTGTTCGAGGCGATCGTTTGTCTGCGCCAGTGGCGCCATCTGGCCGCCGCGCTGCGCTCGCCTTCGCAGCAACGGCTTCTGCGCTACGGGCAGCGGCGGGCGCTGTTCCAGTGGTTGGCGGGTTTCGAACGGGTCGCACGTATCGCGTTCTGGCTGGCTACCGGCGCGCTCGCAGGCCTGTATGCCGCCCTGCAAGCATACGGCGGCGTCGGTGTGCTCCTGTTTGCGGTCGTATTCGCGGCCCTCGATCAGCTGCTGTGCGAAATACGCCTGTGGGCACGCTGGTGGTGCGTCGACCGCGCGGCCGGCATGTCCACAAGCACGGTCGGCGCCGTCGCGGGCGACAGCGCCCGTCGTTTAATGATCAATTCGATGCTCGCCGTGCCGGCTTGCCTGTGGATTCTGTGGCCGTTCGCCGTGGCGCCCTTCGGCTGGGCCTGGCCGGCCAGCGGCGTGCTGATGATCGCGGGTATCGCGTTTCTTTTCTGGGCGCGCCCGAACCTGATCGCGCCCCTGTTCGAGCGCTTCTCGCCGCTGGCGCCGGGCGAGCTGCGCCGCCGCCTCGACGCCATGATGCAGCGCTGCGGCACGCGCCTGGAGCAGGTGCTGGTGGTCGATACCTCGCGCCGCTCGCGCGGAGCCAATGCCTATTTCACCGGCCTGGGGCGATCCAAGCGGGTGGTGCTTTCGGATACGCTGATCGCGCATCTGTCGGCAGCGGAACTGGAGGCCGTGATGGCCCATGAGCTCGGTCATTACCGCTGTGGTCATCTGCAGCGTTTCTATGCCAGCCAGGCGCTGCTTCTGTTTGGCGGTTATCTCGCGATCGGCATGGCCGTGGCATGGGCGGATCTGGCGGTGGCGCCGACCGTGCTCGCGGTGGCGGCCTATCTGATGCTGCCGGCTCTGGGCTGGCCACTGCAGGCCTGGCAGTCCGCGCGTCGGCGTCGCTACGAATACGAGGCCGATGCCTATGCCGCCGAACACGCCCAGCCGGGGGCACTGATCTCGGCGCTGGAGAAGCTGCTGGCGAACAATCTCACCGCGCCGACCATGGACCGCTGGTATGCCGCAGTGTTTGCAACGCATCCGCCCGGCGCCGCAAGGCTGGCCCGTCTGCGCGCGATCGATGGCTAGGGCGGGACGGCGCCAGGGCATGCGCGCGGGCACAGGCCTGCTATGGCTGTGCCTGTTCGGCTATGCCCTCGGCGCACAGGCCGCGGGCACTGCGTCGATACCGGCCGACCCGCTGGATTCGTCGCGCTGGCGTTATATCGTGGCCGAGCATTTTCGCGATGCGCGGCTCATGTTCGACGAGCGCGTGCAGGTGCGGGCGCCCGACGCGGTCGAGGACGGGCGGGCCACGCCGGTTTTCGTGCGTATATCCGGTCTGGACGACGTACGCCGCATTCGCGTGCTGGCCGATGCCGTCGCGCCCGGCGCGGTGCTGGATTATTTTCCCGACTCGGGGGCCGCAGCCCGCGATTTGAGCCTGGGTTTTGGTCTGCGGCTGGCCCAGGCGACGCCGTTGCGGGCGGCCGTACTCACCGGCGACGGCGTATGGCATATCGGTGGCCGCTGGATCGATGCCCAGGGCGGCGGCTGTGCCGCGCCAAGCATGACCCTGCCCGAGAGCGCGGGCGCAGGCAAAGGCCTGGCGCCTGGCATCGAGGCCCGTGCCTGGCCGCGACCGGCGGGCTATCAGCGCCTGAAGTTTCGTATCCAAGCGCCGGCCTCGGCCCGCGAGTCGTGGCCCGCGATCACGCAGATCACCATAAGCGATAGCGCAGGCAGGCTGCGGGCGCGTCTCGTCCCGGGCAAAACCCTGGACCCCACGGCGGTATTCACGCTGGATATCGCCAGTCGCGAACCGCTGCATATCGACGTGCGCGATGCCCGGGGGCAGCGCTACGAGAGGGGCGTTGGCTCGGCTGCCAGGGCGCTGCCGTGATGTGGGCGCGTTGTATCGTCGTGCTGTGCCTGTGGTTGCCCTGCGCCGTCGCCCCGGCGTTCGCCGATGGCTATTACGATCTGGCCCCGCAACGCATCGCCCCCGATACCTATGTGTTCCTCGGCGCGTTGGAAGCCTTCGATTTCGACAACCATGGCGCGGTGGCCAACAGCGGCTTCATCGTGACCGAGCAGGGCGTGGTGGTCATCGATACCGGCCCTTCACGGCTCTACGGCGAGGCCATGCGTGCGGCCATCGCCCGCGTGACCGAGCGCCCGGTGGTGCGGGTGTATATCACCCATGCCCATGCTGATCATTTTCTGGGTAACAACGCGTTCGCGGGCGTGCCCATTGCCGCGCTGCCGGCCACGGCGCAGACCATTCGCAGCGCCGGCGAGGCGATGGCGCGGCATCTCTACGACCGCGTCGGCGCAGCCATGCGCGGCACGTCGGTCGTTGTCCCCGACGAGATCATTGATCGCCGCGCCGACCCGCTCGTGGACTACGGCGATCATCGGCTCGAACTGATCGCCACGGCCGGCCACAGCCCGGCCGATCTGATGATTCTGGATCGTCGTACCGGCGTGCTTTTTGCCGGGGATGTCGTCTTCCACGACCGCGCCCCGGCCACGCCGCATGGCGATTTCGCCGGCTGGCAGCGTGCGCTGACGACCGCCGCCGACAGCGGCTTTCGTATCGTGGTGCCGGGTCACGGCCCGGTGGCAGAGAACGACACACCGCTCGAGCAGACCGGCGCCTATCTGCGTTGGCTGGCCGAGCGCCTGCGGGCCGGTGCGGCGCGTGGCGACAGTGCTGCCGAACTGATGTTCGAACCGCTGCCGCCGCGCTGGGCGGCGCTTGCCGTGCAGCCGGCCGAGTACCGGCGCTCGGTGACGTATCTCTATCCGGCGCTGGAAGGGGCCACGCTCAAGTAGGATAGCCCGGGGCGAGGTTAGCCGAAGCTGTCGCGCACGATGTTCTCGTACCAGGCCCGGGCATAGTCGGCTTCGGCCGCACGGGTCTGGCGATCGGCCGCCAGCGCGGATATGCCGCCTGCGTTGGCGAGGGCGGCGAGCGTATCGCCATCGAGCCGGTATACCTCGGTGATGCTGATGCCGTAGTCCGGGGCGACCAGGCTGTAGCAGGCGTTGATCAGCCGTGTTTCGGCCACCGGCTCGCCGGCCAGCTCGCGGGCGATGGCATGGGCACAGAGCTTGGCCTGCATATTGGCGGCATAGGCGGATTTGGGCATGGGCTCGGCGCGTGCAGCATCGCCGATCACGTGCACGCCGGCGTGGCCGGGCACCGAGAAATCGTGGGCGGCGACCGGCACCCAGCCGGCGGCATCGGTCAGCCCGGCGTCGTGGGCGAGTCGGCCGGCCCGCTGCGGCGGGATGATATTGAGCACGTCGGCTGCGTATTCGTCGCCGCCGACCGTACGCACACGCCGGCTTTGCGTATCCACCGCCACCACGCGCGCGCCGTCGCGGCGCCCGCCACGCCACTGCAGGCGTTCGCCGTAGCGTGCACCCCAGCCGGTCCGAAACAGCGGCTCCTTGGAAAAATGATCCTTGGCGTCGAGGATCAGCACTTCGGCCTGCGGCTTGTGCTGCTTGAGAAAGTGCGCGATCAGGCTGGCGCGCTCGTAGGGGCCGGGCGGGCAGCGATAGGGGTTGTCCGGCACGCTGATCACCACGCGCCCGTTGTCGGGCATGGTTCGCAGCTGCTGGCGCAGATTGCGCAGCTGGTCGGCGCTGCCGGGCCAGGCATGGGGAATACGCGCGACATGGCCGGGGCCATAACCGTCGATCGCGGCCCAGTCAAAATCGATGCCGGGTGCGATCACCAGCCGGTCGCCGCCGATGCTGCGGCCATCGGCCAGGCGGATGCGCCGGGCGGCGGGCTCGACCCCGTCGATATCGGCATGCAGCACGCGAACGCCCGCCGCGCTCAGGCCGGCGTGGCTTTGGGTGATGGAAGAAATCGGGCGCAGGCCGGCGATCACCGCATTACAAAATGGGCCGGTGACGAAACGGGGCTGTCGATCCACGAGCGTTACGCGAACCTCGGGGGCGAACTGGCGCAGGGCGAGCGCACAGCTGGCGCCCGCGAAACCGCCGCCCGCGATGACCACCGAAGGGGGCGCGGCCCGGCCGCGGCCAAGGGGCAGGCCAAGCGCGCCGAGCGCGGCCGCGCCGGCCAGCCCACGCAGCAGGGTTCGCCGATCGTTAGGAAAGCTCTGCATAACCTGTCACGGTCGCGCCGGCGTGCTTTGCGCGCGATGACCAGCAAGTGAGAGCGTAGCGTGCCCAAGCCAATAACACGTGGCACGGTAGCGAACACTGACGCCGCTCAAGCGCGCGCAAAGCCGGCGGCCGCAAGCGGTTCGGCCTCACAGACGCCGCGGCTGCGTTGCCAGGCTTGACCTGCCAATAAGGCAGGCGCTGCGCTCCGACGCCTTGCCGCACCGTCTGTGAGGACTCGAACGCGAACCGCGAGAGGTTATGCAGAGCTTCCTTAGGGGGCATGGCGCCGGTCGTCGTCGACGCGGTCGAGCGCGGCGAAATGGTCGGCCAGGGCCGCGGTCTGGGCCTCGTCGTAGGCGGGGGCGATACGATTCATGATCGTGCCTTCGCCGTTGCGAAATGCCTGCATGCGATCCATGAACCGGCGTCGATCCATGCCGGCCAGGGTCGGCAGGCCGGACACGGAGCGCCCCTCGGGGCCGTGACAGGCAGTGCAGGCGCCGGCCAAAGCCTCGCCTTCGCCCGCAGCCAGCACAGCGCTTGCGAACACACTCAGCAGCGCCGCCATGGTCCATGCCCGGTATCTCATCCATTCGAAACTACGCCCGCCGCGGGCGGGCGGCAAGCGCGAGATGGGGGCGCGGTGACCGGCGCGGGGTCGTTCCAGGGCATCGATCGAGCCGGGCGGTCTGCGACTATTCGCGGGCTTGCGCGCAGCCGCCGTTAGCGGGCAATTTAGAATTTCAAACAACGATATATCCACGTCCGTGCTCGAACGCGGCGGGATGACGAATAACGCGGTCGGCCAAAGAGCCGACCCAGGGCGACGGTGTCGAGGCGGTGCGGCCGAGACGTCGGGCAGGAGATTCAATGACGACACCCGCAGGTGGCGCAACACGGCTATGGCTGGCAGGCCTGATCCTGCTCGTGTCGTGGCTGGCCGGCTGTGCGCCCGATACGCCGGAGAACGCCGACGCGCCCCTGCGTATCGGCGTACTCAAGTTCGGCACCGTCAGCTGGGAGATGGATACGATCCAGCGCCACGGCCTGGCCGAAAAACACGATGTGGCCATCGAGGTGGTACCGCTGGCATCGGAGAACGCGCTGGCGGTGGCCCTGCAGGGCGGGCGCGTCGATCTGATCGTCTCCGACTGGCTTTGGGCCGCGCGTCAGCGCGCCGACGGCCGGCGTTATCAGTTCGCCCCCTATTCGCGGGCCGTGGGCGCGGTCATGGTCAATCCGGCCTCGGGGGTGACCACGCTGGCCGATCTCGACCGCAAGAAGCTGGGCATTGCCGGTGGCCCGGTGGACAAGACCTGGCTGCTGCTGCGTGCGTACGCCCAGAAGACCCATGGCCTCGATCTCGAACAGGCCGTGGAGCCAACCTATGCCGCGCCGCCGATGATCAATCGGCTGCTGCTCGATGGCGATCTGCCGGCGGCGGTGAACTTCTGGCACTACAACGCACGCCTGTCGGCACTGGGCATGCGACCGCTGGTCAGCGTGGAGCAGATGCTCGAAGGCCTGGGTATCGATACGGTACCGCCGCTGCTCGGCTGGGTCTTTGCCGAAGACTGGGCCGACGAACACCGCGCCGAACTGCAGCATTTTCTGGCCGCCAGCCAGGACGCCAAGCGCCTGCTCGACGAGTCCGACGAGGCCTGGTCGCCGCTTGAGCCGATGATCAAGCCGGAAAGCGAGGCCGTGTTCGCCGCCATTCGCGACGGCTATCGTGCCGGCATCATCAAGCGCTACGGCGCCCCGGAGATCGCGGCGGCCGGACAGCTGTTCGACGTGCTCGCCAGCGAAAGCGATGGCCGTCTCACCGGCGGTGTCACCCGGCTGTCGCCCGATGTGTTCTGGGATGGCTATCGCCAGCCGTGAAGTAGCGCCGGGGCGTTTGCCCGTGCACCGGCGTCCGGCGCTGGTGCGTGCGGCGTCGTTCGCAGGTCTGGTGGCGGCATGGCAGATCGTCGCACTGGTCGCCCGCAGCGACGTGCTGCCCGGGCCGCTGGCGGTGCTGGATGCGCTGTTCGCGCATACGTTGTCGGGCGAGCTGCCTTACCACCTGGTGATCACCCTGGCTCGCGTGGCGGTGGCCTTTTTGCTGGCGATGGCCATCGGCACCGCGGTGGGTATTGCGCTCGGACGTTATCGCCAGCTCGACCTCGTGTTCGACGGCGCGCTGGTGCTGGGGCTCAATATCCCGGCGCTGGTCACCATCATTCTCTGCTATGTGTGGTTTGGGCTGAACGACGTCGCCGCGGTGCTGGCGGTCGCGCTCAACAAGATTCCCACCGTGGTGGTCATGGTGCGCGAAGGCGCACGCGCGGTGGACCCCAAACTGCTCGCCGTGGCCCAGGCTTACCGTGTGCCTCGGCTCGTGACCCTGCGGCGGGTGTTTCTGCCCCAGCTCTATCCCTATCTGATGGGCGCGGCCCGCAGCGGCCTGGCGCTGATCTGGAAGATCGTGCTGGTGGTGGAACTGCTCGGGCGCAGCAACGGCGTGGGGTTCCAGCTGCATGTCTATTATCAGTTCTTCGATATCGCCGCCATTCTTGCGTACACGCTGGCGTTCGCCGGCGTGGTGCTGCTCATCGAAGCCTGGGTGATGCGCCCGCTCGAGAACCGGCTCACACGGTGGCGGGCATGAGCGGTCTGAGTATTCATATTCGTGAAAAGCGCTTCGACGGTGCCGCCGTGCTGGGCGAATGCACGATCGAGGCCGCGCCGGGTGAGTTCATCGCGCTGGTCGGCCCCTCCGGCGCCGGCAAGAGCACGCTATTGTCGCTGGTGGCCGGCCTCGACGAGGACTACGACGGCGACATCCGCTGGCACGGTCGGCCGCTGTCGGCGGCCGGTCAGTCGCCGGCGCATATGGGCATGATGTTTCAGGAGCCGCGACTCATGCCGTGGCTGAGCGCGCTCGACAACGTCAAGCTCGCCGAGGCCGAACGCTGCGCCCGCGAGCCGGGCTATCGGTCGCGGGCGGCGGCGCTGCTCGAAGAAGTCGGCCTGGGCGAGGCGCTGCACGTCTGGCCCAATCACCTGTCGGGCGGCATGCAGCGGCGGGGGGCGCTGGCCCGGGCGTTCGTCGTCGAGCCGCAGCTGTTGCTCATGGATGAGCCGTTCGTATCGCTGGACATGCCCACCGGCAATCGCCTGCGCCGTTCGTTGCTGCGCCTGTGCGAGCGCCAGCGCCCGCTGGTGCTGTTCGTCACCCACGATCTGCGCGAAGCGCTGGCACTGGCCGATCGCGTGTTGTTCATGGGCGATACGCCGGCCCGAGTGCTGCTCGATCACCCGGTCGAGAAGGCAGCGGGCCGGGATCTGGAAAGCGCCGATGTGGCCGCGGCCCAGCAGGCGCTGCTGGCCCGTTATCCGCGGCTGCTCTCCGGCATACTCGAAGCGAACGCCGTACCGGCCACAGACAAGGACACCGTATGAGCCAGGCTGCGCTCAAAGTCGATGGCGTGAGCAAATCCTATGGCCCGACCAAGGCGCTAGACGGCCTGTCGCTGCGCGTCGAGCAGGGCGAGTTCGTGGCCCTGCTGGGCCCCAATGGTGCCGGCAAGAGCACGTTGTTCCAGCTTCTGACCGGACTGTTCGTGCCCGACGAAGGCGCGATCGAAGTGGCCGGCCACGACATGCGGCGTAATGCCCGCGCGGCGCTGGCCCGGCTCGGCGTGGTGTTTCAGCAACCCACGCTCGATCTCGATCTGAGCGTGGTCGCGAATCTGAAGTTTCATGCCCGCCTGCACGGCATGGGCAGAAAAGCGAAGCCGCGTATCGATGAAGAACTTGTGCGTATCGGCCAGGCCGAACGAGGCCGGGACCCGGCCCGGGCGCTGTCCGGCGGCAACCGCCGCAAGATCGAGCTGGCCCGGGCGCTGCTGCACGAGCCGGCCCTGCTGCTCATGGACGAGCCCACCGTGGGCCTCGACCCCGGCTCGCGCGAGCTGCTGGTCGACTATGTCCACAAACTCTGTGCCGAGCGCGGCATGGGTGTGCTCTGGGCGACCCATCTGGTCGACGAGGCCGAACGTGCGCACCGGGTGATCGTGCTGCACAAGGGCCGCCGCATCGCCGTGGATACGCCGCGCGCACTGTGCGAACAAACCGACACGACCTCGCTGGGGGCCGCGTTTCTGGCCCTCACCGGCGAGGCGCCGAAGAAAAAAGAGGAGACCGTCTGATGCATTGCAATCGATACCCGAAGGCCCGGCTGGCCCTGGCCGCGGCGTGGCTTGCCGCAAGCCCGGCGCTGTTCGCGGCCGGCACTGGCCAGGTGTATGTCTCCAGCGAAGACGACGACGTGGTCACCGTCTTCGACGGCCAGAGCCTGGAAAAGATCGACACCATCGCGGTATCCGAGCGCCCGCGCTGGCTCGCCTTTTCGCCCGACCACAAAAAGTTGTATGTGGCCTGCGGTGACGACGACTCCATCGATGTCATCGACGTTGCCCAGGGCAAGGTCGTTGATCGCCTTACCGATATCGACGATCCGGAAATCTTCGCCATCGGCCCCGACGGCAGACATCTGTATATCTCCAACGAGGACGATGCCCAGTTCACCATCTACGACATTGGCGCCAAGAAGGCCGTGACGCGAATCGATGTTGGCCAGGAGCCTGAAGGCGTACTGGTCACGCCGGACGGCAAGACCGCCTACGTGACGTCGGAGGTGGCAAACATGGTGCACCGCGTGAACCTCGACAGCCACGAGATCGAAGCCAATATCGTTGTCGGTAACCGGCCGCGGCGTTTTGCGCTGTCCGAGGACGGCAACACGCTCTGGGTCACCAACGAGCTGTCCGGCTCGGTATCACTGATCGATACGCAGACTAATGAAGTCAGTGACACCATCGAGTTCAAGCCGCAGGGCTTTCGCCCGGAAGACGTCACCCCGGTGGGCATCAAGCTCGCCGATGACAGTCGGCAGGCCTTTGTCACCCTCGGGCGCGCCAACCACGTGGCCTTCGTGAATACGAAAACGCATGCGGTGGAAGACCATGTGCTGGTCGGCGATCGGGCCTGGGGTATCGCCCAGAGCCGTGACGGCAAACAGCTCTATGTCACCAACGGTCTGTCCGACGATATGTCGATCGTGGATATCGACCAGCGCAAGACACTGCGCTCGATTGCCGCCGGTCGGGTGCCGCATAGCGTGGTGATCGACACGCGCGCCGAATGACCATGGGCCGTGTTGCAACGACGCCGCTGCTGCGAATGGTGCAGCATGCGGGCCTGCCGGTCCTTTGCCTGGCTGTAATGCTCTGCATGCTGCCGGGTCTGGCCGTCGCCCAGTCGGATCTCGAAGCATTCGAGCTGGGCTATATCGGCTGGAACGACGACCCGCGCTATTCGCCGGCGCGCATCGAGCACGAATACCAGGGCGAGCCCTGGGGCCGACCGGTCGAAGGCGCGCGCGTGGCCGTCGACGAGGCACGTTTTCCCGGCATCGCGGCGGGGGTGAAGTTTGGGCTGGACGAGCAACTCGTTTCGAATACGCGTGAGGTGCTTAAAACCGTACGCCGCATGCGCGATGGCGGCACCCGCTTCATCCTGCTCGATCTGCCGGCCGGTACCGTCTCTAGAGTCGCGGCCGAGTTCGCCGGCGATGAGCTGACGTTGTTCAACGTCGCGGCCCACGACGACCGTCTGCGCGGTGCCCACTGCCAGGCCAATCTGCTGCATACGATTGCCTCGGATGCCATGCGCAACGATGCGCTGGCCCAATATCTGGTGTCGCGTCAGTGGAAGAAGGTGCTGTTGCTGGTCGGCCCCGAACCGGCCGACCAGGTGCTGGCCCGGTCCTTTCGACGCTCGGCGGATCGCTTCGGCCTGAATATCACCGGCCGGCGTGAATTCGTGCTCGGCAACGATCCGCGTGAGCGCGAGCACAACAACCCCAGACTGCTCACGTCGGGCGTGGATTACGACGCGGTCTATATCGCCGATACCCAGGGCGAATTCGCCCGCAACGCCAATTTCGCCATTCAGAAGCCCCGGCCGGTGGTCGGCAGCGCAGGGCTCGTGCCACAGGCCTGGCACTGGGCCTGGCTGCGCCACGGCGCCCGGCAGCTCAACAATCGTCTGGAAAAGAAGGCCAACCGTCACATGACCGCCTACGACTGGGCCGCCTGGGTGGCGGTCAAGGCGGTGGTCGAAGCCGTGCAACGCACCGACAGCACCGACTACGAAACCCTGGCGGAGTACATTCGCGGCGACGCAATCAATCTCGACGGCTTCAAGGGCTATCGCATGGGCTTTCGCGACTGGAACGGCCAGCTACGCCAGCCCATATTGCTGGGCAGCGGCAACTGGGTGGTCGCACGCGCACCGCTGGACGGTTTTCTGCACCCGGACAACTATCTCGACACGCTCGGTTTCGACCCGCGTGAAAGTACCTGCAAGCTCGCGCGAGACTGATCTGGAAAGACACCGTCCGAAAATGAACGCGAATAAACGCAAATATGACGGCAGATGGAAGACAAGAAAGCAGCACAAAGCGAAGAAGCCAGTGAGGTTTTATAAAGAAGCTTGGCCTAGCGGTCGTGGCGGGCAGTCGACGCGCCGTGGAAGCGTTGTCTCGAGCCAGCGGATGCCAAACAGGCTATCTATGGTGTACCGGGCCAGCGATTTCTTTTCTTATTTGCGCTCATTTGCGTGCGTTTGCGGACAAGAAGCCTTCGCGAACGAAAACGGCGTGTTTAACGAGCACGACGGGCCGAGGTTGCGCGTCGGGCGAGTACCACGGCGGCGCGTGCCGACGCATAGACCGAAAGGATTGTCATGCCGCGATTGAGCCATGTTCTGCAAGCATTGACCGCGGTTTCCTCGCGCGAAACCGTCAAGTTCATGCATCAGCGCGGGCGGCTGGCCTCGGCCGTGGTCCGCCCGAGCCTGTGGCTGTTGATCTTCGCTGCCGGCTTCAAGAACGTCTTCGGTATTTCCGTACTGCCGCCCTACGACAGCTATATCGAATACCCGGTTTATGTGGTCCCCGGGCTGTTGGGCATGGTGCTGCTTTTCAACGGCATGCAGTCATCGCTGGCCATGGTCTACGACCGCGAAATGGGGCTCATGCGCCTGTTGCTCACCGCGCCTTTGCCGCGCTCGGTGCTGCTGGCCTGCAAGCTGCTGGCGGGCACGTTTCTGTCGGTGCTGCAGGCGTACGCGTTTCTCCTCGTGTGCGCGTTGTTCGGCGTCGATCTGCCCTGGTGGCCGGGCCTGCTTGCCGTACTGCCCGCCCTGATCCTGACCGGTCTCATGCTCGGCGCGCTGGGTCTGCTGCTGTCCGTTTATATCAAGCAGCTTGAGAACTTCGCCGGCACCATGAACTTCGTGATCTTTCCCATGTTCTTCCTGTCGCCGGCACTCTATCCGCTTTGGCGGCTACAGGAATCGGGGGCGACCGTGATCTACCAGCTATCGCGTATCAACCCCTTTACCCACGGCGTGGAGCTGGTGCGTTTTGCCCTCTACGGCCAGATCAATCTCGTCGCACTGGCGGTCGTCGCCGGTACGCTGATCGTGTTTTTCGCATTGGCCGTCTGGGGCTATGATCCACAGCGCGGACTGGTGCGGCGCAAAGGGTAGCTGCGGTCGCGCCTCGGCCCGGGGGCCGGTGAGCACCGGCTCATCCCCTGTTTCCGGACACGCCGTTACGGCCGCGCCTGGCTTGGTTCAGTGGTTTTTCGTCGCCGGCGCCAGGCACTGGAGAGCGTTCGAGGCGCCGTTGCTTTATTGTGCGATCCCCGGTCGTTTGTCATGAACGACTTGCCCCAGCGGTTTCACCCCCCGGGGCTGGGGTATCTTCATCCAACCCGATTCAGGCCCAGGCCCGACGTGCACCGGCAGCCGTTGCCGTGAACGCCGGCTGGGCGTGATGCCGGCGGCGCCTGCGTGAAGCCGTCGCCCAGAAACGGAACGTGCATTGAACGACTCGACTTACAGTACAGGGCACGACGCCGTGTCCCGACATGGGCCCATGAAACTCGTGGGGCGGGTTTTCTATCCGGTGCTTCTGCTGATGGCCCTGCTGATCGGCGTGACCGTGGCAGCACCCGAGGCGACCAAGCAGGCCTTCGACGAAATCCTGGCCTGGATGGTCCACTACTTCGGCTGGTATTACATTTTCGTATGCGCCGGCTTCATCGGGTTTTCGATCTGGGTGGGCTGCAGTGCGTTCGGCAAGCTCCGGCTGGGGCCCGATGATTCGCGGCCGGCGTTTTCGCGCCTGTCGTGGTACACCATGCTGTTCTCTGCCGGAATCGGCATCGGCGTGATCTTCTATGGCACCGCCGAGCCGGTGGCCCACTACCACAACGCGCCGCGACAGCTGACCTCCGAAACGGTGGAAGCGGCACGCTATGCCGTGCATCTGGCCTGGATGGAGTGGGGCGCGGCGCCCTTTGCCATCTATATCATCGTCGGCCTGGCGCTGGGGTTCGCCACCCATCGACGCGGCCGGCCGCTGGCTATTCGCTGGGGCCTGGAACCGCTTCTGGGCCGCTGGGTGCACGGCTGGGTGGGCGACTTGATCGATATCGTTGCCATCGTCAGCACCGTGTTCGGGCTGGCGACATCGCTCGGGCTGGGGGTGATTCAGATCAACGCCGGCCTGGACTTTCTCAACCTGTTCGATGCCTCGCTGGATCTGCGGGTCACCATCATCGCGTTGATCAGTCTCGCTGCCGGCGTATCGGTATTGTCCGGCCTGTCGCGAGGGATCAAGTGGCTTTCGAACCTCAATATCGCGCTGGCGCTGGTTCTGCTGCTGCTCGTGTTCTTTGCCGGGCCGACGGTCTTCATTCTCAAGGCGCTGACGTCGTCGTTTGGCTACTACTTCCAGAACATCCTGCAGTCCAGCTTCGAGACCGATTTCGCCACCGGTAGCGACCAATGGCAGTCCTACTGGACGGTCTTCTTCATGGCCTGGTGGATTGCCTGGGGGCCGTTCGTCGGCACGTTCCTGGCGCGCATCTCGCGCGGGCGTACGGTGCGGGAGTTCACGCTCGGCGTACTCATCATACCCACGCTCGGCATTTTCGTCTGGTTCGGCGTCATGGGCTGGGCCGCGCTGCATCGCGAAATGATGGGCTCGGGCGGCCTGGGCGATCTGCCGGCGCAGCTGGTGATATTCGAGTACCTCAGCGATCTGCCGTTCGCGTTCTTCAGCTCTCTGCTGGCGATCGTGCTGATCGTGACCTTCTTCATCACCTCCGCCGATTCCGGCGCGTTCGTGGTGTCGGTGCTGTCCACCGGCGGTCTCGAGCAACCGCCGGTGCTCACCCGCGCGTTCTGGGTGATCGTACAGGGGCTGGTGAGTATTTCCCTGGCGGTTGCGGGCGGGCTCGCCGCGCTGCAGACCGCCTCGCTGGTCGGCGGGCTGCCGTTTTCGGTGGTGATGATTCTGATGTGTATCGCCGTGGTGAAGAGCATGCGCATGGAACTGGCGGCAAAACACGCCGCCACGCCTGCGATGCCGAATAGCGGTTAGCCAGGCATAGGACTAGCGGGCGGCACTCGTGCCGCCCTGTTCGAACGACGAAACGCCGATTGCCCGCCATGCTGCGTCGACGAATACATCCCTGTGGGCGGCCGCGCCACGGCCAATAGCCGCCGGCAGTCGGCGTGCGTCCGTGCCGTGGGCTTAGCGGGCGAACACGATCCGCCAGATGCTCGTCCGGGCGCGATCGAACGTAGCCGGGCCGTACTCGTGAGTGGCGGTGTCGTTACCGAGGCCGGCCAGATCGGCGGCGAGCAATCGGCCGAAGCGCCGCAGGCGGTGGCGTGCCATGAACGAGAGTACGGCGATGACGCCGAACACGAGTCCGCCGACGGGCTCGCCATGCAGCATGGCAAGACTCAGGCCCAGGCAGATCACGCCGTTGAGCACGAGCACGCTGTCGTATTCACGGATATTGGTCAGTCGTTTGTGGAGCAGCGACCGGGCGTCGGTCATGTTCATCGTTTGAGTTCTCGGGGGAGGTTGTCACGGCACGCCCGAGTATCGGCGCGCCGAGCGCCGGATGAAGTGTTTCCGGTCAAGTATTTTTCTTTTTCAAGCGGCCGGCCATGCCGTCTTCGCCGGGGCGTGTCGTGGGCATGACCGACCCGGCCGATATCCGGTCGAAAACCTTCGCTGCTCCGTGCTGTCGAGGCATCGAAAAACAGGCGGCCGACCCGCGTTTGGGACCCGTTCCCTGCGGGCCGGCGCCTGCCGGAGGAGATCGAAGAAGAGGCTATAGCTCCACGCGCACGCCGCCCCAGATGCCGCGCGGCGCGCCGGGGCCGATGAAGCGACTGGCGTCGTCGTAGCGATCACCTTCGAGCACTTCGTCGGCTTCGCCGTAGAGGCCGAAGGTTTCGTAGTCGGAATCAAGCAGGTTGTTCACCCGGATGAACGTCGTGATGCGGTCGGTGATCTTGAATGCGGCGTTGGCGTTGACGATGGCATAGCCATCGATCTTTTCGTTGTCGGTGTTGGATTCGTCGCCGCGATAGATCTGATCACCGTTGCCGACCACGTCCATGCCCAGGCGAAGCCGGTTTGTCGGCGCCCAGTCGATGCCGACGTTGAACAGATGTTCCGGAATGAGGGGGATACGATCGCCGGGTTCGACCTGCTGGGTCGGGTCTTCGCCGGGTGCGGCGTCTTCATCGGCCAGCGGGTGGTTGGGCGAATTGGTGATGAACGAGTCGCGAAACTCGGCGTTGAGATAGGTGTAGTTCGCCGACAGTCGCCAGCGTCCGGCGAAGGCCCAGTCCAGACCCAGTTCCACGCCCTGACGCCGGGTTTCGCCAACGTTGTCGAAATAGCCTTCGAAACGCGATTCGGCGGCGATGAAGAGGATGTCGTCCTGGTTGTCCGAGCGGAACACGGCCGCGTGCCAGCGCAGGTCGTCGTCGCCGCCGCGCAGGCCCAGTTCGTAGGTGGTGGTGACCACCTGTTCCAGCGGCGGATCGTCGACGAAGCCGTTGGGCAGCCGACACGGCGCATCCGGGTTGGCACAGGTCAGCTCGACCGGCGTGGGCGCGCGCGACGACTGCGACAGGCTGGCGAAGCTGGTCAGGTGGTCGTTGACCTGCCAGGTCAGCCCGCCGGCCAGGTTCAGGCGCTTGAACTCGTGATCGCCGGACAGGCTGGTGTCGTCGTCATCGTCGCCGCCGGCGAATTCCACCTCCGGCGAGGTGTCGTGCAACGAGATCGATGTACGGTTGTAGCGCCCGGCCAGCGTCCCTTCGAGCGTCTCGGTGATCGGCACACGTTGCAGAAAGAACAGGCTGGCGGTGCTGTTGTGGGCCGACACGCCGGTCAGCGATTCACCGGAGACGATGCCGCTGCCCACGGTGCCGCGCTCGTCGGTGAGGCTGGCCAGTTCGGTCTGCTGCGAGAAATCGCTGCTGGCGTAGTCGAGGCTGGTGCCGACGATCAGCTCGCCGCCGAGCACGCTGTTCTGCCGGCCCTGCAGGTTCAGACCGAAGCCGTTTTCCTTGGTTTGCGAGGTGTTTTCGGTGCCGCCGATCACGCCGTCGCGGGCCACCACCGGATTGCCATCGGCATCGAAGACGATTTCCTCGTCGCCGCCGTCTTCGGCTTCTTCGCAGAGCAGGCCCGCATTGGCGGCGTCTTCGCAGTCCTCGAACTCGGAGCCGTCGCCGTTGAAGGTGTTGATTTCGGTACGTCGATAGTAGGCGCCCCAGGCCAGGGTAAAGTCGTCGCTGTAGTCGCGGGTGCCGCGCAGGTTGAACATCACCATGTCCGGGTTGGTTTCGTCCGGGTAGGTGAACACCGCATCGCGACCTTCGGCGTCGGCAAGCTCCGCCGGAATCGCGCCATTGCCGCGCAGGCTGTTGTCGGCGGCGGTGATCGAAAAATCCAGGGTGCCGTGGTCGGTGAGCGTGGAAAACTGGGTGAACAGCTGGGCCACGTCGGAATCGGAGAAATCGCGCCAGCCGTCTTCGGACACGCCCTGGGCCGCGAAGTACCATGCGTCGGTGCCGTTGTTGCCGCCAGCCTGCACATGGCCGCCGAAACGGCCGAAGTCGCCACCGAACAGCTCGGCCTCGGCGCCTTCATAAGTGAAGCCGGTCCTGGTCTTGATCGATACCGCACCGCCGAGCGTGTTCTGGCCGAACAACGGGTTGGCCCCCGGGATCAGATCGATCGAATCGATCGCGACCTGCGGTATCAGGTCCCAGTTGACGGTGTCGCCAAAGGGCTCGTTGATACGCACGCCATCCTGGTAGATCGACAGCCCCTGCGGCAGTCCGAGCAGGGGCGAGGCGGTATAACCGCGGTAATTGAGGTCCGGCTGGAACGGGTTGTTGGTGGCGTCGTTGACGTGGACGCTGCCCAGCTCCTGCTGCATGAACTGGTTCAGGTTGAGCGTTTCGCCGCGTTCGATGCGCTGGCTTTCGGCGTGTTGCACGTTGGCCGGGTAGCGGTCGGCGTCCACCTCACTGCCGGCAAAAGGCGTGGCGCCGATGATATCGATGCCGCCCAGTTCGAGTGGCTGGGCGGTGGCGCTATGTCCACCCATGACGCATACCGCGCCCACCGTAAGGCCGAATCCCCTGCGATAATTCATTTCTCCCCCGCACTGTTCTTATTATTTAGTGCTATTGAGTCTCGACCGGGGCAATTGCTTCGCTCAATGGGAATTCTTCCCGGTATCGAGGGTATACGACCATTTGCTGACACCGCTCATGCGAGTGGAATATCGGCATGAATATGGGTGCCGTGGCGGCGGCGACTGTCCACCTGCAGCTGCCCGCCGAGCAGGTCGATACGTTCGGCCATGCCGGAGAGCCCGACGCCGGGCCGGCAGACCTGCGAGTCGAAACCGTCGCCGTCGTCACGCACATCGACCCGAAGTCGGCCGGCCTCCAGGCCGACCGTGATATCGATGCGTGACGGGCGGCCGTGGCGCAGGGCGTTGGTCAGGGCTTCCTGGACCAGGCGGAATACATGAATGGCGACCGCGGTGGGCACATCCGCCAGGCGATCGCAGCCGGTATAGGCCAGTGATACGTCACGATGGCTGCGCTGGCGACTCGCCACATGATCCTCCAGAGCGGCATCGAGGCCGAGTTCGTCCAGGCCCGGCGGGCGCAGGCGGCGCATCATCAGCCGCGTCTGGTCGTAGATGCGCCCGGCCACCGCGGCAATCGCCTGGGCGGACTCGGCCACCCCGGCCGGCAGACGGTCGCCGCGTGCCAGAATACCGGCCGCATCGGCGCGAATCGCGGTCAGGCTCTGGCCGAGTTCGTCGTGCAGTTCGCGGGCGATGTTGTGGCGTTCGTCTTCCTGGATACGCAGGGAATGTTCGCGCAGGCGCCGGTTTTCGTGCTGGGCGGCATCGAGTGCGGCCGCCATGTGGTTGAATTGGGCAGCGATGCCGTCGAACTCGGGCAGCGAGAAGCGGGGCAGGCGGATGCCGTAGTCGCCGTGCTCGATACGCGCGAGCGCGGCGTCGATACGCCGTACCGGCACGAGCGCGCGCCCGAACAGCCGATAGACCACCGCGATTGTCGCCAGATAGAACACGACCAGCAGTGCGAGCAGGCCGCGTGTGTCCTGCCAGGCTTCGGCGATTTCGTCGTCCGGGTCGGCCAGGATCACCATCGCGTGGTCGGGCGCGACCATGAGTCGGCGTTCGGGCAGGGTCTCGGGTCGGGTCAGGGCCGCAAACCAAGCCGGTGCGCCGGCCGATTCGGGGTTGGTGCAGCCGCCGCTTGGCGACGCACCGCGCCGCTCGATCAACGACAGGCATAGATGGCGCAGATGGCCTATCTCGGAGAGCCGGCGCGCGGCGCCCAGGGCGTCGTCATCCCTGCGGATCGTGTTATCGACCAGGTCGCCGGCCAGGGCGATGCTCGCCTGCATCTCTTCGCTCACCGCACGCTGGGCATTGTGGATGACCAGCCAGACCGCCGCGCCGAGAATGGCGGCCAGCAGCAGCGTCACGGCAAACATCAGCCGCTGTCGCAGGCGCAGTCGCGCCCCGATCCGCTGGCGCGGGGGCGTAGCTTGAGTCTGCCTAGAGCCCGACGACACCGGTACGAATCGCCAGTCGGGTCAGCTCGGCGGTGCCGCCCACGCCCAGCTTCGCGCGCAGGCGCGAGGCATGGTTGGCAACGGTCTTGGGGCTGACGAACAGCTCCTCGGCAATATCGGTCACGCTCATGCCCGAGGCCACGAGGCGAAAAATCTCGAACTCGCGCGAAGACAGACAGGCCAGCGGCGACGTGCTGTCCTGTGCCGAGGCGACGATATCGTCAGCCAGGCCCGGGTCCAGATATTCGCGCCCGCAGGCCACCTGACGCACGCCCTCGATCAATACGTCGGCCACCGCCCGTTTGCCGATATAGCCGGTCGCGCCCGCGGCCAGCGCACGGCGCACGAAAATGGCTTCTTCGTGTA
The DNA here is from genome assembly GCF_002729955.1 of Salinisphaera sp. Lineage (GTDB taxonomy): Bacteria > Pseudomonadota > Gammaproteobacteria > Nevskiales > Salinisphaeraceae > Salinisphaera. The sequence continues at coordinate 35,913 of NZ_PBYA01000003.1, read as the reverse complement.
CCGAAAACACCAGCACCCGTGTACCCGGGTGACGGCTGCAGATACGTCGCGTGGTTTCGATGCCGCTCATGCCCGGCAACGACAGGTCCATGACGATCACGTCGAAGTTGTGCTCGCGGCACAGGGCATAGGCGCGTTCGCCGCTATCGGCCTCGCCGGCGACTTCGATATCGCCGGCCAGCTTGAGCAGGCGCGCATAGCCGGCGCGCACGACGGCATGATCGTCGACGAGCAGAACCCGGATCGGCTGCTTGGGCATGGCAAACTCCTGACGCATTCGAGTACGCATTGGGCCTTACGATAGCGTAATCGAATACCGGTCCGGGTGCGCCAACCCGGCGGCGGCAAAAGAAAATTCTCGATTGTGCCAAGTTCGGGCTGTGGCGTAAGTACACGCGCCCCGGCCTCCGAGCGGTCGGGCTTTATTGGCCCATCACCTGCTTGCTCGAGACAAGTCAGCGGCGTTTCATAGATAACCAGAACGCCATTTATCCGCAGATTACGCCGATTTGTTGATTTGGCCAGGGTGGGCAACCGAGCGCTTTGGCGTGTTGGCTTCGCTGGCACTCGCGGTAGGGAATGGTTCGCAGGTCGACGCATATATAGCAGCGCAAAGACAGGACAACCCGGTCGTTCGATGCCGTCCAGCGCATGTGGCGCGCTCTTTCATCTGTGTAATCTGCGAAATCTGCGGTTGCTCCTGAGCAACGAAGCCATCTCGCGGTCGATGAGCGAACTGCGCGCATATCGTGCTGCGCCTGCGGGCCGGCTTTAGCGTTCGGCGCGAACATAAGCCCCTTAAGCTCCGCGCGATCTGCCTTTTGTCTTATTCGCGTGTCTTCGCGTTCATTCGCGGACAATCTGCTTGTTGGGTGCCGCCGGCGGTCCATCCATAAATCAATAAAGAAAAAGCCAGCTGCAGGGCGCAGCCGGCTTCGGGTACATGGCCGCCGAGGGGGCGCGGCGGCCGTGTGCCGGGCTACAACGACACCGTCACTGTCTTGGTTTCGGTGTAGTTGTTGAGCACCTGGGCGCCCATCTCGCGGCCCCAGCCGGACTGCTTGTAACCGCCGAACGGCAATGCCGCGTCGAAGATGTTGTAGCAGTTCACCCATACCGTGCCGGCACGCAGCTTGGCAGCCAGCTTGTGCGCGCGGCCGATATCCTGGGTCCATACGCCCGAGGCCAGGCCGAACACCGTGTCGTTGGCGCGGTTGACCAGATCGCGGTCGAAGTCGGAGAACTTCGTCGCCGTGACCACCGGCCCGAAGATCTCTTCCTGTACCACCTTCATATCGTCGGTTACGTCGGTCAGCACGGTCGGTTTCACGAAATAGCCGTCGCCGTCGCCGCGTTCGCCGCCGGCCGCGGCCCTCGCGCCCTGGTTTTTGCCGGATTCCAGATAGCCGGTCACACGGTCGAACTGGGTACGCGATACCAGCGGGCCCATCTGGGTTTCCGGATCCAGGCCCGGGCCAAGCTTGATGTTGCGGGCGAAGTCGGCCACGCCTTCGACCACCTGATCGTAGATCTTTTCATGCACGAACAGCCGCGAGCCGGCCGCACAGCACTGGCCGTGGTTGAAGAAAATCGCGTTCGCCGCCCCCGGAATGGCTTTTTCCAGGTCGGCATCGTCGAGCACGATGTTCGGCGATTTACCGCCCAGCTCCAACGATACCTTCTTGAGGTTGCCCTTGGCCGCATCGACGATCAGCCGGCCTACTTCCGTGGAGCCGGTAAAGGCGATCTTGTCGACCATGGGATGGGCGGCGATCGGCGCGCCGGCGTCTTCGCCAAAACCCGTGATGATGTTGGCCACGCCGTCCGGCACACCGGCTTCCTGCATGATCTCGGCGAGCTTGAGCCCGGATAGCGGGGTTTCCTCGGCCAGCTTCATGACGATGGTATTGCCGGTGGCCAGCGCCGGGGCCAGCTTCCAGGCAGCCATGAGCAGCGGGAAGTTCCAGGGGATGATCTGGCCACACACGCCCACCGGTTCACGCCGGGTATAGGCATGCCATTCGGCACCGGGCGCATAGGGCACGGTGGGGGTGATCATTTCGCCGTTGAGCTTGGTGGCCCAGCCGGCCATGTAGCGAAACATCTCCGCGGCCAGCGGCACGTCGGCGGCCCGGGCGATGGAAATCGGCTTGCCGTTGTCCAGCGATTCCAGCTGGGCCAGCTCTTCCTGATAGTCCATGATCAGATCGCCGATCTTCCAGACGATCTGTTGGCGTTCGGCGGGTGCCATCCTCGTCCACGGGCCGTCGTCGAATGCCCGGCGCGCGGCCTTTACGGCCTTGTCGACATCCACCTTGGTGGCCGCCTGAGCCTGGGCGATGACCTGGTCGTTGGACGGGTTGTAGACATCGAAGGTCTCGCCCGATTCACAGGCCACCCACTGGCCGTCGATGAGCATCTTGCGTGGGCTGTCGATGAATTGCTGGACATTCGGCTCGAGCGATACTTCAGAAGCAGCTACTGCACACATATCGATTCTCTCCTCCATCGGTTTTTATCGCGCCGGCAACGCTGTGCCGGCACACGGTTCTTTGTATGGTCGTCGTAGCAACGGCGACACCACGATCGAGAATCGCAAGATCCAGGCCATTCACAACTCGCTTTTAAAACAGTCGTTTGAAAGAGGGCGTGCTCACCGCATGCCGTTGTCACTGTCACGTTTTCGATACGGCGGTGTTGCAGTTCGTGCCATGGCCGATACGCCCGCTTGTCTGCGCTTTTCGAACCTGCTAGAACCGAGTCAGACCCGCGTTGAAAGCGGGCGATATGCATGCGAGGGCCCGTGCGCGGCGCGGTGTCCAGCGAGGAGCAGCGATGGTCGATCTGGCGGCGCATCCTTCGACGGCAACCGTCCATGGCGACTCGGCCGATCTGGTGGCGGGTTCCTGGAATCGCTGTATTCGCGACTACGGGCTGGACCCGTCGCGTATCGAGCTGGACGTGCTGTCGCGCAGCCAGCTCAGCGCCCATCGCGACGAGCTGGCCGAGGTCGTTTCCCTTGCACGCGGTGAAATGGACGATCTGGCGGCCCAGATTGCCGGCGCCGGCTATGCGCTGATGCTCACCGATGCCCAGGGCGTGATTCTCTACAACCGGGTGGAGGCCCGCCTGCGCGAGAACTTCCGGGCTGCCGGGCTGTGGGACGGCGCCAACTGGAGCGAGTGGCGCCAGGGCACCAACGGCATCGGCACCTGTATTGTCGAACAGCGGCCGGTGGTCATCCATTGTGCCGACCATTTCGCCGTTCGCCACACCGGCTTGAGCTGTTCGGCCGCGCCGATTCGCAATGCTGCCGGCGAGCTGCTGGCCGTGCTCGATGCCTCCTCCGTGCAGTGCGAGGGCACCCGCGCCGGGCAGATGCATACCGTGGCGCTGGTGAGCATGTCGGCACGGCTGATCGAAAAAAGCGTGTTCCTCAACGCGCACCGGGATTCGCGGGTGCTGCGTTTTCACGGCCGGCCCGAGTTCGTGGGCCTGATCCACGACGGCCTGCTCGCCATCGACGACAACGACCGGATTATCGCGGCCGACGACAACGCCGCCCTGCAGCTGGGCGCGCAGGGGCGTCGCGAACTGATCGGCCAATCGATCGAACAGGTTTTCGATATCGTGGGTACCGGGCTGAAAGCGGCTTGCGGCGACGGCATGCAAACCGTCTGGCCTGTGCATGAGCGTGCCCGAGGGCGCCGCTACCATGCCCGGCTGTGTGCGCCGTCGGGCCGCCGTACCGAGTCGCGCGGCCTTTACATACCGGCTCGTGGGAGTGATCGCCGCCCCGGCCTGGATGAACTCGCCGGAGCCGATCCGGTGATGGGCGAAAACGTACGCTGCGCCAAGCGCGTGGTTGATCGCCGCATCGCCATCATGCTGCGCGGCGAAACCGGCACCGGCAAGGAAGTCTTCGCCCGTGCCATCCACGCGGCCAGCGCGCGGGCCAGGGCCCCGTTCGTGGCCGTGAACTGTGCCGCCATTCCGGAAACGCTCATCGAGGCCGAGCTGTTCGGCTACAAGCCGGGTGCCTTTACCGGCGCCAGCCGCGAGGGCATGCGCGGCAAGCTGCTGCAGGCCTCCGGCGGCACGCTGTTTCTCGACGAAATCGGCGACATGCCGCTGGCGCTGCAGACGCGACTGTTGCGCGTGCTCGAAGAACGCGAAGTCGTGCCGCTGGGCGGCGATACGCCGATCGCGCTCGATCTCAACGTCATCTGTGCCACCCATGCCGACCTGGGCGAACGCGTGGCCGCGGGCGACTTCCGGGCCGATCTCTACTACCGGCTCGACGGCATCACCCTCACGCTCGCCTCGGTGCGCGAGCGTGCCGATCGCGAGGCCCTACTGCGTTCGGTGATCGCCGCGGAACAGGAGGGCGGCAGCGCCGTTTGCATCGCCGAGGATGCGATGGCCGCGCTTCTGCACTACGACTGGCCCGGCAATATCCGCCAGATGCGCAACGTCGTACGCACCGCGCTCGCGCTATGCGAAGACGGGTGCCTGCGCCTGTCGGACCTGCCGCATGAACTGGCGGGCTATGCAGCGCGCAGCGATGCGCCAGCCCACGCAGGCGCAGCGCACGCGGCGGCCCCCAACCCGCTGGCCAGCGCCGAACGCAATGCCCTGATCGCCGCGCTTGAAAACAATGGCTGGAACGTCACCCGGGCCGCGCTGCAGCTGGAAACAAGCCGCAACACTTTGTATCGAAAAATGAAAAAACACGCCATCGAGCCATCGCGAATGCGCTGAGGCCAAGCCGAGAGCTGGCACGACTCCTGCCTGATTGGGCCAACGAAACGGTCTTCGCAGGATGAAATCATGCATGTACGCGTACTCGGATCGGCCGCCGGCGGCGGCTTTCCGCAGTGGAACACCAATGTCGGGCTCAACCGACAGCTCCACGAGGGCACGACCCGTGCCCAGGCTCGCACCCAGTCGTCGATCGCGGTCAGCGCGGACTACGAGCACTGGCTGCTGGTCAACGCCTCGCCCGACGTGCGCCAGCAGATACTCGATTTTCCGGCATTACGCCCAGCACCGGAAACGCGGGGCACGGGTATCGGCGCGGTGCTGCTCATGGACAGCCAGATCGATCACGCGACCGGGCTGATCATCCTGCGCGAGGGCGACACGCTGCCCGTCTGGTCAACGCGCCCCGTCTACGAAGACCTCACTACCGGTCTGCCGCTGTTCAACGTGCTCTCGCACTACTGCGGCGTGGACTGGCACGAGATCGACACCGCCGCCGAAAGCTTTGCGATCGATGGCGTGCCCGGGCTGTCGTTTCGTGCAGTCGAACTGTCCTCGGCCGCGCCGCCGTATTCGCCGCATGGGGGCGATCCGCACCCGGGCGACAACATCGGCTTGCTGGTCACCGACGACGCCACCGGCGGCACGCTGTTCTATGCCCCCGGCCTCGGCGCGCCGGACGATCACATCGCCGCGATCGCCCGCGAATCCGACTGCCTGCTCGTCGACGGTACCTTCTTCACGGAAACCGAGATGATCGACCAGGGCGTGGGCAAAAAGCCCGCCGCCGCCATGGGTCATCTGCCGCAGTCCGGCGAGAACGGCATGCTGGCCTGGCTGGCGAATTTCCCCGACAAGCGGCGGGTGCTCATTCATATCAACAACACCAATCCGATTCTCGATCCGGATTCGCCCGAGCGCGCCACGGTCGAAAACGCGGGCGTGGAAGTGGCTTATGACGGCATGGAGCTGGAACTGTGAGTGTTGCGATTGACGAGCGCGAAGCCTGGCCGCGCGACGAGTTCGAAGCCCGCCTGCGGGCACTCGGTGCCCGCTATCACATTCATCATCCTTATCACCGGATGATGCACGAGGGCCGCTGCACGCCGGATCAGATACGCGGCTGGGTGCTCAACCGCTACTACTATCAGGTGTGCATCCCCATCAAGGATGCCAACGTGCTTGCCAACTGTCCGGACCCGGCCGCGCGCCAACTCTGGGTCCAGCGCATCATCGACCACGACGGCACGCCCGGCGAAACCGGCGGTATCGAAGCCTGGCTGATGCTGGCCGAAGCCACGGGTCTGGATCGCGAACGCGTCGCGAATCTCACCGACCTGTTGCCTGGCGTGCGCTTCGCCGTGGATGCGTACGTGAACTTCGCCCGGCGGGCGACCTGGCAGGAAGCGGCCTGCTCATCGCTCACCGAACTGTTCGCCCCCGAAATCCACCAGCAGCGCCTGACCGGTTGGCCCGATCACTACCCCTGGATCGACGATGCCGGCCTGAGTTATTTCCGCAAACGCCTGTCCGAAGCCCGGCGCGATGTGGAACACGGCCTGCGCGTTACGCTCGACCATTTCGTCACCCGCGCACAGCAGGAACACGCATTGAACATTCTGCAGTTCAAGCTCGACGTGCTCTGGAGCATGCTCGATGCCATGTGGATGGCCTATGTCGAAGACCGCCCGCCCTACCACAGCTGCCCGGAGCCGAGCCGATGAGCACGCCGAAAACGATTAGCGCCAACGCTGTGCCCCGTATCGCCCGCGGCCACCGCCTGCAGTTCGAGCCGGCCCAGGACTGCCATGTCCTGCTCTACCCAGAAGGCATGATCACCCTCAACGACAGTGCGGCGGAAATCCTGCAGCGCTGCGACGGCCAGCGGTCCGTGCAGGCGATCTGCGATGATCTCTCGGCGGCGTTCGACGGGGCCGAGGTCACGGCCGATGTGCATGATTTCTTGAAGCTTGCCGCCTCCCACGGTTGGGTCGTATTGGCTTGAGGCGAGTGCGATAGATTGTGTAGCGCAGTCTCGCTATTGCTCCGACGCCCCGGTGAGGGCTCGACGTTCGGTTACGTCTTGCCGATTATTTTTTAATCGATATGATTAAAAATAAATCGAGAACGCCCTTCAGGGCTTTTAGAAGCGACCCGCGTTGTTGAGCAAGCCGACATTGAGTCGTTGGATGGAGCAATCCCGATGGCAAAGACCGAAACCCGTGTTTTGACCGCCCATGTGCCGATTCCCATGGCGGAGAAGGTGGACCAGCTGGCCGAGCGCCTGGAACGTTCGCGCGGCTGGATCATGAAGCAGGCGCTATCCTCCTGGATCGCCCAGGAGGAAGAACGTGATCGGCTGACACGTGAGGCCCTCGCGGAAGTTGATGAAGGCCGGGTCGTCGACCACGATGCGGTACAGGCATGGGCCGACAGTCTGAACACCGACGAACCGCGATCAATACCGCGTTGATGCAGCTGAAATGGACAAGCAAGGGGCTGTCCGATCTGGCGCGACTGTATGAATTCCTGGCAGCGGCCAATAAACCGGCGGCCGTACGGGCCGTTCAAGCGCTTACAGAGGCGCCCCGTACCTTGCTAACCAACCCGCATATCGGCGAGCACCTGTTTCAGTTCGAACCGCGGATGGTGCGCCGTATTCTGGTGAGCCAATACGAACTTCGCTACGAAGTCGTGGGCGATACCGTCTACGTACTGCGTCTATGGCACACGCGCGAGGATAGGTAGCAGCGCACAGGCATCGACCCTGACCACGCCATTCTTTGACGGTGTCGTACGCACGGGATGTATGGTCGACAAACCAACGTTTATTGCGCTTAGCCGTGCGGAATAGGGCGGTGGGTTCTGATCGAGTTTCCGGTTTTCTGCAAGCGGAGAATGAAGATTCCAAGCGTCTTCGGATTCGCTATATTGCGTGAATAAATCACACGTGGGGCGTTACATGCGCAGGACGACCCGTATAACGATTGGTCCTCGGATGGACGAGTTTGTGAGCCAACGGGTCGCCTCGGGCCGCTACGGCTCGACAAGCGAAGTCGTGCGCTGCGCATTGCGTTTGTTCGAACGCCGGGCGCAGGCAAGTGGTGCACTTCGCGCGGCTGTAGAAGCCGGAGAACGCAGCGGTGAGAGCGACGAATCACTACGAGATATTGCCGACCGGATGAAGCATCGTCAAGGCGTATAGGCTTTTGAATCGGGCGCTGGAAGATTTCGTCACGATCACCGTTACCTTAGTTTTCTATCGCGCTCGCACGCGGCCTCTCCGTTATCCGCCTGCTCCATCAGCGTATGGAGCCGCTGCGGCATTTCGACGATCTGGATATCGACTGATCGTGGAGTTTACGGCCGTTCGCGTGCCACCCGTGATCCATGCAGCCGCTTCGAATTCTTCGGGTTGCGAAACACGATCGGCTGGGCCGCGGGGGCGTCGGCCGGCTGTGCGTTCGCGCGCTCGACCGCATCGGTGACGAGATGGTGCTGGGGTGATTTCGCACACACCGGATCGGTGGCGTACATATCGCCGGTGAGCATATAGGCCTGGCAGCGGCAGCCGCCGAAGTCCTTGGTTTTTTCCGAGCAGCTGCGACAAGGCTCCTTCATCCAGTCGTAGCCGCGGAAATGATTGAAGGCGGGGGATTCGCCCCAGATCCAGTCGATGTCGTGGTCGACCACGTTCGGAAATTCCAGGCCGGGTAGCTGGCGCGCGGCATGGCAGGGCAGGGCGGCGCCGTCGGGGGCGACAGTGAGAAAGATATCGCCCCAGCCGCTCATGCAGGCCTTGGGTCGGTCTTCGTAGTAGTCGGGGACCACAAAATAGAGCTTCATCGCGCCGCCGCGTTCGCGATAGGCCGTGGTCACGCGTTCGGCATGAGCGAGCTGTTCGCGGGTGGGCATGAGTGCATCGCGGTTGTGCCAGGCCCAGCCGTAGTACTGGGTGTTGGCCAGTTCTACATAGTCGGCATCGAGCGCCTCCGCCATCGCAATGATTTCTTCGATATCGTCGATGTTCTTCCGGTGCAGCACGATATTGAGCACCATCGGATAGCCGTGACGCTTGATCGCACGCGCCATGTCCTTCTTCTTTTCGAAGCTGTCGCTGCCGCCGAGAAAGTTGTTCAGCTCGGCATTGCTGGCCTGAAAGCTGATCTGAATATGATCCAGGCCTGCCTCGGCGAGCCGTTGCACGCGCGCGTCGTCCATGCCGATGCCGGAGGTGATCAGGTTGCTGTAGTAGCCGAGCTGTCGAGCTTCGGCCACGATTTCTTCCAGATCCTGTCGCACCAGCGGCTCGCCGCCAGACAGCCCGAGCTGGGCCGCGCCCATGCCGCGGGCCTGGCGCAGTACGCGCTTCCAGTCCTCGGTGGAAATCTCTCGCCCGATCTGTGCCATCTCCGTCGGGTTACTGCAGTAGGGGCACTGCAACGGGCAGGCATAGGTCAGCTCGGCCAGCAGCCAGAGCGGCCGGGCGGTCGTTTCGCTGTCATGGCGGGTCGGCAATGTGGGAATCGTGGCGCTCATGGTGAACTCGGTGCGCACAAGAAAGGGGGCCGTAAAGCCCCCTCGTCGTACACGACAACCGGGTTTAGCGGTTGTTGATGTACATCGTGATTTCAAAGCCCAGACGCAGGTCGTGGGCCTTCGGGGTCGTCCACTGTTTCATCGCGATCTCCTTGGTTTGATCATTGATTGGCACCCGTGATCGATGCATCGACCATGCCAGCGACAACCTCGCGGTTCGCGCGGCAAGCGCTTGCCTGCCAACGGCTTTTTCAACCGCCAGGTTCGCTGTGCCCGCCTTGGTCAGTCACTGGCCATATTGGCCAATAATGGCCGATGAGGCTGGCTACTATTGGCCGCCTGGCCGGAGTCGCAACGCGTGGCGCCATCGGCATTTCGGGGAGGCGCCCACGACGGCTAGACTCGCGGAATGATTCGTCGCCCTGCCGATTCGCTCAAGCGCCTGCTTCAGCGCTATCAACTCGCGCTGCTGCTGGTATTGATGGCGGCCGCGGGCCTGGGCGCGCTGTGGGCGAGCTTCTGGCAGGCGGGCTATCAGCGCTCGCTGCGTTTCAACGAATTGTTGATCGAAGCCCAGGCGGTACGCGGCGATCTGTATCGCCAGATCAAGACGGTCGACGAGTACGGCGCCGCGGGGCCGAGCGACGACTACTGGCAACGGCTGTATCGTATCGACGAGCATTTCTATCGGATGCGCCGGGCAGCCGACACCCCCCAGGAGCAGGCCAGCATCGCCCGTATGGAAACCGCCTACGGCCTGATTCTCGCGGCCATGAACCGGGTGGTGACCACGCCGGGCGGCGACACGAACCAGGTCGCCTTCGACACCTGGCAGACCGGCGATTTCGAAAGCGCCTACGCCCGGCTTACCCGGCAGGTGGCCGCCCGCCGCGATGCCCTGGCCGAGCGCATGGACTTGTGGAACCGCATGGCGCCATGGCTGGCGTGGCTGCCGTTGCTGTTCGGCATCGCACTCGCGCTCTGGCTCAATCGCCGTTTCGTGCGCGAATTCCTGCGCCCGCTGGAACGGCTGGTGGCCGGCACCGGTGAAATCGCCCAGGGGCGGCTCGATTACAGGCTGCGCCCGCAGGGCGTCGCCGAGGTTCGCCATCTGGCGGATACGCTCAATACGATGGCCGCCGAACTCGAACACAAGCGCCAGGCGCTGGTCGAACGCGAGCGCGAGGCCGCGCTCGGCGCGCTCGTACCGGTCATCGCCCACAACATCCGCAATCCGCTGGCCGGTATTCGTGCCAACGCACAAATGCTCGATCACCAGGCCACCGCCGACGAAATCGAGGAAACCGGCGCCGACATCATGGACGCCGCGGATCGGCTCGAACGCTGGCTGAACGCGCTGTTGGCCTACCTGCACCCGCTCGATCTCAAGCGTACCCCTGGCCCGTTCGACGCCATCGTCGACGGCGCGATCGCCGCCCTCGGCGGCCGGCTGGCCGCGGCCGATATCGAGCTGGTTCGCGGGCGTGGGCCGGTCGCGGTGAACGCCGACGCGCCGCTGCTGGAACAGGCCCTGCACGGCCTGCTCGCGAATGCGCTTGAAGCCTCGCCGGCCGGCTCGCGCATACGCGTCACCACCGGCACCGCCGACGACGGCCGGGCCCGGCTCGACATCGTCGACGCCGGGCCGGGCATGGCGGTACGGCCGGACCCGCACGCGAGCGCGCCGTTACCGACTACCAAGCGTCGCGGCACCGGCCTGGGAATTCCCTTTGCCTACAAGGTCATTCACGCCCATGGCGGTACGCTGGACTATGCGCCGGCGCCCGGTGGCGGCACCTGCGTAACTATCCATCTGCCTTTGAGCGATCCGCCATGAGTAGCGCCCACATCCTGCTGCTGGAAGACGAGGGCGCGCTGGCCCGCGCGCTGGATCGGCGTCTGCGCCGCGATGGCTATACCGTGGCGGTGTGCGAGAACATCGCCAACGCCAAACTGGCCGCGCGTCGCCGGCGGCCCGATCTCGCGGTGCTGGATCTGCGCCTGCCCGACGGCTACGGGCTGGATTTTCTCGACTGGCTGCGCGGCGAAATCCCGGACATACCGGCGCTGGTGATGACCGCCTACGGCGAGCTCGACGATGCGATCGCCGCCATGCGCCTGGGCGCGGTGGACTTTCTCAAGAAGCCGCTCGATCTGGACGCCCTGCATCGCGTGGTCGCCGATGCGCTGGCGCGCGAAACCCCGGGCACGCGCTCGGCCTGCGACACCCCGGCCGATAGCGCGCCGGACACGGCGCTGATCGGCAACAGCGCAGCCATGCGCGAGCTGTATGCCCAGCTCGATCGGATCGCGGCCCTGGGTACCGGCGAGGCACCGCCCAACGTACTGCTCACCGGCGAAACCGGCACCGGCAAGGATCGCGTCGCGCGTCTGTTGCATGCGCGCTCGGCGCGCGGCGCGCACCCGTTCGTGCAGGTGGACTGTGCCGCCCTGCCGCAGGATCTGGTCGAAGCCGAGCTGTTCGGGCATGAAAAAGGCGCTTTCACCCACGCCCATCGCGCCCGGCGCGGGTTGCTGGCGGCGGCCGGCGAGGGCACGGCCTTTCTCAACGAAATCGGCGAGCTGCCGTTGTCGCTGCAGGCCAAGCTGCTGACCGCCCTCGAAGCACGTACCGTACGCGAGATCGGCGGCGATACGGAGCGGGCGATCGGCGCCTGGTTCGTGGCCGCCACCAACCGCGACCTGGCCGCGATGATGGCGAGCGGCGATTTTCGCCAGGACCTCTACTACCGGCTCAACGTGCTCACGCTGCATCTGCCGCCGCTGCGTGAACGCGGCGACGATGTGCTGGCCCTGGCCGAACACTTCGCTGCGCGAACCGCCGAACGCTACGGCCGGCCCGTGCCGCGTATCGATGCCGCCGCGCGCGCGGCGATATGCGCCTACGCCTGGCCGGGCAACGTGCGTGAACTGCGCCACGTCATCGAGCGGGCCGTGCTCGTGCACGCCGACGATGTGGTCCAGGCCGCGCACCTGCAGTTGCCCACGGCCACGCCGGCCGCCCCGGCCGGCTTTGAAGCCGGCGCCACGCCGCGCGAGGCCACGCCAACGCTGGCCGATAGCGAACGCCGTCTCATCGAACGCACGCTGGCCGAAACCCGTCACAACATCTCCGCCGCGGCCCGCCGCCTGGGCCTGAGCCGGGGCGCGCTGCGTTACCGGCTGGAAAAATACGGCCTGACGGAGGATTGAGCGGGCAGTCGATGCACACATTGCCGCACTCGTAGCACGGCGGCCCGTGATTAGGCCGGCGGGTCGCTGCCCTCGGTCATGGCCCGCAGACGCCGATTCAGCGCACGCACGTCACGGCGCGATGTACGCAGGCGCGTGCCTTCCGGGTCGGGTCGGATGCGGCGGTCGCCTGCATCCACGAAAAAGCGATGGGCGGCGCCGATCAGGCGTTCGTAGGGGCCGGCGGTGATGATCGCGGTCACGGTGAACGACTCGAGCCGTTGCCAGAGTTCGGCATCCTCGTCCTGTTCGGGCAGGCCGGCCTTGCGGGCGGCTTCGGCTACCAGCCATCGAAACGGGCCGAGCGCCAGTTGCTGGCTGGCGCCGACCGGGCCCTGGCCGATGTCTTCGGCCGTATAGCTTTGTGGCTGTTCCTGCCACTCCTTCTCCACCGGCTCGCTGTAGTGATGGCCGTCGCGGTCGTGAAGATCGACGAACACACCGCGCAGAAACACGAACTCCTTGCCCATGTTGGTCAGCAGGCAGGTGGAATCCAGGCCACTGCCGTTGCCCTGGGTCACGAACAGACGCGTCTTCTGCTGGCGGCTCTGATTCGCGGACATGAGCTGGCCGTAAACGGTCCAGACGATCAGGGTCACCCCGGTGACGATCACGGTGAGTGCGGCGGCATGCTCGCTGATGAATTGCCACATGACAGCGCTCCATCGCGCTAAATGGATGCGCAATATAGAAAGCGCAAACCGTGGCGGTATATCGGGACGAACCGGTCGGAAAATATACGGGTAGCGAGGCGCGAGGACGCGATGCTAGCCGCCCGGCCGGCCCGAAAAGCCGGCCGGGCGCGTCGCTATGGCCGGCAGTCTGGCGGCCGTTTGCCAGCGGTGGCGCCGTGCGCTGGCAGCTGGTGGTCAGATGCGGCCAGGCAGACCATCTTGGTCAGCGTGGCTACCGAGGTGATATACAGCTTGGCCATGATGTTTGCGCGGTGGCTTTCCGCCGTGCGCTTGCTGATGCCTAGCGCGAGGGCCACCTGTCGCGTAGTCAGGCCGTTGGCCAGGCCGTTCGCCGTTTCCGCCTCTCTCGGCGTGAGCCGTTCGAGCTGGCGGGCATAGGCACGGCCGGCCTCGTGGCGCCCACGCTGGCGCTTGCCGCGGCGCAGGCAGCGTTCGATTTCGGCGAGCAGCTGCTCGGCGCGCGCGGGTTTGGTCAGAAACCCCGAGGCGCCAAGCTGCATGGCCTCTACGGCCAGCCGGATCGTGGCATAGCCGGTGATGAACACCGTCCTGACGCCCAGCCCCGCGGCGCTGATTCGGCGCTGCAGCTGCAGGCCGTCCATGCCGGGCAGGCGCATATCCACGAGCGCACAGCCCGCGTCGATACGCGGCGCATGGCCTAGGAATCGTTCGGCGCTACGAAAGCAGCGCACCGCGTAGCCGGCATCGCTGGCCAGGCCTTTCAGGGATTCGCGTATCGCGTCGTCGTCTTCTACGACATAAATGGTCTCGTTCACTTGTTGCTCCTGGGCGATTCTTGCGTTGCTGCGTTATTGACGGGAGCCCAGGCCTTGTACGAGCAGGCCTGCCTTGGCCTGCGCGGGGCGCATGCCCCGGTCCGGAGGGTTGAGTTGGATAATGAATCGCGGCGACTGTCCGGACATACAGCCACGCCGCGAACAGACTATCTACGCTCGTTCGCTCGAATTTCAAGAGTTCATTTGCCCACACCAGTCTCGTGCACGGGCGTGCCGTGGGCAGGGCGCAATAGCGCACCGGCGGCGCTGACGGGCGGTACGCAAAATTCCTCGCCGCTCGCCATACCGCGCCGTCATGGGCCGGGCGGTCTTGTGCCGTGGCTGTGGACGTGAGGCCGGTGGGCCTGGTGCGATATATTTGTATTATCCAAACAATCAGTTGAAGCCTGTCCCCGATGAACGTCGTTGCCTTCGAACAGTTCGGCCCTGCAAAGAACCTCGTGCTCGCCGAGCGTCCCATGCCTGTCTGCAGCCCGGGCGAGGTGCTGATCAAGACGGCCGCCGTGAGCGTGAACCCGGTCGATATCAAAACCCGCCAGGGCGAAGCGCTGGCCTCGCAGCTGGAACACGCCCTGCCGCTGATCCTGGGCTGGGACGTGGCCGGCGAAGTCGTCGCAGTCGGCGATGACGTAAAGCACCTCAACGAAGGCGATGCCGTATTCGGCATGATCCGTTTCCCGCTGCCGCCCAACGGCTATGCGCAGTACGTGAACGCGCCGGCGGATGAGCTCGCCGTCATTCCCGCGGGCGTGTCGTATGAGGCCGCCGCGGCGAGCACGCTGGCCGCACTCACCGCCTGGCAGGCGTTCACCCATTTCGGCGAGCTCAAGGCCGGCGACAGAGTGTTGATTCATGCGGCCAGCGGCGGCGTCGGCCATTTCGCGGTTCAGATGGCCAAGCATCTGGGCGCCTATGTCATCGCCACCTCGTCGGCAAAGAACAAGGCGTTCGTCGAATCGCTCGGCGCCGACGAACATATCGACTACAAGGCGGTGCGCTTCGAAGATGTGACCGGCGATATCGATTTCTGTCTGGAAACCCAGGGCGGGCCCCAGTTCCAGCGCTCGGTGAGCGTTATGCGCGAAGGCGGCACGATCATCAACCTGCCGTCCGGGCTGGTCGAAAGCGATCGCGAGGCCGCCGAGGCCAAGGGGCTGGTTGTGAACTACTTCATGCACGTCTTTCCGAGCGGCGAGAATATGCGCGAAATCGCCGCGATGCTGGCCGACGGCGCGCTGGTGCCGCATATCGCCGCGCGCTATGCGCTCGAAGACACGGCCGCCGCCCACGAACATATCGAAAGCGGGCGTACGGTCGGCAAGGTCGTGATTACGCTGTAACTCACAACGGCCGAGCCGTACCGAATGCATCGCCCGGCGGAGCGCAGGCCGGCGCGTGTAGGCTGCTGCGTTCAAGGCCGGTTCGCGGGGTTGGGATGATCGAATTACGCCAGCTGCGCCAGTTCGTGGCGGTGGCCGAAGAGCTGCATTTTCATCGTGCGGCACGGCGGCTGAACATGTCGCAGCCGCCGTTGAGCGCGGCCATCAAACGTATCGAAGACGAGGTCGGCGAAGCGCTGATTCTGCGCGGCCAGCGCGAGAACCGCCTCACCGCGGCGGGTGCGGCATTCGCCGAACAGGCACGACAGACGCTTGCTGCGGCCGAGCGTTGCCTGCCTGCGGCCCGCGCCGCCGCGGCCGGCCAGACCGGGCGGCTGCGTATCGGCTATGTCGGCAGTGCAATGTACGGGCGTTTGCCGGCCGCGGTACGGGCATTCCGGCGTGGCTGGCCGCAGGTGCAGGTCGATCTGGTCGAGGAAACCACCGCCGGCCAGATTCGAGCCCTGCACGAGCAGACCCTCGACCTGGCCGTGGTGCTGCCGCCGCTGGCTGACGACAGCCACCTCATGCTGCAGCCCTTCGATCGCGACCGTCTGGCGATCGCAGTGCCGGCGGAGCATCCCCTGGCGGGCAAATCCGACCTCGCCGTCGCCGATCTGGCCGGCGAGGCCTTTGTGTTCTGGCCGGGGCATGAAGGCCGTGGCTTTTTCCGGCGCGCCTTCGACCTGTGCCATGCGGCCGGTTTCGAGCCGGATATCGTCCAGGAAGCCCGTCAGATGCACGGCGTGATCGCGCTGGTCGCCGCCGAAGCGGGGGTGGCGATCGTGCCGGCCAGCATGGCCTCGGTACGCAGCAACGAAGTCCATTACCGCATTCTCGACGCCGACCCGGCGGCCGTGTTCGAACTGGCCGCCGCCCGCCGCGCCGACTGCGATTCGCCGGTGGTGCGCAACTTCCTGCACGGCGTACAAGACAGGCGCTGATACGCCGCGGGTATTGCCAGCGCGGCTGAAAGGTATTAGCCGGCGGGGCGGGCGGCGCCTAGCCTTGCGCGCTCATTTCCCGCACGAGAATCCCATGCTCGATTTCAGTCAACGTATCGCCCTGATCACCGGCGCCGGGCGCGGTATCGGCCTGGCCTATGCCCGGGCGCTGGCCGCCCGCGGCGCCCACATGGTGGTGCACGACGGCGGCACCCGTAACGACGGCAGCGGCCGCGACGAGACGGTGGCCGAACAGGCCGTCGAGGTTCTTCGGCGCGAGGGCCATTCGGCCGAGGCCGCCAGCGACGACATCGATACACGCGAGGGCTGTCGGCAGCTGGTCGAACGTATCGTCGCCGAGCACGGGCGGCTGGATATCCTGATCCACAACGCCGGCTGGGTGGGCTATGAGGCCATCGAAGCGCTCACCCCGGCCTTTCTCGAACGTGCCACGGCCATCCACCTGAACGCGCCGGCCTGGCTTGCCCAGGCCGCCTGGCCGGCAATGGTCGCCCAGGGCCATGGCCGTATTCTGCTCACCACCTCCGACCGCGCCCTCTATCCGCAATATGCCCAGGCCGGCCTTGCAGCCTATGCCGCAACGAAAATGGCGGCCGTTGGGCTGATGCATGCCCTCGCCCTGGAAGGCGCGCCTCACGATATTCGTGTGAATGCGATATCGCCGGTGGCCAAGACCCGTATGTGGGGCGTGACCGAACAGCCCACCGAACTCACCCCGGAGAGCGTCGCCCCCGGCGCGGTATTTCTGGTCAGCGCGGCCTGCGAAGACAGCGGCTGGATTCTGCGTGCAACCAACGGCCAGTTCCATGCCGTGCGCGCTCAGGAAGCCGTGGACGTGGACTACCCGCGCGATATCCGCGGGGTGGCCGCCGATAGCGCCGAACGCCTGGCCGCCCGCTGGGCGGAGGTGGCGCCCGTGCGCCCCGAGTACCGCGCTGCAGGCTGAGCCGTGCCGGCAGGCGCTTTTTGCGGGTTGGCCTTTAATTCCAATATAACGGAATTAGAGCCGATGATTAGTTTTCTATGGATAACGCCACCCCGCAGGAGCTGCACCGGCAGTTCGCCCAACGCATCAAGGCGTTTCGAACCGAGCGCGGCCTGACGTTGGTCGGCCTCGCGGCGCTGACCGGAATCGGCAAGTCCACGCTGTCGAATCTGGAGCGCGGTGAGGGCAACCCCACGATCGAGACGATATGGCAGCTCGCCCAGGGGCTTCAGGTCGGCTATGGCGAGCTCGTGGGGTCTGCCGCGCCGCAGTCATCGGCGGCGGCCGGTGTGTCGGTCGTGCTCGTCGATCGCGAAGACGCCGAGCGCAGGATCGAAACGTTTCGCATGCACTTCGACGCCGGCGCCTGTCGGCAGGCCGACGGGCATGCCGCTGGCGTAAGCGAGCACGTGCTGGTGCTTCGAGGCACGCTGACGGTGACAACGCCGGCCGAGCGTGCCGTGTTGCAGGCCGGCGAGGCCTGGACGTTCGCCGCCGATCAGACGCATCGCTACGAAGCGGGCAGGGCCGGTGCGGCCGCGCTGGTTTCGGTGGTCTACCCCGAAGCGCAGCCGACATGAGCCGGCGACGCGGTCTTGTGCGCGGGCTGCAGTCGGCGGGGCCGATCTGTCTGGGCTATGTGCCGGTGGCGATCACGTTCGGCGCCGCGGCGACGAGCTTTGGCTATCCCGTCTATGTGCCGCTGCTGTTCTCGGCCGCGATCTTTGCCGGCGGCAGCCAGTTCATTCTGCTGGCCGCGTTACAGGACGCCACGCCGTGGCCGTATGTGGTGGCCCTGTGTGCGTTGATCGATTCGCGGCATATCGTCTACGGAGCCTTCCTGCGCCGTATCTTCCCGACGCGACTTTCGGCGCGCTTGCCTCTGGCCCTGGGCCTGACCGACGAAGTGTTCGCCACCGCGCTCACGCGGCGTGATGCCACGCCGGGGCGGCAATTGACCGCCTGGCTTGTCGGCCTGGCCGCGGCGGCGTATCTCTGCTGGGTTGCCGGCACGGCCCTGGGTGCTGTGCTGGGCACGGTGCTCAGCCATGCCGCGCCGGCGCTGACCCATGCCCTGGATTTTGCCCTGCCGGCGCTGTTTCTGGCGCTTTCGCTGGAAAACCTGAACCGCGAAACGGCCGTGCCGCTGCTGGCCGGCGCGGGCGCGGCGCTTGTGGCCGTCTGGCTCGGCAATATCGCCCTCGCGCTGGCAGCCGGCGTGGTGGTGGCGGTCACGGCGGCGGGCTGGCGCCATCGGTCGGAGACGGCATGACCGACCGGTCGCTGTTCATCGCTATCGCGGCCATGGCGGGGGTGACGGCGTTCAGCCGCGTTCTGCCGTTTCTGCTGGCCCCCGACAGCCGGTTGCTCAGGCTGCTTTCGGGCGACCATCCGGCGATTCGCATCGCCGGCCCCGCGTTGCTGGTCGGCCTGGCCGTGGCGAGCCTGGCTGGGCCATCCATCGAAAGCCCGTCGTGGCAGACGCTGTTGAGCTACGCGGCGGGCGCGGTGGCGACGGCCGTGGTTCTACGCTGGCGCCAGAGCGTGGGCCTGGCCGTGGTGGCGGGAATCGTCGCCTTCGGGCTCGCCGGGCCGGCCACGCGCTGGCTTTTGTCCTAGAGCCGCACGCGGCCCGGCCGTGAGTGAATCAGGCAGCGGCGAAGTCGTCGGGCAGCCGTACGAGCGTTGCGCCCCAGGACAGCCCGACCCCAAAGCCGACCAGCAACAGCAGGGCGCCGGGTTTGATCTGGCCCATTGCGGCCGCGCGCTTGATGGCGATGGGAATACTGCAGGACACGGTGTTGCCGATGTCTTCCATGCACACCACAAAGCGCTCGGCCGGCAGGTCCAGCTTCTTGCGAATGCCTTCGAGCACGGTGGCGCTGGCCTGGTGGGGCACCACGGCATCGATTTCGTCCAGGCTCACATGGGCCTTGGCGCACAGGGCATCAATGGCCTTCGGCACTTCGCGCAGGGTGAATTCGATCACCGCGCGCCCGTTCATGTAGATGTTGTGGTCGCTGCGGGTATTGCCGTGGCGGTCGGTGTATTCCTCCACGGGGCGGTCGATCGCACGGTTGCGCAGGCCGCTGTTGGGTACGATCAGATCCTGTGCGCCCGAGCCGTCGGTGCCGTAGACGAACGGGCCGATCGCTTCGGCGCCTTCGCCGGCGCTCATCAGCGTGGCCGCGGCGGCATCGCCAAACAGGGCGCGCACGCTCTTGTCGCCGGGGTTGACGAACTTGCTGTAGGTATCCGCGGTGATGAGCAACAGTTTTTGGGCCTGGCCGGTTTCGATCAGGGCCTTGGCCACGCCCAGCGCATAGATATAGCCGGAACAGCCGAGGTTGATATCCAGCGCGCCAATGTGTGTGCTCAGGCCAAGCCGCTGCTGCACGAGACAGGCCGTGGTCGGAGCGAGATAGTCCGGCGTCTGGGTACAGAAGATCAGGTAGTCGATATCGGCCACGTCGGTGCCGGTACGCTCGATCAGCGCCTCGGCGGCGATCACGCCGAAATCCGAGGCGCATTCCTCGTCGGAGGCCACATGCCGCGCGCGGATGCCGGTTTTTTCGGCGATCTTTTCCAGCGGCCAGTTAGGAAAGCGCGCCGCGATTTCCTCGATCGACTCCGTGCGCGCCGGCAGCATGTACTCGATGGCATCAATCACGGCGGCCATCAGTAGCGGCCTCGACGGTGGCGGAGGGCTCGACAGGGCAAGGTATCTCTCCCGATGACAGCGGCAATCACGAGTCTATGCATAACACAGGCGCCGAGGCGCAAAACGCTCAATATCGGCGTCCGTACGGTGCGCGTCAATGCACGTACGCGAGCGTATGCTGCGCCGTGGCGCCTGCAATGCCGATAGGGCGCGGGCCCGGCGTGCTTCGCCGGCGGTGTGCCACCCGGCCTGACGCAGCGCAGCATGGGCGGTTGCTGCGCCCCGTGGCGGCTCAACGCGGCCGGTAGCTTTCGATGAAGCGGCGGTCGAGCCAGTGCTTGAGCCACACGCTGCTACGGCCCAGCCACCAGCGCTGCCCGCGGCTGGCCAGACCGGTGCCGTCGCCGAGGTCGAGAATCGACAGCCACTTCGACTGCGGCTCATAGTTTTCGAGCGCCTGCCCGCGCAGACCGGCCAGCAGATTGGCCAGCAGCACCGGCGCCTGACGTACACCGAAAACGCCGAGGCGGGCCAGCGCATGGCCACGAATATGCGCACAGTCGCCCACCGCGAATACCTGCGGATCGTCGACGCTGCGCAGGGTGTCGTCGACCACCAGGCCATCGTCAAAGGCAAGGCCGAGGTGGGCGAGCCACTGCGGTGCCACCAGCCCGGTCGCAATCACCACATGCGCGGCGGCAATATGTTCGCCGTCGTCGCAGATCAGTTCGCCGTCGCGGCGTTCGGTGATACGGCGGTTGTATTGCACGTCGATACCGAGGGCGGCGAGTTTGTCGGCAAGGCGTTTGCCTGCGCTGGCCGGCAGCGACGGCGCGAAGGTATCGCCGCCCTGCAGCAGACGGATGGCGGGGCGTGCATCGGTCGGCGCATGGCGACGGGCCAGGGCCGCGATATTGGCCGCGATTTCACAGCCGGTATTGCCGCCGCCCACCACGGCCACGGCGGGTGCCTCGCCGGCCGCGAACGCCCGGCTCAGCGTGGTACGCAGGGGCGCGAGATTGGCGATGGGTTTGACCGGCCAGCAGTTCGCCTCGGCCGTACAGCCGTCGATCGCCGAGCTGTTCACGCCGCTGCCCACGTTGAACGACAGCCAGTCGTAGGCGAGCGTTTGGCCATCGGCCAGATGTAGGCGCTGGCGTTCGCGGTCGACCGTCTCGACGTGCCCGGCTACAAACGCGCCGCCGTGGTTTTCGACCACGGCCCGCGGGTCGATCTGGTCGTCTTCGGGGGCAAACCGGCCGCCGAGCATGCCGGTGGCCCGGCCGGAGTACCAGAAGGTGCCGGGGTCCACGAGCGTGACGCTGGCGCCGGCCTCGGCCAGCGCATCGGCATGGGCAGCCACATGCAGATGGGCATGGCCGGCGCCCACGAGTACCACCTTCGCCTGTGTGCTCACGCCGGGGTGTCGCGGTCCGGATGTTCGACCGGGTACCCGGCCGCGCGCCAGTCGCCATAGCCGGCTTCGAGCACCTTCACGTCGCGATAGCCGTTCGCGGCAAGCGCGGCCGCCCCGCGCGCGGCGCGGATGCCGGCGGCGCAATAAGTCACCACCGGGGTATCACGGGTGACCGAAATCTGCGGCTGGGCTTCCAGCGTGTCGATGGGATGGTGAACCGCGCCCGCGATATGGCCCTGCGACCATTCCCCCGGCTCACGCACGTCGATGAAGCGCGCACCCGCCTGGTGGGCCTCAAAGGCGGCGTTGAGATCGAGCACGTCCACCGGCGTATCGGGCGCCGCAGCGTTTGCCAGGCCTGCGGGGGCCTTCGATGTGCTGTTTTTTTGCTGGCCGAA
Source organism: Salinisphaera sp. (assembly GCF_002729955.1). Classification (GTDB taxonomy): domain Bacteria; phylum Pseudomonadota; class Gammaproteobacteria; order Nevskiales; family Salinisphaeraceae; genus Salinisphaera. Next base: position 14,063 of record NZ_PBYA01000003.1, on the reverse strand, counting down.
CCAGCGACGCAAGCTGTCGATAATCGTCATAGGCGCTGTTTGCCTCCTTGCATGGCCTGGCCGGCTTGGTCGGCTGCCTTACAACGAAGGCGCGTCGGACCGGTCAAGCCAAGGTGGAAATGGCGGAACGGTGGCAAGGATGCGCCTCCGAGGCATGTGTGGTCGAGCCTATCGGCCGGTTTGAAATGCCCGCCCCGGCCGCGGGTGGGCCATGCGGCTTGTTTCAGCGCGTGGCACCTGGGGCAAACAGACCGCGGGCCACGCCGATCGACCCCGCCACCACCACGCTCGCCGCGCCCGCGATACACAGCGCAAGCGTCGGCGGGCCGGGGAGGAAATCCGAGAACGATGCCAGGAATTGCCCCATGAATATCGCGACCGAGAGATAGGACAGATTGCGGCCGCGCACTTCGGCTGCGCTGTTTTCCACGGTCATGTGATTGACCAGCGGCACCGACAAACCGAAGCCCGTGCCCATGGCGATACAGCACAGCAGCAGCCAGGCGGTGCTGCCCACCCAGGCGAATAGCCCGTGCGCGACGGCGAAGAACAGAAAGGCCACGGCCAGCGTCGAGAAGTTGCCGAGCCTGCTCACCACGCGCGGCATGACAAAGGCGGCGCCCACCGCGACCAACGAAATGAACGACAGGAAATACCCGGTTTGCGGTTCGCTATAACCCAGGGCGTGCAGATGGATGGGCAGCTTGACCACGGCGAAGAAGAATATCGTCATCGCCGCCAGCGCGAGTACGTAGACGGTTTTGAGCGTGGCCGACAGTCGGCGAGCCTGCGCGGTGGGCTGCGGGTTTTCGCGGGTCGCCGGTGGTCGCGGCACGCAGCAGAGAACCATTCCCAGCATCAGCCAGGCGAACAGGTAGAGCACAAACGGCCAGCGCCAGCCCAGGCTCGCCAGCTGGCCGCCGAGGGCGATGAAGATCACACCGCCCAGCTCGATGGTCATGCCCTGGCGGGCGATCATGGTGAGCCGATCCTGGCCGCTGTAGAACGCCGATATCAGCGCGGTGCCCGAGGTCATGACCACCGCCGTGGCCGCGCCCAGCAACAGCCGGTTGGCGAACACCAGCCACATCCCGTGTAGGGCCACAGCGGCCACGCCCAGCAGGCCATAGGCAAACAGTCCGGCACAGAGCATGCGATAGGCGCCCAAACGATCGATCAGATGCCCCGCCACGGGCCCGAACAGCACCACGCCCAGGGCCGGCAGGGTGACCAGCCAGCTCGCCGCCGAGGCCACGCCCAGATTTTGCGCAATGCTCGGCAGGCCGGGTACCACCACGCAGCCCACCATGATCGTGAGGCAGGCGACGGCAAGCAGGCTGAAGGCCGCGGCTAGACCGGGGTTTTGCGTGCTCATATGACCGCCTATCGGATGGCATGACCGATAGGCGGATATGGTAAGCCTGACAGGCGGCGCGTCAAGCGGCAGAATCCGCGCATCCGTCTACCGCGCGTATCGTGTGCCCATGACAGAAGTACAGCAGTCCTCGAACGGCCAGGTCATCGCCCGCGCTGCCCAGATCCTGGCCGCTCTGGAAGCGGCCTCGGAGGGGCGTACCGTTTCCGAACTGGCGCGTACCACCGGCTTGCCGCGAACCACCGTGCACCGCCTGGCCAGCGCATTGCTCGACCAGCAGCTGCTGGTCGAGGGCGAACGCGGGCTGCGGCTCGGCCCGGCGATTGCCCGGCTGGCCACGGCCGCGCATACCGATATGGTCGCCGTGGCACGCCCGCATATCGAAGCCCTGGGCCGGCGCACCCGCGAGACCGTCGACCTGTGCCTGGATCGCGGCACGCATGCCATTTCGGTGGATCAGTACGTCTCCGATCGTGAACTGCGGGTGGTGTCGCAGGTCGGCACCGCGTTCCCCATTCACTGCACCGCCCACGGCAAGGCCCTGTTGGCGGCCCAGGACGACGCCCGGCTGGCCAGCGTGCTCGGCGAGACCCTGCAACCCTGCACGGCGGCCTCGCACACGCGGCTGAGCACGTTACAGGCGGAATTGAGCACCGTCCGGCGCACCGGCATCGCCGTGGATCGCGAAGAACACGCCGACGGGGTCTGTGGCCTGGGCGTGTACATTCGCACCGGGCTGAGCGGTAACTACGCCGTCTCGCTGGCGGTGCCGGCGCTACGCTTCGAGCCGCATTACGACGAGCTGGCCGCGGCATTGCTTAAATGCCGGGCCGAAATCGAGGCGGTCTTTCAGGGCGGCCGCTAAACCGCCGCGCCCGGACCTTACGCCCAAGCGGCGCCTGCGTCCGGCTTGGCCGCAAAGGCCCGGCTGGCTTGGCTGGTGTCGGGCGAGGGCCGGCCCGTGGCGGTTCATCTTTTTGATAAGCATTCGTATTTAGCTTATTCTCGGAGCCCTGCCGAATCACCGCGCGGCGCGGGCGTATCGCCACGCTGCGGAGAAGGTCATGTTCGAACTCAACGCCGCACGCTTCGAGGTCAATGGACGCTGTCTGCTCGAAGCCACCGATCTGCGTTTTACGCAGGGTCTGGTCTATGGCTTGATCGGGCACAACGGTTCCGGCAAGTCCACGCTGCTCAAGCTGCTGGCCCGCCAGCAGAACGCCAGCCGCGGCCAGGTGTCGCTGAACGGGCGCGCGGTGGGCGAGTGGGGCGATCGTGAATTCGCTCGGGAAGTGGCCTATCTGCCGCAGCAGCTGCCGGCCGCGACCAGCCTGACCGTACGCGAGCTGGTGTCGTTCGGGCGCTACCCCTGGCAGGGCCTGCTCGGGCGCATGACCCGTGAAGACAAGCGCGCCGTGGCCAAGGCCATGGCGCTGACCGGTATCGAGGCCATGACCGACCGCATGGTGGATACGCTCTCCGGCGGCGAGCGCCAGCGCGTATGGCTGGCCATGCTGCTGGCCCAGGGCAGCCGCTTTTTGCTGCTCGACGAACCGCTCTCGGCGCTGGATATCGCCCATCAGGTGGATACCCTCGCGCTCATTCGCGAACTGGCAAGCACCCTCGGCATCGGCGTGATCATCGTGCTGCACGACGTGAACATGGTCTCGCGCTATTGCGACCAGCTGGTGGCCCTGCGCGGCGGCCGGCTGCTGGCCCAGGGTGCACCGCGCGAACTCATGTGCGATCAAACGCTCGAAGAAATTTACGGTGTGCGCATGCGCGTGATGGAACACCCGGCCGACAACCACCCCATCGCCGTCGTCCAGTGAGGCGGCGGGCGGGTGCCGCTGGCGCCGTTCTGCCACGGCGCGCGATCTACACAGGCTGGCTGCTCGGGCTGGCCTTGTTTTTTTGTGCCGTGGCCGGCGTCGCCCAGGCCAAAGACACGCCGCGTGTGGCCGTCATCGACTGGGGCCAGGCCCAGACCCTCATCGCCATCGGCGCGCCGCCGGTCGCCATGTCGCAAATCCCGGCCTACAACGAGTGGGTGGCCGCACCCGACGTGCCCGAGGGCGTGCGCGATCTGGGCCTGCGGGTACAGCCGAACATGGAGCTGCTTTCGCAGCTGGATATCGACGTGGTCACCATCACCTCCATGTATTCCGGGCTGCGTGAACGCCTCGCCCCGATCGCGCCGGTCAAGACCATCGACATCTACGACGGCCAGGGTGCGGTCTGGGATCGAACCGTGGAATCCACCCGCCGTCTGGGCGCGCTGGTGGGCCGCGAGGCCGCCGCCGAAGCGTTGATCGACGCCACGCAGGTCCGTATCGCGGCCTGTGCGGCGAAGGTGCCCGAGCAGGTCAAGCCGTTGCTCGTGGTGCAGTTCATGGATGCCCGCCATGTGCGGGTGTATACCGAAGACAGCCTGGTCGGCAGCGTGCTCGAGCGCATGGATATCGCCAACGCCTGGCAGGACGGCGGCAACTACTGGGGCTTTGCCACCGTGCCGCTTGAACGGCTGGCGTCGATCGACAACGCCCGCATGGTGGTGGTCAAACCGTTGCCGGTCGGCGTGGCCGAAGAAATCGATACCAGCGTGCTCTGGCATCACCTGCCGGCCGTGAACAACGCCCCCGTGCTCTACGTGCCGCCGGTCTGGGGTTTCGGCGGGTTGCCGTCGGCCAGCCGCTTTGCCCGCCTCTTGGTGGACGCGCTGGGCCGCGACTGCAGCGCGGGCGGGGCCGCTTCATGACCACGCCATGGGTCACACCGGCGCGTCTGTGCGGTGGTTTCGCGCTGCTGCTGGTGGTGCTGGCCGCGTTCGTGCTGGATCAGAATTCGGCGGCGGGCATTGCTGCCCTCTGGGCCGACGGTAACGATATTTCGGGTGTACTGGCCCGTTACAACTGGCTGCCGCGGGTAACGGCGGCGCTGGTCGGCGGCGCCGGGCTGGCCCTGGCCGGCGTGCTGTTCCAACAGACCCTGCGCAACCCGCTGGCCGCGCCCACCACGCTGGGCGTGGTGGGCGGCGTCCATCTGGCATTGCTGGTGGGCACGTTGTTTGCGCCTGCGCTCATGGTGCATGCCCGCGGGCTGGTCGGCTTTGCCGGCGGCGCCGGGGCCATGGGGTTGGTCTTTGCGCTGGCCTGGCGACGCAACCTCGCCCCCACGGTGGTGGTGCTCGCCGGGCTCGTGGTCAATCTCTATTTCGGCGCGCTCGCGGTCGTCTTGTTGCTGTTCAACGAGGAAGCGCTGCGCGGCATGATGATCTGGGGCGCGGGCTCGCTCGCCCAGAACAACTGGGACGGCGTGCTCTATCTGCTGCCGCGTCTGGCGCTGGCTGGCGTGGCCGCGGTGGCCTTATCGCGCGCGCTGGCGCTGCTGGATCTCGACGACACCAACGCAAAGAATCTCGGTATTTCACTCGCCTGGCTACGGGCGGCGAGCCTCGGTTTGGGCGTGTTCGCCAGCTCGGTGGTCATCGTCGAGCTGGGCATCGTCGGCTTCATCGGCTTGGCCGCGCCTTCGATCGTGCGTCTGGCCGGCGCGCGACGACTGGCCAGCCGGCTGATCTGGGCACCGATATTCGGCGGCCTGCTGCTGGCCGTCACCGACCAGGTGCTGGAACTGGTCACGCTGCATTCGTCCATGCTCATCCCCACGGGCGCGACGACGGCCGCCCTCGGCGCGCCGTTGCTGCTGTGGCTCATCCCGCGCCTGAATCTGGCCCGCGAACCCGGCTCGCCGCCGACGCCGGCCCCGCGCAGCCAGACGCCCGGCCGGCTGGTGGCCATGCTCGCCATCGGGCTGGTGGGGGCCGTCATCGTCGCGCTGTTCGTAGGCCAAGGCGCAGACGGCTGGGACTGGCCCTTCACCCGCCCCTGGGACGAAACCGGCCTGTGGCGCGTGCCTCGCGTACTGGCCGCCGGCGCGGCCGGGGCCATGCTGGCCGTGGCCGGCACCGTTATCCAGCGCGTATCCGGTAACGCCATGGCCAGCCCCGAAGTGCTCGGCATCAGTGCCGGCACCGGCCTGGGCGTGCTGGCGGTGGTACTGCTCGTGCCCGGCGCCGGCGTGCCCGTGCTGCTACTGGCCGGCATGCTCGGTGCGCTCGCATCCTTGGCCGTACTGGTCGGCCTTAATGCCCGCAGCGACTACGAACCGGAGCGCGTGCTGCTCACCGGCATCAGCGTGCTGTTTCTGTTCGATGCCGTCGCCAAGATCGTGCTCGCCGGCGGCGACCCGCGCACACAACAGTTGCTCGCGTGGATGTCCGGCACCACCTACTACGTCGAACTGCCGCTGGCATTGACGGTGGCCGTACTCGGGCTGGTGCTGTTCGCGCTGATCCGGCCCCTGCAGGTCTGGCTCGATCTGCTCCCACTGGGCATGCCCACCGCCCGGTCGCTGGGCGTGAACGTCGGCATCAGCCGCCTGCTACTGCTGGTACTGGTCGCGCTGCTCACCGCCGGCGCCACGCTCGTGGTCGGCCCGCTCAGCTTCGTCGGACTGCTCGCCCCCAACCTCGTACGCATCATGGGCCTCGCCCGCGCCCGCCACCAGCTCGCGGGTGCCGCCGTACTCGGCGCCCTGGTCATGGTCATGGCCGACTGGATCGGCCGCATGCTGCTGTTCCCCAGCGAAATCCCCGCCGGCATCGTCGCTACCCTGATCGGTGGGAGTTACTTCATGTGGCGGTTGCGGCGGCTTTAGGCGGGTTTGGGACGAAGAAAGCGTTCGCGAATTGGAAGGTTGTACGCACGTGTGGTGAAAATCTCGGTCGCTAGTCAGCCTGGTCGTAGCGTCGCGCGTTCCGACCAAATACAAATACGCTTCGCGCCGCGCGTAAGCGCAACGTAAAGGTCATGTCGATTTAAAGTGTGCGCATTCATGATCATGCAGGAGTCAGCTTCCAACCCTTTCAGCAATAGAGTGCTGCCGATGGCTATTTTCCCCGCTGTACGCTCCTGGTGTCGCCGGACATCACGTTCCGCTCGGGCAGCAGCGGCTAGGTTCTCGAATTGATCGGCGCTCGCCCGCGAAAGTGCACAGAGTGTGGCGTCATATACCGTCGGTCGAAATAATCGCGACTGCGCGGTTCCTCTCAGTGCCTTTAATAAGTTGGCTACGGCCGTATATGAAGGGCTCGCGACCAAATCCAATGCTGCGCGGTCTGCGTCGTTTACTTTGAACCGACCTTGGCCGTTCCGGTGTATTCGCTCGATACGTGCTCGGAAATCTCCGGCGCGCCCTAACCCAGTCATAACGTCACGAGCCAAACTCGCACATTGTTCTACCGCGTAGAACGGGTGATCAAGATTCAAGTTGCGGGCGAACGCCGCTAGCCGGCTTAACTCCACTGGTTCAACCACGATTACACCGGGAGTGTTACGAGCGAAATTATGACGCGCGTTTGCGTTCGCGCTCGGACCGATGACCAGCACGCTACCTGCGCGTGCAAGCTCCCTTAACTCAGCAGTTTCATTACGAGCTCGTTGCCTCGGCGGGGCGGGCCGCCGCCATACAACCCCGCCCGGTAGGTTGTTCAGATCGATTGGAGCCCCATCGAGGAGCGCGCGGCGGACATCTGCTAACCAGCTGCCGATCTGCGGCGCACCTGCATTGTCCCAGCGCCACGGGATATCAAGCTCATGGTGCTCTGGAAAGTCATTCCCCAAGTTATTCCAGTCCACTCGTCTACCAGCGAAACCGAAGACGGATTGCATCGGATCGCCAAGCACTACTGTCGGGAGGATGCCAGCACAGGCCACGATCATGGCGTGTTGATCAAGCGAGCAGTCCTGATATTCGTCGACGACCATATGGCTGTAGGATGCCCGAAGCACCCGGTCGACGTGACCACCTTCGATTAAACCCCGGGCGCGCCGTTGAATCTCAGGATAATCCTCGCCGGGATTTGCGATGTTTAGGTGCTGGGCATTGATTTGAGCGCGCCCAGGATAGGCAGCCAGCAATCGAAGCGCCCATCCGTCAAGCGTCCTAAGCACGTAGCCATCACTTGAGACGCCGTGACCCGATAGCCGCTTCCGTAATGCCGCGACTCCACTATTGGTATGGGTCAAGACTAATACGGGTAGACTTTCATCGTGACGAGTTAAGCTTTCGGCGATGAGTTGTGTTTTGCCGTAACCCGCCGGCGCGCTGATATGCCCACGCTGTATTGCCAGCAGGTCAACCCCCGCCATCGGCCGCCCACCTAAATATTCGATCGATCTCAGCTTTAAACCAATCAGCGCTATTCTCCAGCGCTGGACCTACCACGTCCCGAGCGATCTCCTCCATAACGCCGACACCACGGTCTTTGAACCATGACCGCTGTTTTGATTTAGCGGCCTCCGCACAGGCCCAACGCTCTTGTTCGGTTAGAACTTCCTTCGTCTCACATACTTCAAAGTCAAAGGAACTGTCTTTCGGCAGCTTTTGGGTAACCTGGGCATCGATCGTCTTTTGGCCATAGCGCGCTACTGCCCTTTTTACAAGCTCGACCCCTGTTTCGGAATCTAAGCCCATAAAGAGTGCGTGTTCGAGCGCATAATCTTTTGGCCATTTTGCTAACAAGCAGCCTTGACTGACCAATTCCGCCTCTTGGTCGGCATCTGGCTGCTTATCGTCGTCGCGCAGAATCGCCGTTCGGTAACCCAATGCACGGAACGCCTCCACACGCTTAAGAATCTGATTGCAACCTCCCGCATTAACGAGCGATGCGCCGACCGCCGTTAGTGAGCGCTGGCCATGATCTAATCGGTATAAGTCCAGTCCCCGCAAGAAACCCTCTTCACCTGCGCCCTCGCATACAATGACAGATTTCGCCAAGAACGCTTCCGGAAACGCTCGTAGCGTCCCTTGCAAGTCATCTGAGGCATCCATGCTGGGCATCGTCATAACGCCATCCGTATTCCGAACGCGGACGAGTTGATCGGCACGTAGCTCTCGTATAATTACCGGGGAATGCGTTGTTGCGAAAACCTGGAGAGGAGCGTCGTTCTCCTTTGCACCAAGAGCTTGCAATAGCCGCACAATCCTGTGTGGTTCCAAGCCGGCCTCTAATTCGTCAATTAAGCCGATATCTGCACCGGTAGCCGCTTCATGTTGTAGTCCCGCGATCAGTAGGCGAGAGGAACCAAGTCCCAAGCGAGTCAAAGGGACGCTGTATCGGTCTTGTAGGGCAATATGGCCTGGGCGCAGAGTTGTTTGCGAAGCATCGAGGCTCGCGCTCGCATCGGTCGCAGCGTCGACTCCGAGATCGCCCGCGATCTCCCCAACGCGAGTTAATGTAGCCTCAAGCTGTGCATTTGCAGAATCGCCGAATTGTTCCCGCGCAGCCCGTGCGGCCTGAGCTAGAGCGCCGCTCAACTCCAACCGGTCGTCAGTTAGATTGAACAGGACCGAGCCGCGGCCAAACGTTAGTTGTGACGCGTTTTCACCCTGCAACTGGAGTAACGAAAGTCGCCGCAACATTCGAGACGCCATTTCTCGACAGTGGCTTTCTTCTTCGACGCGGCTCGAATTTAAATACCAGAGTCCTTGCATCGATTGGTCGATTCGAAGGGTGACAGAGAGCGCTGTTTCGAGGCCGCGTCCAGGCTCATCTTCTATGTCGCCGGTTTCGGGATTTAAGCCGCAGTGAAAGGGGCCGAAGGGCTCTAGAGAGCCGAGTTCAGGGGCTAGATCGGCGATCACCAACGATATCTCGATCGGGTGGTTCGTATCCAACCGATAAAAATCCGCGTCGGTTGCTGCGCGCGTGAAGTTAGTTGAAAGGCACCAGTTAATAGCGTCGAGCACTGCTGACTTTCCGCTATCACCAGGTCCAAACAGGCAGTTAAACCCCGGTTTCGGTAGCCAGTCTAATTGCCGAATGGATCGAAAATTACGGATTTGGACCTTCGCGATTCGCCCCATGCTTCCGCCTCAACCTTGCTCACTATTACCGCACAAAAGCTCCACACTGATCGCAGCTAGTAACTCGATGCGGGGCGGATCAGAGTATCACCCGATACTCACTTTAAGTGGGGCAAGGGTCCGCTTTTAGCCGAAAGCAGACTCGATATTGCTTCTTCGGTACTTGGCGCCGGGCTGTGTTCCCTCAGCTCTGAGCAATCCGCCCCACCGCATCCCGACTAGCCGCATCCCGCGCTGCACCGGTGAGCTCCGTGAGTTGGCCGCTACGCATCTCCAGCAGGCGGTCGGCGTGTTCGAAGTAGTGGTCGTCGTGGCTGATGGCGAACACGGTATGGCCGCGGGCGGCGAAGGTGGGGAGTAGTTCGCGGTAGAACACGCGGCGGAAGGTGGGGTCCTGATCGGCGGCCCATTCGTCGAGCAGGAGGATGTCGCGGGATTCGGCCAGGGCCAGCATGAGCGCCACGCGCTTGCGTTGGCCCTGGGAGAGCTGGGTGTCGAGGATGCGTTCGCCTTCGAGGGCGAGTTTGTCGGTGAGGCCCAGGCGTTCGCGCCAGTTCTGAATGAAGGCGTCGTCCACGGGGGCGCCGTCGCTGGTGAGCAGTTGTTCGAACAGATGAAAGTCGGTGAATACGGCGGCGAACAGGTGTTGTAGCGATGCGCGCCGGTTGGCATCGATGACCTGGCCATCGACAAGAATCTGGCCGGATTTGGGCGCATACAGGCCGGTGAGCAGCCGGGCAAGGGTGGTCTTGCCGCTGCCGTTGCCGCCGATCAGAAACACCAGTTCGCCGCGGCGCAGGGTGAGGTCGATGGGGCCGATGGCAAAGCCGCCGGTCGTGTTGTCTTCTGTGTCGTCGCCGTCATATGCAAAACAGACCTGGCGTAGTTCGATGGTCTGCCAGTCGGTGCTGATGGGCGCGGGTTGGTCGAAGCCGTGGGCGTGTTCCGCCAGGGCCAGGGTGCGCAGCTTGTCGAAGGCGACCTGGGCGGCGATCAGTGTGGGCAGGGCGCCGATGGCGCCGATCAGCGGCGTGCGCACGAACAGCAGGGTGAGCGCATAGGTCGCAGCCACGGCCGGCGTGGCCCAGCCCAGGCCGTTGGCGAGGAAGAACACCAGCCCGATCGCGCCCAGCATCATGATGTTGGTGCAGTTGTTGGCGGACAGATGGAAGGTGTCGGCACGGATGATATGGCGCTGGTAGCGGCGGGCGTTGTCGGTATAGGTTTCGTCGAACAGGCGGCGTGCGCGGGCGCGGTTCAGGCGTAGTTCCTTGCGGCCGTGGATGACGTTTTCGTAGTCGCGATAGAGCGCGTCTTCGGCCTCGCGCACGAGCGCGATATGGTGATAGACACGGCGCACCAGCCAGGCGCCAAAGCCCATGGTGGCCGCGATCCATACGGCCGTAATCAGAAGAATCGGCAACGACAGCCAGGCCAGGTAGGCGATGCTGGCTACGGTGAGAATGCTGCCTTGAACCAACTCCGGCAGGCGCACGAAGGCGATGGTGACATTGCGCACGTCCGACGAAAGCGCGGCGAGCAGGCGGGCGCTGCCCAGGCGTTCGATCCGCTCGATATCGGTATCCAGAATCTGTTTGACCAGCCGCGAGCGCAGGTCGAACACGAAGCGATGGCCAAGCGTGGTCAGCCCGAGCTGGGAGGCCAGAGAAATCGCCAGCAGCAGGACGATGAGGCCGAAGAACTGGGGCAGGGCCGCCAGCGCGCTGCTACCGGTTTCGATGAGCCGGGCATTGATGAAGGCTATTACGCCGATGCCCAGCCCCGCGCTGGCCATGCTGCCGACGAGCACGGCGATGAAGGCGGCGCGATAGTCGCGCCAGATCAGACGAAGCAGTTCCATTCGGGCGTTATCCGGTAGCGCGGTCGGGTTCGGCGCTGTGCATGGCGCGCGGGCAGTTTGAACACAGGCCCAGGCTGGGCTCGAGATCGCGCATGCAGCACAGGCGGCGACACTGTTCCACGGGTTCGTCGTTACCGTCGAGGGTGCCGGGCGGGCATTGCTTGAGAATGCGGTGGAAGGGGTTGAAGCCGCCGTCCGGGCGTTGCCGACAGGTCATCAGGGCGCGCACGGCGGCCAGGCGTTCGGGCGGAATGCGCTGCTGGCGTTCCAGCTCGCCCAGCGCCCAGTCGAAGTACACGCCGGCATTGCTCCAGAACACCCGGGTGGCGAGCCGGCAATGCTGGGCCAGCGTGGTGATGACCGGGGTGAACGCCGAGTCCACCAGCGCGCTGAAATCATGCCCCGGCCGGTCGCTTATGGCCGCGCTGCCGTTGGTGAACACCACCTGGGCAACGGTTGCGTCGTCGTCGCAGACGATCTGCAGCCTGTTCAGATCGAAATCGAGCGCGCGGTCGGTGGACAGCTGAGCGACGAGCGTGGCGATGCCCAGCCGGGCAAAGAAGAATTTGGACCACTGCGATGCGCGGGCCCGCGGCTCGGCGCATTCGTGGCGTTCGCCGAAGTGGACGAGCAGCGGCTTGAGGCGGGCCGGGTCGGTGAGCGTGCCGGCATCGATGGTGCGGGCGGACGGCGCCGCCTCGGCGTGCAGAAGCACGTCCGAAAACGAGGCGAGATCATCATGGAAATGGTCAGCGAACATCGCAGCCGGGCCGGTGGCTAGAAGTCTTGTGCGCCGCGCTCGCGCCAGACGATAGGAATGATTATCAATACGTTAACGCGGGCGGGCTGCCCCTTGCCAGTTTATGCGGTAAGACCGGCCAGCCCAATCTGACATTGCGCCTTGTCAGAAAGAGCGGAAATTGATATTTTTGAAGTCCGCCAGACCGCTGGCACCCACTTGCACCGCCACGGAGCGCCCCATGGCCGTTACCGAACTCGTGTCCCGCTTCAATCCGCTTACCTCCCATCCGAAGATCGATACCGATATGCATATCGCGATCATCGGCGCCGGGTTTTCCGGTCTGGGCATGGCCATCCGGCTCAAGGAAGCCGGTGTGGACAGCTTCACCATTCTGGAGCGCGGCAGCGAGGTCGGCGGCACCTGGCGCGACAACCACTATCCGGGCGCGGCCTGCGACGTGCATTCGCATCTGTACTCGTTTTCTTTCGAGCAGAGCGCGACCTGGTCGCGCAGCTTCGGCCAGCAGCCGGAGATCTTCGACTACATCAAGCGCTGTACCGACAAGTACAAGCTGCGCCAGCACGTGCGCTTCAACACCACCATCGTGGGCGCCGATTTCGACGAAGACACCGGCATCTGGAACGTGCACACGGCCGACGGCGAAACGCTGACCGCCAACGTCGTGGTGTCCGCCGTCGGCGCGCTGGCCGACCCGGCCTGGCCGCGGATCGAGGGCCTGGACAGCTTCACCGGCAAGCTCATGCATACCGCCCAGTGGGATGACGACTACGACCTGGCCGGCAAGCGCGTCGCCGTGATCGGCTCCGGCGCGAGCGCCATCCAGGTGGTGCCGGAAGTGGCCAAGCAGGCCGACCAGCTCACCGTGTTTCAGCGCACGCCGAGCTGGATCATGCCCAAGCCGGACCGGCCCATCAGCGCCGAACGGCAGGCCGAATACCAGGAATCGCCGTCCAAGCTGTATCGCCGCCGCGCCAAGATCTACTGGATCAACGAACTGTTCGCGCCTTTCGTCATTTCCGATTTCGGGCCGTTCAAGCGCATGGCCGAGAACATGGCCAAGGCGCATATCAAGAAGCAGGTCAAGGATCCGGCCATGCGCGAGCAGGTCACGCCGGACTACAAGATCGGCTGCAAGCGCATCCTCATCTCCAACGACTGGTACCCGGCCCTGCAGCGCGACAACGTGGAGCTGATTTCCGACGGCCCGGCGAAGATCACCGAAAACGGCATCGTCACCCAGGACGGGCGCACCATCGAAGTGGATGCCATCGTCTGTGCCACCGGCTTCAAGGTACCCAGCAAGGCCGCGCCGTTCCCCACCAAGGGCCGCCAGGGCGTCGACCTCAACACCGCCTGGGACGATGGCGCGGAAGCCTACAAGGGCGTGACCGTGTCCGGCTTTCCCAACCTGTTCTTCCTGATGGGCCCGAACACCGGCCCCAGCCATACCTCGGTGCTGGCCTTTACCGAACAGCAGATGGACTACATCCTGCAAGCCATCGCCCACATGGCGAAAAAGAAGCTGCGCTTCATCGACGTGAAGCAAGCCGTGCAGGACAAGTTCAACCGCGGCATCCAGTGGCGGATGAAATACACCTCGTGGACCTCGGGCTGCAACAGCTGGTATCTGACCGATTCGGGCAAGAACACCACGCTGTATCCCGGGTTCAACTGGGAGTACAAGCTGCGGCTGATGCGTTTCAAGCCGAGTGAATACGAAGAGGTGAAGCAGAGCGCGCCGAAGGTTGCGCGTTCGCGCAAGAAAGCGGCCTGAGGCGAGGCCATCACGCGGTAACCGACCCCGGGCGCTCATCTAGAACGCCCGGGGTTTTTTATGCGCTTCTGTCCGCTGCAGGCGTAGGTCGGGTTAGCGCAGCGTAAGCCGACAAGGAACGCTGCTCGCGGGGGGCGGTTCGACTGTGCCCTTCGATTGCGCCACGGGGTGGTTCCTTGTTGGCTTACGGCCTTCGGCCTAAGGCCAACCTACGCGGCGGGTAGCTCTGATGCTCGGGGGTTTTTAATCAACGCTGGGGTCGGTTTTGGCTTGGGGTTTCGCGCTGCTGCGCGAGTGACTTTCATTTGCTTGTCCAAATGAAAGTAACCAAAGCAAAGGACACCCTGTCTTGCGCCGATGC
>NZ_PBYA01000002.1 GCF_002729955.1 Salinisphaera sp. | reverse complement strand
CTCTGTGAGAGTGGGATGTTAAAGTTGATGTGCCTATATCCTAGCCAGAACCTGCGCGCTATCGGCTCCCGGAAGAAGTTAGCGCTGGATATGAAGCGGATGGTTTGTGACTCGTGTCAAGAGAAGTGTCAAATGGAGAGACGTTTCAAGAGTCACAGAGAGACAGGCCGAAGGCCGAAGGTGTCGGGCGTCAGACTTCCCTGGAGAGTCTTTGCCCGGCGCTGACGAAGACCGAGATGTGAGCGTCGGTCCCCTTGGATATCTTTGCTCAGAATATCGATGAGCTCGCTGAACTCGCTGCCACCGTATTCCGCGTCCAACTTCTCTGGATCTTAGTGCAGACGAGCGTAACGTGATTATTGGTTCCGGTCCTGTGTCCCTTTAAACCCGGCGCGCGCTTCCCGGAAAGAACACCACCATGGCCGAGCCCTCTCCTAACAGAAGCGTAAAAGGGAACCCCGGGGGGGCACTTGTCCCCGTAGGGACACAAACAGAATGGAGATGGGCAATGGCAACTTTTCAGGGGGAATACAGAGGGTGAAGGACTTGGCGGATCCGAGAGAGCACTTGCAGACAATCAATGTCGTGCTCTCACCCCTTTTGAACCTGTATAAACCTGTTATTTGTATCGTCAATTCAGAGCAGACCTGAGGGGTACGCCTCCNTGGTGNANNNCGATTCCTCACNNATTTGTTGTATAGAGANCAAGNTNNNNGNCCANNTCACCANCCCTGGTGTNTGGACTCNNGTTCAATAGAGCGCAACAATACTCTTGAAGACTTACGANGCTCGGCGTCTGGTGTTGAGGAAGCGTTAGATGCGAGCGGTACNTGCANAGTCGNCNGAGTGTNNGTCGTCCCCATCCCCCCAAAGACCGTNCNNGCNNGGAGCNGGTCNANGAGTGATCCNGTTATNACCGGTGTAGACTGACTAACTGGTTGAGCGTTATGGGATTTCTGTTCCCCCGCTCGCTCAGAGACTTGTGCATGTACTGATTGTGATGACTTATCGAAGAACGATTCAGATGTGACCCACTCCATGAAATTGATGAACGATTGCCCCTCGAGAGCTTTCGTGTAACCATCGGCGACCATCAGATGGGTCGGAGTCATCAATAGGTCAATTGTTCTGTCATCACCACGGCAATGATGNTGGTTGAATGCTACCCGGGTCTTGAAATGACGTGCCTTATCATATGCTTTGTCATTCATCGCCATTTCTCTNCATGAGACATTATCCTCATGGATCGGAACTAGCTCGCTCTCAGGCCGAAGGCATAGTTCTTCACACAGCAGCTTGAGTGACAGTGCGTCCTTGATTGACTCGCAGAGTGCGATCGTCTCAGCTTCGGACGTGCTTAAAGCCACTAACTTTTGCAGTTGAGATTTGGCAGAGACCACCCCTTGATTCATAAAAGCAACTCTCCCGGATGTTGATCGTGCTGATGCAACGGTCCCGGCGAAATCGGCGTCGACAAACATTCTGAGCCGATTTGCTAAGTCTTGAGATGCATATGGAATCCTTCCTTTCGCCATGGAGGCGTCACGCACGTACTGAACGGCTCGATGCTTCGTGTTGTACAAGAATGCGACCACGTTCTTCGCCGCCTCGAAATGATTGAGTGAGGGACGGCTGCCATGACGGGCCAGAAACCCGACAGCAAACATGCAATCGCTGCGTGTCACATTGCAAATGTGTAGTAGGGATCCCACGATCGAGAGATATTCTTCATAGGGCATTTCAGGGGCTTCGACTGGTGCGAGTTTGTCCGACATCTTCATCGGCTCGCTAGGATACTTTGACAACTCCGTTAATCCATACTTCTCTGCTAGAGACTCGATGGCCTGGCGTTGATTGATCTCGAGTATCCCGAGTTCCTGGTCGTAGCGGATCTCACTGCCGAGGATCCACCCCTTACTGTTCATGGCCTCAGAGACTTGTCTTGCCTCTGTGGGTTGCATTGGGAACCTTGACTCCATTATGGTATCAAAATGCCGTGTTGCTTGATCGTCAGTGGACAGTACTGTGAGGTCGTCCACATACGTGGCGACGATAAGCTTGTGTTGTGTCGTAGTCGACTGAGGAGGCCGGCTTCCCACTCCGGGGACTGGCTCTCGGATGGTTGACTCCGCTTGAGGTTCCTGAGCTCGTGGATGAGCCGCAGGTGTCGGTTCGGTGGTCCACTCCTTAACGTAGACTGAACCGTCGGATATCAACCGCTTGAAACCATGGGATTCCAAGTGCGTGCGCAGGCACTGGCTCCAAAGGAACGCTGCCTGCTTCGTGCCGTAGAGAGACCGAATGAGTCGAAGGACGTATCCGGGGCACTTGTAATGTTCAGGAAGTCGCATATACAAGGGACGGTCCAATGATGCCTGCACGAATGCTTGTGAGACATCCCGTTGATGTAGTTGCAAACCTTCCGCGCAGCAGATAGACAACAACATTCTGAAGGTGTTGTATGACATAACGCTTGCGTATAATTGATCCGGCTCATAGTGGATTGANTCGATTTGCGAAAATCCCTGGCACACAAGACGTGCCTTGACCTTTGAGATCTTGCCGTCCGATCCTTTTTTCTTCTTCAGGACCCATCGGCAGCCGAATGTCTGCGAGCCATCTGCTTGCGAGACTGGGACCACCTGGAATGTTCCAATGCCGATGAGACCGTCCCACTCAGCTTCGATGGCCTCATGGTATGGTCTCTGATGGAGCTCCGGTAGTTTCTTCACGCCTCGATACCCGTCGGGGTCCTCGGCGTTCACAAAGGCTTCGTCCTCAAGTGGATTGTAACCTTCGGGATAGGGAGGTAGCGTCTTTCGATCAGTGCCTAAGACTGGTTCCTTGGTCGCATGATCCGTCATCACACTCGACATGATGACAGACAACTCGTCTGTGTCCTTGTCTTCGGGCCCCGCCATATCGGATAGCGACTGCATGAGACAAGANAACGGGTTGGCCATGACGGAATCCACGAATCGTTCGTGACGGTAGCTATTNATCACNGTTGTGGGATCATGTGCGTCAAACGATAGGACATTACAGCAGANTGGTACTCCATGACGGTCAGCCAAGTCCTGACTGTCGACGAAGTGGTCTGGGTGCGTGGGCTCGTTTCCAGGAAAGGTGATTAGACCGAATTTGTAGTCTGACCATATGTCTGCCCACGCCTTGCTTGTAATGGCGCTTCCTTTTCGCCCTCCGTGACCTCGCTTGGTGGTCTGGGCGATGACTAAAACTTCCTGAAGGGTGGTGGCTTTTGAGTACGCAGCGTATCTNTCATGCGAATCGGTGCCTGCCTTCTTCAGATTGAAAGCAGTCCATGGACTAGGATGGAACTCCACCTTGAAGTTTTCGTCGTGTGCCTTACGGACAAAGGCTTTGTCCTCGGCGGTAATGTGCTTGAGTTCTTTTCCAGCAGGGTGACTAGACAGATATCGGATCGGCCTTCCTGATGACAAAAGATGCATATCGCGCATTGCCTTATCTCGTTTTAGTGAAAGTTCTGAGAGGGGTCCCGAAACCTCGGCCGCACTGTCTATATCGAGTGGTGACAGTTCGTCCGCTTGCAAGACGGAATTGGGATCTTCANAGTTCTCTTTCTCTTCGAGATTGCTNTCCTTGGCCTTGGACATGTGTAGTATGTCAGGGATGAGGTCATCGTGACCTTCATCTGGAAGAGCTTGATGAGGTTCGGGCCATTCCTCGCCCCCCGCTGAACCTGCTGCTGGTTCTGCGGCCTCTTGTCGGCAGTGGACTTGGTCTACTGCCCCCGCTGAGTCGGGCTCGAAGTTCGATCCAACGGGTTTCTTTGGAACACTGCGGCGCGTGTGATCCTGGAATATACTCCGAAAGCGTAGAGCGGAATGCAGTGCTTCCGGAGTGGCATTGAACATGTCGTAATCGTCCGCGATGAGAGGGTGGAGNGTCTGCCACCGTCCCTTCTTATAAGCTTCCATCTGATCGTCGAACTCACGCAATCGCGAAGTCCGTTGACGCATAGCTTGCTCGTTGAACGTTAAATGCCACCGCGTGGCGACTTCTCGAGTCTCGGGATCGAAGACACGCATTCCGATACGGTCCTCGCTGANACCGATGTATAGCCACCTGCGGGTTTTGACGGTCCCCAAAAGATTCTTGGTCTTGGAGAACTTATCGTCGGAAAGACTTCCTGTCTGCTGGGATGGCTTCGTAGCAATCCGCCCCGAAGCACCGTAGGTATGTGAAGTCTGGTTTTTGATTCGTGAATAGTTCCCAGGGCGTGATCTCGTCAAGGAACCCTTTCACAGGGAGTCTCACTCGTAACCAATTGGAGTGATGGACCGCGAAGGGCCAGAGACTCCCGTGCAGACGGGCGGCATAGAGCATTGAGTTGGCTCGTTTCTTTATCGAACCGATTGCACTTTCCACCACGCCGTTTAACTGGGGTACGTACACTGGAGAGAGTCGATGATGGATCCCTCGTTTGTGGAGGAATTTGTCGAACACCGAGTTCCGATCCACGACGGGTGTGGCCCCGTCGGCGTCAGCGTTGCCGCTTGTGTCGTAGTTGGTCTGATCGTAGAACCCACCGAATGACGGATCATTATCAGATTGAATACACTTGATTATGTGATTGTGTCGAGCGTATATTCGAATGAGGCTATCAAGACACTCCAAAATCTCCTCTGTCTCCTTGGTTTTCAAATAGAAGACGACAGAAAATCGTGAGTACTGATCGATGCAGCACAAGCCGTACTTGTAGCCTCCGAGAATCGACTCAGGCATTTCCCCGAATATGTCGATTGAGACGATGTCCCCGATTTGTTTTGCGGTTGGAGACGCTTCGCGTGTGGAATTCACGTGCTTGGCTTTAGGCACAAAGCGTGAGCAGGTGAGGCAATTATCCTTATGGCATGGGTCATGCTTGGTGCATGATGCCTTGGCAGTGTTTCGAAGTTTGATGCCGCGGACGACATCATGATCGATGAGGAACTTGACATCAATCCCCTTCTGGTGCCCGAGACGTTCATGCAGTAATTGCATGTCAGAGACCACGGGACAGGCGACTCCGTTGTATTCGATGGAGTCGTATTCGTGGTCTTGGTCCATAAGTCCCAGAGCCGTGTCTGCCGCTACGAAGTCAGTGAGGTTCACCAGATAAACCCCGTTCCGCTCGACGAGTGGTAGTCTTTTGCCTTTCCACTCTAGATATGAGTTCCCCTTTTCAAAGTTCACTCGTGATCCCTGCTCAACCAGCATCGAAACGCTGATCAAGTTCAGTGGCGAATTCTTCAGAGCTGACACATCGTTGAGAGTGATATGTCCCAGGCTTTCACCCGTTACAGGGTCTTTNGCTTGGAGTTGNAAGTCGCCGACCTTTGAAGGTCTGATGACGTGCCCAGAAGCGGACATCATGGTTTCTCCTGGCATTGGAGATCTCTCATTCTCGAGAGCGATGCTGTCATCGAATAGGTGTTTCATTGCACCTGAGTCCATAGCTGCCCATGTCTTCTTGAAGAGTGACATAACTAAGTTGAAAGCAACCTCAGTCGGGCTATCCGTAGGACGGTCCTGTGCTGAGACAGGTGCTGCAGGAATCGAAAGTTCAGGCAGCTTGTGATAGTCACAACGAAAGTCGGCACCAGTTGTTTCGTGAGTGCCCATTTGTTTGTCGAGACTGTTGGCGGCGGTGAGGAGTTCGGAGAGGTACTGGCGCTCATGAGCTGCTTGTGCATTCCCGTCGGCCCCGACCGACATCACCGAGTGTTTTTCGATGCTGGCCATCTCAGCAGCGTGAAGGCTGGAGTCACATCGATCGGAAGTCATAGCTTCCTTGGTTTCCTGATAAGTAATCTTGCGATCATTCAAGGCTCGAAGATAGCAAAGAATCGAGTCAGGATGTGTGTCGCTTTTGTCGTGCGGTATTCCCCCCCCATTCTCCGATTCGGACATGGAAGTACGAAGAAAAGAATTGACCAAAGAATGAGCAAAAGAGACATCTGGATGCTGCGGATCCTCTGAAGCAAGCGGAGGGGCAGCACCGGAAGGTGGTCCATCCGAATCCTCGCCGTGAAGGAAAGAATTCAGACCAGAAAGTGGCGTGTAGACGCCAGGCGTGGCGTCAGACGACGACGGAGAAGTTTCATCCACCACCGCATCGGATAGCAAGGGCAAAGTCATTGCTTGATCCGTCGATGCCGTCATCAGCACGCCGGAGGCCCCCGCTGAAGCCTGTGCCAGGCTGCAGCGAGAGCAGGTGCGGGTGTTCTCATCACCCGCGGAGTCCCGGCACGAGGCCGAGGCTCAATGACCGTAACGGCGGAGCTGCCCTCTGAGGAGGTCGAGCTCCGCGTTCTCCCGCTTTATGATAGCAGAAGGGGTCTCCTCTGCCTGTGGCTGAGGTGGTGCCGCTTGGACTTTCACTGGCGTCATACCAGTGGCATGAGCCTGGAGCTGATTGACGACACTTGTAGCTGCTGCGACCCCAGCAGAATCAGCCACGGCTTTGACAGTGGCGGCTTGGTCGCGAGCTGCACGAGTAGTAAGAATCTCGTCGCGACGTAGCTTAGCCTCTCTGACAAACTCTCGTTCCACGTCTGTCAAAGGGACGGAGCGTCGATCAGCATCGGGACCAGAGTCTGGCGGCGTAGCAGCGGGGTTGGATCCATCAGCGGTGCCGTTTGACGAGGCGTCGGCAGCAGCGTCGTCGGCCGCTTCCTTGTCAGCCTTCTCCTCAGCCTTCTCCTTAGCCTTCTTGGCTTTCTCAGCTTTCTTAAGTTTGCGGTCCTTGGTCTTGTCGGACCCAGGCTTCGCGGAACCGGTGAGAGAGAGAACGAGGACATGAGAGCCACGACCAGCGACACCAGTAGGGGGTCGTGCATAATACATCTCATTAGCATACGCAGCGACGGCCTTGTCCCGGTGAATGTTTTCACGCGTGAGGTCTCCAGGGAACTTCCTCTTGAGAATATGGAACAAGGTATCAGGCCAACGAGTGAGTTGATTCGGCGGTGCGAACCGAGCAAGACAGAAGTCAACCACAGCCCGTTGTGGTTTAGTCAGGTTGTCGGGATTCACGAGCCCACCGTTACCCCCATTGAAGCGACAGACAGACTTGGCTGCCGCTCTGCCCAGCTTGTCGTCGACCGAAAGCATCTCAGGAAGGACCTTGCCAGGGAGCTGTTTTGGAGGCTTGATGACGAGAAGGCCACGGAGAGATGTGGGCAACAGTTCGTCGACCGCTTGCCGTATGCCTTCCAACATAGGTCGCTTGTCTTGAACTCTGCGTTGGTTTGAAGTGGCCACACGTGTCCACCCGCCAAGAGCGTCGAAGACTTGAAACCCATTGTTGGAGTCACGCGCGGCGTCAAGTTCACTACGATAGTGATTCGCCACTTGAGAATCAGCCATGGCTAA